>NZ_BAWO01000048.1 GCF_000632715.1 Parageobacillus caldoxylosilyticus NBRC 107762 | reverse complement strand
GAGTCAGTCTCTTTTTATTTTTATATGAAAAAATGAATAGAAAACAAAGAAAAAATTAGGTATATAGGTTGTAATAAAGAATTTCCGATCTCCATGTCCCGTCTTTATCACCTGACAAGCTGGCACGGTGACAAGAAGAGCGAACAGTGCCATGTAAAACAAAATTGCAACTTATATAGTTTCTCATCATAAAAAAGTACTTCCATGTATTTTTATCACTATAACGCCCATGGCGATGTCATCGCCCTGACGGATGAACAAGGAAACATCGTTGCCCGTTATCAATATGATGCATGGGGGACATTCTTTCCTAATCTGGCGACTTGGCTGACGAAAACTCATATCGATACGCAGGATACCAATATGACCAAGAAACGGGTCTCTATTACCTAATTACCCAGTACTACCATCCAACGCATGGAGTGTTCCTTTCCTTGGATCCAGATCCGGGGGATGCGAATGACATTCTTACGCAGAATGGCTATGCGTATGTGAACAAACAGCCCGATGATAGTCCGGATGGGGGATTCGTGTATACTGTAGGGCTTTATTTTGTTCGTATGAGTAAAAGGTTTGTTAGGGAAAATCCGTTCCCTTCTTCATCGGAGGAGATGGGGGAAAAGCGAATCACATAAAAAGGACTCCCTTCTTGTAAGATGGCAAAAAACAAACAGGGGGTAACAGATGCCTATGCAAAAAGATAATACCGTTCTCCGCCTGTCGCCAAGCCTAAAAGAATTAAGAAGGGGAATTGTTCCGGTTATTGCGGAAATGCTTCGCAAAATGAATGGAGATGGGGATCATTTGGCGTGGTTTAGCGTGGTACTGGTGAGGGAAAACGCTTGACTAAATCTGTAAATAACATTTCCTTCAAAAATTTTCCTCCAACATTTTGAATCAGTCGGCATAAAGTTTATGGTTGACTCACGGACAAATGAGGAGTAAACTACTAGTAACTTCACTCCTCTACCATATTAGCAAACTAAAGCATTTATCATAAAGGACGTGTGAACATGTCAAAAAAGTTGTTTATGTTTGAAAAACCGTTAGGCATGCGCGATACGTTGCCGTTCTTATATGAAATGAAAAAACGTGTCCGCCAGGCGATGGCGGATGAAATCGAAAAGTGGGGATATGAGTTTATTGAAACGCCGACGCTGGAGTATTACGAAACAGTCGGTTCGGTTTCGGCGATCGCGGACCATCGGCTGTTTAAACTGCTCGATCAGCAAGGGCATACGCTGGTGCTTCGCCCGGATATGACGGCGCCGATCGCAAGGCTGGCCGCTTCCCGGCTTTACAAAGATGGCAATCCGCTCCGCCTTGCCTATAACGCAAACGTGTTCCGCGCCCAGCAGCACGAGGGAGGGCGTCCGGCGGAGTTTGAACAAATCGGTGTTGAATGCATCGGGGATGGGACGATCGCGGCCGATGCGGAAGTGATTAGCTTAATGATTGCCATGCTTAAACGCGCCGGACTGCAGCATTTTACTGTTACGATCGGCCATATTGGCTATGTCAACGCTTTATTTTTAGAGATTTTAGGAAATGAAGAGCGGGCTAGCGTGTTGCGACGCTTCTTATATGAAAAAAATTATGTTGGCTATCGCGAACACGTCCAATCACTGCCGCTTTCCTCCATTGACCAAAAACGCCTGCTTCAGCTTCTTTCGCTGCGTGGCTGCGGCATGATGTTGGAAGAAGCGAAAGAAGTGATCCATTGCGAAGAAGGAAAGCGCGCCGCCGAAGAGCTCGCTGCGCTGCTTCGCGCGCTGGGCATGTACGGAGTCGCCGATGCGGTGAAATTCGATTTGACGCTTGTCAGCCATATGAGCTATTACACGGGCATTTTATTTGAAGTGTACGCCGAACACGTCGGTTTTCCGATCGGGAATGGCGGCCGCTATGATGACCTGTTGGAGAAGTTTGCCCACAAAGCTCCGGCGACTGGATTCGGCATTCGCGTCGATCGGCTAATCGAAGCGCTTGGGGAGTCAGAAGCGGAGCCGAACATCGAGTGCATTGTATTTAGCCAAGAGCGGTTTGCCGAGGCGATTGAATTGGCCGCGGCGAAACGCCGCGAAGGGAAACGCGTCGTTTTACAGCACATTTCCGGGATTCGGGATATTGATGCCTACAGCAAACGGTATCCGTCGATGACGTATTTGCTTGGCAGCAAAGAAAAAGAGTAATCCGGCGCGCTGATTGCCAACAAAAACAGTTGCCATTGGTCGATACTAGCTTTTCTGCCGGAGTCGGCAAGCATTGGCTTGCCGACTGGGCATGCGAAGCATGCCCATCCCCAACGGTGAACGCCTTGCGGACAAATTTGATTTGTCCGCCAGCGTTTCCGTTGGGGAATTACGGCAGAAAAGCTGAGTTCATTCTTTGTTAGGCTTATTGCTACACTATTATACCTTCATAATGGATAATCAACACTCATGAGGAGTGACAAACGATGCTCACTGTTGCGATGCCGAAAGGGCGTATTTTTGAAGAAGCGGTCGAGCTGCTGCGTAAAGCGGACTACACGCTCCCGCCAGAATTTGCCGAGTCACGGAAGCTCGTGATTGAGGTGCCGGAAGAAAACATGCGCTTTATTCTCGCCAAGCCGATGGATGTCGTCACCTACGTCGAGCACGGGGTGGCGGATTTAGGCATTGCGGGCAAAGACGTGATGATGGAAGAAGAGCGCGATGTGTACGAGCTGCTCGATTTAAAGATCAGCAAATGCCATTTAGCGGTGGCAGGGCTGCCGGGTGTGCGCATGAACCAAATCGCCCCGCGCGTGGCGACGAAATACCCGAATATTGCCTCGAGCTATTTTCGCGAACAAGGCGAGCAAGTCGAGATCATCCGGCTTAACGGCTCCATCGAGCTGGCGCCGTTAATCGGGCTTGCGGACCGTATTGTCGATATTGTTTCGACCGGACGGACGCTGAAAGAAAATGGATTGGTGGAATTCGAGAAAATTGCGGATGTAACGTCGCGTTTAATCGTCAACCCGGTCAGCTACCGCATGAAAGATGAAGCGATTGATCGCCTTGTCGAGCGATTATCCGCAGTCATTCCACAATAAAGGGGAGAGCCGATGTGAAAATCGAACGAGTGACAAAACACTTGTCGCTGCGCCGCACGATTGAATCGGGAACGGAAGAGCAGCGCCGGGCGGTGCTAGAAATCATCGCCGATGTGCGCACACGCGGTGACGAAGCGCTGAAAGAGTATACGGAAAAATTTGATCAGGTGCGCCTTGCGTCGCTGCGTATAACAGAAAAGGAAATGGAACAGGCGTATCAACAAGTCAGCGCAGAGATGCTGGCGATTATCCGCGAAGCGGCGGCAAACATTCGCGATTATCATGAGCGGCAAAAGCGGGAATCGTGGATTACCGCCAAAGAGGATGGTACGATCCTCGGTCAAAAAATAACGCCGCTCGATGCGGTCGGGCTTTATGTTCCTGGAGGGACAGCCGCCTACCCATCCTCTGTATTGATGAACGTCATTCCTGCTCAAGTCGCAGGGGTGAAGCGAATTGTGATCGTATCTCCACCAAATCAAGACGGGACGCTTCCGGCAGGCGTGTTAGTGGCGGCGAACGAATTAGGGGTAAGCGAAATCTATAAAGTCGGCGGCGCACAGGCGATTGCCGCGCTGGCGTACGGAACGGAGACGATTCAGCCCGTCGATAAAATTTTCGGGCCAGGCAATATTTATGTAGCGCTTGCTAAACGCGAGGTGTTTGGACAAGTGGCGATTGACATGATTGCCGGGCCGAGCGAAATCGTTGTGCTGGCCGATGAAACAGCCAATGCGGATGAAATTGCCGCTGATTTGTTGTCACAAGCCGAGCACGATGAGCGCGCTTCCGCGATTCTCGTCACGCCATCGATGAAATTGGCGCTTGCCGTTGCCAGCGAAGTCGAAAAACAGCTTGAAACGCTGCCGCGCAAAGCGATTGCCGCTTCGTCACTGGAAAACTATGGAGCGATTTACGTGACGGAAACGCTGGACGAAGCAGTGAGAGTCGTCAATGAATTGGCGCCGGAACATTTGGAAGTGATGACGGCTGAGCCGCTGCAACTCCTTGGCCAAATCCGTCATGCAGGAGCGATTTTTTTAGGTCGATTTAGCTCGGAGCCGGTCGGCGATTATTTCGCCGGCCCAAACCACGTGCTGCCGACCAATGGCACGGCGCGGTTTTCGAGCGGGCTAAGCGTCGACGAGTTTGTGAAAAAATCGAGCATCATTGTTTACAGCGAAACGGCGTTGAAACAAAATGCTGAAAAAATTGCTGCGTTTGCCCGCCTCGAAGGGCTCGAAGCGCATGCGCGCGCGGTAGAGGCGCGTTTCAAAAAATAAGGAGGATCTGGTCATGGCAAGACATGCATCGATTTTGCGAACGACAAAGGAGACGGATATTCAGCTGGAGTTTGTCATTGACGGGGAAGGAAAGGCGGAATTGGATACGGGCGTGCCGTTTTTGACCCATATGCTTGATTTATTTACGAAGCACGGACATTTTAATTTAACGGTCAAGGCGAAAGGCGACACGGAAGTGGATGACCATCATACGACCGAAGATATTGGGATTTGCCTCGGGCAAGCGCTGCGCGAGGCCCTTGGCGATAAAAAAGGGATTAAACGTTACGGAAACGCGTTTGTCCCGATGGACGAGGCGCTTGCCCAAGTCGTTGTCGATTTAAGCAACCGTCCGCATTTTGAGTTCCGCGGACAGTTTCCAAGCCAAAAAGTCGGAACGTTTGATGTCGAACTCGTGCATGAATTTTTATGGAAATTGGCGCTTGAAGCGCGCATGAATTTGCATGTTATCGTCCATTACGGGCGCAACACGCATCATATGATTGAAGCGGTATTTAAAGCGTTAGGGCGCGCGCTCGATGAAGCAACGATGATCGACCCGCGCGTCAAAGGCGTTCCATCAACGAAAGGGATGTTGTGACGATGATTGGCATTATTGACTATGGAATGGGAAACTTATACAGCGTCAGCAAAGCGCTGGAGCGTCTTGATTATCCGTATATGATTTCTGGCCATCCGAATGAATTAAAACGGGCGCGGGGGCTCATTTTGCCAGGTGTCGGTTCGTTTAAAGACGCGATGCATATTTTGCAGGAAACCGGTTTGGCCGGCTTCATCCGCACTGCTGCGGAGAACGGCACCCCGCTGCTTGGCATTTGCCTTGGCATGCAGCTGCTGTTTGAAGAGAGCGAAGAAAACGGATTAACAAAAGGATTGGGACTGTTGTCTGGCCGCGTCGTCCGCATCCCTGAGGAGGCGGCAAGCGGCGAACGCTATAAAGTGCCGCATATGGGTTGGAACCGGCTAAAGTTTCATCATCCTTCGCCGCTGCTTGACAATATAGAAGAAGGGCATGTTTATTTTGTTCATTCCTACTATGTCGTGACAGACGATGCAAAGACGGTGCTGGCAAGCAGTTCGTATAATGTCGAAGTACCGGCCGTGGTCGGCAAAGAAAACGTATTCGGCACCCAGTTTCATCCGGAAAAAAGCGGCGAGGTGGGCATGAAAATATTGCAAAACTATTTGGCGATCGTAGAAGGAAAGGGGAACGGATGATGGCGGGGTTTACGGTTTATCCAGCGGTTGATATGCGCGGCGGCAAATGCGTCCGCCTGCTGCAAGGCGATTATGGGAAAGAGACGGTATACGGTGATTCGCCGGTTGAAATGGCGGCGTTGTTCGCCGCGCAAGGCGCCGAATGGATTCATATGGTCGATCTTGACGGCGCAAAAGAAGGAAAGCGTGTCAATGATCGTTTCGTCGTCGAAGTGGCAAAACAGCTGCCGGTGAAAGTGCAAATTGGCGGCGGCATCCGGACGGAAGAGGATATTGTGTATTATTTAGAAAACGGTGTGGCGCGCGTCATTTTAGGGAGCGCTGCCATTGCTGATCCGCCGTTTGTCAAAGAAATGTTGAAAAAATACGGCGAGCGCATTGCCATCGGCATTGATGCGAGAGACGGGTTTGTCGCGACGGAAGGATGGCTTCACACTTCCAATGTCAAAGCGGAAGACCTTGGAAAAGAGCTCGCTGCAGCCGGGGCGCAAACGTTTATTTTTACCGATATCGCCACCGACGGAACGCTGTCAGGCCCAAATGTCGCGGCAGTCGTTGAAATGGCGCGGGCAACCGGAAAACAAGTCATTGCTTCCGGTGGCGTCAGCTCGCTCGCCGATCTTTTAGCGCTGCGAAAATACGCCAAGGAAGGCGTGGCCGGTGCGATTGTCGGCAAAGCGCTCTATACGAAGCAATTTACCGTCGCTGAGGCGCTTGAGGCGGTGAAAGACGAATGATTACGAAACGGATTATTCCCTGCTTGGATGTCAAAGACGGGCGCGTTGTGAAAGGCGTGCAGTTCGTTCAGCTTCGCGACGCCGGCGATCCGGTCGAGCTGGCGAAGTTTTATGATGAACAAGGAGCGGATGAGCTTGTCTTTTTAGATATTTCCGCTTCGCACGAGGGACGGAAAACGATGGTCGAAGTTGTCGAGAAAGTTGCTGCACAATTGGCGATTCCGTTTACGGTCGGCGGCGGCATTCATTCGTTGGAGGATATGAAAACGATCTTGCGCGCTGGTGCCGATAAAGTGTCGCTGAATACGGCCGCTGTCCGCAATCCGCAGCTGATTACGGAAGGAGCGGACTTTTTTGGTTCGCAATGCATCGTCGTGGCGATTGATGCGAAATACGACGAAGCGATCGGTTCGTGGCGCGTTTATACGCATGGCGGGCGCAACGCAACTGATTTTGAAGTTGTCGAATGGGCAAAAGAAGCGGTCCGCCGCGGCGCGGGAGAAATTTTGTTGACCAGCATGGATTGCGATGGCGAAAAAAATGGATTTGATATCGAATTGACGAGGAAAGTAAGCGAAGCGGTGTCGGTTCCGGTCATTGCTTCCGGTGGAGCCGGGAAGGCGGAGCATTTCCTTGAAGTGTTTGAAAAAGGGAAAGCAGACGCCGCACTTGCCGCTTCGATTTTCCACTATAAAGAAACATCGGTGAAAGAAGTAAAAGCGTATTTAAAAGAAAGAGGGGTAAATGTACGATGAACCTCGCAAATATCCGCTTTGATGAAAAAGGGCTCGTTCCCGCGATTGTCCAAGATGCGCAAAGCAAAGAAGTATTGATGCTGGCCTATATGAATAGAGAGTCGCTACAAAAATCGCTAGAAACGGGGGAAACCTGGTTTTACAGCCGCTCGCGCCAGGAGCTTTGGCATAAAGGCGCTACTTCCGGCCATACGCAGCGCATCGTCGATATGCGCTATGACTGTGACAGCGATGCGCTTTTGGTGCTTGTCGAGCCGGCCGGCCCGGCTTGCCATACGGGAAGCTACTCCTGTTTTTCCCATTCCATTGATGGAGAAGTCCGTGAAGTATCGCCGCACCGCTTTGCGATTATTAACAAACTGGAGGAAATCATCGCGAAGCGGGATGCACAACGCCCAGAAGGCGCATATACGACATACTTATTTGAAAAAGGCATCGATAAAATTTTAAAGAAAGTCGGAGAAGAAGCGGCGGAGGTTATTATCGCCGCAAAAAACCGCAGCCATGATGAGTTGAAATGGGAAGTGGCCGATTTATTGTATCATTTGCTGGTGCTGCTTCGCGAGCAAAAGCTGCCGCTTGATGCGGTGCTGGAAGTGCTGACGGAGCGGCATGACGCGAAATCATGATTACGGGCTGGCTTTTTTGCGCCGCCCGCTTATTTTTTGTCCGTTTTCCCGAAGAATATGGTATACTTTTTTCGGTCAACTACCTAACGGCTAAAGCCGTGGGCTTCCGGCAGATGTTTTCGTGAATTCAACAAAAGATGGAGGGTTCAATGAAAAAACAACTAAAGCCAACGCGGCAAAAAGCAACGATTGTGCCATTTATCCAAAGCGGAGAATACTTTTTTAAAAAAGGAATGAAGGCGTATCAGCTCGGCGATTTATATAAAGCGAAAAAATATTTCGAACGCGCCGTCCAATACGATGAAAAAGATGCTTCCTTTGCCCTGCAGCTTGCCTTGGTGCTGGCGGAGCTTGGGGAGTATCAGTTCTCCAATCAATGGCTGTTTAAAATTATCCATGAATTGGACGAAACGATGTATGAATGTTTTTATTTTTTAGCGAATAACTTTGCCTATCTCGGTTTATTCCGCGAAGCCATAAAATATGCAGAGCTATATTTAAAGCATGAACCAAACGGCGATTTTGCTGAAGATCTAGCCGATTTATTGGAATTGTTAAAAATGGACCACGAAGAAGAGGCGGATGAACACGAAAATTTAATTGCCATGCAGGAACGGGCTCGCTATTTATTGGAAAAAGAAAAATTTGACGAAGCGATCGTTTTATTAGAAACGATGGTCGACAGCTACCCTGAATTTTGGTCCGCTTATAACAACTTAGCGCTCGCCTATTTTTACAATGGAGATGTACAAAAAGCCCAGGAGATCGTCACACAAGTACTGGAGCGCAATCCAGGCAATCTGCATGCACTTTGCAATCAGCTGGCTTTCCACTATTATTTGCGTGATGGACGCCAGGTCAATGAGCTTTGTGAAACGTTGTCGCGCGTATATCCATTTTTTATCGAACACCGCTATAAGCTTGGGGCGACATTTGCCCTTGTCGGTCGTTTTGATCTTGCGTTTCGCTGGCTATACCATTTATATAAAATCGGTTACGACGGCGATGAAGCTTTTTATTATTGGCTTGCGCATGCCGCTTATTATACTGGGCATGAGCCGTTCGCAAAACACATTTGGGAAAAAGTCGTCACTTTAAATCCGGATAAACAAGGGGAGGAACCGTGGGTTTTCTCCGCTCCGCCGCTTGATGAAGAACTTCAACGCATTATCCGCTGGTTTTATCGCAAAAACACGGCTGAAATATTATATGGGCTGTATTTGTTTAGTCAATCGCCGTATAAAAGCGATATTGCGGTTTCGTTAGTGCTTCGCCGCTATTTGCCTGCCCATCCGCTCCTTCGCCCATTTATTGATTATTTTCTATTTCGTATGGAAGAAATGTTGCCTTCTTATGTCGCCAATATCGACCGGATTGCAAAGACGCTCATGGCGAACAATGAGGAAATGGAGGAAACATTATATATTTCATGGTTTTCTGTAGCCATTAACGCCATTAGAGACAGTGAGCCGTTTACGAACCATCCGGCTTGGGCGGCAGCCATGGAATATGTATGGCGCAAGCAGCAAGGAATGAGCGTCACGCAAAAATCGGTAGCTGCAAAATATCATGTTTCGCTGTCAACTGTGCAAAAATATGTAAAAAGAGTGAGAAGCTTATTGTCTTGAGCAAATCAATAGACGCTAATTTAGAACTTCTATACGATAATGGTGGAAAGATTAATCGATGAAGGAGTGGAAACAACGTGTCAGAAGAAAAAATTTACGACGTCATTATCGTGGGGGCCGGACCAGCAGGAATGACTGCCGCTGTCTATACATCTCGCGCTAATTTGTCAACGCTGATGATTGAACGCGGTGTTCCGGGCGGGCAAATGGTCAATACAGAAGATGTCGAGAACTATCCAGGCTTTGAAAATATTTTAGGTCCGGAACTGGCGACAAAAATGTTTGAACACGCCAAAAAATTTGGCGCCGAATATGCGTATGGCGATGTGAAAGAAATTATCGATGGCGAAGAATATAAAACGGTCGTCGTTGGCGATAAGCAATATAAAGCGCGTGCGGTCATCATTGCGACCGGAGCGGAATATAAGAAGCTTGGCGTACCTGGTGAAGCGGAACTTGGCGGCCGCGGTGTTTCTTATTGTGCTGTCTGTGATGGGGCGTTCTTTAAAGGAAAAGACCTTGTTGTCGTCGGCGGCGGCGATTCTGCGGTTGAAGAAGGAGTATATTTAACCCGCTTTGCCAATAAAGTGACGATCGTTCACCGCCGCGATCAGCTGCGTGCGCAAAAAATATTGCAAGACCGCGCGTTTGCGAACGAAAAAATCGACTTTATCTGGAATCATACGGTGAAGCGTATTAATGAGAAAGACGGGAAAGTCGGCAGTGTGACGCTCGTTCATACGCAGACGGGAGAAGAGCGCGAGTTTCCGTGCGACGGCGTATTTATTTACATCGGCATGCTTCCGTTATCGAAGCCGTTTGCAAACCTTGGTATTACGAACGAAAACGGGTATATTGAGACCAACGAACGGATGGAAACAAAAGTACCAGGCATTTTTGCCGCCGGCGATGTCCGTGAAAAATCGCTGCGGCAAATCGTAACGGCAACCGGCGACGGAAGCATTGCCGCACAAAGCGCACAACATTATGTGGAAGAGCTAAAAGAAAGATTAAACATAAAGTAATCAAATGTAACGGATGTTTAATCCGCCTGTAACACATATGAAACATTTTTTTTGTATGCTAAAAGTAAGTAATTGACCCCCTTTTATATAGATCTTTTTTCATTAGCACGGGTACCCTTTCCCGTGCTCTTTTTTTTTGTAAATACGTGAAGATGGGACGATCGACTCTTTGTTTGGGAAATATATGAATTTTTGGGGCAAAAGAACTTTGGATGGGAAAGAGGCAGTTTCTGCAGCCCAAAAAGGACCGTTCGGCTGCGTGCCCTCCCGCTGCTTTTCTTCATTGTAGCGAATTGGGAGAAATAGTATAATAAATATAGATGGAATTGCAACAACTTTTGCATGAAGCAATGTTGAGGTGAGCGTGTTGCAGCGCGTAACGAACTGCGTTTTGCTAAAAGACGGAAAAGTACTGTTATTGCAAAAGCCAAAGCGGGGATGGTGGGTAGCCCCGGGCGGAAAGATGGAACAAGGAGAATCAGTCCGTGAAGCGTGTATTCGCGAATATCGTGAAGAAACGGGGATTTACTTAAAAAACCCAAAGCTTAAAGGGGTTTTTACGATTGTGATGAAAGCTGGGGAACAAATCGTCTCCGAATGGATGATGTTTACGTTTTTTGCTGAACAATTCGATGGGGAAAACGTTCCGTATTGCGAAGAAGGCAAGCTAGAGTGGCACCCGGTGGAAGCCATCCATGAACTGCCGATGGCACCGGGGGATTATCATATTTTAGAATATGCTTTAAAGGGATCGGGCGTGATGTACGGGACGTTTATATATACGGAAGACTTCGAGCTGCTTTCCTACCGGTTAGATCCCAGTTGACAGAAAGGAGGGGGGAAAGGATGAAACAAGGTTCGGCAAATAACCAAATTCAAATGGTGATTATTACCGGAATGTCCGGAGCGGGGAAAACGGTTGCGATTCAAAGCTTTGAAGATTTAGGTTTTTTTTGTGTCGATAATTTGCCGCCGACGCTGCTTCCAAAATTTTTGGAGCTAATGAAAGAGTCAGGGAATAAAATGAATAAAGTAGCATTAGTGATGGATTTGCGGAGCCGCGACTTTTTCGACAGCCTGTTTACGGCGCTAGACGAGCTGGCCGAGCAATCATGGGTGACGCCGCAAATTTTATTTTTAGACGCCAAAGACTCGACGCTGGTGGCGCGCTATAAAGAAACGAGACGGACGCATCCGCTCGCGCCAAACGGCCTGCCGCTGGAAGGGATTCGCTTGGAGCGGGAATTGCTCGAGGAACTGAAGGGGCGTGCGCAAATTATTTATGATACATCTGATTTAAAGCCGCGGGAGCTGCGCGAAAAAATTTTACAGCAATTTTCTTCCCACGCGCAACAAACATTTACGGTCAATGTCATGTCGTTTGGTTTTAAATACGGCATTCCGATTGACGCCGATCTAGTGTTTGACGTGCGCTTTTTACCGAATCCGCACTATATTGATCATATGCGGCCGAAAACGGGATTGGATGAAGAAGTGGCTTCGTATGTGCTAAAGTGGGGAGAAACGCAAAAATTTCTTGAAAAATTGATCGATTTATTGACCTTTATGCTTCCGCATTACAAACGGGAGGGTAAAAGCCAGCTTGTCATCGCCATCGGCTGCACGGGAGGACAGCACCGTTCGGTGGCGATCGCCGAATATATCGCTCGTCATTTTTCCGCTGATTATAAAACGATTGTGTCCCACCGTGACATGGAGAGGAGAAAGGAAAAGCATAAATGAAAGAGAAAATGCAGCCAAAAATGGTCATCATTGGCGGCGGCACAGGGCTCCCTGTATTATTGCGCGGGTTAAAGCATCATGATATTGATATTACGGCGATTGTCACTGTCGCCGATGATGGGGGCAGTTCAGGGAGATTGCGCGATGAATTGCGAATTCCGCCGCCAGGGGATGTGCGCAACGTGTTGGCGGCGCTGTCAGATGTCGAACCGCTTATCGTTGAATTGTTCCAGCATCGTTTTCAAAACGGCAATGGATTGTCAGGTCATTCATTGGGAAATTTAATCTTGGCAGCGCTGACGTCGATTACGGGAGATTTCGTCAAGGCGATCCGTGAGATGAGCAAGGTGTTGAACGTACACGGGCAAGTGTTGCCGGCAGCGAATAAAAGCGTTGTCCTTCATGCGGAAATGGAAGACGGCGCCATTGTTTCTGGGGAGTCAAAAATCCCTTATTCCGGAAAAAAAATTAAAAGAGTGTTTTTGACCCCGGAAGATATTGAACCGCTTCCGGAAACGATTGAAGCGATTCGTCAGGCCGATTTAATCGTTGTTGGCCCGGGGAGTTTATATACGAGCATTTTGCCGAACTTGCTCGTGCCGAAAATTGGCCAGGAAGTTTGCCAGGCGAAGGCAAAAAAAGTGTATATATGCAACATTATGACCCAGGCGGGAGAAACGCTGCATTATACGGTCAGCGATCATGTCAAAGCCCTGCATGACCATATGGGATGTTTCTTTCTTGATGTGGTCGTTGTCAATAACGGCCAAATTCCGGAAGACATTCAACAACGCTATGCACAAGAGCTGGCGGAACCGGTGCAAGATGACAGCGACCGGCTTACGGAATTAGGGATTCGCGTGATCCGCGATCATATCGTCAGCTATGAGGATCAAGTCATCCGTCATGATACGAAAAAAGTGGCGTCATTGCTTCTTTCGCTGATTACAGCACCTCCTTCTTCCTAATGGCGCGCGTTGAACTAATGGAGGTGACGATACATGTCGTTTGCGTCAGAGACAAAAAAAGAGCTGACCAATTTAGAAGTCAAGCCGTGCTGCTTAAAGGCAGAATTGTCCGCCCTTCTCCGCATGAACGGCTCCTTGTCGTTTTCCAACCGGAAAATGATTGTCGATGTACAAACGGAAAACGCTGCCATTGCGCGGAGAATTTACACTTTGCTAAAGAAAGGGTATAGCGTCACGGTAGAACTATTCGTCCGCAAAAAAATGCGTTTGAAAAAAAATAATGTGTACATTGTCCGCGTTATTGATGGCGCGCATGAGCTTTTAAAAGATTTGAAAATATTGAAGGAGGATTTTTCACTAATTCACGCGATTTCGCCGGAATTAGTGAAAAAAAAGTGCTGTAAGCGTTCTTATTTGCGAGGCGCGTTTCTTGCCGGCGGATCGGTCAACAACCCAGAAACGTCCTCGTACCATTTAGAGATTTTTTCCCTTTATGAAGAACATAACAATTCATTATGTGAATTAATGAACAGTCATTTTTTTCTGAATGCGAAAACGTTGGAACGAAAAAAAGGGTTTATTACTTATTTAAAAGAGGCAGAAAAAATTGCCGAGTTTTTAAATATTATCGGCGCCCATCAAGCGCTGCTGCGCTTTGAAGATATTCGCATTGTGCGTGATATGAGAAATTCGGTCAACCGGCTTGTCAACTGCGAAACGGCCAATCTCAATAAAACGATTGGCGCTGCGCTCCGTCAAGTCGAAAACATTCGCTACATTGACGAAACGATCGGATTAAGCTCCCTCCCGGATAAACTGAGGGAAATTGCTGAATTGCGAATGAAGCATCAAGATGTGACGCTAAAAGAATTAGGCGAATTAGTATCCGGGGGTAGGATCAGCAAATCGGGGATTAACCACCGCTTGCGCAAAATCGATGAAATTGCCGAACGGCTGCGGGCTGGAAAGCCTGTTGATTTTCATAAATCATTATAAATAAAAGGGGAGATGGAGAATGATCGAGAAACAAGTAGAAGTCAAATTAAAAACGGGGTTGCAGGCGCGCCCTGCTGCGTTGTTTGTGCAAGAAGCGAATCGCTTTTCTTCTGATATTTTTGTGGAAAAGGACGGAAAGCGAGTAAACGCCAAAAGCATTATGGGACTAATGAGTCTAGCGATTAGCAGCGGTTCTGTCATTACGTTGATCGCGGACGGACCCGACGAAAAGGCTGCGATTGAAAAGCTGGCCAGCTATGTGCAAAAAGAGAAATAAAAAAGCGGCTGCTTCACACGATAGCGAAGCAGCCTTTTTATTTTACTTTTCATCCGAGCGCGTTAATACGCGGTCAATGATTCCGTATTCTTGCGCTTTTTGCGCCGTCATAAAGTTGTCACGGTCGGTATCGCGTTCAATCACTTCAATCGGCTGACCCGTATTTTCAGAGAGAATGCGATTTAACTTATCACGCAAGAAAAGGATGCGTTTAGCGGCAATTTCGATTTCCGTTGCTTGACCTTGAGCGCCGCCAAGCGGTTGATGGATCATGATTTCGCTGTTTGGCAAAGCGAATCGTTTTCCTTTGGCGCCGCCAGCGAGCAAAAATGCTCCCATAGATGCCGCCATGCCGATGCAGATCGTCGAAACGTCCGGCTTAATAAATTGCATCGTATCGTAAATCGCTAAGCCGGCCGTAATCGAACCGCCTGGGCTGTTAATATAAAGCGAAATGTCTTTTTCCGGATCTTCCGCGGCTAAAAATAACAGCTGAGAGACGATCGAGTTCGCTACTTGATCATCAATCGGAGTGCCGAGAAAAATGATGCGGTCCTTTAATAAGCGGGAATAAATGTCATACGCACGTTCTCCGCGGTTGGTTTGTTCGATAACGGTAGGGATTAAATACATGAAGTTTCCTCCTTTGCCATTGACTAATCATATGTATTTTTATCATACCTTAATGGTCAATGAAGGTCAAACGAAACACCTTCGACCTTACATTTATAATTATTCGTGAACGATGTCAAACATCCCTCTTTTCATCATAACCTCTTTTCCATTTTTTAAACACATTTTCCCTCTTGCAATTTGGAGAAGTTTCTACTATAATTGAACATGCAACTGAACATGATGCCCTCGTAGTGTAGTGGATAGCACGAGAGATTCCGGTTCTCTTAGCGTGGGTTCGAATCCTGCCGAGGGCGTATCAATGCAAAACCTGCCGCAATTGCGGCAGGTTTTAGTCTGTTGACCAAATCGCTTTTCAACGGTTTGAAACAACCTTCAAGCTTATAGAGTTGTTTTTTCAGGATAGACCTCCATATCGTGCTTACGGCACCAGCAAATGATGAAATACTAATTTTCGAGATAGTTCAACAAACTTTTGGATTGCTTATTATTACTCCAACTTTTTCTAGTTTCATGGTACTTCCCTCTATTTTCTATTCCCATCACTTTACGGAAAAGTAAACAGAAAAAGGGTTAGTCTTGGGAAGCTTATATTTTTTTACAAGGAATACTATTTTCTCTTTGTGTAAAACACTCAATTAAGGTAAAAACCCTTTTTGGCTCAAATAGACTTGTTCATCGGGGAATACTTTTTTAGTCTGTCATACACGATACGATATGCTGAAGGATCATACCATTCTTCCAAACCCAATTTTTCGTACATAGAAAAAATACCTAAAGTTCTTTGCGCAGTAAATCTGCCGATTTCTTTTTTATGTCTACCCAGCTCCCCCATTCCTCCTTACGGAACATCGGAACAGGCATTTGACGCACATAGCAGTATGAACAACCAAATGCACAACCAGCATACGGATTTAAAGAATAGCTATATCCAGAAAGAACCCCTGTTCCTTTATTTAGCAGTGTCTTCGGGTATTTGTAAAAAAATTCGACTTTCATGTGAAATCCTCCAAAGGCTCTACAGTAACATTAATCCAATGAGGCAATGTGCTTCGTGATATTATTAGGCATGCAGGTATCTCTCTCCTATAAGCGAACTTTCATTTTCTAACTGTAACAGTTGTTTCTTCATTTCCAAACCGCCCCGATATCCTGTCAGTGTTCCATTTTTACCGATCACACGATGGCAAGGTACGATAATTAAAACTGGATTGGCGCCAATAGCGGCTCCAACTGCACGTACCGAAAACGGTTTCTGAATATGATTCGCAATTTCCGAGTAAGACCGCGTGTGCCCGTACGGAATTTTGCGCAATGCGTTCCACACGGATAATTGAAATGGTGTACCGTATAAATCAAGAGGCTGTACAAAGGTCTTGCGCTGCCCCCAGAAATACTCTGTTAATTCGGCTGTATAAGGCTGCAATTTTTCATCATCTTGTACTAAAACGCTATTCGGTAAGTGTTTCTTTACCCAATTGGACAGCTCCTCAAATGGCTTATTCGGAGAACCCACGTAACAAAGCCCATTTGATGTCGCAGCTATATACATTTTCCATTATTCATACACAAACAAAGTCCAATAAACCGTTAGATTATTTTTTGACACCATTATTTAACGCCTCCATCGCTAATTAATTGGCGATATCTGCCGGCGTATAACTCGTTTCTTTTTTAAACAAAGTGATAAAGTATGCTGTATTAGGAATGACAACTGTCAAAGAAATTTCTGCAATGGTTTTATCCGAAGTGGCAAGATATTGAATTGATTTGGAAATTCTTACCTTCCGGATATATTCGGCTGGGGTAATCCCCTTGATCCGTTTAAATGTACGGTGCAAATGGTAAGGGCTTCCATGGCACATATCCGCCAATATTTTTAAATTTAAAGGTTCGCTGTAATTCGTTTCAATGCATTGTGTGATTTGGTCCACCCAATCTTCATCTGGCAAACGCTCTCCAGTTGGTTTGCATCGTTTGCATGGGCGAAAGTTTTCCGATAGGGCTTGCTGGGCACTGCGAAAAATGCGAATGTTTTCTTTTTTTGGAGCACGGGATTTGCAAGAAGGCCGGCAAAAGATACCCGTACTCTTTACAGCATAGAAAAATTTATCGTCATAGGATGAATCGTTTGAAACAATGGCTTGCCATATTTCATCTGTCAAATTTTCCACAATGGCACCTGTTTCATTCGCGTGATGAGGTACACGTTGAATATCCCCTTGTTTTCGTTGTGTTTTCATTTTCATTTCGTTTACCTCCATCGATGGTAGATTACCTATAGTATACCTTGAAACCAGATCATATGTACGGTTTTACAATATAAAAGCAAGATTTCAAAATCAAACTGTAAAAGCGATATTTTGCTGCAAAAAGCAGTCAGTGAATTTTATGGACTTCGTCTTATCGGAATTCCCGATTTATTTGAGGCTCTGTGCTGGGGGATCATTGGACAGCAAATTAATCTTACCTTTGCGTATACATTAAAAAGGCGTTTTGTGGAAACCTTCGGTCGACACGTAGAGTGGGATAGAGAACAATATTGGATATTTCCATCCCCCCATGAAATCGCGGCATTGAAGGTCAGTGATTTAACGGCATTACAAATGACAGCCAAGAAAAGCGAATATCTAATTGGGGTGGCGAAACTTATATCGGAAGGAAAATTGACGAAAGAGCTTTTGATGGGCGCGGGGAACTATAAAAAAGCGGAAAAGATGTTAGTAAATATCCGGGGAATTGGGCCTTGGACGGCAAACTATGTTTTGATGCGCTGCCTGAGAATTCCTTCTGCTTTTCCCATTGATGATGTCGGACTGCACAACACCATTAAACATTTGATGGGCTCGGAGAATAAACCTTCTAAAGAAGAAATTTTAAAGCTATTTTCAAGATGGACAAACTGGGAAGCCTATGCAACTTTTTATTTATGGAGATTCCTTTATTAATTCTATAAACGGAATATTGAGCTATTCATAATCATTTCACATTAAATAATTTCTAAAAAAGAAAAGATCTTTACAGCTTGCCGAAAAAGTCACCTGTCGTAATTTGCGGCAGGTTTTTTACATTTATTGAATATATATATTGCTATAGACTGTGTTCGGCTAAAGCAGGCATTGGAAATGTCCATCACTGCGTTGTTAAATTATTTCTATACCATTCCGTGGGGGCAGTAGTGTACAATAGAAGAAAAGGGGGATGGATGATGAGGGCGGAATTATTGCAAGAGCAGCGGCTGAAGCTGGCGCTGACAAAAGAACTGACGCAGGCAATTGAATTATTGCAGTACTCTGCTGCAGAGCTGCAGTCTTTTTTATACGAACAGTCGCTCGACAATCCTTTTTTGGAAATTCGCGATCATCGCTGGAAGCAAAGCGGGCGCCGCTTATCGGAGAAAGACAAACAGCAATGGTTGGAAAATATGAGCACACGTTCAGAAACGCTTTCGGCGCATTTAATGGCGCAGCTGCCGGCGCTTTCGCTTGCAAAACAGGAAGAACGCGTCGTGCGTTACCTCATCGCTTCCCTTGATGAAGACGGCTATTTGCGGATCGAGCTGGAGGAAATTGCTGATCAATTAGCTATTTCAAGGGAGAAAGCGGAAAAGGCGCTTGAAATCGTGCAGTCATTAGAGCCGGCTGGCGTGGGCGCACGCAGCTTGGAAGAATGTTTATATTTGCAGCTGCAGCGTTTGCCAGAGCGGGATGAATTCGCCGAACAAATCATCAAGCATCATTTTTCTTTATTTGCTGAAAAATCATGGAAAACGCTGGCGAAGCAGCTTGGGGTCGATATCGCTTCGTTGCAGCGTGTTTGGGATTTAATCCGCACGCTCGAACCGCGTCCTGGCATTCATTATACAAAGGAGATGCCGCATTTTATCATCCCCGATCTGATTGTCGAACGCGGCCCGGAAGGCCAATGGTGCATTTTCTTTAACGACGATGTGCATCCGGAACTGGTCTGGAATCGGACGTATGAACAGCAAATGACCCATTATCGCGACAGTCAAGTCCACGGCTTCGTCAAAGATAAATATCGGCAGTTTTTATGGCTTGCCAAAAGCTTAGAGCAGCGCAAACGAACGTTGTTAAATATTATGGCCGTTATTGTCGATAAACAGCTGCCATGTTTGGAAGCGGGATTTGCTGCGTTAAAGCCCCTTACGATGCGTGAAGTGGCTGAGGAACTAGGCATTCATGAATCTACTGTCAGCCGTGCGGTGAAAAATAAATATGTGCAGACACCGTTTGGCACCGTGGAACTGCGCCGCTTTTTCTCCAGTTCTGTTTCTTCCGCTTACACAGAGGAGGATGCTGCTTCTTCGGTAAAAGTAAAAATGATGATTAAGCAATTCATAGAGGCGGAAGACAAAAAACAGCCTCTCTCTGACCAAAAGCTTGCTGATTTGTTACAGGAGCAATATGGCATCGCCGTTTCGCGGAGAACGGTCGCCAAATACCGTGAGCAGCTACATATTCCATCATCGGCAAAGCGAAAGCAGTATGGATAAGGAAGGGACAAACAATGAAGATCAATTTATATTCCAAAACGAACTGTCCGTTATGCGATAAAGCGAAACAAGTCTTGCAAGAGCTGCAAAACGAATTCTCCTTTCAAATCAATGAAATCGACATTTATCATGACGACAAGCTGCTCGAAAAATATCAATTAATGATTCCTGTAGTCGAGATCGATGGGGAAGAAATAGATTTTGGGATGGTTCAAAAAGATGTCATAAGAAAGCGCTTACTGGAGGCGAAAAGAAGTTGAATAATCGTATTCCTCCTGTTACAATAGAATTGACGCGGGAGGAATTTTTTTTGCCATGGTGGGACATAATAAGTCACACTGGGACAATTAATGTCCATATAATATCCATAGCTAAGGAGAAGGGTTCGATGCAATCGTTAATCGAAGCGCAAAAGAAATTATTACCCGATCTTCTGGAAGTGATGCAAAAACGTTATCAAATATTGCACTATATTTCCCTCATGCAGCCGGTTGGGCGCCGGGTACTGGCGAACAGTTTGGGAATGAGCGAGCGTGTGCTTCGTTCCGAGGTGCAGTTTTTAAAAGAGCAAAACTTGTTGGCAGTAGGTTCAATCGGCACGAGCTTAACGCCTGAAGGCAAGGAATTGCTGCATACGCTCGAGGATGTCATGAGGGAAGTGCTGGGGCTAAAAGATTTAGAAGCAGCGATAAAACAAAAGCTGCATATTGAAAAAGCCATCGTTGTGGCTGGGGATAGCGACCTTTCTCCTTGGGTAAAAAAAGAAATGGGAAGAGCTTGCGTCACCTGCATGAAAAAGCGGCTGAAAAATGGCGACATTGTGGCGGTAACAGGAGGCACCACAATGGCTGCGGTGGCCGAGATGATGACACCGGATGCGAAGTTAAACGATCTTTTATTTGTTCCCGCACGAGGCGGCTTAGGGGAAAATGTGGAAAACCAGGCCAATACCATTTGCGCGAAAATGGCGGAAAAAGCGCTAGGGAATTACCGCCTTCTTCACGTTCCGGACCATCTCAGCCGCGAAGCGTATGAATCGTTAATTGAAGAGCCGGCTGTGAAAGAAATGCTAGAACTCATTAAGTCGTGCCGCATGGTTGTGCATGGAATAGGAGATGCTATTACTATGGCGGAGCGCCGGAAAACGAGAAAAGAGGATATGGAGAAAATAAAAGCACGTCATGCGGTTGCAGAAGCGTTTGGCTATTACTTTAACGAAAAAGGGGAAGTTGTTCATAAAGTGAAAACGGTCGGCATCCAGCTTGAAGACCTCCCGCATGTCGAACACGTCATTGCAGTCGCTGGAGGGGCGTCGAAGGCGAAAGCGATTCAAGCGTATATGAAAAGGGCCCCGCATTCGATTTTAATCACTGATGAAGGTGCGGCAAAAGCGTTGTTAGGGGAGTAATATCCCTTTATCATATAAACTATTTTTTAAGGAGGAGCTATTCATGGCAGTAAAAATTGGTATTAACGGTTTTGGCCGTATCGGCCGCAACGTATTTCGCGCTGCATTAAAAAATCCAAACATTGAAGTTGTCGCCGTCAATGACCTAACGGATGCAAACACATTGGCTCATCTGTTGAAATATGACTCGGTTCATGGAAAGCTAGACGCAGAAGTATCGGTGAATGGCAATAACATCGTTGTAAACGGAAAAGAGATTGTTGTCAAAGCGGAACGCGATCCAGCTCAACTAGCATGGAACGAATTAGGGGTTGATATTGTTGTCGAATCGACAGGCCGTTTCACAAAACGTGAGGATGCGGCAAAACATTTAGAAGCTGGAGCGAAAAAAGTCATTATCTCTGCACCGGCAAAAAATGAAGACATTACGATTGTTATGGGCGTAAACCAAGACAAATACGATCCGGCAAACCATCACATTATTTCTAACGCTTCTTGTACAACAAACTGCTTGGCGCCGTTTGCTAAAGTGCTTCATGAAAAATTTGGCATTGTCCGCGGCATGATGACGACGGTTCACTCGTATACGAACGACCAACAAATTTTGGATTTGCCTCATAAAGATTTGCGTCGCGCCCGTGCTGCTGCGGAATCGATTATTCCGACAACTACTGGTGCGGCAAAAGCAGTTGCGCTTGTACTGCCTGAACTAAAAGGTAAACTAAACGGTATGGCAATGCGTGTACCGACACCAAACGTGTCAGTTGTCGACCTTGTTGCGGAGCTTGAAAAAGAAGTAACGGTGGAAGAAGTCAACGCGGCATTGAAAGAAGCTGCGGAAGGCGAATTGAAAGGCATCCTGGCTTACAGTGAAGAGCCGCTCGTATCGCGCGATTATAACGGTTCTACCGCATCTTCGACGATCGATGCGCTTTCCACAATGGTTATTGAAGGAAAAATGGTGAAAGTAGTATCTTGGTACGATAACGAAACAGGCTACTCTCATCGCGTTGTGGATCTTGCTGAATATATTGCGTCAAAAGGTCTATAAGGATAATCGTTGTTTTTCACGCTCGGTCAAGTCTATAATAGGATGGTGGAGGGGGAGCGGGGGAATGATCCCCACTCCTCTTCGTTTGTGGGAATGATATCATCAAAAAGGGGGCATAGGGCCATGAACAAAAAGACGGTTCGGGACGTCGATGTAAAAGGAAAACGAGTGTTTTGCCGCGTTGACTTTAACGTGCCGATGGAAAATGGTGTGATTACGGATGATACACGTATTCGCGCCGCACTTCCGACGATTCGTTATTTAATTGAACAAGGTGCAAAAGTGATTTTGGTGAGCCACCTTGGCCGTCCAAAAGGAAAAGTTGTCGAAGAGCTGCGCTTAAATGCGGTGGCTAAACGGCTAAGCGAGTTGCTCGGCAAACAGGTAGTAAAAACAGATGAAGCATACGGGGATGCGGTAAAAGCAGCGATCGCCAGCATGAAGGAAGGCGATGTATTGCTTCTGGAAAACGTCCGCTTTTATCCAGGAGAAGAGAAAAACGATCCAGAGCTGGCGAAAGCTTTTGCTGAATTAGCGGACATTTATGTGAACGATGCGTTTGGTGCTGCCCACCGCGCCCATGCGTCTACCGAAGGAATTGCCCATTATTTGCCAGCCGTTGCGGGGTTTTTAATGGAAAAAGAAATTGAAGTGTTAGGAAAGGCGCTGTCCAATCCAGACCGTCCATTTACGGCGATTATTGGCGGTGCGAAAGTAAAAGATAAAATCGGTGTCATCGAAAACTTGCTTAACAAAGTGGACAATTTGATTATCGGCGGCGGGTTAGCGTATACGTTCGTGAAAGCGCTAGGCCATGAAGTTGGCAAATCGCTGCTGGAAGAAGATAAAATTGAATTGGCCAAATCATTTATGGAAAAAGCCAAAGAAAAAGGAGTTAACTTCTATATGCCGGTTGATGTCGTTGTAGCCGATCGGTTTGCAAACGACGCCAATACGAAAGTCGTTGCGATTGATGCGATTCCAAGCGATTGGGAAGCGCTGGATATCGGTCCAAAAACACGCGAACTATATCGCGATGTCATTATGAAATCGAAGCTGGTTGTATGGAACGGCCCAATGGGCGTGTTTGAAATGGATGCCTTTGCCGAAGGAACGAAAGCAGTGGCCCAAGCGTTAGCGGATGCTGTCGATACATATTCGGTCATCGGCGGCGGCGATTCGGCAGCGGCGGTAGAAAAATTCGGCTTAGCGGAAAAAATGGACCACATTTCTACCGGCGGCGGCGCATCGCTTGAATTTATGGAAGGAAAACAACTTCCTGGAGTGGTGGCGTTAAACGATAAATAACACGCTCACTCCTTTCTTAGAAAGGAAGGGACAGATGATGAGAAAACGCATTATCGCTGGAAACTGGAAAATGCATAAAACATTGCCGGAGGCAGTAAGCTTCGTGGAAGAAGTAAAACAGCTTGTTCCACCGGCAGAACAAATAGACTCTGTCATTTGTGCGCCATTTTTGTTTTTGGACCGGCTTGTTCAAAACGTACAAGGATCTGATTTAAAAATCGGCGCGCAAAATATGCATTTTGAAGACAAAGGAGCGTTTACTGGCGAAATTAGTCCAGTTGCGCTGAAAGATATCGGTGTGACTTACGTGATTATCGGTCATTCCGAGCGCCGTGAAATGTTTGCGGAGACGGATGAAACAGTCAATAAAAAAGTACATGCTGCCTTTAAGCATGGATTAATTCCGATCGTTTGCTGCGGTGAAACGTTAGAACAACGGGAAAGCGGCAAAACGAATGACATTGTTGGCGCGCAAGTAGAAAAAGCGCTTGCTGGTTTAACCGCGGAACAAGCAAAACAAGTGGTGATCGCCTATGAACCAATTTGGGCGATTGGCACTGGCAAATCATCGACGGCGGAAGATGCCAATGAAGTGTGCGGTCATATCCGTTCGGTCATTGCCAAAATCTTTTCGCCGGAAGTGGCCGAAGCAGTACGCATTCAGTACGGCGGCAGCGTCAAACCGGAAAACATTCGCGAATTTTTAGCGCAGGAACATATTGATGGCGCCCTTGTCGGCGGCGCAAGCCTCGATCCGAAATCATTTTTACAACTAGTGGAGGCTGGACAACATGAGTAAAAAACCAGTAGCGTTAATTATTTTAGACGGATTTGCACTTCGCGAAGAAACGTATGGCAATGCGATCGCACAAGCAAAAAAACCGAACTTTGACCGTTATTGGAATGAATATCCGCACGCTACATTAACTGCATGCGGCGAGGCGGTCGGTCTTCCAGAAGGACAAATGGGAAACTCGGAAGTCGGCCACTTAAATATCGGTGCCGGCCGCATTGTCTACCAAAGCTTAACGCGCGTCAACATCGCGATTCGCGAGGGAGAGTTTGACCGCAACGAAACGTTTTTAGCGGCGATGAATCATGTCAAAGAAAAAGGAACGAATTTGCACATTTTTGGTCTTCTCTCTGACGGCGGTGTTCATAGCCATATTAACCATCTATATGCGCTATTAAAATTAGCCGCTAAAGAAGGCGTAAAAAACGTCTACATCCACGGCTTTTTAGATGGCCGCGATGTCGGACCGCAAACGGCACCGAAATATATCAAAGAATTGCAAGCAAAAATAAAAGAGTATGGCGTCGGGGAAATCGCGACATTATCCGGCCGTTATTACTCGATGGACCGCGACAAACGGTGGGAGCGCGTCGAAAAAGCATATCGCGCGATGGTTTATGGTGAAGGACCAACCTATCGCGATCCGCTTGAATGTATCGAAGACTCTTATAAACATGGCATTTACGATGAATTCGTGCTTCCATCGGTCATCGTGCGCGAAGACGGCTCGCCGGTGGCAACGATTAAGGACGAAGATGCGATCATTTTCTACAACTTCCGTCCAGACCGGGCGATCCAAATTTCCAACACGTTTACAAACGAAGACTTCCGCGAGTTCGACCGCGGTCCGAAACATCCGAAAAACTTGTTCTTTGTATGCTTAACCCACTTTAGCGAAACGGTAAAAGGCTATGTCGCGTTTAAACCGACGAATTTAGATAATACGCTTGGTGAAGTCCTATCGCAACACGGATTGCGCCAGCTTCGCATCGCGGAAACGGAAAAATATCCGCATGTGACGTTTTTTATGAACGGCGGACGAGAAGAGAAGTTTCCAGGCGAAGACCGCATTTTAATCAACTCGCCAAAAGTTGCCACATATGACTTAAAACCGGAAATGAGCGCTTACGAAGTAACGGATGCGCTCCTAAAAGAAATTGAAGCGGATAAATATGACGCGATCATTTTAAACTATGCGAACCCGGACATGGTCGGCCACTCAGGAAAATTAGAACCGACGATTAAAGCGATCGAAGCGGTTGATGAGTGTCTTGGCAAAGTCGTGGATGCGATTATTGCAAAAGGCGGCATCGCCATTATTACGGCAGACCACGGAAACGCGGATGAAGTATTGACGCCGGACGGCAAACCGCAAACTGCGCATACGACAAATCCGGTTCCGGTCATCGTCACGAAAAAAGGAATCGAACTTCGCAAAGACGGCATTTTAGGAGATTTAGCCCCAACCATGCTTGATTTGCTTGGCTTGCCACAGCCAAAAGAAATGACAGGAAAAACATTAATTATGAAATAATAAAGGAGAGTGTGAACATGTCTGCAATTGTAGATGTATATGCACGTGAAGTATTGGACTCACGCGGCAACCCAACGGTAGAAGTCGAAGTATATACGGAAGACGGCGGCTTTGGCCGTGCATTAGTGCCAAGCGGTGCATCAACAGGAGAATACGAAGCAGTGGAATTGCGAGACGGCAATAAAAGCCGTTATCTTGGCAAAGGCGTATTAAAAGCGGTGGAAAACGTCAATGAAATTATCGCTCCAGCGATTATCGGCTTTGAAGTGACAGACCAAGTCGGCGTTGACAAAACGCTCATTGAATTAGACGGCACGGAAAACAAAAGCAAATTAGGCGCCAACGCGATTTTAGGGGTATCACTGGCAGTCGCGCGCGCAGCAGCAGATGAATTAGACATGCCATTATATCAATACCTTGGCGGATTTAACGCCAAAACATTGCCAGTGCCAATGATGAACATTTTAAACGGCGGCGCGCATGCCGATAACAACGTGGACATTCAAGAATTTATGATTATGCCTGTCGGCGCGAAAAGCTTCCGTGAAGCGCTTCGCATGGGCGCAGAAATTTTCCATAGCTTAAAAGCCGTATTAAAAGCAAAAGGCTACAATACTGCGGTTGGTGACGAAGGCGGTTTCGCGCCAAACTTAAAATCGAACGAAGAAGCGCTGCAAACGATTATCGAAGCGATTGAAAAAGCCGGTTACAAACCAGGCGAAGAAGTTATGCTGGCGATGGACGTTGCTTCTTCTGAGCTTTACAATAAAGAAGATGGCAAATACCATCTGGAAGGCGAAGGCGTTGTAAGAACGTCCGAAGAAATGGTTGCCTGGTATGAAGAACTTGTTTCGAAATACCCAATCATTTCCATCGAAGACGGCTTAGATGAAAACGACTGGGAAGGCCATAAACTATTAACCGAACGTCTTGGCAAAAAAGTGCAGCTTGTCGGTGACGACTTGTTTGTAACAAATACGAAAAAACTGGCGGAAGGAATTGAAAAAGGCGTCGGCAACTCGATTCTCATTAAAGTCAACCAAATCGGTACATTAACCGAAACATTCGATGCGATTGAAATGGCGAAACGCGCTGGATATACAGCGGTTGTTTCCCACCGCTCCGGTGAAACGGAAGACAGCACGATCGCTGACATCGCCGTAGCGACAAACGCCGGCCAAATTAAAACAGGGGCGCCTTCCCGCACCGACCGCGTCGCGAAATACAATCAATTGCTCCGCATCGAAGATCAGCTTGGCGATACAGCGATCTACAACGGGATCAAATCGTTCTATAACTTAAAAAAATAATGAAGTAAGACCTAACCGGTGAGCGGTTAGGTCTTTTTTCGATAGAAAATAGCAAAGAACGGCTTCCATATGAGTGGATGCAGTACGTATAATAAACGTAGACAGCGTAAAAACACAGTCCCGGTTGGTAGTCCGGGCGCACTCGGAAACGAGTGTCAGTAATCTTCCCCTCCTTGGGATGTCCATCGCTGTTGGCAATTTCTAAAGGAGGGACCTTTCATGAAGCTGACGGTTTTTTACGATGGCCAATTTTGGGTTGGGGTGGTGGAACAGAAGGAAAATGAGACCTTAAAAGCGGTCCGCTACGTGTTTGGTTCTGAACCGAAATCGGAAGAAGTGTTGGCGTTTGTCAATGGACCGATGCTCGCGTTATTGAACCAATGCCATACAGCCGCTGTTATCCCTGCACAACTGCAACGGCGTAAAAACCCGAAACGGATACAGCGAGAAGCGGCAAAAGAAATAAAAGAGCGGTCGTTTTCCACCTACGCACAAACCGCCCTTAAGCTAGAATTGGAACATCGTAAAAAAGAGAGAAAGGTATTGCGAAAGGAACAACGCCAAGCTCTTATGGAGCGAAAAAGAGAGCTTAAGCGCCTTAAAGCAAAAGCGAAACACCGCGGAAAATAATCAAATCAAACAGACATCTGTTTGCCAAGATGGCAAACCAAGCACCTAACCGAGTGATCGCTAGGTGCTTTTTTATATGAAGAAAGCAGAAAATTTGACGGCCATGTCTTGCTTCGTTTATATTTTTTAAGAACATTCTAATAATTGGGAAAAGAGGTGGATCGTTGATGAACACCATAGTCGAAACGCGCTATGGAAAATTGCAAGGGGGCAAAAATGAAAGCGTTTACTATTGGAAAGGAGTTCCGTACGCAAAAGCGCCGGTAGGAGAACTTCGCTTCCAGCCGCCGCAGCCGCCTGAGCCTTGGACGGGAGTGCGCGACGCCACAACGTTTGGTGCAGTTGCGATGCAGCCAGATGGTTTGCTGTTTGGGGGGGTATTGGGACGCACCACGGAACCTAAAAGCGAAGATTGTTTGTTCCTTAACATTTGGTCTCCGGGGGCGGACGGCAAGAAACGTCCCGTAATGGTGTGGATTCATGGAGGAGCGTTTTTGTTTGGTTCAGGGTCGACTCCTTGGTATGACGGAACGGCTTTTGCCGCTAACGGTGATGTTGTTGTCGTAACGATCAATTACCGGTTGAACGTATTTGGCTTTCTGCATTTGGCGGATTTATTTGGGGAAGACTACACTGCTTCCGGAAATTGCGGCATTCTTGACCAAATAGCGGCATTGCGATGGGTGCAAGAAAATATTGAGGCGTTTGGAGGCGATCCAAAACAAGTTACGATTTTTGGCGAATCGGCAGGAGCTGCAAGCGTTGGAACGTTGTTAGCCATGCCTGAGGCAAAAGGCTTATTTCAACAAGCGATTTTACAAAGCGGTTCAGGAGCGCTTTTGTTGAATTCTGCTGCCAAGGCGAGTGAAAAGGCAGAGAAAGTGCTTCATCAAGCCGGCATTCGCCCCGGGGATCGTGACCGATTGCTAACGATTCCGGCAGAAGAGCTGCTTCAAGCCGCGCTGTCGCTTGGCCCGCAAGTGTCTTACGGACCGGTGATAGACGGAAAAACATTGCCAAATCATCCGATTGAAGCGCTGAAAGAAGGAGCGGCACGCGATATTTCGATGATCATTGGCGTCACGAAAGACGAATATAACTTGTTTACACTGACAGACCCTTCATGGACTGCGCTTAGCGAACAAGAGCTTCTCAAGCGCATCAACAAAGAAGTCGGTCCCGTTCCACGCGAGGTTGTCGATTATTATCTGCATCAAGGAGATGAAGCGGAGCCAATATGGCAAAAACTGCTGCGCATCATGACTTACCGCGTATTTACCAATGGCATGTTACGCACTGCTGATTATCAAGTGGAACAAGGGGCAAACGTCTGGATGTATCGCTTTGATTATGAAACGCCAATCATGGGCGGCAAATTGAAAGCATGCCATGCGCTTGAATTGCCATTTGTGTTCGGCAACCTTCATCAGCCAGGAATCACGCATTTTACAGGAGATTTGCCGGAACGAGAACAGATCAGTAAACAGATGCATGATGCATGGATTTCGTTTGCGCGCAATGGAAATCCTAATCATGATCAGCTACCGGAAGAATGGCCGGTTTATGACTTTAACAAGAGAGCAGCAATGATTTTTGGCACGTCAAGCCGCGTCGAAGCCGATCCGTTCGGCAAAGAAAGAGATGTTTGGGAGAAAGGAAAGCAAAATTGATTTTCATGACCAAAAAACCGTCCTATCCTATATGAGAGATAAAGGAAGGCTATATTTTTTTGGTTTAAGAACAATTTTGCTATAATAAATAATGCGTGCTCCTTATCCCTATTGTGCAAGTCCCGCGTTTGTGATAAACTGGAAGCATTGTAGGGCGTGTTTTAAAGGAGGAGTAGGCATGCATACGTTGCTTGTCACTTTGTTAGTCATTGTTTCGATTGCGCTTATCGTGATCGTTTTGTTGCAATCAGGAAGAAGCGCGGGGCTTTCCGGCGCGATTACTGGCGGCGCTGAACAACTGTTCGGGAAGCAAAAAGCGCGCGGGCTGGATGCGGTGTTTCAGCGCATTACCGTAGTATTGGCAGTATTGTTTTTTGCCTTGACGATTGCTGTAACGTATGTGCAACTTTAATGGAAAAACAATGGGGCGGTCCATCAATTGATTCGGGCTGCCTTTTCTATTTGTTATAAAATGAAAGGAGTTATGCATCATGAAGATTGTTCCACCAAAGCCATTTTTCTTTGAAGCAGGGGAGCGTGCCGTGTTATTGCTGCACGGTTTTACCGGAAATTCAGCGGATGTCAGAATGTTAGGCCGTTTTCTTGAATCGAAAGGATATACATGCCATGCACCGATTTATAAAGGACACGGCGTGCCGCCGGAAGAGCTTGTACATACTGGGCCGGACGATTGGTGGCAAGATGTGATGAATGCCTATGAATTTTTAAAAAATAAAGGGTACGAAAAAATTGCGGTCGCAGGATTATCGCTTGGCGGCGTATTTTCCCTGAAATTAGGTTACACTGTACCTGTAGTAGGAATTATTTCAATGTGCGCGCCGATGTATATTAAAAGCGAGGAAAGGATGTATCAAGGCGTGTTGGAGTATGCGCGCGAATATAAAAAGCGGGAAGGAAAAACAGCGGAGCAAATTGAAAAAGAAATGGAAGAGTTTAAAAAGACGCCGATGCGTACATTGAAAGCACTACAGGAGCTGATTGCCGACGTCCGCGATCATATTGATTTAATTTATGCGCCGACATTTGTCGTGCAGGCGCGGCATGATGACATGATTAATCCCGATAGTGCAAATATTATTTATAACGGCATTGAATCACCAGTGAAAAAAATCAAATGGTATGAAGAGTCGGGCCATGTCATTACGCTAGATAAAGAAAAAGAACAGCTGCATGAGGATATTTATGAGTTTTTGGAATCGTTAGATTGGTAACCGTTGAAAGGAGGGAGAATGATGGATTCATCATTAGCGGAACGAATTTTAACGTTTATGAGGGACGAGGCATACAAACCGTTAACCGTCCAGGAGCTGGAAAATGCTTTTGCCATTACCGATGCCGCACAATTTAAAGAGTTTGTCAAAACGCTGGTGGCGATGGAAGAACAAGGACTAGTCGTACGCACGAGAAGCAATCGTTACGGTGTACCGGAAAAAATGAACTTAGTGCGCGGAAAAGTGTCCGGACACGCGAAAGGGTTCGCTTTCGTCGTGCCGGAAGATCCGACGCTGGATGACATCTTCATCCCGCCGTCGGAAATGAAAAATGCGATGCATGGGGATACCGTATTAGTGCGCGTGCATGCCGACTCCTCAGGTGCGCGCAGAGAAGGAACGATCGTGCGCATTTTAGAGCGCGGCGTCACCGAAGTGGTCGGAACTTATACGGAAAGCAAGTATTTCGGTTTTGTCATACCCGATGATAAGAAAATTGTCAACGATATTTTCATCCCGAAACATGCGGCAAACGGCGCCGTGGAAGGCCACAAAGTAGTCGTGCGGCTCACCTCGTACCCGCAAGGGCGAATGAGCGCCGAAGGAGAAGTCATTAAAATTCTTGGCCATAAAAATGACCCTGGTGTCGATATTTTATCGATCATTCATAAATACGGCCTTCCTTTGCAATTTCCAGAAGAAGTTATCGAACACGCCAACCGTATTTCCGATACGATTACGGAAAAGGACCTGCAAGGCCGCCGCGATTTGCGCGACCAGATGATTGTCACGATTGACGGCGAAGACGCGAAAGATTTAGATGACGCTGTAACGGTCACCAGGCTCGAGAATGGAAATTACAAGCTTGGCGTCCACATCGCCGATGTCAGCTACTATGTGGAAGAAGGATCGCCGATAGATCGTGAGGCATATGAACGCGGGACAAGCGTCTATTTGGTCGACCGCGTCATTCCGATGATTCCGCACCGTTTATCGAACGGCATTTGCTCCTTAAATCCGAAAGTGGACCGCTTGACACTTTCGTGTGAAATGGAAATTAACGAACGCGGAGAAGTCGTCAGCTACGAAATTTTCCCAAGCGTCATTCGCACAACGGAACGGATGACGTATTCGGATGTGAACAAAATTCTCGTCGATAAAGACGAAGAATTACGAAAAAAATACGAACCGCTTGTGCCTATGTTTGAATTGATGGCGGAACTGGCGGAAATTTTGCGCAATAAACGGATGAAACGCGGTGCGATTGATTTCGATTTTAAAGAAGCAAAAGTGCTTGTCGATGAAAACGGGAAGCCGTATGATGTCGTGCTGCGCGAACGTTCGGTGGCGGAACGGCTTATTGAAGAATTTATGCTTGTGGCGAACGAAACGGTCGCTGAACATTTCCACTGGCTGAACGTTCCGTTTATTTATCGCGTGCACGAAGATCCAAAACCGGAAAAGCTGCAGCGCTTTCTGGAGTTTATTACGAATTTCGGCTATGTCGTGAAAGGAACAGGAAACCAAATTCATCCGCGCGCGCTCCAAGAAATTTTAGAGGCGGTGCGCGGCGAGCCGGAAGAAATGGTCATCTCGACGGTCATGCTTCGTTCGATGAAGCAGGCTCGCTATGATGCGGAAAGTCTCGGCCACTATGGATTATCAACCGATTTTTATACGCACTTTACCTCTCCAATCCGCCGTTATCCGGACTTGATCGTGCATCGTCTCATCCGCACGTACTTGATCAACGGGCAAATGGATGAAAAGACGCAACAAAAATGGGCGGAAAAACTTCCGGATATCGCCGAACATGCCTCCAATATGGAACGGCGTGCGGTGGAAGCCGAGCGGGAAACAGACGATTTGAAGAAAACGGAGTTTATGGAAGATAAGATTGGCATGGAGTTTGACGGAATTATTAGCTCCGTTACGAATTTCGGTCTATTTGTCGAGCTGCCGAACACCATCGAAGGGCTCGTTCATGTCAGCTACTTAACGGATGACTATTACCGTTATGATGAGCGGCATTACGCCATGGTCGGCGAACGAACGGGAAAAGTATACCGTATCGGCGACGAGATTACCGTCCGCGTCATTAACGTGAATAAAGACGAGCGGATCGTTGATTTTGAAATTGTCGGTATGAAAGGCCGCCGCTCTCCAAAGGCAAAAAGTGCTCCTGTCGTGATCGAAGGGAAAAAGCAGAAAAAAACAAATAAACAAAATGGAAAAACGAAGAAGTTTTATGAAGACGTTCCGCAGCTAAAAGCAAAAAAGAAGAAAAAGAAAAGATAAGGAAAAGTCTCGATAGGAGGAGACTTTTCCTTCTTATCGTTTTTTGCTAAAATTATAGTTGTCGCTATAAGAGGAGGAAGAGCGCGGTATGCCGAAAGGTGAAGGGAAACTGATTGCGCAAAACAAAAAAGCGCATCACGATTATTTTATCGAAGAAACGTATGAAGCAGGGATTGTCCTGCAAGGAACGGAAATTAAATCGATCCGTGCTGGAAAAGTGAACTTAAAAGATTCATTTGCCAAAGTCGAAAAAGGAGAAGTATTTCTTCATAATATGCATATTAGCCCATATGAACAAGGGAACCGTTATAACCATGACCCATTGCGGACAAGAAAGCTGCTTCTTCATCGCCGTGAAATTAATAAGCTGATTGGCTACACCAAGGAACAAGGCTATACGCTCGTTCCGTTAAAGCTATATATTAAGAACGGTTTTGCCAAAGTGTTGTTAGGTGTCGGCAAAGGAAAGAAAAAATATGATAAACGCGAAGATATGAAACGAAGAGAAGCACAACGGGAAATCGAACGCGCGTTTCGCGAACGGCAAAAACTCTAATTCCAAAACTTCACAATTGAATTTTATATGCATTATGCTATAATAAATAATGCCGATGGCCAGTTATCCAAAGCTTAAGCTTATTCGTCATCGTTTCTCCATCACGGGGACGATACGGATTCGACAGGGATAGATCGAGCTTAAGCTGCGAGCCGAGGGGATCGTCCTCGTAAAAAACGTCACCTAAAGATAACTGGCAAAGAAAACTACGCTTTAGCTGCCTAATTAAACGCAGCTAGCTCCTCCCGCCATCGCCCACGTGGCGGTTCAGGGGCTCATAGCGAGTGGGCTACGCCCGAGTCCGCCGCCTGAGGACGAGGGAAGAGACGAACCAGGCTAGCTGCTCGGAGGCCTGTCGGTAGGCGGAAGATGCAGCGAAACCAAATATACCGACTACGCTCGTAGATGCTTAAGTGGCGATATCTCTGGACGTGGGTTCGACTCCCACCGTCTCCATATACTTAATCATATGCTTAAAAAATAAATCAACGGATTTGCCGATAATGGCAAGTCCGTTTTTTCATTGGTTCTATGTCAATTGTTGGGGTGCACTTGATAGGAAGTGCACCTTTTTTATGCGTAAGCAAGAAGTAGTAGAAGGGTTGGACCGCCCCATCGGTGTGATGCCGATGTTGCTTACTGGATCCATCAAGAAGGCTTCCGATGCATTCATCGAGCGGAAGAAGACCGCCTTCTTCCGAGCAGAAGCTTCTTCGATGGAGATGGTAAGAAACTCCCACCTCTTCATGGAATGAAGGTGGGAGGGGTTCATTACGGTCTATCTGATGATGGAGGAACTAAAAGTCAAGAAAAAACAAGATGATACAATTATGTCTTCATTTTGTAACATAATTACTAATTCTATGAAACATAATTGTTACATTTTATTGATATTCTATTGTTACGAATGTAAGCAAGGGGGGTTATTATCTTGAAAAAATTACTATTATATATTACTTCATCAATCTTTCTAGCATTCGGATTTTCAGGAGCTGCATCGGCAGCCGGTACATATCAGGTAAAAAGTGGTGACACTCTTTGGGGTATAGCTAAAAAGTATAAAGTGACTGTCAGCCAGCTAAAGAGATGGAATAACCTTAAAAGCGATTTGATCAAACCAAAGCAGGTTTTAAAGATTTCAGGACCAGTAACCAAAGCGGCTGCTAAAACTACAGTAAAAAAAGCAGCAGCCAAAACAGCAGCGTACAAAACAATCACCGTTAAAGCATATGCTTATACAGTAAACTGTAAAGGCTGCCGCGGAATAACGGCTACAGGCTTAAATTTAAAGAAAAACCCTTCGATGAAAGTAATTGCCGTTGATCCAAAGGTAATTCCGTTAGGTTCAAAAGTTTATGTGGAAGGTTACGGCTATGCGGTTGCAGCTGATAAAGGAAGCGGAATCAGAGGCTATAAAATTGACGTACTCATGCCTACAAAAGCAAAAGCTATCCAATGGGGTGTCAGAACAGTAAAAGTTAAAGTATATAAATAATCAAGGAGCCGGCATGATGCCGGTCTTTTTTCATAATATAGCACCTTTCCTTCCAATAAAAAACCTTTATCATTATTTATATATATAATACTTGATATCTTTAAATTTCATAAATTCGTCTTGATATTAAATAAAGTAAGTTTTGTGTTCTCTTATTGATTTTTTATCTTCCCGCAGAGGAAATCAAAAGGGACAGGCAGCGAGCCTCCCGCCCATATCCGCGTGTACCATTCGGACGACTTTAAAAATTTGAACGACATCGATTCCGGTTTTGATGGCACGGTGATTCATCTATACGATGAGGAAAAAGGAATCAATCAAATGTATACCATTGCACGGGGAAGTGAAATGCAGGAAAACGATACTTGGAAGCCGCTCGACTGGGCTTACAATGCTTTTGGAATTTTCGTCGGGCAAAGCAGAAGTCAATATAGAGATGCATTGGAATTTGACCGGAAAGTGACACAAATCATTACCGAAGAATTAAAGAGGAACGGTCAAACAATCGAACTGAAAAAAATCGGATTGTGGGTCATTCGCTGGGCGGGAACCATGTCGAAATGATCCAACTCACTGCACATCGATTTGACCAAGTGTATGTCAGGTACCTCTTTCAAAAATCCCCTCAAAGGACATGCAAGACAAGCCCCCCATTTTCTTTTCATTTCTCTGATTCATCAATAAGGTCTAAAGTCATAAGTCGCCTACATTTCCTCTTAAAGCTATAGTTCTTTTTTCTTGAATTTGGATATAATAACATTTTTTATTGATCACACCGTGATCATATGATACGTATAGAGAGAATGGAGATAATTGGGAAAGGAGACTGTCCTTTGCTTAAGCGATGGAGAAATTTGCTGCTATTGATGTTGATATGGATCGGAGGGTGTGAGATGGATTCAAAGGCTCAACCGGAGAAGTTGCCGGACACGGTGGCATTTCAAGACAAGTTTACTCGGGAATTTATGGTCTCGCCAAAAGAAGTGAAAGAAGGATATTACTTATTCAAGTCGAAAACCGGCGGCTTTACGATGCTGTATCCGAAAAATGCAAAAATAGACCGCATGTTTTATGAAAAGCATAAAAAATATTATGAATCTATACATTTGGGAGGGGGAAGAGAAAAAGAAAATATATCTAACTATATCAGAATGACATATGAAAATGCAAAAATAACGGAAAACATTGATGTAAACCTTGATTTATTATCTACCTATGTCCACTATAATGGCAAATATACAAAATTTGAATCTAATAACAACACGATTTACTTTGGTAAGAATGAACAACATATTTCCAATAATGATATTATTTATTATTTTTTCAGCTATGTAAAGTCGAATCACAGCTATCAAGCAGTCCGATTTATATATGCAGTCACTTGTAAGGACGCAAACCAGAAGTGTAACATGGATGTACAGAAAGAAGAAGAACGGGCAAAAATGTTTATGAAATCGATAAAATTTCAGTATTGATGGAGAGAGGGAGGTGAAGATTTTGTGTCAAATGAAGAAGTGCTAAATACGGATATATTGCGTGCGCGGATTATGAATGTAGAATATCAAAATCTGACCATTGATGAAATCAAAAGAGAAATCAAAAGAATTTATATCGAAGAAACAGGAAAAGAGCCGCCCGCTCACATTACGATTTATCGCTCTGATGATTTTAAAGATTTCAGTCATATTGATTCTGGTTTTGATGGAACAGCAATTCATTTTTATGACGAGGAAAAGGGAATCAATCAATTATATACCATTACAAGGGGAAGCGAAGCGCCGGAAAAAGACACTTGGAAGCCCCTTGATTGGACTTACAATGTTTTCGGGATTTTCGTTGGACAAAATAGGAGTCAATACGATGCTGCATTGCGATTTGACCAGATTGTGACACAGAAAATTAATGAAAAAGTTGGACGCAGTGATAACAAAATCAAACTAAAGAAAATCGGACTGGGACATTCATTGGGTGGGAACTTAAACGAGACAATACAACTCACTGAAAAGAGATATGAAAAAGTATATGTTATTAACGATGCACCGCCCAGTTTTTATCAATTAGCAACGATTGATGAGTACTTCTGGGGCCAATTAGTAAAAAAATTCAATTTAAATTTTGATCATTATGAAGAAATTTACTCCCTCCCCCCTTCCGAGCTCAAGGCCTTTGCGGAAGAATATTATAAAAAGCAAATCGACGAGCGTTCGATTCATCATCTGACCGCCCAGGAGGATCTATTGTATGCGGTGAGCGGGGTGCGGGGGTTCATCGATATCGGAAGCCGCCAGGTCATTGATACGAACAAGGATTTTACTAGTATCAAAGATTTGATTGCGAAAATATCCGATAAAGATGTAAAAGCCATTCAAGTATATTTGTCGCAATATTCAGATGTTTATAATGAAAAAGGATTTGATGGGGTCGTTCAGGCGATGACGGGGGTCGATATCGCCTTTATTGAGTCGCTTCAGGGCTATGATGCCATAGACTATGTGATGCATGCAAAAGACATTCTTTCTAAAATCGATCATATGTACGATGAAATGAGTGAGAAGATTCCAGTGCTGCTCAAGCACATCGGAATACTGTATAAAAATCTGGACCCGATGTTGAGTGTATTCGTGCAATTAGGCTACATGACGGTAGAGGAAAAGAACACAGTGTTGAGAGAAGTCAAGGGAATTGAAAAAGATGTCACATTGATACAACAGCTGCTTCATGAACTATGGAATGGGATCGTTCTCTTAAATCCTGTTGATATTCTTCAATGCATTGAGACGTTATTCCAAATTCGGGATAAGGTATTGGACATTGAAAAACGTCTTCAAATCATCCAAGAAAATACGAAGAATCTTCAAAATGCTATCACCACAAGCGTGAATGCCCATTCCTTGAACGAAGTCATCAATGCTCTCGCCCGTTCCAAAGGCAGAACGTATGATGAGAATGGAAATTTGATTTTAATCAAGAAGGTGGGAGAACGTGAAATCCGGATGAATCTTTCCTCCGCCGTAAGAATATATCTAAAGGGACTGCAAATTATGGAAGAAAAAGAAGCGGTATTGAATGAGATGAAGCAGAGCTATTTACATGAATATGTAGAGGATTTTGAAACACAAAAACGAGAACTGATGAAGAAAATCGAGGACATGGAACAAAATCCCTGGGCTTATCAGCATTTATTGGGGCATTTTACCGATGATGCAAAACAAGTGTATGTGTTACGCCGCATTGATGTCCATGAGTCTATTCCACCGTTGGATCGGAGGATTCCGTATATCTTTGAAGAATCGATGTTTTCGTATTATGAACATGAAATTTCTAGAGGAAAAGAACTCATTGAAACCATTAAAAAATCGTTTGAGGAGTTTTTTGAGCAGGACCAAAATGTGTCCAAAATATTTGATTTGCGATATGGATAAGGAGGGGATATTTTGTATGGGACAACTGAATATGCTCTATAATTTTGGTCTAGAGCAGGATTTTACGTATAAAGCGAACACTTTTATTCAACAATTAAATAGAATGAGTGAATTGGATGAGGAATTGGTTCATTTGATTCATCATGAAATGAAATATGGCAGTGGGCAAATCATCGACAAAACCAATGAAGCGATAAAACAGTATCAAGAAAATAACCTATCGATTAATTATACGTTCAGGGACGACATGAGATACGTCGCTTCGCTATACACAGACATGATTAATGAGATGAGAGGACAAAATATCACCTTGTATTATGATGTCATTATTCGGGAAAAGAAAAGATAAATGAGGGGGTTAATGAACATCAGCCCCGCCTATCCCCGTACACTCCTCCTATACTCCGTCTTCTTTTAATTCCATGAATAGTAAGAAAGTATCTATCGTAATGAGAAAAATGGCACAAAATCATTGGACAATCAGGGAAAAATACTACTTTTTCCTTATTTTAAAAGAAATGGTTATATATTGTTGACCGCTGCTTGTCATCTTCATTAAAATAAAAGGGAAAATATGGCTATAGGGGGAGAAACTATGTCAGGCGTTATTCGTTTAACACCGGAAGAATTGCGTGGAGTCGCAAGACAATATAATACAGAAAGCTCTAATGTCACGGAATTGGTTTCACGATTGGATCAAATGAGCAATATGCTGCAAGGAATTTGGGAAGGTGCTTCCAGTCAAGCATTTATCCAGCAGTATCACGAGTTGCGCCCATCGTTTGAAAAAATGGCTGTACTATTAAACGAAATTGCGCAACAATTGCACAATTCCGCTACGATTTTGGAAGAAACAGATCAGCAAATCGCCAGCCAAATCCGTGGATAAAGAGTGACATGTTCGAAAAAAGCGCTACAAATCTAAGAAAGATTATGGCGCTTTTTTCTATATTGGGGGCTTATCTCATGTACATTCAAGTCACAATCGATCTCCGGCATTATACAGAGGATGTATTTGATCTTCGTCTGTCCAATTTTTATTCGATCAAAAAACTCATCGATATTGTTTGGCAGTTAAAAAACATATCGGCGCCGCCAAGAGAAGGCTACTGGGTGCGGGTAGACAATAAACAAATGGTCTGCCCGGGCTATTTTACATTAAAGGACAGCGGAATTACGGATGGAGACCGCATCGTTATATTGTAGCCATCGAGAAAGAGAAAAGGAGTTCTATTTTATTATGGAAGAGAAAAAGACCTATTTGGAAACGCAAATCGATGCCGTAATGACCAAAGATAAACATTACACGATTGTCTTCCAGCGTGCGAAATTAAAAATGCAGCATCCGCTAGAATTACAGATCATAAAGGAAATCGATCCTTATTTGTTACGGGATATTGACGTGTCTGAGGATGAAGTGAAGATCACCATCACTCCACCCGCATCGTTTTTTTCGTTTCCAGCTGTACGGAAAAAATCGCTGCTTTCCCGGCTAAGAGCGGCATATCAACTCGTCACAAAAGTGAAAAATCACTCTCTTCGTCGGTTTATCCTTATTATATGCCCGGAAAACCTTGTGTTTGATCATGGATTGGAACCTTTTTTCCTTCATGTCGGAATAAAGGAGAGCCTGCCGCCGTATGAACCGGATGAAGCACGTCTCCTTCAAGAAGTAAAAGCGACGGTGCTAGCATTGACAGACGGGCAACACCGTTTTGAAGAATACTTTAAATTTCATGAAACATTAAAATGTTCCGATATCGCTAAGGAAATGTTGCAAGCAGAAAACCTAGAAGCGCTTTTGTCCATTTTAGAACGATGGATGGATGAGGAAGAAGCAAAAGAACGAGCGTCTGTACATATTCCAAAACGAAAATGGACTATGCAACGATATATATTCTTTTCGACAGTTGGTTTGTTAATTCCTGCTATGATTTATACGTTTTATTCCTTCTTTTTTTTGCAGCCAAAACAAGAAGCATATATCCAAAGTACCGAGCTGTTTTTACAAAATAAATATAGCGACGTGATTACGACATTAGAAAATTATCCTCCAGAAAAAATGCCGTATGTAGTGCAATATGAACTTGCTTCTTCCTATGTCATGACAGAGTCGCTTACGGAAGAGCAGCAGAAAGTGGTATTAAATAATATTACGTTGAAAACAGACCCGCAGTATTTGCTGTATTGGATTTATATCGGCCGGGGAAGAAGCGAGGACGCGCTTGAATTGGCGAGAGCGATGGAAGATAGGGAGCTGATTATGTACGGTTTGTTAAAATACCGTGAAGAAATAAAGGCGGACGAAGAGTTGTCCGGAGAGGAAAAGCAGCAAAAATTAGAAGAGATTGATAGAGAGATAGAAGAATATGAGAAAGAAAGAGAGGAGCAGGAAAAGCAATTGAAAGAAAAGCAGCAAGAGGAGACAAGCCAGCAGCAACCCCCGGTACAGCAGCCGGCAACCAGCCCTCCGGCTTCGACGGCGCCAAAACAACAGTCCAACACACCGGCGCCTAATCATAAGCCGCCTGCATCTAATAGCGCGAAGCCAAACAATGCGGAAACGAAAAAATAAATGGAAGAAAGCGCAGCAACGAGCATCATAGGAGAGGATTATATGAGTCAATTATGGATTTTTTATAAGGATACTTGCCAGCTATTCCCACTGACAGGACAAGAGGGTTGCATTTCTATCGGAAATAAACTGGAGCATCATATCACCATCCCATCCTTTTTATTTCGTAACGGATATATAGAAATCAAACAAACAGATGCTTCCGCCATGACGGTGCTGCAAGGAGATAAACCAATTGGGGAATTGAAGCCGTATACTCCCTTTACGGTGGATGACGATGGACAAACGATTACGGTCGTGTGGATGGACAAGGAAATAAAAACGCACATTTATTACGTCGGCAATAAAACCGAACTGATGGTGGCGCCTGATCTACAAGCAGACATTCAAACCAAAACAGCGAGGGTATCGTTTGTCAAGCAGCAAGGAGAATGGTTGGTTGCTCCAAACCATGAATCACCTCTGTTTCTCAATGGAGCGAAAATATCTAACATGGCACCTTTACAAAACGGGGACGTGATCCTATGTCCGTATGTACAATTTGTTTTTTTAGAGGATGATTTATTAGCGGTCACGAGCAGCCAAGAGATAACATCTTTGCTGACGGAAACATTGCCGCCGGTTTCAGAAATGAAAAAAAAATATCCTGTTTATCACCGGACACCGCGCATGATTTATGAACCGCCAAGAGAAAAGGTCACGGTTTCATTTCCAAGCCAAGAAGGAGATGGGGATCAGCGCGGTTTATGGCTAATGATTTTACCGCCGTTGATGATGCTTCTTGTTATGGGGGTTATTGCTTTAATTCAACCACGGGGCATCTTTATCCTCATTTCGATCGTGATGTTTGCGACCACGTTAGTGACATCGACCGTGCAATATTTTCGGGAAAGAAAGAATCGCAAAGCACGGAAAGAGAAACGACGGCGCATTTATACGAATTACTTGGAACAAAAACGGGAAGAGCTTCACGCACTATACGAGAAACAAAGAAACGTGCTATATTACCACTTTCCGTCATTTGAAAAGATGAAATCGTTCGCATTGCAAATTAGCGACCGTATTTGGGAACGAACGATGGAAAGCGACGATTTCCTCCATCTTCGGATCGGAAAAGCGGATGTTCCGTCTACCTATGAAGTGTCGGTGAGTATGAGTGATTTAGCCAATCGGGAAATCGATGATTTATTGGAGCAAGCTCAACAGATGGCGCAAGTTTATCAAACCGTAAAAAATGTGCCGCTTACGATTGATTTGTCAAGCGGGGCAATGGGAATGATCGGGAAAGCTTCGATCGTCAATCATGAAATTCAGCAGCTTGTAGGGCAAATCGCCTTTTTCCACAGTTACCACGATGTACGGTTTGTTGCCATCTTTGCTGAAAAGGATTATAAGGATTGGGAATGGATGAAATGGCTCCCGCATTTTCAACTGCCCAATTCTTTCGCGAAAGGATTTATTTATAACGAACAGACACGTGACCAATTGTTGTCGTCCATTTACGAGATATTGCGGGAACGCGATCTCGATGAGGAAAAAGAGAAAAAACGGTTTTCCCCGCATTTTGTGTTTATCGTTGCCAACCGCTCTTTAATCGCCGAACATGTGATTTTAGAATATTTGGAGGAAAAAAACGAAGATATCGGCATTTCCGTTATTTTTGCTTCCGATACAAAGGAAAGTTTAACAGAAAACATTCATACACTTGTGCAATATATCAACGAACGGGATGGAGAAATTTTAATTCAGCACCGGAAAGCGGCGCATATTCCGTTTACGCTCGATGAACATACTCGGGAAGGAAACGAGCGGTTCGCCCGCCTATTGCGCTCTTTAGATCATCAAAGGGGAATGCACAACTCTATTCCAGAAAAAGTAACGTTTTTCGAATTACTTCAGGTGAAGAATGCGGAAGAGATAAATATTAAGGAAAATTGGATGACACATCAGTCTTCGCGCTCGCTGGCCGTTCCAATTGGACTAAAAGGCAAAAAAGACGTCGTGGAGCTGAACCTGCATGAAAAAGCGCACGGTCCGCACGGGCTTGTCGCGGGAACGACGGGGTCCGGGAAGAGTGAACTGCTGCAAACGTATATTTTGTCATTGGCGGTGCATTTTCACCCTCATGAAGTTGCGTTTTTGCTCATTGACTATAAGGGAGGCGGCATGGCGCAGCCGTTTAAAAACATTCCGCATTTATTAGGCACCATTACGAATATTCACGGCAGCAAAAACTTCAGCGCACGCGCGTTGGCTTCCATTAATAGTGAGCTGAAAAAGCGGCAGCGTTTGTTTGACCGCTACGAAGTCAATCATATCAATGATTACATGGATTTATATAAACAAGGCAAAGCGAAACAGCCTCTGCCTCATCTATTCTTAATCGCCGATGAATTTGCCGAATTAAAAAGCGAAGAACCGGACTTTATTCGCGAATTAGTGAGCGCGGCGCGGATTGGCCGCAGCTTAGGAGTTCATCTTATTTTAGCAACACAAAAGCCAAGAGGAGTCATCGACGAGCAAATTTGGAGCAATGCCCGCTTTCGTATCTGCTTGAAAGTGCAAGATGCCAGCGACAGCAAGGAAATATTGAAAAACGGAGATGCGGCTACCATTACCGTAACAGGCCGCGCTTATCTTCAAGTCGGAAATAATGAAGTATACGAACTGTTTCAATCGGCATGGAGCGGTGCGCCGTATATGGAAGAAGGCTTTGAATCAGAAGATGATATTTATATTGTCACCGACTTAGGACTTGTTCCCGTTTCGAATATTGATGCGAAAATGAAGAAAAACAAGAAAACACAAAAAACAGAAATTGAAATGGTTGTTCAAGAAATTATCAAGGCGCAGCAGCAACTCGGGATCGAAAAGCTGCCGAGCCCATGGCTGCCGCCGCTATCTACGCGCTTGCATCGCCCTGCCTTGCTAGAACGAGACACCGTTCATTTTCCGATTGGTCTAAAAGATGAACCTGAACTGCAGCGGCAATCGGACTACTTATATCAATGGCTTGAAGACGGAAATATCGGCATTTTTGGTTCTGCGGGATATGGGAAATCGACAACGGCGATGACATTGTTAATGAGCTTTGCGTCCGTCTATAGTCCGGAACAGCTTCATTATTACATTTTCGACTTTGGCAACAGCGCGCTGCTGCCGTTGCGGCAATTGCCGCATACCGCCGATTATTTCCGTTTTGACGATGGAAAGAAAATAGAAAAATTCATCAAGTTCATGAAAGAGGAAATGGAGCGGCGGAAACAACGGTTTATGGAAAAAGAAGTAAGCACCATCAAATTATATAACACGCTTTCTGAAGAAAAGCTTCCGATTATTTTTATTGCAATTGACAATTTTGACCTTGTCAAAGAGGAAATGCCCGATTTGGAAACACAGCTCATTCAATATGCTCGAGACGGGCAGTCGCTTGGAATATTTTTGATGATGACGGCAACAAGAATTAGCGGAATTCGCCCTTCGCTTATGAACAATTTAAAAACAAAAATCGTTCATTATTTCCTTGACAGTTCGGAACGGTTTTCCATCATTGGACGAACTCCGTACGAGGTCGAACCCATTCCGGGGCGAGCGCTGGTAAAAAAAGAACAAGCGGTCTTAACGCAAATATATCTTCCGGCTGATGGAGATCATGACATCGCCGTGCACGAAAACGTAAAGCAAGAGATAACGAGATTAAAAGAGCGATATAAGGAAATGAAGACGCCAGAGCCTATTCCGATGCTTCCAGCGCAATTGCCATTTGCGGTCTTTGCCAAAACGTATGTGGGCGAGCCGCAGCCTGGCTTGATTCCGATTGGACTCGATGAAGAGACGGTTCGCCCGGTCTCCCTTCGTATACAAACCAATCCGCATTGTCTTGTAGTAGGACAGTCGCGCAAAGGAAAGACGAATGTGATCAAAGTGATATTGGAATCATTGCTCGCCCAGCCGACAGCAGGCATCGGGCTGTTTGATGGAGTTGACCGTGGACTTGCTTTATACGCTAATAAAGAAAACGTCGTCTATATAGAAACAAAGGAGCAAATGCACCATTGGCTTGATGAAGTAAACGGAATATTGCAAAAGAGAGAGGAAGAGTATTTAGCGGCAATTGGGAAAGTGAATGTTCATGGGCAATCCTTTTCACCGGTTGTTTTTGTCGCGGATAGCCTTTCCCGGTTTCAGCAGTTTGTGGATAGTAAAACTCACGAGAGAATCGCGATGATGATGAAGCGATACAGCCATCTTGGATTTAGTGTCATTGTCGCAGGAAACGCGAATGAATTTATAAAGGGCTTTGATGCGCTGACAACGGAACTGAAACAAATTCGGCAAGCAATCCTCGTCATGAAAAAATCGGAACAAAGCTTGTTTGCACTGCCATTTACACGACACGAACCAGAAGTGGATCCGGGGTTTGGCTACTTTGTCTTAAATGGAAAAGAACAAAAAATACAAATCCCAAAAGTAGAATAAAGGAAATCAGGTGAATCATATGACGGAAAAAGGGAAAATCGTCCAGTTGATTGCGAAGATTGTGTTTATTGTTGCTCTTCCTGTACTATTCTTTACGTTCATTGGCCATAATCCAATGAAGGTAACGGAGAGGACAACGAACCGAATCGCGGTAGTCAACGAAGATTTAGGAGCCACTTACGATAAGAAAACATACGAATTCGGCAAAGAAATGATACCAGCCCTTGATGATGCTTCTACTTATCAATGGTCTGTCGTCAACCGCAGTCAGGCGGAAAAGGGGCTGGCGGACGGTCAATATGACGCTGTCGTTTATCTGCCATCCGATTTTTCCAGAAACATTTTAACGTTTAATGAAAAACAGCCGCTAAAGGCAACCGTTCAATATAAAATCCAGCCGAATCTTGAGGCGAAAAATCGGGAGCGGGTACAAAAAGAGTTAGAGGCAGCCAAAAATACGATCAATCAAAAGATGTCTACACTGTATTGGAGCTATGTCGGCCAAGCGATAGAAGATATTCGCAAAAAATTCAGCGCTATTTTGGAAAAAGAAATCGCTTTTCAAAAGACGATGTATGATTTTTACACCCCTAGTTCTACAAAATTAACAAAAGAGATCGAGAGTCAAAGGAAGATGCTTGAACAGCTGCTTTCGTCTTCGAAAAACGCCGAAAGCTCCTCCAACGATACGTTAAAAGGTTTGGAGCAGGCGGAAGCGGAGATTGCTTCGTTTATCGAGGATATTCAGGAGTATAAAGAATATCAGCAACGGCAGCATGATCTCATCCAAGAAGGAATTCATCAGTATGAAATGATGGTGAGTCAAGGAATACGTTCCGTCGTAGAACGGCCATGGAATGTCAAACCGGAGTTGGAATTAAATGGCCAAACCTTGCTCGAATCTGTGTCCACACTGCGCAATACGGTTGCGAACAGCCATACGGCATTGACGAATCTCTATGACCAGCTGGAAAATGCCAACGTTGATGAACGACTGTTGGAGTCGCAAAAAGATCTCATCCGTCAGTATCAACAACAAACAGATACAAAGACATTGGACGAAGTGCAGCAAAAACTCATTTCGCTACGGCAGCAGCTGCAATCCGCCGCCACTCCATCAGCACCGAATGAACCGCCGGTACCGGGAGAGTTGCCGCAGCCGGCAGGGAACGGGCAGTGGCTGAATGCGCTCGAGCAGCAGCTGGCGTCTTTAAAGACCGAGCTGCAAACGGTAAAACCGCAACTCCCGCAAGAGACGCAGGAAGGGCAAGGTACATCGGAAAGCTGGGGGAATATTGACAATGTCATGAATCAGCTGGAAATAGAAATGCAAAAGGCAAAAGAAGCATGGAAAAAGCAGTTATCCCTCGAGCAGCAATGGCAGGAAAAATATGTGCAATTGGCAAAGCAATTGGCCGTGCAGGCTAATGACGCCAATGGGCAATCGGAAGAAACAGTGGTTCAGCAAATTATTGCAAAAGAACAAGCTATTCTTCAGTCTCCGTCGTTATCTGAAGGGCGAAAGCAACAATTATCAGCCTGCTTTCAGCCGGCTATTCAAAACAGAAACATGAATGATCTTCTCGCCTATTTTGCTTGGTTATCGATTTTTGAGGATGCATTAAAGCGAACGGGGAATGTTGATGAAGCACTTGTGGATCAGCTGATTTTAAATTGGAAGGAAAAAGCGGAGATTTTCCAAACTTTATCGAAGATTCATAGCGGAATTCAGCAGTTGCAGGGCGACTCAGCCGCTTCTTTGCAAGGTGCAGAAACGGCCGAAAATAACGTTCATTCTTTTGTTGAAGCAACGCTTGAATATATACGGCAATATGATGAAAATGTGGAAAAAGTGCAGGCAGAGCTGATGGAACAACTGCAAGCGCTAAACGACGCTGCGAATGAAGTAACAGCACAGCTTCAGCAAACCGTAGATGAAGAAGGAACAATACAATCGACGCTAGGAGCCAACGATGGCGAATTTGTTATTACCATGCAGCAAAACACGCTGCAAGACGTTGCACAAATTTCTGATTTGGTCACCTCCATTGCTAAAGGGCAAGACCGGATGATCGATTATACAAATAATCTGCATGACAAAGTGGCATCGGTCCAAGATCGGGCGGATGAGTTAAACAACAAATGGGCAGCCAATGTTAATACAACCAAACAAATTAAAAATGATGTATATCATCTGCTAGACAATGCGATGGTAGACCAACAAACAAACGGATATGTGTATGATTACTTAACCAATCCGGTACAAGTAAAAGGAGATATCCCGGAAGAGAAAACAACGTACACGCCGCCTGTCGTGATGTTTATCATTATTTTGCTCTGCGGCATGCTCATCGGGTTCTTCCTGCATTATCATTCTTCCGTTCCGCTTATGATGCAGGCTGCATTGCTGGTCATGATGAACTTGCTTGTTGGCTTCATCATCAGCACATATGGATTGCGAATTTATCCGATGCAAGATGTGCAGGCCCTCAAGTGGAGCATCTTTACCATCATCTTATTATTTTTCTGTTCTGCCATTGTTCGTTTGGCCTTTTTCATCGGACCGTTTACCGGCTGGGTGCTCGGAGTCGGCTTAATCCTGTTTTTCATTACTCCATTACTCGACTTAGTATTGCCAAACTTTAGCTTTGACCATCCGATCTCAAAGACGTACATGTCGATTCAATATGGAGACCAGCAAGCATTTTATCCAGCTGTCCTTACGTTAGGAGTTGTCACGCTGCTCATGTCCGCTGTTCCGTTTTTAAAACAGCGCCTGGCCGTTTTGCAGAAGGAGGAGGAAACATATGAAGGGTAGAGGACGCCTTGTGATGTTCTTTTTCCCCTTCCTCTGCTCTGTATTGGCTGCGATGGGGGGGACGGTTTACGCGGAAACGGACAAGTGGCCGGAAATTGAACCAAATCAATATCAACGGCAGGACATCGAATTACGTATGGATTACATTCATGAAGAGTCGCTGCTCGATGAAAAAAGAGATTTACCGGAGGTGCAAACATCGCTGACATTTCAAAGACCGACATCTTCTTTCTTTGAGCAAACAAAAGCACAGTTATTTTTATCGGGTGAAAAAGAAACGAATACGATTGCTGTCAAAGCGGAGAAACTAGGATTGTTTTCTGCCGTCGAAGAACAAACGGTTCCGTCTCATCGGCCATTGGATGAGGCGGAACAAACATCATCATCGTTTCTGCCATGGCTGTTCGGCTTTTTCATTTTCGGCTTTCTTATCGTCCTCTTCACGGTAATCGTTCCGCGCATGAAAAAGTTTGTTTCGTAAACCCGTTATCTGCCGAAGGAACGTTTTATTTAGTATGGAAGAATAGATGAATAAGGAAAAAATCCCGATGGTCATCTAGAAAAATAGGAATATATCATGATTTATCCTTGTGTTACCATTTAATAGTGTGTAAATGAGGGGGAGGAATCAAGATGGCGTCTTTATTGGAATCGGCTGAAAAAGAATTGAGACGTTGGGCCTGCGAGACGATGATCGATTGCCTCGAGTCCTATCAGGGGCAAGTCAAAGAAGCGATAGAGGAGTTTCATCAAGGCACTCATGCCTTTTATCGCGCAAATGAGGAGTATGTTCCGTATTGGCAGGGAGAGTCGAGGGAAGCGTATGAATTGGTATACGGGGACTTGCGGCAAATTGAGGCACGCATTTATGCGACCGCAGATGATCTTTTGCATGAAATAAGCAGGGAAATCGCCCGCCTTCGGCGAAAGATAGAGGAGCTGCAATGACGACGATACGAATCAAGCCAGAAGAGCTGGAAGCCGTAGCCGAGCATGTCCCCGATGCCGAAGACGGCTGCTCCCGTGCTCGGACCTCGCTTTCGTGGGAATTTCCATCGTTGGTGATGAAGATTCCCGGCATTAGCACTGATGCGATCGATAGTCTCAGAGATGA
>NZ_BAWO01000049.1 GCF_000632715.1 Parageobacillus caldoxylosilyticus NBRC 107762 | reverse complement strand
CAGGAATGCTCCTTTCTTTAACAGTTGATCGGTCGGGATGGTTAGGCGAAACACCGTTTGCCCTGGTTTGCTTTTGACAAGTTCGATGTGTCCGGAGAAGCTTTGCATGATATCGCGCGCATGAGTAAGACCGATGCCTGTTGATGGATTGCCATATGAATCATATTTGGTCGTAAAACCGGGCTGAAAAATCCAAGCCGCGTCTTCTTTGGCGATGCCCGTTCCGGTATCGGTAATTTCGATCACAAGGTGGCGTTCCTGCAACCGCGCATGCAGATGGATTGCACCGGTCGACGGAATCGCTTCCACCGCGTTGGCTACTAAATTGTTAAGAACCGAAAGCAGCGGGTAGACGTGATCGGTGGACAAATCTACTGGGCATGTATGCGTAAATGTAATCGTTTTTCCCGCCATCTCGGCATATTTTTCGTTTGCGCGAATTACCATGCCGCACAGCTCATCAATCGGAAGACGTTCCTTAAGCGGCTGGCGTCCGATTAATTTGGACAGGCCGGCGAAAACGCGCTGTATATCTTTTTTCACTTCATGAATATGTTCGGCGATATAAAGTGCAGCGTGTGGTTCAACTTTTTTTCCTTCTATCAAAAAGGAATATAGTTCATAGCTTTTGCGAGTAATTTCTTCGATTAACTGCATCGATTTTTGTAAATAAAACGTTTCCTCATACATTCCTGTGTTAATCATAAGCAATCGTTCTAATTCCTGCTTTCGCGCCTCCGCCAGTGACTGAAAATGTTTGGTCATCAAAATATTGTACACTCCAATGACACAATAGCTGCGTAAAATGGCAAATAATACTAATACAACCATTGATTGATAGGTAACGGTAAACGGTTCGCCTAGCAAATAGCGGACGAACAATTCACAAGCATTGGAAAAAAAATCAAGCCCCGCGCCAAACACCCCGGCACGGATTGGCATTTTCATCAAGCGGCGAAAGCGAACTGCGGATACGATGAGAGCAAAGCTGATATAGTAACATGCCGCCGGGGCATGGGTGAAAAAGCTATCGGCAACAGCCGCCTCTCCTGTCAATAGATCGAGAAGAACGCGGAAAATGACGACGAAACAGCCTGCACAAATCCCGATTATAAGCGGGGGAAGCGCTGCAAAGGAAATGAGTCCGAAAAAAAATACTGCTCCTCCTAATGAGAATCGAAACGGGCTGTCAAACGGATTAATTTTCATTTCGCCGAAGAAGGCGGTAGCCATGATGAGGATGGTGATCATCAAAAGCCGTTCATGCATTGTTTTTCCCCTGTCCACACGCTATTTCCCCTTTTTTGTTCTATTATATAACAAAAGGGGGAAAATAGACCTAATTACACGAGGTTTCCTAGATTAGCGCTGTCTGTATTCCAGTTTTCGAGAAACAAGCGACAGTGAATAATTGACAGCAAAATACATCAGCGCTACTAAAATGAAAATTGGAATGACATAGTTGACATTTTGTCCGTTAATAATTTGCGCATGGTTCATCAATTCTGGAAGGGAGATAACGATCGCTAACGATGTATCCTTCAGTAATGAAATAAATTGACTGACAATGGGCGGCACCATTCGGCGCAAGGCTTGCGGCAAAATGATATACCATAATGTTTGCACATACGTGAGCCCGGAAGAGCGCGCCGCTTCGATTTGCCCTTTGTCAATCGAGTTGAGCCCGCTGCGCACAATTTCCGACAGCATCGCTGATTCAAAGACAACTAGGGCGACAATGGCGGCATAAAATTTATCCAGCTTCAACCCTACTTCCGGAAGGGCGAAATACGTAAAGAAAATAATCAAAAGCAGCGGGAGATTGCGAATCGTTTCCACCATAACAGCAAAAATTTGCGAAATGCCAGGAATTTTTGTATAGCGTATCACACCAATGATGATTCCAAAGATAAAACTAAAAATAATGGATATAAACGCAACTTCTAACGTCACTAAAAATCCTTGCAATAAAAAGGTGAGATGCGCTGGGGCGTATGCACCGGCAAAGTCCATCGCTGTGTCCCTCCTCGCTTACCGGGTTTTGGCCAGGCGGCGTTCCAAATAGCCGACGCCTAAACTTAACGGTATGGTTAATACAAGATAAAATAGAGCGACGAAAATATAGACATCAAAGGTGACGAACGTTTCCGACGAAATTAAATCGCCGAAATACATAAGGTCGAACCCGGCGATCACTCCTAACACAGATGAGTTTTTCACTAGATTGATAAATTGGTTTCCAAGCGGCGGAATGACAATTTTAATCGCCTGCGGCAAGATGATGTAGCGCATCGTCTGCAAGTACGTCAGTCCCGAAGAGCGCGCGGCTTCCATTTGTCCTTTTGGAACGGCCAATATTCCTGAACGGATGACTTCGGCGATAAATGCGGCGGTGTATACCATCAAACCGAGCGTGCCCGCGGTAAACGGATCAAGGCGGATGCCAACGGCGGGCAGACCGACGAAAAAGACAAAGACGATTAAAACAAGCGGAATGTTGCGGATGAATTCGACATAGGCCGCACCAAGCCAGTTTAACGGACGGATCGGCGCAATCCGAAAAATGGCGATAATGATGCCGATGGCTAAGCTTCCGATGAGAGCGAGAACACTAGCTTTTAACGTATTGGTAAACCCTTGCAAATACATATCCCAATGGTCGAACAAAATGGAATATCGTAACATGACGGCTTTTCACCTCGTTTCGTCCTGAAGATGAAACAGATGAGCGAAACCAATACCGCTCATCTGTTTTTTCGTATTATTGTTGCGGTTTTTTTCCGATCCATTTTTCGTAAATTTTGTCGTACTCGCCGTTTTCTTTAATTTCTTTTAAGTATTCGTTAATGACTTGCAATAATTCTTTATCTCCTTTGCGGACGGCGATGCCGTATGGTTCTTCGGTAAACGTTTCGTCAAGAACGCGGTAGTTTGGATCTTGTTTTGCCATTCCCCAAAGCAGCGCATTGTCTGTTGTAAGCGCATCGCCTTGTCCAGCTTTTAAGGCCGTAAACGCTTCGGCGTAGTTTTCAAATTCTAATACATTGACTTGTGGTGCTGCTTTGCGAATGTTTTGCGCGGAAGTAGAACCTTTTGCCGTTAACACGGTCATCCCTTTTTTCAAATCTTTCACGCTGTTAATCTTGCTGTCTTTTTTGACTAGCAGCGATTGGCCGGCCATAAAATAGACATCGGAGAAATCCACTTCTTTTTTCCGCTCTTCCGTGATGGTCATCGTAGCGATAATCGCGTCGATTTCGCCGTTATTCAGCATTGGGATGCGTGTTTTGGATGTTACTTCTTTTAATTCGATTTTGTTTTCGTCACCGAGAATTTTTTTCGCCAACCCTTTGGCGATATCGATATCAAATCCTTCTACTTTTCCGGTTTCCGGATTTTTGAGCCCAAACAGGTTTAAGTCATATTTGACGCCGACAATCAGTTTGCCGCGCTTTTTAATTTTCTCTAACGTGTTCGTCCCGGCCGACGTTTCCGTCGATTTCGCCCCGTCCCCTTTGTTGGACGTGGATGATTCGCTGCTGCATCCGGCTAAAGCAGTAATACTCAATAATGCGATAAGTGCAAGGGTGATCCATATTTTCCAAACCGTTTTTCTTTTCATAAAAAAACCCCCTTTGTTTGATTCGAAACATTTCTTTGCTCATTCATTAATGGTTGAGAATGCGGCGCAGAAATACTTTCGCCCGTTCTTCTTTTGGGTTGGCGAAAAACTCTTCCGGCGGCGCTTCTTCTAAAATGCGGCCTTGGTCCATAAATACGATGCGGTCTGCTACCTCGCGGGCAAATCCCATTTCGTGGGTGACGACGACCATTGTCATGCCTTCTTTCGCCAATTGTTTCATGACGTCGAGCACTTCGCCGATCGTTTCCGGGTCAAGCGCTGATGTTGGCTCGTCAAAGAGCATAATTTTCGGTTTCATCGCCAAGCCTCTGGCGATCGCCACGCGCTGCTGCTGGCCGCCGGATAGCTCGGAAGGGTAGGCATTTGCTTTGTCAGGAATGCCAACTTTTTCTAAATAATACATTGCCGTTTCTTTCGCTTCTTTCTCAGGAATGCGAAGCACTTTCATCGGCGCTAGTGTAATGTTTTGCAATACGGTCATGTGTGGATACAAGTTAAAATGCTGAAACACCATGCCGATGTTGCGCCGCAGTTGGTTAATGTCGATGTGTTTGTCATTGACTTTGACGTTATCCACGATTAATTCGCCGCTCGAAATTGTTTCCAAACGATTGATGCAGCGAACTAATGTGCTTTTCCCCGACCCGGATGGCCCGATAATGACGACGACTTCCCCTTGATGGATCGTTAAATTAATATCTTTTAAGACATGGAAATCACCGTAATATTTGTTTACTTGATGAAAATAAATCAATAAACCCCCTCCTTTTTGTGAAAATTGTTGTTGTTTTCAGAATTGATTGTAAACAAGAACTACAGAAATCTACCGAAAACGACGATAATCTTCTAAGAGGAGCGATGTGGGATGTAATAGGTATCGGAATATTTTATAAAATTTATTTCCACATGAATATTAAAAGTATTATAATGATTATGTGTACGAGTGGATTTGTCTATACTTTTGGAAAGGGGAGAAAACGATGAAATACCGGAAGCTCGGGCGAACAGGGCTGAAAGTAAGTGAGATTAGTTTAGGCAGCTGGCTTACATACGGCAATTCAATTGAGAAAGAAGCGGCGATTCGTGTCATTGATAAAGCGTATGAGTTGGGAATCAACTCGTTTGATACAGCCAACGTGTACGCCCGCGGGGAAGCAGAAAAAATCGTCGGCGAAGCATTGCGCAAATATCCGCGCGAATCATACGTATTGGCGACGAAAGTGTTTTGGCCGATGGGGGACGGCCCAAACGACCGCGGCTTGTCGCGCAAACATGTGTTTGAACAGCTCCATGCCAGCTTAAAACGTCTGCAATTAGATTACGTCGACATTTATTATTGTCACCGCTATGATAAGGAAACGCCGGTAGAGGAAACGCTCCGTACCATTGATGATCTTGTGCGTCAAGGCAAAGTGCTATATGTCGGTGTCAGCGAATGGACAGCCCAGCAAATTCAAGAAGCGCTTGGCACGGCGGATAAATATTTATTGGACCGCATCGTTGTCAACCAGCCGCAATATAACATGTTCCACCGTTACATTGAGAAAGAAATCATTCCGGTTTGCGAACAAAACGGCATTAGCCAAATCGTTTTCTCGCCGCTGGCACAAGGCGTGCTGACCGGAAAATATAAACGCGGGCAAAAAGCGCCGGAGGGAAGCCGGGCGAGCGACCCGAAATCCAATATGTTTATGAGTGACTTACTAAAAGAGGAAATTCTCGTCAAAGTCGAGCAATTAGAAAAAGTAGCCGCCGAACTCGGCATCACCCTTTCCCAATTGGCGCTCGCCTGGGTATTGCGCCAGCCGAACGTCGCAAGCGCCCTCATCGGCGCCAGCCGGCCGGAACAAGTCGAAGAAAACGTCAAAGCCGTGGACGTCCAATTAACAGAAGATGTGCTTGAGAAAATTGAACAAATTCTTGCATAGGTAAACTAGAGAGAAAGAGACAGGTAAGATGCCTGTCTCTTTTTTAGTCTAAAGATTTTTGTCTATTCAAAGTTAAATTTATGAAGAGTAAATGAGTTGTGTGTTGAAGGAATATTTATAGGGAGAAAAAAAGAAGAACAAATGGCTAACAGTATGATTATAATTTCTGTATACAATCAAACTTATCGTGTGAAATTTATTTTAAAATCTCACTTATCTCATTAATACTCGCTCATCTTTGCGAAAATTGAATAAATGTAACGAAAATCTATATATTAGAAGAGAAGGGATTTCAACAGAATTATGTAGACATTTTTAATAAAAATTTAGCTTGACTATTATGAAAATTTGTAATATTATAAAATCGATTCAATGGCGTTAATTATTTTTATCTATATTATAAAACTGTGTTTTATAATATAAAACAATAATGTTGCTTTCTACCCATACACAAAAACAACTTCTTTGGATGATGATTACCGTCACAGAAATTCTTTTTATCTTGGTTATATTAATAAACACGGTTTTATAATTTAAAACGAAACTTTCTTGTTTTTTAAATATATTTTGAAAGCGCTTAATATATTCACCTTTTCTGGTTGGGTAAGTAGCAAATTTTGTTTCTAGAAATCAAAAAAGAGAGGAGCTGTTCCAAAAAAATGAAAAAAATTGGCGTACTCTTTTTCACGTTTTTCGTTTTCATTTCTGTTATTTTGTCAGGTTGTAGTACTGAAAAACAAGCAGCACAGGGGGGAGGGAAAAATGGAGGAACTAAAGTGATTAAAGTAGCAAACTATTTTGCAGAAGATCATCCACAAAATATTGCTTTGAGAGAAAAATTTAAAAAAATGGTTGAAGAAAAGTCAGGTGGAACTCTTAAAGTACAGATTTATCCCAATAGTACTCTAGGGGCTGAAAAGGAATTTTATGACGGTGTGCGCAATGGCACTATTGAAATGGGGATTCCTGGCTTGATTATGCAAAATGATATTCCAAAAATGGGGGTACCAGAGTGGCCGTTTTTATTTAAAGATTTTGAACATGTAAGAAAAGTATTAAATGGACCGATTGGAAAGGAAATTACGGCAGATCTCGAAAAAAAGCATGGTGTTCATCCGTTAGCATGGAGTGCAAATGGATTTAGAATGTTTTCGTCTAATAAAACAATAAATTCTATGGATGACTTTAAGGGGCTACGCATTAGAATGCCTAATATTCCCAACTATATTACTATAGGAAAATTACTTGGAGCAAATGTTACGCCAATGCCAATATCAGAGGTTTTTACGGCACTGGAACAAAAAGTGGTTGATGGACAGGATAATCCTATTGCCACATTACGTGCTTCGGGATGGTATGAGGTCCAAAGTAATGTACTAGAGTCCAAGCATATGTTTAGTCCAAATATCTATATTATTAACAGTAAATTTTGGCATAGTTTGACCCCGGAGCAACAAAAAATTATTGAAGAAGCTGCAAAAGAATCAGCCAATTACGAATTTGAACTTATGGAAAAGAGTTATGAAGAAGATAAAAAATTTTTAGAACAACATGGAATTAAGTTTACAACACCGAGCCCAGAATTTACTAAACAAATGCAAGAAGCAGTACAACCGTTATATGATGAACTTTTTAAAAAATATGATTGGGCAAAAGACTTATATGAAAGGATAAAATCAGAAGCTAAGTAAAACGGATAAAAATGGAAAAAGGATGGTGAATCTATTGAAGAAACTTAGCAAACTAGTAAATGGTATTTTAAATGTATTGATCGTATTGACTCTTGCCATGATGTGTATTTTGGTATTCGGTAATGTTGTCTTACGTTATGTATTTAATTCAGGTATAACTTGGTCCGAAGAAATGTCCCGTTTCCTATTTGTATGGATGGTCTTTTTAGGGGCAATTGCTGCTTTGAAAGAAAATATGCATCTTGGAGTAGACATAGTTATCAATGCATTGCCTCATAAAGCCAAAAAAGTAGTGTTTATCGTTAGCAATTTGTTGGTTCTATATGTTCTTTGGTTATTGTTAAACGGAAGCTGGAAAATGGCTGTGTTGAATATGGATAGCAAAGCGCCCGCGACGGGAACTCCTTTAGGTTTAGTATATGGCATAGGCGTAGTAACAAGTATAGGAATGGCCATTATAGTCTTAGTCAATATGTTTCGAACGCTTTTTGTACGGAACGCATCGTTATCTATGATTTCCAATTCTGATGAGGCAATTATCACTCAGGTGGTCGGTGATGGTGATCAAAAAAAGAACAATATAAAGGATATCGACGCTAATGATTCTACAAAACTAACCGTTTAAATTAAATTACATAATTGGAGGTAAATTATGGTAGGTATATTTTTAGGATCGTTGTTCGGTTCATTAGCTATAGGCATCCCTATTGCTTTCGCACTTATTATAAGTGGTATTGCCTTAATGATTTTTATGGGAAATTTCGATAGCCAGATTATTGCGCAAAATCTTATAAACGGAGCAAATAACTTTTCATTAATGGCAATTCCGTTTTTTGTCCTTGCTGGTGAGTTAATGAATGCAGGAGGAATATCAAAACGAATTGTTGCTTTTGCAATGTCGCTTGTTGGCCATATACGTGGCGGGTTAGGTTTTGTTGCAATTATTGCAAGTGTTTTATTTGCTGGTTTATCTGGTTCGGCAGTAGCCGATACTGCTGCGCTTGGCGCGATTTTAATCCCGATGATGGTTTCCAGAAAATACAATGTTAATCGGTCAACTGGTATTGTTTGTGCCGCCGGAATTATTGCTCCTGTAATTCCTCCTAGTATACCGATGATTATTTTTGGTGTAACAGCAGGCGTCTCTATTACCCAATTGTTTATGGGAGGAATAGTCCCAGGAATTTTAATGGGAGTAGGGTTAATGATTGTGTGGGCGATACTTTCTAGAAGGGATACATGTGAATTGCCGAAAAGAAAAACAACTAAAGAAATTCTTGCTGCAGTACGCGAAGCTATTTGGGCATTGCTATTACCAGCGATTATTATCGGTGGATTAAGAGGAGGGATTTTTACTCCTACCGAGGCAGGAGTTATAGCCGTGTTTTACGCCTTATTGATAGGAACATTGATTTATAGAGAGTTAAAAATTAAAGATTTGTATCAAGTCTTCCTTGCGGCTGCTAAAACAACAAGTGTTGTTATGTTCGTTGCGGCTGCTGCTATGGTTTCGGCCTGGTTAATCACAGTGGCGAATGTACCAGCGGAAATGGCGAATATGCTAGGGGGGTTAGTTAATAAACCTTTACTACTTATGATTATAATTAATATCTTATTATTATTGGTTGGATTGGTTATGGACCTTACACCAGCGATCCTTATCTTTACTCCGGTTTTATTGCCGCTTGCTAAATTAGCTGGAATCGATCCGATTTATTTTGGGATTATTATGGTGATTAATTTATGTATTGGATTGATTACTCCGCCAGTAGGAACAGTTTTATACGTAGGCTGCGGAATCAGCAAACTCAGTTTGTGGGAATTAACTAAGGGAATTTGGCCGTTTTTGATCGTTCACGTTGTAATATTAATGTTGCTGATTTTATTCCCTTCAATAGTTGCTGTTCCTTTAGGATGGTTTAACTAAATTTGTTTAGGCAATAGTCATAGGATGGGGGACTGAAAATGAAAAGGATGTTAGGGGGATAAAGTATGAAAAAAATCTTTAAGGCTAGGAAATTTATTGTTGGCCTTCTATCAGTGGGGTTACTTTTTCTAAGCGCTTGTGGTTCTAATGCTACCCAAGGAGGAACAAAGTCTAATAATCATGGAATCCAAGAAAGGATTATTAAAGCAGGAATCGGGCTAAATGAAGATCATCCAGAAGGGCAAGGACTTCTGAAATTCAAGGAAATAGTAGAGAAAAAAAGTGGGGGAAAATTGAAAGTTCAAACGTATTTTAGCGCAACTTTAGGCGATGATTTAAAAATGACCGAGGCGCTGCAAAGTGGCACACAAGAAATTACTATCCCATCAACTTCTCCTTTAGTTGGAATAGTCAAAGAATTCGGTATATTCGATTTTCCATTCCTTTTTAATACTGCAGAAGAAGCGGATGCGATTTTAGACGGACCTATAGGTAAAAAATTGTTAGAAAAACTTCCTGAACATAGGTTGATTGGTCTTGCTTATTGGGAGAACGGGTTCCGGAATGTCACTAATAGCAAACATCCAATTAATACGATAGATGATTTTAAAGGCTTAAAATTACGGACCATGCAAAATCAGGTGCATATTGATGCGTTTAAAAAACTTGGTGCTAACCCAACGCCAATGGCTTTTTCAGAAGTTTTCACAGCTCTTGAAAGCAAAACAGTTGATGGTCAAGAAAATCCATTAGCGACAATTAAATCTAATAAATATTATGAGGTACAAGACTATTTAAGCCTTACTAAGCATGTTTACACACCATTTGTTTTCTTAGTCAGCAAAAAATTCTGGGATAGCTTATCACCAGAAGAACAGAAGATTCTACAGGATGCAGCTGTGGAAGCTGGCAAGTATCAACGAGAGCTTAGTCGTCAAGAAGATAAAAAGGCATTAGAGGAGTTAAAGAAAACCGGTATTAAAATTAATGAAGTAAGTGATGGGGAACGGAAAAAGATGGAAGAAGCTATTAAACCTGTTATCGATAAATATGCTAAAGAATTTGGAGAAGATCTCGTAAATGAAATGTATAGCGAATTAGAAAAAATTCGCAAATAATTGGAAAAATATGGTTAATATTTATTAAGCAGGTTTTAAGATGAATGCAAGGATTGATAGATAGGGAAGAGGTACTTCTGGCTTTAGTATTGGCGTTTCTTCCCTATTTCCTCCAAAGATACGCTGATAGAGAATTCTATTGCTGTGGTTTGTTTATGTAATAAAAAAATCAATTTAATAGAGGGAGGAAAAATGGGAATAATTAATGATCTGCTCAAAGACGTGCCAATTCCGAAAATGATCAAGATTAGGCAAAACTTTCACGCTCCTGAAATTGCAGATGTTCCTAAAGCAGTCCATAAGAGTATTCAGCAAGCCAATGTTCTCCATAGAATTTCCCCCGGCGATCGAGTGGCAATTGCTGTAGGAAGCCGCGGCGTGGCAGATATAGCCATTATTACTAGGGAAGTCGTAAACGCTGTTAAACAGGTAGGTGGAAATCCTTTCATCGTACCGGCAATGGGTAGTCACGGGGGGGCAACTGCTGAAGGTCAGAAAGAGGTACTAATACACTTGGGAGTTACAGAAGAATTTGTAGGTGCGCCTATTTGTTCTAGTATGGAAGTAGTAGAAGTAGGAAGGTTAGATAATGGGCTTCCAGTTTACACGGATAAACTTGCATATGAGGCAGATAAAATAATTGTCATAAATAGGGTTAAACCACATACCGCTTTTCGGGGGCCAGTTGAAAGCGGATTGATGAAAATGATAACAATTGGTCTCGGTAAGCAAAAAGGTGCCGAAGCAGCCCATAAATATAGCTTTAAGTATATGAGTAAACATGTGATTGAAATGGCAAAAATAGTTATTCGTAAGGCGCCAGTTATTTTTGGTGTAGCTGTTTTGGAAAATGCATATGATCGCCCTGCCAAAATTGTTACAGTCCCAGCCGAGCATATCGAGACAGTGGAACCTGAACTATTGATAAAGGCAAAAGCATTGATGCCCAGAATTATGTTTAGCCCAATTGATGTGCTTGTAGTAGATGAAATAGGGAAGGATATTTCAGGAGATGGAATGGATCCAAATATTACAGGCAGGTACGCTACTCCCTATGCAACTGGCGGCCCGGAAGTGACACGCATAGTGGTATTAAGTTTATCTGAAAAAACACAGGGCAACGCCAATGGTATCGGTCTTGCTGATATCACAACAAATAAAGTTAAGGAACAAATCGTATGGGAAAAAGGATACGCTAATGCTTTAACAAGCACAGTGGTTTCTGTAGTAAAACTACCAATGTGTTTAGAAACAGAAGAATTAGCAGTGAAAGCAGCTATCAAAACCTGCAATGCTTTTGATATGAACAGAGTCAGAATGGTCAGGATAAAAAATACGCTGGTACTTAGAGATATTTGGATTTCTGAGAGTCTCTTAGATGAAGCCAGACAAATGAAGGATATAGAGATTTTATCAGAACCTTTCGAAATGGATTTTTCAATCACTTAGAAAAAATATAATTTCTGTGTCTAGTGTTAACTAACTTTATCCTCATTCAAATTCAAATAGCCACAAACAAATCTTCTATTTATTGGGGAAGGGGTAATATTATGCCAGCGGTTAAATATCCATATATTGAGAGCAAAGTCAATCCATATCGTGATAACGTGCAGGGAAAAGCAAATGAACCTATATGTGTGGCAGGCCTGCTTGATCGTTCTAAACAGATCCTTGGTCCCGAATTAAAAGGAATGCAGCCAGATTGGACGTTGGAAGAAATATATGACAGATTACATAATAATGCTCCTAGAATTGCAATTATAGGAGGATCCGCTGATCACCCTGCTCATATTATGGATTTTCAAACGATCGCTCGAGCCGCCATTCGCATTTGGCAAAATGGAGGAGTTCCGTTTCAATTTTCGACACCAGTAATGTGTGACGGGACGGCACAGAGCAATCAAGGAATGAGTTATTCCCTACAAAGTCGAAATGCTGTCGCACAGATGATTGTTAATCAGATGGAAGCACATAGCTATCATGGGGCTTTTGTTATTCAAGGTTGCGATAAACAACCGCTTGGGGTTGTCAGTGCTTTAGCACATCTTGATCGTGTTCGGAGGGAAAGAGGCGAAGCTCCTTTCTTTGCCACTTTTGCTCCGGCGCATGTTTTAAAAGGAGGAACCATTCCCCCGCGCTTATATGCTGAATTAGAAGAAGTTGCCCGGCATGCCGAGTCAATAGGGGAGGAAGATATTGCATACGATTTGCGCGATGCACTTTCATATATTTTGCAATGTTCATCAAACACTGCATTCCAAGGTGTATTGGAAAGAGCAAGAGAAAAAGGGATTATTACAATAGAACAACATGAAGATTATGAAAAACGTTTAGCAGTAGCAACTTGCGATAGTCAGGGTGGGGTGTGCGCATTTAACGGAACTGGCAATAGTTCCAGACATCTCATAGCAGGTTTGGGACTGATTCATCCCGCACTGGAGCTTTTAACTGCTCCGCCTACACAGGAACAAATAAACGCCGCGCTGGATAGCTTGGTGCATTTCATTAATAACCCAATATATGGAGTTACTAATATAATGGCTGCGAATATTAAAAATGCCATTAGAATTCACAGTGCTACTGGCGGATCTACCAATATCATGATGCATATTGTGGCAGCAATGCTTTATGGAGGGTACAAGTTTGATTTACGGGAGTACGATAAAATCCATCATGAAGTACCGATTCCAGATTTATTTGACTACAGTTTAACACAAGGAAGAGATATCTACGCTTTAGCCATTCAGTGCTGCAGTGGGAAAATAAGAGGAATGGAAACCGTATTTCATGAGTTGATGAATAACGGAGTTCCAATGGACATTGATGCGCCGACGGTTACGGGAACGACATGGAGAGAAAGACTTTCCGTGAAGAAAGATCAATTGCCAGCCGAAAACGTTGAAAATAATCCGATTATTCTCTCTAAACCAAAACGGCCATTTAGTGGCGTTGATGTTTTATCAGGAAACTTTTTTGAAAGTGCGGTAGTAAAAATTAGCGGAATGTCAACCACACAAATTGATGAGTTCGATAAGAAAATTGCATTTGTTCTATATTATGAGAATGAAGATGACGCAAATGAAGGGCTTCTAGATGTTAATCTGTTAGAAAAACTGAAGTTAAATCGTAGTTTTAATTATAAAAGCTTGATCGCTGTATTAAAACATAATTCCCCGCATCTATTTGATTCGTTAAAAGACAAGGAATATGATGAATTATTCGATACGATGGTGAAAGAAGGTGCACTTAAAATAGCTGTCGTTATATCCGGTCAAGGACCAGAGGCGTTTGGTATGCCGGAAATGTTTACACCAATGCAACATATTAATGCGAACAGACAGTTAAAGCGCATTGCTACTCTCATTAGTGATGGGCGCTATTCAGGTGTAACATACGGTGCGGCTATTGGTCATATGACTCCCGAGGCGATTAAGGGTGGAGGCATACTCTATTTGAAAACAGGAGATCTTCTATATATTGGCCTTCGGGAACGGAAAATTCAGTTTTTAAATGAAAGTGCTTTTCAAGACGGTAAACTTTTATTTGAATTTGAGAGTATTAAACAGGAAAGAAAAGAGATTGCGAAAAACAGACTAGAAAATATGCGGAAACGTCAACGGCGTATTGCAGCTAGCAATCGTTTAATTGGGCATACGGATGCTGCAAATGGGGTAGTTCCTTTCTATGTAGCCGAGGAAGCAGTATACGATTATAAAAAAGATGTTATCTTCCCTGTTTATGGAAAATGAAATAGTAAGTAATTAAGGAGGTGAGGGATATTATTAAGTGCCGAACAATGATACTCAAACAGCAAAAAATAAAAATAGTAGGAATTTTTAGTTAGTATTCTTCACTCTCTATATATTATAATTATAAAGTAATTCATTGCTAAAAATGTTCTAGAAAACACAGGTATAGTTCCAATATCTATTGTTAAAGAGGGTGAAGAATATGCCATTGATTCAATCTGTTGACCGTGCTCTTCGTATCTTAGATCTATTTGATGAATATGAAACAGAGTTAAAAATTACGGATATTAGCGAAAAAATGCAACTTCATAAAAGTACTGTACATTCACTGTTAAAAACACTCCAACACCACCATTATATAGAGCAGAACCCGGAAAACGGTAAGTATAGATTGGGAATGAAATTGTTTGAGAGAGGAAATTTAGTGATTCGCCATCTTGATATTCGGGCAATTTCCAAGAAGCACCTAATTGATATATCAGTAAAAACTGGTAATACCGTTCATCTTGTTATACTTGATGGGAAAGAAGGAATTTATATTGACAAGGTAGAAGGAACCTCGGGGACAGTTTTATATTCGAGGATTGGAAGGAGAGTTCCTGTTCACAGTAGTGCGGTAGGAAAAGCATTAATTGCTTTCAAAGATGATAAAGAACTTAAAGAGTTTTTAAAAGGGTATGTTTATAAGCGTCATACTGCTAACACTATCACTAGTGAAGAACAATTTCTTGCCGAGCTCGAAAAAGTTAGAAAAAATGGCTATGCGCTTGATAATGAAGAAAACGAACCAGGTATTACATGTGTAGCTGTTCCTATTTGGGATCATTCTGGAAATGTTATAGCGGCGATGAGCATATCCCAACCGTCTGCGAAAGTCAATGATTTGGTACTTAAGGAAGAAGTACAGCTATTAAAAAATGCCGCTAATCTCATTTCTAAAGAGTTGGGGTATTCTAAACATGGCAGTTCACATCTGTAAATACCATTTAGGTCCCTTTTTTGTCGAAATAATAAAACAGAGTTTTTTAATATAAAACAAAAGGAGACGAATGTATGAGGATCATTCGATATTTAAACGAAAATTCAGATGCCGTATTAGCTGCTGTTACAGATGATAATCAAATATACCCTCTTCCATTCAACGACTTTATCGATATTATTTATGAAGCAAAAAATGCCGGATTGACCCCTTTAAATTATATTTATGGATTCATTACCGGAAAAAAGAGTTTGCAAAAAGATTTGTCTCAATTAAACCTGCTTGTGCCGATTGTTGCGCCTGAGGTTTGGGCTTCAGGTGTAACGTACGAAAAAAGTCGTGAAGCAAGAAATTACGAAACGACAGATAAAGCAAATGGTGGTGAAACATGTTACGACAAGGTATATAACGCGGCAAGACCTGAGATATTCTTGAAATCTACCGCTGCCCGTACTATAGGTCCTAATGAACCGGTTTATTTGCGGAGTGATTCTAACTGGCAAATTCCCGAACCTGAAGTGGGCTTAGTGATAACCAAAGAAGGGGAAATTGTTGGATATACGATTGGTAATGATATGAGCTGCAGAGATATTGAAGGGGAAAATCCTCTTTATTTACCACAGGCTAAAATATGGAAGAATTCCTGTTCGATTGGCCCAGCAATCCGACTTTCTGAAACGGTAAAAAATCCGTATGATCTTCAAATAACGTGCCGTATATATCGAAACAACCAACTTGTAGTAGAGGAAAGTGCAAATACAAGACAACTAAAAAGAAGATATGATGAATTAGTTTCTTTCTTAATTCGTGATAACAAAGTATTTGATGGAACCGTATTGTTAACGGGTACATCAATAGTTCCGCCAAATCATTTCACCCTTCAAGATCAGGATCGTATTGAGATTGAAATTCCAGAAATAGGTGTGCTTTCAAATCCAGTAAAAGCATTAGCACACAAAACAGTTGTAAAGTAAATATAAAAGTTTTCCTTTATGTTGCAGATAGCAAGGTTATTTAGGTTTCCATATTCAAAAATAATAGGGAATAGGAGTGAAGTTGTTATGACAGTGCAAACAGAAGTAAAAACCTATTTCAACTATATCAATGGAGAATGGGTAAGTTCAGTAACGAATGAAGTGGAAGCAAGCATAAACCCGGCTAATAAAAACGAAGTTGTTGGATATATTCAACGTTCATCTATAGAAGATTTAAACGAGGCAGTGGCCGCAGCGAAACGGGCGCAAAAATCATGGCGGAAACGATCCGGAGTAGAGAGAGGGGAGTATTTATACAGAGCAGCAGATATTCTTGAAAGACGTCTCGAAGAAATTGCGGAAACGATGACAAGAGAAATGGGAAAGACGTTTGGTGAAGCAAAAGCAGAAACAATGAGGGGAGTCCATATATTACGTTATTATGCCGGAGAAGGAGTTAGAAAAATTGGCGATGTTATTCCATCAAGTGATAATGAGGCTTTAATGTTCACTACGCGAGTTCCGCTCGGAGTAGTTGGTGTCATTTCGCCGTGGAATTTCCCTGTAGCTATTCCTATATGGAAGATGGCGCCTGCTCTTGTATATGGAAACACAGTTGTTTTAAAACCTGCAAGCGAAGCTGCTGTAACGGCTGCCAAAGTGATAGAGTGTTTCCATGAAGCCGGTTTTCCGAAGGGAGTCGTCAATATGATATGCGGTCCGGGTTCTGTAATCGGTCAAGGGATCGCGAATCATCCGGATATTAACGGAGTTACGTTTACAGGTTCAAATACTGTAGGAAAACTGGTGGGAAAAGCAGCTTTTGAACGCGGCGCGAAATACCAACTTGAAATGGGAGGAAAAAATCCTGTCATTGTCGCTAAAGATGCGGACTTGGATCTTGCTGTCGAAGGAACGATAAATGGGGGATTGCGTTCAACGGGTCAGAAATGCACTGCTACAAGCCGTGTCTTTGTGGAAAGCGAAGTATATGAAACATTTAAAGAAAAACTTCTCGCAAAAGTAAAGCAACTAAAAATAGGAAATGGGATGGACAGCGAAACATGGATGGGTCCATGTGTAAGTGAGGCACAATTAAATACCGTTCTCTCCTATATTGAAAAAGGAAAAGCAGAAGGGGCAGATTTAATTTACGGCGGCAAAAGATGTATAGAAGGTGAATTCGCCAATGGTTTTTATGTAGAACCGACTATTTTTGAAAATGTAGACATAAACATGACTATTGCACGGGAAGAAATATTTGGACCTGTGCTTGCATTGATCAAAGTTCATAGCATCGAGGAAGCGTTAGAACTCGCCAATGACACAGAATACGGGTTAAGCGCCTCCATTTATACAAAAGATATTCGCAACATTCTCTCGTTTATTAATGAAATAGAAGCTGGACTAGTAAAAGTGAATGCTGAAACAGCCGGAGTGGAGTTTCAAGCGCCTTTTGGTGGAATGAAACAATCAAGTTCTCATTCTAGAGAACAGGGGCAAGCAGCAATAGAGTTTTTTACATCTATTAAAACAGTATTGGTTAAAGCATAAATCATCGTGTTCCCCTCATCCATTTTGAGGGGAACATCCTATCACTTCATTAAAGATATGTGCGGCGACCAATATAGTATGTATCCATCTTTTGATAAACGAAGCTGTATCCACGGAGGGATATAAATTTGGAAGAGAACTTATTGGAGACAAAAAAAGAGCATCTTATTCATCTCTTAAGAGATATGGGAAACGTATTGGTGGCTTTTTCGGGTGGAGTAGATAGTACATTCCTGTTAGCGATTGCAAAGCAAGTACTTGGTGATCGCGTGATGGCGGTTACTGCAGTTTCAGAAACGTTTCCGACTAGGGAAGTACAGTTGGCCTCCAAGCTTGCCAAACAAATAGGTGTCAAACACTTGAAGCTTCAAATAAATGAATTAGAAAATGCCGATTTTGTCAAAAATGACTTTACCCGCTGCTTTCATTGTAAGAATCATTTGTACACACAGTTAAAAGAGTTGGTGAAGAAATATGGAGATGTATATACGATTGTTGACGGTTCTAATATGGATGATTTAGGAGAATACCGTCCGGGACTGAAAGCAGCAAGACAGCTTGGTGTGCGGAGTCCTCTCCAAGAAGCAAGGTTTTACAAAGATGAAATCCGAATATTGTCAAAGGAAATGGGGCTAGAAACATGGAATAAGCCTTCCTTTGCCTGCTTATCATCGCGTATCCCTTACGGAACGAAAATTACAAAAGAGAAAATCGATCAACTTGATAAATCGGAAGAATTTCTTTTGGGGCTTGGTTTTTATCAAGTTCGTGTTCGCCATCATGGAGAAATAGCTAGAATTGAGGTTTTTCCTGAAGAGATGCCGCGTATCATTCAATATCATCAGGAAATCCATCATAAATTAAGAGAACTGGGATTTCTATATGTAACCCTTGACCTAGGAGGATATAGATCAGGAAGTATGAATGAAGTTTTGAAAAAAGGAATGGTAAAATGAAGGATTCGCTTAGAGAAATACTTGAGCAATTAAAAGGCGGGAATATCTCTGTAGAAGAAGCATACGAAACATTGCGCACATACGATGATATTGGATATGCAACGTTGGACATTCACCGCGAAAAAAGGAAGGGTTTCCCAGAAATAATTTTTGGAGAGGGGAAAAATAAAGAACATTTACTTGGTATTTTCGAAAGATTAATGAAATTCCACAAAAAAGTACTTGCTACACGGATTAATAAGGAAAAGGCAGATTATCTGATAATAAATTTACAAGATCGTTATCCTCTCGAATGCTTTCATTATCATCATGATGCAAGGGTTTTTTATTGGGTTTCTAAAGACTATGTGGAAACAAAAAAACAAGGATACATTGCTGTTGTCAGTGCAGGAACATCCGATTTTGCCGTTGCTGAAGAAGCTGCTGTGACCGCTGAGTTTTTCGGTTGCGAAGTCAAGAGAGTATACGATGTAGGTGTTGCTGGTATTCATCGTTTATTGGATAGAGTTTCTGTTATTGAACAGGCACACGTTGTGATCGTAGTTGCAGGTATGGAAGGGGCGCTTGCAAGTGTAGTGGGAGGGCTTGTTTCCAAACCTGTTATTGCTGTACCTACAAGTGTGGGATATGGAGCTAATTTCCAAGGGATTTCCGCTTTGCTTACTATGTTAAATTCATGCGCTAGCGGAGTTGCAGTTGTTAATATTGATAACGGTTTCGGGGCCGGATATTATGCTGCTACTATTCTATCTGTCATTGAACAGTCCGTTGCGAAGGCAATGAAACAAGAGGTGGAGAAAAATGAAGATTCTCTATCTTGATTGTTTTTCGGGAATTAGCGGCGATATGATGGTTGGCGCTTTAGTAGATGCGGGGGTATCACCGGAACGGATTGAAACAGAATTAAAAAAGCTTCCGATTTCAGGATATAAATTACAATGGAGCAAGGTTATAAAAAAGGGGATTTCTGCTACAAAGTTGGATGTAATCCTGGATGATAACTACAGAGACAAACATGATGCCTACTCCCACCATCATGACTCGTTAAATCATTCAACCCTGCATTCACATCGGCATTATTCTTACATAGTCGATATGATCAATCACTCGGAATTACATCCGGAAGTAAAGAAACGCAGCCAACAAATTTTTCATGCTATTGCCACGGCAGAGGCAAAAATCCACCATATTCCTGTTGAAAAAGTTCATTTCCACGAGATAGGTGCAATTGACTCAATTGTTGATATTGTCGCCACTGCTGTCGCGTTAGAAGAGCTTAAAATTGATCAAATCATTTCTTCTCCTATTCCGGTTGGAAGTGGATATATCGATTGTGCGCATGGGACCTACCCTGTTCCAGCTCCTGCGACGTTGGAGATACTTCGAAACGTACCAATCAAGGCTAGCAAATTGCCGTTTGAGTTAACAACCCCAACGGGAGCAGGGATTGTGAAAAGTCAAGTGACTTCATTTGGACCAATTCCGACGATGACCATATCGTATATTGGGTATGGTGCAGGAACACGTGATTTACCGAACCAGCCAAATGTTTTACGAGTTGTAGTAGGCGAAATGGCTGATGCTTTGCTAGAACATGAATATTTATTACCTTTGCAACAAGAGATCATTCATATTCTAGAGTGCCATGTAGATGACATGTCGGGGGAGGCGTTGGGATATGTAATGGAAGGGCTTTTTCAAAGGGGGGCACTCGATGTGTTTTATACACCCATTTTTATGAAGAAAAACCGCCCTGGGGTCCTTCTTACTGTTTTGGCTTCGTCCAATAGTGTAGAGGAATGTGAACAATTTATTTTCAAAGAAACGACAACCCTTGGTGTCAGAAAAAATATATGTACAAGAAGTATTCTAGGAAGAAATAGTGTAAGTGTTCCTACACCGTATGGAAATATTCGTGTAAAACAGGCTATTCAAAATGGAAAAATAATAAGACAAGTACCAGAATACGAGGATGTAAAAAAAGCCGCTACGGATCATCAAGCTGCTTTTTTAGAAGTATATACAGCGGCGGTGGAATATGCTAGGAAAAGATCAAGGGGAGAAGAATCGTAATGGAATTAGGTGTATTTTCAACTTTAATGGTCGGACTTTTTTTAGGAATTAAACACTCTTTGGAGCCTGATCACGTAATAGCTGTCTCAACTATTGCCAACAAAAGCAAAAGCTTGTTTCGCTCCCTGCTGGACGGTATTTTAAATTTATTTTGGAAGGATGAAAGCAATGGATTATAAGTTTAAAGGAATCATCCCACCTGTAGTTACGTTATTTAATAAGGATGGAGAGTTCGATTGGGAAGCCAATTATATGCTTGCGGATCATTTAATCAAAAAAGGCGTTCATGGATTGCTCTATATGGGAAGCATGGGGGAATTCTCTTCTTTGACTGTTGAAGAAAGAAAACTTTTTGTCGAAAAAATGGTTCGATATGTAGATGGGCGTGTCCCTGTTTTAATTGGTACAGGAACTGCCTCATTAAAGGACACTATTTATTTATCACAACACGCTGAGTATATCGGAGCTAACGGTGTACTAGTGGTAAATCCGTTTTATTGGAAATATACGGAGCGCCAATTATATGACTATTATGTAAATGTAGCTAAAAGTATCAAAATTCCTTTGATTATATACAATATTCCTTCACTCACAGGTCAAGATTTATCCCCTAGCCTTATATTAAGGTTAGCAATGGATCAAGAGAATATAGTTGGAGTTAAAGATACGACGGAAAGATTAGGGCATATTCGACAATTAATTGGCATTGCGGAGCAAAGAGCAGATTTCTCTGTTTTTGCCGCTTTCGACGATCTTCTCCTTCCTGCGCTTCAAATGGGGGCAGCTGGCGGAATCAATGGTACTGCTACTTTCTTGCCGGAACTATCTGTCCGATTATTTGAGAGTTTTAAAGCTGGCCAATATCAAACAGCGCTAACTCTAAATGAATCCATCCTCAAGCTTATGTCCATTTATGAGCTTTCCCAACCTTTATTTATTGCGGTTAAGGAAGCAGTTCATCAGCTTATTTTAGGCCATCAAACGAGTCCACGGTTACCTATCGCAGAATACGACGACTTAAAAAAGGCGGTTCAGTTATTTCTAAAACAAAATAATTTATTTTCCTACAGCAATGAAAAACTAAACGCGAAGGGTTGCAAATAGGACTACTAACGAAGAAGCTAATCGATTAGCCGCTCTCTATCACTACACTAAGATTATTTCCTATCAATCGTATTTTAATAAAAGAGAAAGGATGCATTATATTTATGAAAGAAACGAGAGAATTTCTTAAATCATTGGGCTACCCAAGCAGCGATCTCTATGATCTTCCTACGTCTACAAAACGTTTCCCTGACGGGGCACAATACCGTATTGAGATCCCAAGTGTAGAAGGTCCACGTGCTTTACAAGCAGCGCTTGAGGAGGCAGACCGATTGGGAGTAACCATTCACCGCGTATCGCAGGGAAGTGGAATTATGCTGTTAACAGATGATGAGATTAGGGAAATGTGCCAGATTTGCGCGAATCGGGGGATGGAGTTAAGCCTTTTTGTCGGCCCTAGGGGTACATGGGATATTAGCGCCCAACCATTTACAAGTTCAGGGAAAGTTGTGGGGCTTAGACACGAAGGAATCGATCAGCTGGTTTATGCCATTGAGGATTTAAAAAGAGGAGCAAGTTTAGGATTGCGTGGTGCTTTAGTTGCTGATGAAGGTTTGCTGCTTTTAACGAAGGAAATGAAAAAGCAAGGAATATTACCGCAAAATTTTGTGGTTAAAGTATCCGTTCAAATGATGGCATCCAACCCGGTGTCTATTAAGCTGATGGCGGAATTAGGCGCGGATACGTATAACGTTCCTACCGCTTTGACTTTGCCTAAACTGGCGGCTATTCGTCAAGTAATTGACATTCCAATTGATATATATGTGGAGGTACCAGACGGATTTGGCGGTTTTATTAGACATTATGAGATTCCGGAAATTATTCGTATTTTATCACCTGTTTACATTAAATTTGGGTTACGCAATCATCCAGATGTATATCCATCAGGTAGACATCTGGAATCGATTAATATGGATCTATGTCGCGAAAGAGTTCGCCGAGCAGCATTAGGAATGCGGATTATTGAACAATACTACCCGGAAGCAGTGATGTCTGAACTAGGAGCAGAGGGGTTGGGTGTCCCGGTAATCGGCTCGTTCAAAAAATCTACGGTTTGAAAGAGGAGAAGGGGAGAAGCTATATGACGTCTTTTTACCGAACTGTTATGATGAATCCCAAAGATAATGTTGCCACTGCCTTAGACTATATCCCTGCTGGCAGTGTAGTAAAAGTAACATGTCAGGAAAAAGAGTACGAGATTGAAATCAAAGAAAATATTGAGTTTGGGCATAAATTTGCTGTTGTTCCTATTAAGAAAGGCAAGGATATATTCAAATATGGGGAAGTTATTGGAGTTGCCTCTAAGGATATTGCCGTAGGTGAGCATGTGCATATCCATAATGTAGAGGGGAAAAGAGGAAGGGGAGATAAGATAAATGAAAACAGCTCAGCTTTGGGGTTATAGACGTCCTGACGGTCGAGTGGGAGTTCGCAATCATGTGCTTATATTGCCTACCATTGTTTGCGCTACACAGGCAGCAAAACAGGTAACAGAACTTGTTCATGGTACTGTGTCCTTTATTCACCAGCATGGTTGCGCTCAAGTAGGTGTTGATTATGATCAAACATTCCGCACATACGTTGGAATGGGGACCAATCCAAACGTGTATGGTGTAATCGTTATGGGACTTGGTTGTGAGACGCACCAAGGGAGAAGTGTTGCCCAGGAAATTGCCAAAAGCGGCAAGCCGGTTGAACTGGTATCCATTCAAGATCATGGGGGGACGCTTGGAGCCGTTGCAGAGGCGGCGCGAATTGCAACGAAAATGGTACAAGATGCTTCTGCTTTAGTCCGAGAACCGTTTGATATTAGCGAATTAATTGTAGGAACAGAATGTGGAGGATCAGATGCCTGTTCGGGGCTCTCAGCCAACCCGGCAGTTGGTTATGTAAGCGACATGATTGTTGACAGAGGAGGAACAGTGATTTTAGCAGAAACAACCGAACTAATTGGGGCAGAACACCTTTTAGCCAATCGTGCTGTTGACGACCGAGTAGCTAAAAAAGTATATCAAGTCATTGAAGCGATGGAGAAACGGGCAATCATGATGGGAGTGGATATTCGTACCGGAAATCCAAGTCCAGGGAATCGAAAGGGAGGCCTCACAACACTAGAAGAGAAATCACTTGGAGCGGCTGCCAAGGCTGGTACCAGACCTTTGCAAGAGTTAATCGACTATGCTCAGCGGCCGACAAAAAAAGGGTTAGTATGGATGGATACCCCTGGTCATGATATTGAACAGCTGACGGGAATGGTTGCTGGTGGGGCACAAATCGTCTTATTTACAAGTGGACGTGGAACACCAACTGGTTCGCCAATTGCACCTGTCATTAAAATTGCTACCAATACTCCGATGTTTGAAAAAATGAGGGAAAACATGGACATTAATGCAGGAACAATCATTGAAGGAACGGAGTCTCTAGAATCGGTAGGCGAAAGAATTTTCAACGAACTTTTATTAACAGCCTCTGGAAAGCTTACGAAAGCAGAAATTCTAAAACAACATGATTTTGGCATTTGGAGAATTGGCCCAACATTTTAGTAGTTAAAAATATTTGAATATTATTAATAATTGAATTTGTGGGCAATATTTATAGAAATGCCTTACCCATTAAGTTTTGCTTGACTATTCGAACTTCTGGAGCAAGAAATGTGCTATCTATTTTTCGGCTGCCAAAAGGCAAGCCATTGACTTGCCTTTAACAGTCAAGAGATCTGCGCTTTGTTAGTGGAAAATTCAAATGCCAATATTTCTTTGGTGTCTATTCATTCAAGAGATTATCGGTAAAACCTTTTGAATTCATGTTATTTGCCGGGAACAGGCAAGCACAAAAACATACGGGGGGACTTATTGTGAAAGAACTTGATGTTGTAACATTCGGGGAAACAATGGTCTTATTTACCCCCGAACTTACGCTTCCACTCGAATATAGCGATAGATTTTATAAGCAGATTGGAGGAGCGGAATCCAATGTAGCGATTGGGTTGCGAAGACTAGGTCACTCGGTAGGTTGGTTTAGCAAATTAGGTAATGATCCCTTTGGAAGATATATTCACAAATTTATTAGAGGCGAAGGGGTAGACACTTCTAGATGCATCTATACGGATGAGGCTCCCACAGGTATTTTTTTCAAAGAGAAATACTCACCAACAAATGTAAAAGTGTATTATTATCGCAAAAACTCTGCTGCTAGTTTATTATCTCCCAATGACCTTGATGAAGATTATATTGCTCGCGCGAAATTTCTTCATTTAACGGGGATTACCCCTGCCCTTAGCCCATCATGCAGGGAGACAGTTTTTAAGGCTATTGAAATTGCCAAAAAACATGAGGTGAAAATTGTTTTTGATCCGAATATCCGATTAAAGCTTTGGAATATGGAGAAAGCGAGATCCGTTTTATTAGAAATTGCCAAAGAAGCAGATATTATTTTACCTGGATTGGATGAAGGTGAAATACTGTCAGGTCGGAAAACTCCTGAGGAAATTGCGGATTTCTTTGGAAAAGAAAAAATTGTCATCATCAAAATGGGGGAAAAGGGAGCATACTACCGATCTGGGAATGAAAGTGGCTATGTAAAAGGGTTCCCTGTCTCTCAAATAGTAGATCCAGTTGGAGCTGGCGACGGATTTGCAGCGGGGGTAATAAGTGGAATTTTAAGAAATGAGCCTATTTTTTCGGCAGTGAAACGCGGAAATGCGGTTGGAGCTATGGTTGTTGGAGTAAGTGGGGACGTTGAAGGGTTGCCGAGCAGTGAAGAATTGGAAGAGTTTATGAAAGGTGTAATTCACTTTCAAGGTGTAAAACGGTAAGGAGGAAGATGTTTTGGACAAGATTACAAATCTAAACCGCTTAAAGAAATCTAAGTTAGTCGCAGTAATAAGAAAACCAAAACCATCTCAAATTTTCCAAATTGCAGAAGCATTGATAGAAGGCGGGGTAGAGGTGCTAGAAGTTACGGTGGACACCCCTGGAAGCTTTGAAATGATCACTCATCTTAAAGAAAAATTTGGAACAAAGGCTATCGTTGGTGCAGGAACAGTACTTGATGCGCAAACTGCTAAAAGAGCGATTGAGGCGGGTTCAGATTTTATTTTTTCACCGATACTTGACGAGGAGACCATTTATTTAACCAATCGATATGGTAAAATTTCGATTCCCGGTGCCATGACACCAACCGAAATTGTAAGAGCATATCAAGCAGGTGCTGATCTTTTAAAGGTATTTCCTGCTAGTTCTCTAGGACCTAAATACTTTAAGGAATTAAGTGGACCGTTAGGATATATTCCAATGATGCCGACTGGCGGTGTGTCTTTAGATAATGTGGCAGAGTTTATACAAAGTGGTGCAGCAGCGGTAGGAGTGGGGAGCGCATTGCTTAATAAACAAGTAATTGAGGAGGGGCGCTTCGATATTTTGAAAGAAACTGCACAAAAGTTTATCGAGAAAATACGAAATGCGATGGTTATGGAGGAGAAAGTGCAAAATGAGGATTACTAAATTTGAAACTTTTATCGTTCCACCGCGATGGCTATTCCTCAAAATTACCACCGATGAAGGGATTGTCGGTTGGGGTGAACCGATTATAGAGGGAAGGGCAAATACGGTGAAAACAGCGGTAGAAGAATTAAGTGAATATTTGATAGGAAAAGATCCGCTGAAGATCGAGGATCACTGGACCGTTCTTTATCGAGGTGGATTTTATCGCGGAGGCCCGATTTTAATGAGTGCCATATCAGGAATCGATCAAGCGCTTTGGGATATAAAGGGGAAATATTTTAACGCACCCGTTCATCAATTGCTAGGTGGTCCTGTTCGTGATTCTATCCGTGTTTACAGTTGGATTGGAGGAGACCGCCCTAGCGATATCGCTGAAGCAGCAAAAAAGGCGAAAGATGCAGGATTTACGGCCGTAAAAATGAATGCTACCGAGGAACTTCAGTATATTGATTCTCATAAAAAGGTTGATGAAATTATAGAAAGGGTTGCTACAATCCGACAAGTAGCTGGTGATGACTTCGATATAGGTATTGATTTTCATGGACGTGTCCATAAACCAATGGCAAAGATTTTAGCAAAAGAACTAGAACCTTACCATCCTATGTTTATCGAAGAACCTGTATTACCGGAGCATAACGAAGCGCTGCGTGAGGTTGCCAAGCATACCACCATTCCAATTGCAACGGGAGAAAGAATGTTTTCCCGTTGGAATTTTAAAACCATTTTATCCGAGGGCTATGTAGATATTATTCAGCCCGACCTTTCCCACGCGGGGGGAATTACCGAAGTGAGAAAGATAGCTGTGATGGCTGAAGCCTATGATGTTGCGTTAGCTCCTCATTGCCCGTTAGGCCCAATTGCATTGGCAGCTTCTTTGCAAATCGATGCGGTGTCCTATAACGCTTTTATTCAAGAACAAAGCCTTGGTATACATTATAATCAAGGAAACGATCTCTTAGATTATTTAGTAGATTCTTCTGTGCTTGAATACAAAAATGGATATGTAAAAATCCCACAGGGGCCGGGATTAGGGATAGATATTAACGAAGAGTATGTAAGGAAAATGGCAGAAACAGGACATAATTGGAAAAATCCTGTTTGGCGCCATAAAGATGGTTCAGTTGCTGAATGGTAGATATACTTTTTAAGGATTTTTTATCTATATTCTTTCAGGTGGATACAGATTATAAGGATAGTGATATTTTTAAATTTTATGTATTGACCATGTACCGCAGCCTAAAGATGAATGCAGTATAGTATATATTGCTTTCGTTGCAACTATAGTAAACATAGTATGATTGCTTGTCTGCTCTGCCTTTTACGATGGATGAACGAAGGTACAGAAAAATACATAAATAATGTAGGGAGGGAAAAAATGAAAAAATTTAAAGTAGTGGTTACCGATTATGAATTTCAAACATTAGCTCCTGAACAAGAAGTGCTTTCCTCATTGAATGTAGACTTCGTAGCCGTACAGTGCCGTACTGAGGAAGAAGTAATCGCTGCCTGCAAAGATGCAGATGCGATTATTAATCAATATGCCCCTGTCTCTGCGAAGGTAATTGCAAACTTAGAAAACTGCAAAGTTATCTCACGATATGGGGTAGGTGTCAATACCGTCGATGTGGACGCGGCTACCCAAAAAGGCATCATTGTTGCCAACGTAACAGATTATTCGGTAGATGAAGTATCCGACCATGCTTTTGCTTTATTGCTTTCATTGGTGCGCAAAGTTGTCAAATTAAATAGTGAAGTGAAAAATGGAGTGTGGAATTTTAATTTAGGAAAACCGATTTATCGATTACGCGGCAGAACACTTGGACTTGTAGGACTGGGAAGAATTCCACAGGCATTGGCTAAAAAAGCACAATCTTTTGGCTTGAATATCATTGCTTATGATCCATATATTTCGCAAGAGGTAGCCCATCAATTGAATGTTAAATTGGTAGAATTAAACGATCTATTTAAACAATCTGATTACATTTCCGTCCATGCACCGTTGACGAAAGATACACGTGGAATGATCAGCGACGAACAATTTGATCTTGCGAAAAAGGAACTATTTATTGTAAATACAGCCCGCGGTCCTGTTATTGATGAGGCTGCATTAATTCGCGCTTTGCAGGATGGAAAGATTGCGGGTGCAGGTCTAGATGTTACGGAATATGAGCCTATTCAACCAGATAATCCTCTTCTTAAAATGGAAAATGTTATTATTACACCGCATGTTGCTTGGTACTCTGAGGAATCTGAAAGTGAATTAAAACGAAAAACCGCCCAGAATGTTGCTGATGTATTATCGGGATATTATCCCAAATATTTAGTGAATCCTAGCGTGAAAGGGAAAGTGCATTTAAGAGAAAAGGAATTGTACGTATAAAAGCAGTCGCCAAACTCGGCATCACCCTTTCCCAATTGGCGCTTGCCTGGGTATTGCGCCAGCCGAACGTCGCGAGCGCTCTCATCGGTGCCAGCCGGCCGGAACAAGTCAAAGAAAACATCAAAGCCGTGGACATCCAATTAACAGAAGATGTGCTTGAGAAAATTGAACAAATTCTTGCATAAACATAGAAAGAAGCAAGCGGGAGGCTTGCTTCTTTTTTATGATGACAAGCGGAGATAAAGGATTTCTCTTGCTAGCGGCGAAAAATACGAAAATAAACAAATGGGGAAGGAGGGACTTTGTATGAGCGGCAATGTGGATGAACGTGGAGAAATGGTATTGCGTGCTGACCAAACATTAAACGAGGCGCTGCAACTGTTTATCCGCTTTGAGGTAAACGAAGTTCCGATAATCGACCATCAGCGCAGGGAAATAGGCCGGTTGACATGCAGGACATTGCTAAAAGCGGTGGCGGACAAATGGGATGGCCGAACGACTATAGAGTCGCTATGGAACGGAGAGAAAGAAACCGAACAGGTAGGGAGGGAGCCGGCTGATGCCCCAAAGGTAAGCCGTGCGTCCGTGTCAGAGCTGACCGCCATGGTCGAGCGGCTCAAGCGGGAGCTGCAAGAGACGCAAAGCATAGTGGAAACGATGAAAACGGTTCTTGACTCGGCCTATGAAGGCATTGTCGTCGTGGATGCGCATGGCATTATCCAGGAAATAAATAAGGCCTATTGCCAGTTTCTTGGCATTCGCCGCGAAGACGCCGTTGGGAAGCATGTCACCGAGGTTATTGAAAATACGAGGCTACATATTTGTTTGGAATCCGGCATACCAGAGAGAGGATTTATCCAAAAAATTTACGGGCAGCCGATGGTCGTCCACCGCATTCCAATCTGGCGCGACGGAAAAGTGATTGGGGCGATTGGAGTCCTCATTTTCCAAGGTGTTTCCGAGGTTTACCAAATTTTTAAGCGCCTGCAGGATTTGTCGCGTGAGGCGAGCCGAAAGGAAGAAAAAGAAGAACGTGCTGCTCCTTCGAGAAAACAAATTTTCGGCTTAAACAGCATCATCGGCCGCAGCCCAGTGATCGCAGAAATCAAACAAATGGTGAGAAGAGCAGCGCGTGTGCCATCCACGGTGTTAATTACCGGGGAAAGCGGAACAGGAAAAGAAGTGCTGGCGAAAGCGATTCACCAATCGAGTCCGTACGCTGACGGCAATTTTATCAGCGTCAATTGTGCAGCAATCCCTGAATCGCTTCTCGAGGCAGAATTGTTTGGATATGAAGAAGGGGCGTTTACCGGAGCGAAAAAAGGCGGAAAGCCGGGAAAGTTTCAACTCGCCCATAAAGGGACGCTATTTTTGGATGAAATAGGCGATATGCCGCTATATATGCAAGCGAAAATATTGCGGGCCCTAGAGGAGAAAAAAGTGGAGCGGGTCGGCGGAGTGGAGGAAATGGAGCTCGATGTTCGCATCATTGCCGCTACGAATAAAAATTTAGAGGAAATGGTGCGAAAAGGGCAGTTTCGAGAAGATCTTTTTTACCGCCTCAATATTATTCGCATCCATATTCCTGCCCTGCGGGAGCGGAAAATGGATATCCCTTATTTGCTTGCCTACCATATGGAAAGGATTTGCGAGCAGTTCGGTTTAAAACAAAAAGAATTCACAAAAGAGGCGATGCAAGTGCTCATGGATTATTCATGGCCGGGAAATATTCGCGAGCTTGTTAATGTCGTCGAATGGCTTGTCGGCATGGTCGATGGTCAAAAAATCCAAAAGGAGCATTTGCCTGCCCATATTCTTTCCCCACAGCGATTGGCAAAACATGGCGATAAAGAGGGAGAAAAGAGAAAGATTGTGGTGCAGACCGATACAAACTGGCGGGAAATAGTAGACGCTTATGAGCGGGAAAGAATTAAACAAGCGTTGATTGAGGAAAGAGGAAATAAAGCAGCGGCAGCGCGAAAACTTGGCATGCATCGGTCCACTCTTTATGAAAAACTAAAAAAATATAATCTATAAACATGTTGGAATCATGTACAAATATGTCGGGGATATGTCTGGGAATTGTCGGTGCATCATTGTGTTGATGAAAAACTGAATACTTAAATTGATTAGTAAATAACAGACTTCCGGTTTGGCATGTCATTTGCATGATTATGATATTGAAAATGTTACGAAAGAGGGAGGAGAAACGATGTCACAAGTGTATCAACTTCTCATGCCGGGCCGGATTTTGTATGGACGCGGCGCTTTTAACGAAGTCGGAAAACAAGCGCGTCTGTTTGGAAACAAAGTGCTTATTATCAGCGATCCGGTTATGGAACAGCTTGGCAATGTCGCGCTTTGTGAAGAGCATTTACGGAAAGAAGCGCTTCCGTTTGCCAAGTATACAGGAGTAGATACGGAGCCAACCGATATTCATGTGAAAGAAGCGCTTGAAGTTTGCCGCACAGAGCAGTGTGACGTCATCGTTGCCATTGGTGGAGGAAGCAGTATTGATACGGCGAAAGCGGTGGCGGTCATGATGACAAATGAAGGAACGATCAGCGATTATGTTGGCAATGTCAAGCCGTTTGTCAATAAACCGCTTCCGCTCATCGCCGTTCCGACGACTGCAGGAACCGGTTCCGAAGTCACGAAAGTCACGGTTATCATTGATACGAAAACGAACGTCAAAATGATGATTTCCCAGCCAGAATTATTGCCTGCCGTGGCGATTGTCGATCCGCTTCTTACCGTATCGTGTCCCCCGGCGGTGACAGCGGCGACAGGGGTAGACGCGTTATGCCATGCGATCGAAGCCTATATTTCGCGGCGCGCCCATCCAGTGACCGACGTGTTGGCGCTATCAGCGATGGAAGCGATCATGGGGAATTTGCGCAAATCGTATGAAAACGGCAACGATATCGATGCACGCGAGAAGATGGCAATTGGCGCGATGGTGGCAGGTGCTGCGTTTTCGAACGCATCGGTGACGCTTGTCCATGGGATGTCCCGACCGATTGGGGCACTATTTCACGTGCCGCATGGCGTGTCGAATGCGATGCTGCTGCCGGGGGTGCTGGAATTTACAAAAGAGAGTGCGATAGAAAGACTTGCAGTGATCGCCCGTCTGATCAAGCCAGAATTAAAGACTGCTTCCGATGAAGAAGCAGCAGATGCGCTTATTTTGGAAGTAAAGCAGCTCTGCCGGGATCTCCATATTCCAAATATGAAAACATGGGGAATTGAAAAAGAGCAGTTTGACAAGGCCGTTGACAAAATGGCAGCCGATGCGCTAGCAAGCGGCAGTCCGGGAAATAATCCGCGCGTGCCGACTCACGAAGAAATTGTCCAGCTTTATCACGTCTGCTATGACTATCAATTCGATCATCAAGTGATGCGTCACTAAAAAGGCGAGGGGGAAATTTTATGTTAGGGATGGTCGGGTTATTTGTCTCGTTAGGTTTATTAATCTTTTTGACGATGCGGGGGATTAACATTATCATTGCAGCGATTATTTGTTCTGTTTTGATAGCGCTTACAGGCGGATTGAACCTGGAAAAAGCGATGATGGAAAGCTATATGACGGGATTTACCGGCTATTTTGCCAGTTGGTTTCTCATCTTTTTAGCCGGCGCGATTTTTGGAAAAGTCATGGAAGACACCGGTGCAGCCGACTCCATTGCCAATTGGGTAAAAACAAAATTTGGCGCCAAACATGCGGTGTTGGCGGTAGTCGCGGCATGCGCGATTATGACGTATGGCGGCGTAAGTCTGTTTGTTGTCGGCTTTTCCGTCTATCCGATCGCCGTGTCGTTGTTTCGTCAGTCGAATACGCCGCATCGCTTCATTCCGGCGGCGATGGTGTTCGGTTCTGTGTCCTTTACGATGACTTCCCCTTATTCGCCGGAAATTCAAAACATTATTCCAACGCAATTTTTCCATACTACGCCGGGCGCGGGAGGATGGATTGGGATATTGATTGGCATTGTCATTGCTGTTTTAGGATCCGTCTATTTAACGCGCGCGGTGCAAAAAGCAAAAGAAAACGGAGAGACATTTTCGCTTCCATATAGACATGAAGCAATAGCGAACGAGGCAGCAAACGAAATCGCCTCCACATTGGAAGAAACAGAAAGCCGTCCGCTTCCACACATTGTGTGCGCATTGCTTCCATTAATTACTGTCATCATTTCATTGAATATATTGGCGAAGTTTATTTCTTCGACATCGGCGGGAGTCGTTTCGCTTGTTCTTGGAATTGTGTTATGTTGGGTATTAAATGCTAAATTTATCCGTAAGTTTTGGGAGTCAATGGCAGTTGGCGCCCAAGACGCTCTAGTGGCCGCAGCGAATACATGCGCTGTTGTCGGCTTCGGTACCGTAGCGAAAAATGTTCCTGCGTTTCAGACGGCGGTCAATGCGCTCGTGCACCTCCCTGGTCCGGATCTTCTCGGTTTGGCGCTTGGCGTCACCATCATTTGCGGAATGACTGGCTCCGCCTCCGGAGGATTAGGCATTGCCCTGCCGATTTTAGCGCCGATTTATATGGCGAAAGGGCTTGATCCGGGAGCGATGCATCGAGTATCCGCTTTAGCGTCAGGAGGATTGGATTCGCTTCCGCACAACGGCTATATTGTCACAACGATTCGCGCCGTTTGTCATGAAACCCATGAGCGAACGTATAAACCGATTTTTGTTCTTTCTGTTGTGATTCCGTTAATCGGTATGTTCCTTGCAGTGATTCTTTATTCTATTTTCTAACCATTTCAATTGTGATGCCGGATGCCGACTTGAATCTTGCCGTTACGAACATGATCAATGCCGCATTTAGTTCAGTGGGGGAACGATGCATGGCATGTTCCGTTGTCGTAGCTGTCGGCGATATTGCCGATAGGCTTGTGGAACGTTTGAAGAAAGCGGCGGACGAGATGAAAATCGGCAACGGATTGCAGAAAGATGTCTTTTTAGGCCCTGTCATTCGCGAATCGCATAAAGAACGGACAATTAAAATATATTGAAATCGGCGAAAAAGAAGGAGCGCTTCTTGCCCGTGACGGCCGTCGCGACGCTGCGACCAGCGGGGAAGGCTATTTTATCGGCCCGACGATTTTTGACCATGTGAAGCCGGGCATGACGATTTGAACGGATGAAATTTTTGATCCTGTCTTGTCGGTGGTTCGAGGCTCGGGATTTAGATGAAGCAATTCAAAGCGCCAACCAGTCCGAATTTGCAAACGGCGCGTGCATTTATACCAACAGCGTCAAAGCGATCCGCCAATTCCACGAAGAAATCGATGCCGGCATGCTTGGCGTCAACGTGGCGGTCCCGGCGCCGATGGCCTTCTTCCTATTTCTCATTTAAATTCCACAAAATGCTTTTTTGAATTTTTTATAAAAAAATCCCCTCCATAGTAAACAGTATTGACCTTTGTTTCATTCTGTTTACTATAAGGGGACGATGGTAGGAAGGCTCCATTACCTCCTATTTTTCTAAAATATAGATTTAATTATCAAAAATAATACCGATGGACATAAAAGGCAGCCTAATCCGGTATAGAATGTTGCAGTCATTGCTCCGTAAGGTACGAGCTTCGGATCAGTGGCAGCTAATCCACCGGCTACGCCGCTCGTCGTTCCCATTAATCCTCCAAACACAAGAGCGGTTCGAGGGTTATTAAGACCGATATACTTTGCCACAAACGGGGTCCCAATCATTACTAAAACTGATTTTACTACTCCTGCTGCAATCGATAGAGCTATCACCTCGGAACTTGCGCCGACCGCGGCTCCTGTTACAGGACCCACAATATAAGTGACTGCCCCTGCTCCTATGGTTGTCAAACTAACCGCATCCGTATATCCGAATAATACCGCTATTATGACTCCGACAAAAAACGATACAATGACACCGAGAAATAACGAAATAACCCCGCTTGCTCCCGCTCTTTTAATTTCCTCAAAGCTGGCTCCGAAGGCGGTAGCAACGATAGCAAAATCCCGAAGCATCCCTCCTCCCATTAAGCCGATACCGGAAAACAATTGAATATCGGTAAGCCCTTTTTCTCCGCCTGTATGAATTCCACCTAGATAGGCAAGAAGTAATCCAAACATGATGGCAATGGCTGACCCATGAAGCCGCCCTTTCGTTAGTTTGTCGGAAATTTGATAGGATATATACATGATAATTCCGACTAAGGCAAATGAGACAATAAGCCCATTATTTTGAAATACGGCAATAAGTGTATCTATCATATTTATGCCTCCTCATCGTCGTGTAAAATCAATTCAGCGATTTTTTCCCTATTTTGCCAACGACTGGGACAAGCGCACAGCTAGCTACGGTTGCGGCTATCCCAGCCAGTAAGGCCACAGGCCCCCCTTTTACTGCAGCGGCTACATTTTGCTGGGAAGCCATTGCGACGACGATTGGGATATACATCGCTCCCCAAAAGCTTAATCCTTGTTGTGATTGCGAATTTAATTTATTCTTCTTTTTTAAGTAATCTACTATCAGTACTAACATCAACATAGCGATACCGACACCGCCGACATTTGCTTTTACACCAAGCACTTTTCCTAATAAATCCCCTAAAAATACGCCGACTAACATACAGATCGATAATAAAGAAACCCCATAAATGACCAATTTTATCCCTTCTCTCCTTTTCATTATGATATTGGAATAACTAAATGAAGATATCTGGTATAGATGCATGATCATTATTCATCATGATTGGTGGATGTTTGCTGGGGAGGAGTGGTTCATACGCAGGAGAATGCTTTTATCACCTTATTCTACAGCAAGACATATGGCATGAACAGCAAGTTTTTCTTTCCCTCCTTTACACCTTGAATTTATTGGTAAGCGTTTTCAAATATGGTGGATTGTCGCTTATCTACAGTCGACTGTATTCCTAATATACATAGAACAACAAATAAAAATTACTAAATTTTTTTATGTAATATTAAAAAAATAAAAAAATAAACTTTTCATATAAAGGGAATCGACAGTCGACAAAGGAGGAAATCTGCATGGCTAGCATAGATTTCAGTAAAAACGCTCTATCTAACTTAATTGCCGAACATATTGCCGAGCAAATTATAACAGGAGAATTAAAGCCCGGACAAAAATTAATCGAAAATGACTATGCTGCAGAGTACGGGACGAGTAGAGCGCCGGTGCGGGAAGCCTTTTATTTGCTTACAATCGAAGGGCTCGTAGAACGAATTCCAAGAAAAGGGACAGTGGTAAAGGGGTATACAGAGGAGGAAATATACGATTTACTAGAAATTCGCATACTGCTTGAATCACTAGCTATGAAACGGATTATGAAGCACGGTATCGACTCATCAGTTATGGAAGAAATGGAACAAATCTTACATGAAATGCATCATGTAAGAGAAGTAAAAAGGTATACGGAGCTGAATTATTCGTTCCATATGTGCCTAATCGAAATGAGCAAAAGCAATATTATTCGCAGTATGTACTCCCGCTTGGCGCCTCCGCTTTTACGAATACAAAGCTTATCGTTTGCCAATGAAGGAAATATTGAAAAATCGTTAACCGAACATATAATGATAGTCGATCTTTTACAAAAGGGAAACTTATCAGAAGCAGCTAATGTATTAGCGAGGCATAACCATGATGTAATTGTAAGCATTAAAAAACGCCTGAAAAAGATATAAGGTCGGATGTGATGAAATGAAAAGGGCTTCTTTTAGTCGACTGACGACTACAATTATAGAGAAAAGTGGGAGATGGTTATGAGTATCGCATTTTTATTTCCCGGTCAAGGATCACAGCAACCCAACATGCTTCATCATCTTCCCCAACATCCAGTCATTGAGAAAACACTGCACGAGGCAAGCAAAGTACTCAAGGACGATATTTTACGATGGGATTCAGCGAAGGCGTTACAATCTACGGTTGCTGTTCAAGTAGCGCTGTTAGTTGCTGGCGTAGCAGTCGCTAGAGCATTACAAGCGGAAGGAGTACGGCCGGACATGGTAGCCGGTCATTCGGTCGGGGCGTTTGGCGCTGCCGTAACGGCTAATGCCTTAACGTTTCGCGATGCGATATCGCTAGTAAAGCTACGCGGAGAGCTGATGGAAAGCGCTTATCCGCACGGTTACGGCATGGGAGTCGTTGTTGGCATAGAGGAGCGGCAGTTAGCTCGCCTCATTGCAAACCATTTTACTAATGAAAATCCTGTATATATCGCTAATTTAAACTCGCCAAAACAAATTACGATTTCAGGATCGATACGCGGAATTGAAAAAATTTTAGCACTGGCCCGGGAGGAAGGAGCAAGCAAGGCTGAATTTTTAAACGTTCGTGTTCCTTCCCATTGTGTATTAATGAAATCTGTATCATCGCAATTAAGGAATGCGATGGAAATGATTCCTTTTCAACCTCCGCAGATTCCTTATGCAGCAAATCGAACTGCTCGTCCGCTACGCGACCCGGAAGCCATTAAGGAAGATTTGGCACTCAGTGTTTCCCATCCCGTACGTTGGCATGAAGCCATATGTGTGCTGTTCGAATTAGGAGCACAGTTATTTATTGAAATGCCGCCAAAAAACGTGTTGACAAACCTTGCTCAACAGGCTTTTCCATGCAGACGCTCTATCTCAGTGGCGGATAGCGGGATAAGAACGGTTTGTGTTGTTGCACAACGCATGAAAGAAAACAGTAATTGCTAGCAGCAACTTTTTCACTATCAACGCTTATTTCATCGTTAGCGAAAATGTATATCGAGGAAAAGGGGAGAATGAACGATGAATAGAATACACCGGTCTAAACGTTCATGGACAACGCGTCGCGATGCGAAGGCAAAGCGAATGGCAAAATTGGAGCGAGTCGTGAACGGAAAAATTATACCAACAGATAAAATTGTAGAGGCATTAGAAGCGGTTATTGCTCCAGGGGATCGTGTTGTGTTAGAAGGAAATAATCAAAAACAAGCTTCGTTTCTATCCAAGGCATTATCCAAAGTTAACCCTGAGAAAGTGAACGGATTACATATGATTATGTCCAGTGTATCGCGACCAGAGCATTTAGATATATTTGAAAAAGGAATCGCTAGAAAAATTGATTTTTCTTATGCCGGCCCGCAAAGTCTTCGCATGTCACAAATGCTGGAAGACGGAAAGCTTATTATAGGGGAAATCCATACCTATCTTGAGCTATATGGGCGGTTATTTATTGATTTGACTCCGTCTGTTGCACTAGTGGCGGCGGATAAAGCAGACCGATCGGGCAATTTGTATACAGGACCTAATACAGAGGAAACTCCAACGCTTGTTGAAGCTACGGCATTCCGGGACGGAATCGTTATAGCCCAAGTAAATGAACTGGCAGATGAATTGCCACGGGTAGATATACCTGGCTCTTGGATTGATTTTATCGTTATTGCTGACCAGCCTTATGAATTAGAACCTCTTTTTACAAGAGATCCTCGCCTTATTACAGAAATCCAGATTCTTATGGCGATGATGACGATTAGAGGGATATATGAACGTCATAACATCCAATCTCTCAACCATGGAATCGGATTTAATACTGCGGCGATTGAGTTATTGCTTCCAACGTACGGAGAATCATTAGGATTGAAGGGGAAAATTTGCAGACATTGGGCATTGAATCCGCATCCTACCCTTATACCAGCTATTGAAACAGGATGGGTAGAAAGCATTCATTGTTTTGGAGGAGAAGTAGGAATGGAAAAGTATATTGCGGCACGTCCCGATGTGTTCTTTACTGGAAAAGATGGGAGTTTACGTTCAAACCGGGCATTATCCCAAGTAGCTGGACAGTATGCTGTCGATCTTTTTATCGGTTCTACTCTACAGATGGATAGGGATGGGAATTCTTCAACAGTAACGATTGGAAGACTGGCAGGATTCGGCGGGGCACCAAACATGGGGCATGATCCTCGTGGACGGCGCCATTCCACTCCTGCATGGCTAGATATGATAACGTCCGATCATCCGATCGCGAAAGGAAAAAAATTAGTCGTGCAGATAGTAGAAACGTTTCAAAAAGGAAATCGACCGGTATTTGTTGAGTCTTTAGATGCGATTGAAGTAGGGAAAAAGGCGAATTTGGCGACAGCGCCAATTATGATATATGGGGATGATGTGACCCATGTTGTCACTGAAGAAGGAATCGCATATTTGTATAAGGCGAATAGTTTAGAAGAACGCCGTCAGGCCATTGCGGCAATCGCCGGAGTCACACCGATTGGGCTAGAACATGATCCAAAAAGAACTGAGCAGTTGCGAAGGGATGGATTGGTGGCGTTTCCGGAGGATTTAGGCATACGCCGTACCGATGCCAAACGTTCTTTATTAGCAGCAAAAAGCATTGAAGAACTGGTTGAATGGTCAGAGGGATTGTATGAACCGCCGGCTAGATTTCGCAGCTGGTAAGAGGGGGAGTAGAATAAGTGATTTGGAATGACGCTATACAATGCAGCCATTATTTGTCTCAATTAGCGGTTGCTGCTCTTATTGAGGAAGCGGAGCTTACTCCGAAGCCGGGGCTTGTGGATCAACAAAACTCTGGAGCTCATACGGATTTAACATTAGAGATGATGATTCGTTCTGCCCAAGCGCTGCAAACAACGTTTGCTAATATTGCTTATATTGCTTTTCAACGGGAACCTAGCCAACAGTTACGGGAAGAAATCGCGAAAATTGGCCGTTGTGGGGAAAAGGTGATGTTTGAAACGACTGGGGGAATTAATACACATAAAGGAGCGATTTGGGCGCTTGGGTTGTTAGTAGCAAGTGCTGCGATGCATAAGCCGGGAACACCTTCCAAAGAAATCGCCTCTACTGCCGGACGGATTGCTTCCTATCCAGACCGCTATGCTCCGCAACAGATGTCAAACGGATTGAAAGTACAGCAGAGATATGGAGTTCCCGGGGCAAGAGGGGAGGCGCAGCACGGATTTCCCCATGTCATTCATATTGCACTCCCGACTTTACACAAAGCACGACAAAATAACATTCCAGAGACGTTAGCAAGAATTGATGCCCTTATTTCATTAATTGCTTATCTAGATGATACATGTATACTACATCGCGGTGGAATGGAAGCGTTAATAACCGCTAAGAAGCTCGCAAAAGCCATTATTTCGGTTGGCGGTGTGTCCACTTCAGAGGGATGGAATGGACTTCTTCAGCTCGATCAGGAACTATTGACGCGCAATGCCTCGCCGGGCGGAAGTGCCGATTTGCTGGCAGCAGCATTATTTCTTGATCGTCTATATCAAGAAACAGCTAATCAATCAAACAAGTGCGTAACGATGACGATGTAAACAAACATGGATGGAGGGGGATTAGATGGAAACATTATTTTTCGAATATCCAGCAACAAAAACGTTGCCTCGCCGCGCACACGTAGGGGTCGTTGGTTCGGGAGATTTAGAAATTTTAATGGAGCCATCCGCAGAAGCACGCACGAAGGTTACAGTACGGACGAGCGTAAAAGGATTTGGTAAAACATGGGCAAAAGTCCTAGAACGTTTTTTTACTGTTCATGATGTCGCTGCTACGGTTAAAATTAACGATTTTGGCGCTACTCCGGGAGTGGTGACGATGAGATTGGCACAAGCATTGGAGGTGAGTCAAGATAATGCTATTCTTAAAAGATAGTTTCGTGGAGTTGAATGCACGAAACCGTGCGAAGGCTATCCTTGATCAGGGAACGTTTCGCGAAATTGTCGGACCTTTTGACGGCCTCGAATCTCCTCATCTAGTGCCACAAGGAATTGTTCCACAAAGTGATGATGGTGTTATCGTAGCACGTGGGGAAATTGAAGGGGAACCGGCGGTGGTTATTTCGATTGAAGGAAATTTTCAAGGGGGAGGCATCGGGGAAGTATCCGGCGCAAAGATAGCCGGTGCTTTAGAGCTAGCTCTTCGCGATCAGGAAAACGGTATTCGTACCCGGCCGGTCATCGTATTTGATACAGGTGGAGTGCGTCTTCAGGAAGCGAACTACGGATTGCTTGCGATTGCCGAAATTGGGGCAGCGATTGTCGCGTTACGGCAATATGTGCCTGTTGTCGGCGTCATCCCTGGAAAAATCGGATGCTTCGGCGGAATGTCCATTGCTGCAGGATTATGCAGTTCCCTCATTATGACGCGGGAAGGCCGAATTGGTCTGAATGGACCTGAGGTGATTGAGCAAGAGGCGGGGATCGAAGAATTTGATTCTAGCGACCGTCGGTTGATTTGGAATACGATTGGCGGCGCGCAGCGCTTTGCCGCCGGATTTGTCGATGAGCTTGTAGATGATGATATTTCTGCTATAAAAGAGGCAATTCATCGCATTTTTAGAAAAGAAACCGTAGGAAGCCCACGGAGCTCGCAAGTCGATGTGTATCGTTCATTTTTTGCCTCTATCGATCTTTCGCAACCAATAACACCTAACAAATTCCGCGAGCTTTGGCAACAACATATAGCTGGAAAAGGTGTGCATTCCCCAAATTCACTGCAAACCGGAATGAATAAGGATGATGAAGTCGAAAGCCGGGGAAGAACGTGGTTTTACGCCTTGGCGCATGCATTGAAAATAAATAAAGAAGTCCCGTCTGTATTATGTGCCGATGCGATGCTAGGGAAGGAAGAAGTTCGTTATATTGCGGTTGTTCCAAATCGTCATCACCGATTTTATCGAGTTCGTCATGGAGAAGTCGGCATCGAAGAAGGGTGGACTATCGCAAAATACGTCCGTGAAGTGATAGAGGCAGATCAACATGGCAAGAAGAGAGCTATCGTGGCTATTGTGGACGTACCAAGTCAGGCATACGGATATCATGAAGAGTTGTTCGGCCTTCACCAAGCGTGCGCAGCGGCAGTCGATGCGTATGCGACGGCACGACTGGCAGGACATCCTGTGATTGCGCTCATTGTCGGAAATGCGATATCTGGAGCTTTTTTGGCGCATGGTTTGCAGGCGAATTGCATTCTTGCTCTTAATGATGATCATGTTAATATACATGTAATGTCTAAAAAATCGGCTGCAAGAATTACCCGCCGCACCATCGAGGAACTGGAGGAAGCTACAAAGAAAATACCTGCCATGGCTTATGACGTTCGTTCTTTTGCAACGTTAGGGGCATTGCATGAACTCATTGATGGAGTAAACGCAGATATTCCTCAGGTGCAAGACATAGATAAAGTATGTAATAGGCTGATAGAAGCCATTCAAACTGCTCGTTCTTCCCCTCGCGACTTACGCAACCGTCTTGCATCTAAGCAAGCGCAGAAAGGCAGAGAAGCTTCGATTCTTGTACGAAAGAAGTTGGCGGAACAATGGAAGTAAATCCTCACGATTTAATAAGAATAAAAGGATATTCCTATCTCATAACGGATGCCCAAGAACCTGAATGGGTGAAAGTGGCATTAACACAAGCACCTTATGTCGTTGTTCGCCGTGCCCCAATGGAAAAAGGACATATCCCTATAGGAATACGCGGTCAGCAGCGTCATGAACGGTTTGCTGCTTTCCTGCCTCAGGATGCGGTCACTGAGGTCATCACACCAGAGCAACTCGTTACGCAAAAACAATGGCAACAAAGTTCACGATACTACCAGCTTCCGGTATTACGGGCGCTGGATGATATATATGAAATTTTTCAATTTTATGGCCTAGTTTGGGGGCCTGTAGGAAGTGTAGGATTTGAGCTTGTTAGCGGTATACCAACTGCGAAGGATACGAGCGATTTGGATATTGTAGTACGTCTTCCGCATTTTCCTTCCATCGAAACAGCTAGACAACTCGTGGCGGAATTAACGCGCATACCGATAAGAATGGACGTACAGCTAGAAATCCCGGCTGGTGCTGTTTCATTATTAGAATATTCACAAGGAAGTCAGCTCATTTTACTAAAATCCGTATGTGGTCCTAAACTCATTTCTCATCCATACAGGTAGGAACGGTGGGGAAAGGCAGTGTGGTTTCACAACACTGCTTTTCTCATTATTTTATGTATGCGAAAAAGGAATACTTATTGGCGCAAACCGGACGGTATCAAAAGCGCTATTTAGAATATCTTGTTTCGGTTTCCTAAGTGACTGCCGACATGCAGAAAGGACTGAATCAACCAGACTCAGTCCTTTTTTGTTGTACGGCAGTATTTAGCAGTTGAATTGTTGCGGATCTATTTTATTATTAGGCTTTGCTAAATTGCAATGTTACCTTTTAGTATTTTAATACTCTGAATGCTTCTCGAATTTTTCTGGCAAATTCCAGTGGTGGTTCGATGGATTCAAAATGCATATACATTGCTCTTGGCTGTTCAAACAACCAGTGGTTATGGAGTGCTGTTACAATAATGTTTCTTTTTCTTAATTCTGTTAACAACGGGTTAACCTCTTCTTGAAGCAGTACTGTTTCACCTAGATTTAAAGCATTTCCTTGGAAGTCTAAATTTTCAAAGGAAAAAAATTGGGGGTTTACTAGCGGTGAATTTGTTCTTCTTCCAAGTATGGTAAATGGAATATTTCTAAATTTCTGCACAAGACATACTCCATTCGTAACACTTCCAGTTCCGCCAAGGATTCTTGCAAATTCCCGACATAAGTCTTTTATCGATTCCCGGCTCATAAATCATCCCTCTTTCGACAAAAATTTTTAGTATCCCTGTTTATATTTGTATGATTTTAGATTATTTATGAATGAGACAAGGGTCTATGACAAAAGTGGAATTTATAAGTTGTTGAAAAAAGTCGAACCAAAAACGCCTATTATTAAAAAATGACAATAATGTGTCGGACAAAATGATATTTACTTATCGTTGAATTAATGCCTGTAAGCGCTTTAGTATAAAGGTAGAGAAGCAAAAGGAGGAATGCAGCATGACTCATACAACAGAAAATCAGTCTGGCTTTCGGGTAAAGATTCAGCGTTTTGGTAGTTATTTAAGCGGAATGATTATGCCGAATATTGGGGCATTTATTGCGTGGGGAATTATTACGGCACTATTTATCCCGACAGGATGGCTGCCAAATGAAACATTTGCGAAGCTTGTTAGCCCAATGATTACGTATTTATTGCCGTTACTAATTGGATATACGGGCGGAAAAATGATTTATGATGTTCGCGGCGGCGTTGTCGGTGCCACAGCGACAATGGGAGTCATTGTCGGTTCGGAAATTCCGATGTTTCTAGGAGCTATGATCATGGGACCACTCGGTGGTTACCTGATCAAAAAGTTTGACCAGCTGATTCAAGGCAAAGTGAAACAAGGCTTTGAAATGCTTGTCAATAATTTTTCCGCCGGAATTATCGGCGGGCTGTTAACATTAGTTGCATTTAAAGGGATTGGCCCAGTCGTTTCGGCCATTAGCAAAACGTTAGCAGCAGGCGTAGAAAAAATTGTTGATTTGCACTTATTGCCATTGGCAAATATTTTTATTGAACCAGGAAAAGTGTTGTTCCTCAACAACGCTATTAACCATGGAATTTTAAGCCCGCTTGGCATTGAGCAAGCAGCAAAAACAGGAAAATCGATTTTATTCCTGCTTGAACCAAATCCTGGCCCGGGCCTTGGTATTTTGTTAGCATATTGGTTATTTGGAAAAGGAATGGCAAAGCAATCCGCGCCAGGAGCAATCATCATTCATTTCTTAGGGGGAATTCATGAAATTTACTTCCCATATGTTTTAATGAGACCGATTTTAATTCTCGCGGCAATCGCTGGCGGAGTGAGCGGGGTATTAACATTTACCATTTTCGATGCTGGTCTTGTGGCCGTTCCATCCCCAGGAAGTATTTTTGCCCTATTAGCAATGACGCCAAAAGGTAATTATCTTGGGGTTTTGGCGGGCGTATTGGTCGCAACGGCAGTGTCATTCTTCGTCGCATCGATTTTCTTAAAATCGGCGAAAAATAACGAAGAAGAAGATATAACAAAGGCGACTGAAAAAATGCAACAATTAAAAGGGAAAAAGAGCGATGTTGTTGCGGTGTTGAAAAATGAAGAAGAAGTAGTTCCAGCCAAAGTCAAAAAGATTGTATTCGCCTGCGATGCAGGAATGGGTTCGAGTGCGATGGGAGCTTCTATTTTGCGGAATAAAGTGCAAAAAGCAGGGCTAGACATTGAAGTAACGAATACGGCGATTAACCAGCTTCCGCCAGATGCGGATATCGTCATCACCCATAAAAATTTGACGGATCGCGCAAAAGAAAAATTGCCAAACGCTTTCCATGTATCAGTGGAAAATTTCTTGAGCAGTCCAAAATATGATGAGCTCATCGAAATGTTAAAGAAATAAAGGTAGGCGTTTGCTTACCTTTTTCTTTTCGCAAGAATGCATTTTATTAAAAGATGGCAACAATAAAAGGGACGAAAAAGCAATATCTAATTATTGTAATAAAAGGGACGGGGACCTAAAATTTTTATTGAACAGATGATTTATTATTCTAAATCATGTCAACAATTGGTTGCGCAAGGCGGGGAGGTGAAGGGGCCGTGTATATATCTGCGCGAGAGCGAAAAATACTCGATATTTTGTTGTCTAATGACGAAGGAATGACGGTAGGAGAACTTGCCGAGCGGTTAGACGTCAGCAACCGTACCATCCACCGGGATTTAAAAGGGATCGAACCTATTTTAAAGGATTACCGCTTGCGGCTGGTCAAAAAAGCAGGGGTCGGCATTCGGATTGTTGGGGAAGAAGAAAAGAAAAAAGAGCTAGCGCTTCATCTATTTCATTTGTCCAATAAGGAATATACACCAGAGGAACGACAGCTGATCATTCTGATTGCTTTGCTGGAAGCAACAGAGCCTGTCAAGCTTTTATCGCTGGCCAATGACCTCAACGTTACTGTCGCAACCATTAGCCATGATTTAGATAAAATCCATCAGATGATAGAAAAATACGGGCTATCCCTAATCCGAAAACGAGGATATGGGGTAGAAATTGCTGGATCCGAGTCCGCAAAGCGGAGAATGATGAGCGAGCTGCTATTTCGTCATGTGGATGAACATGAGTTTCTTTCGTTAATGAAAAAGTCTATTCAAAAAAAATCTATCGATACATGGAATACGGTCACAGAAAAACTTCTTGGACTAGTCGATAGAAAAAAATTGGCCATCATTGAACAACAAATTGAACGGATCAAGAAGGAGCTTCCTTTTACGATTGCCGACAGTTCACATATTGCACTAGTGGTTCACCTTGCCTTAGCAATAGAGCGGATCAGCCAAGGGGAATCGATTAATTTTGATCAGCAATATTTAGAAACGATTCAAACAACAAAAGAATATAAAACCGCGGAAAAAATTGCGCGATCGTTAGAACATGCTTTTCGCATCACGATTCCAAAAGAGGAAATCGGTTATATTACCATGCATTTAATGGGTGCGAAACTTCGCGACCGCCAAGGTTATATGCTAGAAGAGGCAAGTTTTGAAGTAGGCATCAAAGCGCAAGAGTTAATTCGTTTTGTCGGCGCTGAACTACATGTAGATATTACAAACGATTATACGTTATACGAAGATTTGGTCGTTCATTTAAAACCAGCACTTTATCGCATCCGGCATAACATGGGGATTGCCAATCCGCTTTTAGAAAAAATTGTCCAAGATTATCCGGAACTTTTTGCGGTATTAAAAGAAGGAGTGAAACAAGTATTTCCGGATGTAACCGTTCCAGACGAAGAAATTGGTTATTTAGTTCTCCACTTTGCGGCAGCGTTATTAAGAAAAAAGAAAGGATTGCGTGCGTTAGTGATCTGTTCGAGTGGACTAGGGACGGCAAAAATATTAGCAACAAGATTAAAAAAAGAAATTCCCGATATTGTACACATAGAACAGATTTCTGTTTTTGAATTGAGAAACACGGATGTAACGCCATATGACTTGATCGTTTCGACCGTCCCAATTGATGGATTGGCAAAACCGTATTTTGTTGTCAGTCCAATGCTGCGGGAAGAAGAGATTATGTCGATGAAACAGTTTTTAAAAAGCAGAAATGCGGTTTCTCGCAAGGAAGAGGTAGACGACGCGGCAGGAAAATCTCATGATGTGATCAAGAAAATGGCTTCCATTCAAAAAATGAGCGAAACCATTTTGCGAATTTTGGAAGGTTTTGCGTTACAACAGGTCAATAGCCATTCCATCAAAGAAGCGTTAGCAGAAGCGTGTCATCAGCTATGGAAAAAAGGAATCATTCTTGATTCGGAGAAAGTCCTTACAGAATTGTTGCGGAGAGAAGCATTAGGAGGATTGGGAATACCGGAGACGTCGCTCGCTTTGTACCATACCCGAAGCTCAGCGGTGCTTTTTCCGTCTTTCACGATTTATCGGCTAACCGAATGCCAAACCATTAAAGGAATGCACGATCAGCCAATGGCTGTGAATACCATTTTACTGCTGTTAGCGCCCGATTCACCTAGTCAGGAAACGCTTTCTGTTTTAAGCCACATCAGCTCGTTGATCATTAAAGATGAAGATAGCATGGCATTATTTGCAAACGGAGATCATGAACAGGTGTATTCGTTTTTGAGCTATCATTTAGAAAAGTTTTTTTACGACTATCTTTAACAATGTAGGGAGTGAATGACATTGTCAATGCCAATTTTACAGAAAGAAAACATTGTATTACATGCACGAGTAGAAAATAAAACGGAAGCCATTCGTTTAGCAGGACAAATTTTAGTGAATCAAGGTTATGTAGAAGATGCTTATATTGACAAAATGTTTGAACGCGAAGCGTTAACATCCACATATATGGGGAATTTTGTTGCTATTCCACATGGAACAGAGGATGCGAAGCAGTTTGTCAAACATTCTGGTATTTCGATTGTACAAATTCCTGATGGCGTTGATTTCGGGGATGGCAATATCGCAAAACTATTGATTGGAATTGCTGGGAAAAATAACGAACATTTGGAAATCCTCTCGAAAATCGCCATCGTTTGTTCAGAACAGGAAAATGTAGAAGCGATGATTAAAGCGGCGACAGAAGAAGAGATTCTTCGCCTTCTAAACGAGGTGAATTAAACATGCTAGCTGTTCATTTTGGCGCAGGAAATATTGGCAGAGGGTTTATCGGGAGTTTACTTTCCCAGTCGGGCTATGAAGTTATGTTTGTGGATATTAATGATGAAGTGGTCCGTTTATTAAAGGAAAAACAGGAGTATCGGGTCATCATTGCCGATGAAAATAGACAAGAACAGCTGATTCGCAACGTTTCCGCTGTAAACAGTCAAACGGAACGTGAAAAGCTCATTGATTATATCACAAAAGCCCATCTCATTACAACGGCGGTCGGACCGCATATTTTACCGGCCATCGCCACGATTCTTGCCGAGGGGCTGCAAAAAAGAATCACGATCAATAAAACACCGCTTCATATTATTGCTTGTGAAAATATGATCGGTGGAAGTGATGTGTTAAAAAGCCATGTTTTTGCAAAGATTTCCGAAACAGATAAGCCGTTATTCGAAACGTATTACGGTTTTCTGAATTGTGCGGTAGACCGTATCGTTCCGAATCAGAAAAACGACGATCCTCTTTCCGTCGTGGTCGAGCCGTTTTTTGAATGGGTGATCGAAAAACAAAATATCATTGGTGACATTCCGCCGATTCAAGGAGCACATTTTGTTGATGATCTAAAGCCTTATATTGAGCGCAAGCTTTTTACCGTAAATACCGGGCATGCGATTGCCAGCTATTTAGGATACTATAAAAAATGGAAAACGATACAAGAAGCAATGAATGATGGAGAGATACGCTCGGATGTGGAAAAAGCGCTGCATGAATCAGGTGCGGTGTTAGTGAAGAAATATGGATGGAATGAAAACGAACATCAATCCTATATTCAAAAAATCATTCAACGCTTCCTGAATCCTTCCATCTCCGATGAAGTAGTCCGGGTTGCTCGTTCTCCAATTCGCAAACTTGGGGCGAATGATCGTCTCGTTGGACCGGCTACGCAATATTATGACTTGTTCGGACAAGTACCTCTTGGTTTAGTCAAAGGAATTGCCGCACTGTTATTGTTTGACTATGAAAACGATGACGAAGCAGTTGCATTGCAAAAAACCATTCAAGAAACAGGAGTAGAAGGGGCTCTATACCAATATTCACAATTAGAAAAAGATCATCCTCTTGTTATAGCAATAAAAGATCAATGGCAGCATTTAAAGTAAACGGATGACCTGCCTTGCCAAAATGTTTTGGCAAGGCAGGTTTTTTTATGAACAAAATGCACAAAATTCATTTTATCTTTTTCGCCGAGAAGGCCCCCACCTCTAAGCGGAGCATAGGTGAGGGATGAATCGGCATTTTTTGTTTTTTTTAGTCATCGTAATAGTTGAAAAACGTTCTTCTTCTGTCATAAAATATAAATAAATATACCGAACTTATGTTCTGTTAGAGGTGGAGAAAAGATGAAAAAAGCGTATTTTTCGAGAAGATTGTATAAATCCGAAATAGATATTCTTAATGCTACAGAAACATCTTATGCATTAGAGTTATTCAATCAAGCGAAACGTTTCGCTTTTCAAACA
>NZ_BAWO01000050.1 GCF_000632715.1 Parageobacillus caldoxylosilyticus NBRC 107762 | reverse complement strand
GCTGACCGATGGAAGGAATGGTGCACGACAGGCGCTGTCGCTAACAGCGAGCCACGGGGTGTCTTTCACAGCAGGTGAATGACAAGGGAATTCCCTTCCTGATGGAACTCGGTGAGAATCCGAGCGGCAAGCGGTGTTTCCTGGTTCCATCGCGATGTGTCGATTTTTATAAATTTTAGTAACCAGGCGTATGGAGCCGGAAGAGCTTTCGGCTCGATTCACATCCTAAAAGAATTGGATGGATTGGGTATATGATTGCCTGCTTTGTTTTTATAATGGTGGCTATTGTTATCCTAAATTTCTTCAACGAATGATCTCTCCATCTCAGTTTACGTCTATATATTCAGTGAAACCCTTTCTTTAAACCTTAAACTACAAAAGACAGGCTCCAGACATTTGTCTGAAGCCCGTCCATTCCGCCTAGCCAAACAACTCTTCCATCATTTTCAGTTTTTCTTCCGTATAGTGGACAAAGTGCTCGTTGTACACTTTCGGTTCTTTCGGATTGGCAAAGCGGGTAATTTTCCGTGTTTTCGGATCGACAAACTTGCTTGAGGCGCCACAGCCAAGCCCGATAATCGATTGTTGTTCTTCCATAATCATAATGTTGTAGATGCTTTCTTTTCCCGGCAAGGCGTATCCGACATTTTCAAGGTTGCCGAGAATGTTTTTTTGCCGGTACAAATAATACGGAACGTAGCCGTGCCGCTTCGTCCACTCTTGGGCGGCTCTCATCATTTCGCTGATTTCATCGCGGTCGGCGACTTTATATTTCGCTTTGTTTTTCGTCATTTCCGATGCCCGTTTAAACGAGAGCGTGTGCACCGTTAACGACTCCGGCATGAGTTTTTCCGTTTCCGCTAATGTGTAAGAAAACTCTTTCAGCCCTTCTCCCGGAAGGCCGATGATTAAATCCATGTTAATGTTGTTCATGCCCATCTCGCGGGCGAGGTGGAATTTTTCAATCGTTTCGTCGACCGTATGATGGCGGCCGATCGCTTTTAACGTTTCTTGAATGTACGACTGCGGGTTAATGCTGATGCGGTCAATGTTCCATTTTTTCAGAACGTTCAGCTTCTCCGGCGTAATCGTGTCCGGGCGCCCCGCTTCGACCGTGATTTCGCGGACGCGCTCGACGTTTGGGAACGACTCATACATTTCCTCATACAGCTGATCCATTTCTTCGGCGGTAATGCTCGTTGGCGTGCCGCCACCGTAATAAATCGTCGTAATATTGATGCCGCGCTCTTTTAAAAAGCGGCCGATTGCGCGCATTTCGTAATGCAGACCGGCTAAAAAGGCATCGACGGAACCTTGGCGTCCATTAATGGCGTACGCTGGAAACGTGCAATAAGCGCATTTCGTCGGGCAAAACGGGATGCCGATATAAATGCTGACCTCTTGAGCAAGGTCGTACAAATCCGGCACGACCGTGAGCTGGCGGTCGACAATGTCCTGCATCAGCTGAATTTTTTCTTCTGTTACTAAATAATCTTCGCGAAGCTGGCGGTGCGCTTCGTCTTTAGAAAGCCCGGAACGCAACATTTTATGCAATAATTTGACGGGGCGGATCCCCGTCAGCACGCCCCATTGCTGGATGAGGCCGGTATATTGCTGCAGCAGCGTCAAGTAGACATGAAATACGGCGTACTTCACTTGCTTAAACCGTTCTTTTTCCTCTTGAAAATTTGATATGTCCCGTGCATGATCCGCTTCATATCTATTGCCGGTGGATGATTCGGTTAATATTCCATGAACATGGATAGACTCCTGGCCATTAACGGAAAATGCAACCGTTATATCCGCATCTGGAGCAGGCGCGAATGCCAATTCATATTCTTCATAAAACAACCCTGTAATGACTTCCAGCGGTCGTTGAAATCGTCCGGTATCGTGCAATCCTTGAATTTCAATGCGCAATGAAATCACCTTTCCCTATCAGGCTTACTTAAGTGTACAGAAAGTGTTTTTTGCCCGTCAAGTGAAACAGCGCAAAAAAGCTGGGATCAATCTATCCCAGCTTTTCCATTTATCGTTTCATTTTCAGCTTCCGCAAAAACTCTGGGCGCTGCTGCTTACGGAAATGTTCTTTGATCATGTAAGCGACGCCGAGCTGTTCGTTCGAACGCGTCACCCAGTCTGCGACTTTTTTCACTTCCGCTGGAGCGTTGCCCATCGCGACGCCTAAACCAGCCGCTTCGATCGCCGGAATGTCATCGATGCCATCACCAATGACAACCATTTCTTTTAAAGAAATGCCTAAATAATGCCCAAGCCGACGCAATCCCGCGAGTTTAGACACTCCTTGCGGGACAATTTCCATTTTCCCGTTTGGATGCATAATCATGTCAATAGTTGAAAACGCTTTGGCCAGCACGGCGGCGGCTTCGTCCCGCTCCGCGTCGCTGGCAAAATACACATCGATTTTCGGAACAGCCAGCGGTTCATCCATGAGCACATCGCCAAGCGAATCGACAAACTGTGTCGGGTAAAAAAATGGATCGCCAGATGATAATACCGTTTTGACAACTAAATTTTTTTTCACTTTTTTCCGATTGCCGAGTGAATACCGTTCGTGCATCAAACGAATATTGCAGTTAAAGTTTTCTAGTACCTGCACGATATTAAACGTCCGTTCTTCCGGAATAAGCTCTTCAAACAGTTTTTCGTTCAATGATTTGCCGATGATGGCACCTTGGAACGTAATGAGTTCGCTCTCTAATTTTAACGCCCTTGCGACTTTTCGTGCTGCGAGCAAATTGCGGCTTGTCAAAAGCGTGATATACACTCCTTTTTTCTTGACATATTCGACCGCTTCCTTTGTTTCGCGCTGCAGCCGGCCGTTGTTTTTTAAAATGGTTCCGTCAATATTAAGAGCAAGCAATTTGTAAGCCACTGCTGTCTCCCCCTTTTGTGAAAAAAGTCGATCTTGCTCGCTTTTCTTGTTGTGTTTGCCGCCTCCGCTTTTCAGATTGTCTAGCTTCGGCGGATAGCTCTCTTTCGCGAAATAACCTTCGCCCTTGAAGTGCAAGCACTTCCGCAGGCAAAGAACATTTCGCTTCGAGAGCTGTTCGTGCCGCCTCCGCTTTTCTTCTTTGTCTAGCTTCGGCGGATAGCCTTCTTCTGCCAAATAACCTTCTCCCTCGGGGTGACAAGCACCCCTGCGGTCGAAGAACATTTGGCTTCGAAGGCTAATCGCGCCGCCTCCGCTTTTCTTCCTATCACTTCATAGCTATGATTAAACGGACAAAAAAAGAACACTCAATATGAGTGTTCGTCATTATTCCGTTTCCATGAAAGAACGGTACAGCTCTTCGAGCGGTTTCATCGCAATGCGCTGGATGTCAGCCAAGAGCATGCTCATCCGCTGTTCGAGCGCCATCAACTGCGAGAGTTTTTCGTTTTGCTGGGCGAGGATCATCGCTTTTTGCGCATGTTCGACTTCTTCCGGAAAAATTTCCGCCCCAGTCAGTTGTTTTTCATGCATCCGCATTTGCGCATCTCGGAAATTGGTAAATAGGCGGTACGCCATTTCATCTTGGCGCACCGCTTCGTACGCCTGCTTTAACTGCTGAAAATCGTGGCATGCGCGGATCGCTTTCTCAAGCTGCTCGGCAAGATCATATAGCTGATTGGACATAAAAAAGCCTCCTATAAAAAGTAACGTATCTCTATCATAACGTATGCGCCGGGAAAAAGCGATATGACTAATAAAAAACAAGGGGAAATCTTACATCCATAAGCCGATGATGCCTTGAGCCGCACCGATGATTCCTCCTAGCAGCGCGCCTAAATACGTAATCATTTTTAATTCGCGACTCGCGATCGATAAAATGATTGCTTCAAGGCGTTCAATGGAAAACGATTCAACTTCGGAACGGACGATGTCCGCCAGCTGCAGGCGGGTGATAATCGTTTCCACTTGACCGCTGATCCATTGGCTGCCCGCTTCCACCGCTTGCGGAATCCATTCGTTCATCATCCGCTCCTGATACGGAGCAACCATATCGGCGACCGGCTGTTCGAGAATATCGTTTCGTTCGACCGCATCGAGCGCAAAACGATGAAGCATTTCACAAATCCGCTCTTTTCCAATCAATTCTTCTACTGCGATAAGCGGATAGCTTGTCAGCTTATTCCATTCCGTCCATAAAAGACGAGCCAGCAGCTCTCTTGTCCCAGAATGGCGCAAAAATTTTATGATTTCCGGCTGCACTTTGTCCACAAGGTTGACGTTGCCAAGAAACATTTGCAGCATATTTCCAAGCATCCCGCGACCGCTAAAAAATTCGTCAATCATTTTCGCAATTCGCCCTTTTCCTTCCTCGCTTTCGAAATAGTCGAGCGCCCGGTCGGCAATGTAGTTGGCGAGATCGCCGATGCGCTCTTCCATTTTTAATTGCACTTCGTCAGGAAATACATCACGGATCGCTTTTGCGCGCATCGTTGCCATCCACTGCTCATACGCCTTGTCCACCCACTGCGTCGCCTTTATGCAAAGCAGCTCTTTGGCATTTTCGATTCCCGCGCGCTGCAGAAGCTCCGCGACCGTATTTCGGCGGGAAAGCCATTCTTCCGCGTGCCGCCGTGCCCAGTCAATCATGCTGTCCATCAAGTCACGGGCCACTAATTTGCGGCGGATTCCTTCCGGCGTCAATAAATGTTCAACGACCGTTTTGCCAAGCTGTTCAGCCAGCTCCCTCCGCCGTTTTGGAATCAGTCCTGGAGTAAACGGAAGCCGTTTTCCAAACCAATAAATCGGCTCATATGGCCGAAATAGCATTTGAATGGCGAGAAAATTTGTCACTCCGCCAATCAGCGCCCCGACCGCAATCATAAATAGCAAGTAAAAAATAGTCTCCATGTTTTTCCCCTTTCACGCCTATAAGATAATCACCAAAATTAAGCGAACATCATACGATACGATATAAACATTTGCCTAATTTTTCATTATAGGGCTTGCACGACGGAAGCGCAAATGAGGGAGAACGATGAATCAGCAGCCAACGGTCGCCGTGTTGACGGAAATTTTCCATAAGGATTCGTGCGTTCATTTCGGATCGATTCATGATTTTTGCGAGGAATTAGCGAACTATAGCATGCAGCGCCAGCTTATTTTCTACGTCACGTCTTTGTCGATGTATTTAAAGAATGAAAAGAGCGGCTACCGCTGGATCGATGGGGAATGGAGAGAAACGGAAGTCCCCCCTGCGAACGTGATCTATAACCGCCTCCACTCACGGAAGGCTGAACATTCTTATTTATTTGAGCAGCTGATCGAACAACTGAAAAACGAGCACGTTCTGATGTTTAACCATCGTTTTTTGCATAAATGGGAAGTGCATCAATATTTATCCAGACATTCGTACTTGCATCCTTATTTGCCGAAAACGGAATTATTCAGGAATAAACAAACGCTTGATAGCGTTGTTGAACGATTTCCCGTCGTATTTATTAAACCGATTCACGGCAGTCAAGGGCGGCATATTTTTCGCATTGAAAACAAGGAAACCGTCTTTCTCCTTGACTACTCGACGTCAATGAAAGATGCGGTGCAACAGTATGCTTCCACTTCGGAGCTGTTTGCCGCCTTAAAAGAACGGCTAAAGTCGGCGGCGATTATTCAGCAAGGAATCGATATGCAAACGATCGACGGGCGGTCGATCGATTTCCGCCTCTTGTGCCACCGCGTCCATGACAGCGAATGGCGTGTGACATCGGCCGTCGCACGTATGGCGAATCAAGAACAGTTTGTTGCCAACCTTGCCCGCGGCGGAGAAATCGTCCCGATCGACAACGTGCTGCAACAGTGGTATGAACGAAGGAAAGCGTTTCAGCAAAAAATGCTGTTAAAAGACATTGCCATCGAAGTATCAACCATTTTAGCCAGTGAAGCGGAAGGATTGTATGGGGAATTCGGCATTGATCTAGCGATAGATCGGGAACATAAACCATGGATTATTGAAGTGAACACAAAGCCATCGAAACAGACCGACATGTCGATATCGAAACAATTTATTCGTCCATCGGCGAAAGCCATTATCGACTATTGTCTGTCACTGATCGACGAAAAGGAGTGATTCGCCTTGATTTCTCTTGGATTTATCACGATTGAGGAACAACAGGAAATGGAATACTGTACAGAAATCGCGAAACGTGCCGGCCGTTACGGCATTGCTGTCTACCGCTTTACCCCGCTTGATATCGATCCGCTAACGGAAAAAGTTCATGGCCGCGCTTTTGATGAAAAAAGGCAAGCATGGACGAAAAGCACGTTTGATATTCCATCGTTTTTATACGACCGCTGTTTTTACCGTTCCGATATCCGTTCGAAAAAATGCAAACCAATCATGCAATGGCTGAAACGCCGGCCGGACCTTGTCTTTTTAGGATACGGATTTCCAGGTAAATGGGACGTATATGAGAAAATGATCGAGCATCCGCTGCTGTCCCCGTATGTGCCGAAAACCGCCCGTTTGCAGTCGTCCGCCGACATTTTGCGCATGATTCGCCGCGAGCAAGCGGTCATTTGCAAACCGGAGCACGGAGCGGGCGGCCGCGGCATTTATGTCATCCAAAAAGCAGAAAGGAAGCTTCATATTCGCGATGCATCTGGGCAGACCACCGCTTTGGTCGGACAAAAAAGCGAACTGGAGCAATGGATCTCTACATTATTGCAACAACATTCCTACTTGATCCAGCCGTTTTTGCCGTTGCAGACAAAAGAAAACGAACCGTTTGACGTCCGCTTCCTGTTCCAAAAAGATGGAACCGGCAAATGGATAGAGCGATGCCGCGCCGTGCGGGTCGGGCACCCGGGAATGTTTATCGCCAACGTCCGCGCCGGTGCCGACGTTCGTGATTTTTCCGGGTGGATCCGTTCCTTTCCTTCTCCACAGCGCATTTTGATTATCGATGGCATCGAAACCATTATTCGCGCCCTCCCGTCCTACATGGATGAACACTTCGGCACTCTCTTCGAATTAGGGATTGATATTGGTATTACAAAAGAAGGCGGTGTATGGATCATCGATGTCAATTCCAAGCCAGGAAGAAAGATCGTGGCCGCGCTTCATCCTGACAAAAAGGACGACGTATACGAAGCGCCGCTGCAATATTGTTTGTTTCTCGCCAACGAGGTGAACATCTTATGACCTATTCATTAATGATTCAGGAAAAAGAAGGAAATACGATCTATCTTCCATCAACCGTTTCTCTCTCCGGGCAGACGATGGCGGCATTTGGAAGCGTCTCTACCCCTTGCCGTTTTGTTTCCTCTCCTCTTTTAGACCAACAGATTATCGTGACAAAAGACGTAGCACGACGCTTGTACATTCCGTTTGCCGCGGACGTCCATCTCGTTCTCGATAACGATACCGCTCATCTTGGTCCGCTCGTTGGCATTTTTACCGCCGGATTTACGAAATCACCGCTTCGTCCTGTCGGGAAGCGCAGCTTCTTCTTTGCGAAATTGCTCTCCCAGGAGAAGAAAGTCGGCGGATTTGCTTTTCTATTTGGTGCCCATCATATCCACTGGGAAACCGGAACGGTAACCGGCTATTTTTATACAGAAAGCGGTTGGGTGCAGCGGGAAGTGCCACTGCCAACCGTTATTTACAACCGCCTGCCAAACCGCCGCATTGAAAACAGCGAAACATTCCAAACGATTAAAGAAACGCTAAAAAACCAATATGGCATTCCTTGGTTTAATGAAAACTTTTTCAATAAATGGGAAGTATACTGCCTGTTAAAGGAGCATCCGCACTCCCGGCCCTATCTTCCCGATACTTCGCTTCATCCTACCGCAGAAACTGTTCAACGTTTTTTAGACCATTATGGCGAAGCATATTTAAAACCGGCCAACGGCAGCCTTGGTTTTGGCATTTACCATCTTGTAAAGAAAAATGGCCGATACGAATGCCGATTTCGCGACGAACATGGATACAACCGGATGCGCATCTTTCCGACATTATCTTCGCTATGGCAACACCTATTTTCGCATCAAAAATTGGACCATTATATTATCCAGCAAGGGATTCGGCTCATTGAAGTCAACGGCAGAAAGGTCGATTTTCGCATCCATACGAATAAAAATGAACAAGGCGTTTGGCAAGTGAGTGCGGTCGCGGCGAAAATCGCCGGAAAGCGAAGCGTAACCACCCACATGAACAACGGCGGCATTGTGAAAACAATGGAAGAAATTTTTCCTGACGCCTCCGTCCGTCAGCGCATTCTCAAGCGGCTTCGTGACGCTGCTCTCACGCTAAGCCGCGGCCTGGAAGAGCAGATGGGCATTGCGATCGGCGAAATTGGCTTTGACATCGGCCTTGACCAAAAGCAGCATATTTGGATGTTTGAGGCCAATTCCAAACCGGGAAGATCGATTTTTAAACATCCAAAGCTAAAGCAGGATGATGAACGGACCGCGATGCTTTCCCTTGCTTATGCCGTCTATTTAAGCAAAAAAATCATTGCCGAACCAGAGGCGTTATTGCAATGACCATTATTTATTACAATCAAGATGGAGGCGCATGGTTTCATCAAGATCGCAGCCGCGCCTACTCGTTTGGTTGCAATGGGCTACTGCCGTTTTCTGACGATACGCCATCGTTTTCCCTTCCTGTAAAAGAGAAAAACGGAAAAATCGGGCCGCTCGTCGGCATCATGGTTAGTGAATCATCCATTCCGGCCCTGCTTAACAGGAAAAAGCGCTATATCGAACTCATCGCCCATTGCCTGCAAGAAGCTGGGGGAATCGGCGTCGTTTGTCCGGTCAGCGCGATCGGTGAGCATGCCATTCGCGGATATGTATTCGTTCCAGCGCTGGATCGATGGGTGCCCGTTACCGCCCCGCTTCCTGATGTTTTTTATAACCGAATCAAAAGCCGGCGGGAAGAAAAATCAACGGTATTCCAACAGACCGTTGCTCGTTTTGAAAACCTCCGCATCCCTTTTTTTAACCGCACTTTTTTTACAAAATGGGAAATATATGAGACGCTCGTGAAAAATGAACGGCTGCGTGCCCATTTGCCGCATACGGTGCCAGTGCAGCACATCGACGATATACGAAACATGTTGAAAACGTATGGAAGCGTCTATATGAAGCCAAACGACGGGGCAAAAGGAAAAGGGATTTTCCGCCTTACCGTTTCTTTGTTACCGAATACAATCCTTTACGAGCACATCAACGGCAAAAAAACGCTCGCCTCCCTTGACGAACTGGCCCCGCTTTTGGCGGCGACACGCTACATTGCCCAGCAAGCAATCGACGCCGATACATGGAATGGACAACGCTATGATTTGCGCGTTCTCGTTCATTATAAACATGGCCGCTACATCATCAGCGGCATCGGCGTCCGGTTGGCACAAACGCAGCAGCTGACGACCCACGTCTTAAACGGCGGAACCATTTTGCCATATTCCGAAGTAAGGGAGCGCGTCGATGAAAAAGAGCTGCACAGCCTCCTTGACGCCTGCGGAAAAGAAATAAGCGACCGTTTTGGCTTTGTCGGCGAGTTTTCCGCCGATATCGGCGTCAGCAAAGACGGCACATTGTACGTATATGAGCTCAACGCCAAGCCGATGATTTTTGACGAACCGGATATTCAGCAGAACGGTGCAAAACAACTTATTTCTCTATTTGCGGAGCTAGCTGGGTTTGCACCATCGTAAAAAATAAGCGGCTGTATTGCATCGCTTGCTGCAAAACTTGATCCGCCGCCTTTTGCGCGGCTCCTGACAAACCTTTTCTTGCCTTTCGACATAACATTGCTTTTTTCAATTCCTGCAAGCAAAGCCTGTGCAGCAGTTCAGAAGAAAAAGCATGCACCTCCTCTTCCCTGTCGCTTTCTGCATATGTCCCGGCAAGCAAATAATGAATGTATTGCCAAAGTTGATATTGACGCTTGGCATCTTCTAAATATCGTATGAATTGCTGCTGCCATGTTTCCTCCTCCACTGTCTCCATGAGCCGTTCTGCCAGCTGGGCGGATGTGGAGGTAATGTGCAACAGTTGTTTCACCATGCGTATCATTGCTTTTCCCTCCTTGCTTGTCCTACTGTTTGCCATATATATGACGAGCGCGGATATTCTATGCCTTTTTCACACAAACTAAAAAACAAGGAGGGAACATCATGATGGAACGAAACGAACGGTCGCTCCAAGATTCTCAATATGAGGGCCGCGACGAATACTATATGGACATCGATCGAATGATTAATGAAGGTATGGCGGGCGGCTATGTCCACGGCCGTGAAGACGCCGTCAATATCGAAGAGGCGCGCGACTTAGTCAAAGAAGAACCGCCTCATGAAACAACATAATCATGCAAAAAACCGATTTTCCTTGCGACAAGGAAAATCGGTTTTTTGTATTATAATGAAATTAACATGAAAAAAGAAAGGAAATGTACCGATGCTTGAACGGCTAAAATCTTATTACAAAGAGGCAATCGTCATTAACGAACAGGTCGCTGACGCCGCTAGATATGAATGGTTTTATACAAAAGAGGGAGATAAAATCGGCATCGATAAACACCGCCTATCCAAACAGGAGAAACAGTTATTGTCGATCTTTCTCACCCCGATTCTTGGCGCGGATCGTACGATGAGCGAAGAAGAGCAGGCATGGCAGCGATGGATCATGCACGAAGATGCAACGATGCTGCAGCATCTCTTCTCCCTGCCTCCATATTGCCGTTTTATTCACTTTATAACAAAAAGATCGGTTGCAAATAAAGACGACTTTTACGATGCCGTGAGCGGATTGTTCCCTGACCCGATTACAATCGTTTGGGAGCATGAACATCGCGGCGTCATTATTGAGAAAAAGCAAAAGCAAGCGGCAGAACCTTTGCCATTTGCTGATATTATCGATACGCTGGCAACCGATTTTTACGCTACCATTCATTTATTTATCGGACAAATCCATCCGTACGATGATCAGCTTTACGAGTCATTCCGCTATGAAAAACGTTGCTTCGAGTTAGCCCAGACATATATGCCGAAACAGACGGTCTATCAAATGGAAGATGTGATTCCGCTTTTGCTGATTCATGGCCATCCCGAACTGGAAACGGTCAAAAAGGCCTTTCCTTTTCTCAAAACATTGGACGATGAATGGCTGCGGATCATGCAAACATTTCTGCAATGCAATCTTAACGTTTCCATGGCAGCGAAAAAATTATATATGCACCGCAACAGCCTGCAATACCGCATTGATAAATTTATTGAAAAAACAGGAATCGATATTAAACATTTTAAAGGGGCGGTAGCCGTTTATTTGGCAATATTGTTGCAGCAATATACGGATCAATAAACGCTGCTGAGTCCAATGGAAGCCAAGCACGTTTAAAATGTAAAGGAATGCCTCCCTTTTTATTTTTTTACTAAGAAAAAAAGCAAACGTTGTTCGGCCGCCTAACAACCAAAAAAGTGGATGCTCTATTTTTTTTTACTAGAAGCAGAATCTTCAGGTGAAACTGATATCGTTTTCCTATCGTCTTTGCCGTTTGGCATCTTGCCAAAAATGACGGCTCTTTTTTGTGCAAATTGTCCATTTACGAATCTTCCTATTTTTCTGTATGCTTGAAGCAGTTGAAACCGATTTCATGATGGGGGTGCGTGACAATGGCAGAACTTCGTTTAGAGCACATTTATAAAATTTACGATAACAACGTCACAGCGGTAAAAGATTTCAACTTGCATATTCAAGACAAAGAATTCATCGTTTTTGTCGGTCCGTCCGGCTGCGGAAAATCGACAACATTGCGGATGATTGCCGGTCTTGAGGAAATTTCAAAAGGCGACTTGTATATCGACGGCAAGCGGATGAACGATGTTCCGCCAAAAGACCGCGATATTGCGATGGTATTTCAAAACTATGCGCTTTATCCGCATATGAGCGTCTATGATAACATGGCATTCGGCTTGAAATTACGCAAATTCCCGAAAGCGGAAATCGAACGACGCGTCCGTGAAGCAGCGCGCATTCTTGGACTGGAACAATATCTGGACCGCAAGCCAAAAGCTCTTTCCGGTGGTCAGCGTCAACGCGTCGCGCTAGGCCGCGCCATCGTCCGTGACGCCAAAGTATTTTTAATGGACGAGCCGCTTTCCAACTTGGATGCCAAACTGCGCGTACAAATGCGTTCCGAAATTGCAAAATTGCATCAACGTTTGGAAACGACAACGATTTACGTCACCCACGACCAAACGGAAGCAATGACGATGGCAACACGGCTAGTAGTGATGAAAGACGGGGTTATTCAACAAGTCGGCACGCCAAGAGAAGTATATGAAAAACCGGAAAATATTTTCGTCGGCGGCTTTATCGGCTCTCCAGCGATGAACTTTATTAAAGGAACGCTGCAAGACGGCAAGTTTGTTGTCGGCAATATTAGACTCGATGTTCCGGAAGGAAAAATGAAAGCGCTTCGCGATCAAGGCTACGTCGGCAAGGAAGTCATCTTAGGCATTCGTCCGGAGGATATCCATGATGAACCACTCTTCCTTGAATCATCGCCAAATACGAAAATTACCGCCCACGTTGAGGTAGCCGAGCTGCTTGGTGCAGAATCGATGATTTATTCCAATATTAATGGACAAGAACTTGTCGCGCGCATCGACGCCCGCACGGAAATCAAGCCAGGCCACCAATTAGACCTTGCCTTAGATATGAACAAAGCGCACTTTTTCGATATCGAAACGGAAAAACGAATCCGTCCTGCTAATGAAAAATAACGATATGGTTCCCCCTTATTTTCAGATAAACGTTATACAGGCTCTAGCGATGATGCTAGAGCCTATTCTTTAATAAACCGCACTTCTTCCTGCCTGCAGTATGGACAGTAAAACAGATGCACACATTCATGGTTGGCTAATGTGTGCGGATAGCCATCCACTAATTTCATCATATTGATATCCATATAAGGACTATAGTCATCAAAATAATCGGTTACCTTTCCTTGATCCTGCATCGGCTGTTGACAATGGTTGCAATATACCGTCACCTTACGTAATCCGTTGCATAGCGGGCAAATGTTCATGCTGTTTCCTCCTAAACACAATCCCTTATTTTACATATTCCCTGATTTCGGCAACGGTAAAACGTTAAAAATTTCCATAAAAAATCGGTGAATAATGAACACAAAACGTCTCAAACTATTAGTGCAAGCAACCAATAACCCGTTGGGTTCAGCCAAGCTTGGCAGCATGCTTTATAGCATGCGTTGCTGGTGCAATTCCAGCTAACCCAGCCAACAAAACTCAAACAAGGAGATGATGACACATGGCACGTAACAACAATTCTAACCAATTGTTAGTTGCTGGTGCGCAACAAGCAATCGACCAAATGAAGTATGAAATCGCTCAAGAATTTGGTGTAAATCTTGGTCCTGACACCACTTCTCGCGCTAATGGTTCTGTTGGCGGCGAAATTACAAAACGCCTTGTCGCAATGGCTCAACAACAACTTGGCGGCCAATACGGCGCTCGCCAATAACAACTTCATATACATGGCTGAAGCCCCAGGCGAATTGCCTGGGGCTTTATTTATTCCGCTACCTTATTCCTCTTCTAGTCAAAAAAAAAAAAGAGCTTTACGCTCCTTATATATTTTCCGCCAACGGTTTGTTTAGCGAAACAAGCACTTTGCGAATTCGACGGTTTTCCACTTGCCGCACCGTAAACGTAAGCGGCCCGTAATGCAGTGTTTCACCAACATTTGGCACGCGTTCAAACATTTCAAATATCCAGCCGCCTAACGTGTGCGACGCGCTTTCCGGCGTATCAATTTTCATCATTTCGCAAAATTCATCAAGCGGCAATTCGGCGTTAAACTCATAGCTGTTCTCATCGATTTGCCGGATACTTTTTACCGCTTCATCATGTTCGTCCCATATTTCGCCAACAATTTGTTCAATAATATCTTCGAGTGTAATTAACCCGGCGGTACCGCCGAACTCATCGACAACAATGGCCATATGCACCTTGCTTTTTTGAAACTCCGGCAGCAAATCGGAAATTTTCATCGATTCCACGACAAACAGCGGCTTGCGTAATAACTTGCGAATGTTGACCTCTTTTTGCTGCACCAGTTCACTAAAAAAGTCGCTTTCCGACAAAATGCCGATAACATTATCAATATCTCCCTCATATACCGGGATGCGGGAGTATTTTTCCTCTAAAAACACATCGCGGATCTCCTCGATCGGCTGGTTTACTTCGACAGCAACCATATCAGACCGTGGCGTAAAAATTTCTTCCACTAAAATTTCATCAAAATCGAGCGAACGATGAATAAGCTCTTTTTCTTTATTGTCAATAATTCCTTCTTCCTCGCTTAAATCAATCATTACTTTAATTTCTTCCTCCGTCACCACGGGAACAACCGCTCCGCTAGTAAACCATTTTGCGACATGTTCCCTTACTGCATGAAACAGCGTCGTGACGGGAGAAAGCAACTTCATCAATACGTAAATAATGCCTGCATAACGAATCGATAACGATTCCGCATGCACTTTCGCAATCGATTTTGGCAAAATTTCACCGAAGACCACGAGAAGCACAGTCATCACGATAATTGCAGCAACTAGACCCGCGCGCTCCCCAAGCATGGTTGTCGCCATATCCACTAAAAAAGCGACCGCCACAATGCCGGTGATTCGATTGGCTACAAGCACAGTCAATAAGACGTGGTCTAAATGCTCCATAATATAATTTACTCGTTTACTGCCACGGTGATTTTCTTCTACATAATTTTTCAGACGAATTTTATTGGCGGACGACAATGCAGTTTCTGCCGAAGAAAAGAAAGCGTTTAACATCATGCAAAGGAAAAACCACCCTAACAACCCTAGAGGCAACTCTCCCAAAGAATCTTCACACTCCTAAAATAAAACAGTTATTATTATCCATTTATATGATTATCATATCAAATTTTTCACCAAATGCCTATCGTCTAAACATATAAGAAATAAAAACTGCAGAGTAACCCCTGCAGTTTTTACGACTCAATCAAGCATGAGCCGATAAAATATACCAGTACCAGCAAAGAAGCAATATTCAAGGTGACGGATAGCTCTTCCATTTTGTCCCCTCCTCATTATTCATCCCCATTATCATCGTAACATAGCACTTTTTCTATGTGGCAGACACTTTATACAACTTTTTGACAATTTTATTACTTAAGTGAGCCTCCCCGCCTAACTGCTTCGAGAATTTTGGTTCAATGTTTTGGCCAATCGCCAAGAGCAAGGCAAAAAGTGGCTTCCCAAAAAAGGGGCCCCTAGCCCAAATAGCGGTAATAAATCGATTTCGCCTCTTGAATATCTTTTGTCCCATGAATCAACGCACGCCCGTCGGAAAAGACGACAAGCCGCTCGTTTCCAAGCGATACGGAAACAAGATATGGATTGACATGCACAGCCAATCCTTGTTTCGCAAACAAGTCGGCCAGCTCTTGCAAATCATAATTTCGTTTGACAGCGGGGCGGATTTGCACCGAATTGCGCCCGCATAGCACCGCTGTTTTTGTTTGCTGCTCATAGGAAAGGAACGGATAGGACGGCTTGGAGCCGCAAGTCGGGCAATCTTCCTTTTTCACCGAATCAATGCGTATCGCCGTATGCTGATTTTTCCATAAATCAAACGACACGAGCTTGTTGCGCAACGCCGCCCAGTCTTCGACTAAAATTTTCAACGCTTCCGTCACTTGATAGCTGACGACCATTTGTACCGCCGGACTGATAATTCCCGCCGTGTCGCACGTCAGGCCGCCCGTCGGCACCGTGTCAAGCAGGCAGTGAAAACATGGCGTTTTGCCGGGAATAAACGCGTAGCTAATGCCATAGCTGCCGACACAGGCACCGTAAATCCAGGGGATGCGATATTTATAGGCGGCGTCGTTGATAAGCATGCGCGTATCAAAGTTATCGGTCGCGTCCATTAAAAGATCAGGCGTTCTTGTAGTAATCAGCTCTTCAAGCTCTTGCGCCGTCACATCGCCGACAATTGCGTCGATTTCGACATCGGAGTTTACTTCCTGAAGCCGCCGCTTAGCAGCAACCGCTTTCGGCAGGCGCTCTTTTGCATCAGCTTCGCTGTATAACTGCTGACGCTGAAGGTTGCTCCATTCAACATAGTCGCGATCGACAATCGTCACTTTACCGACGCCGGCGCGCACCAGCGCCTCGGCACTGCCTGTTCCTAACGCACCGGCGCCAATGATAAGCACATGTTTTTGTCTAATTTTCTTTTGTCCTTCTTCGCCAATTGGCGCAAACAACTCTTGACGAGAATAGCGTTCGTTCAAACAACACTCATTCCTTCCGTTGGACTGCTTGCGGTAGCGTACCGTTTTTTCGGAATTCTGCCCGCCTCATAGCCGAGCCGTCCCGCTTCCACCGCTAATTTCATCGCTTTAGCCATTTTGACTGGATCAGCTGCACCGGAAACAGCCGTATTTAACAACACGCCGTCCGCCCCTAACTCCATCGCCAATGCCGCATCAGCCGGGCTGCCAATTCCGGCATCTACAATCACCGGCACTGTCGCCTGCTCGATAATGAAACTTAAGTTGAGCGGATTGACAATGCCCTGCCCGGAACCGATCGGCGCAGCACCCGGCATTACCGCATGGCAGCCGAGCTCTTGCAGCCGTTTGGCCAGCACAACATCATCGGAAGTATACGGAAGAACGATAAAACCTTCTTCGAGCAACATTTCCGTTGCTTTTAGCGTTTCTACCGGATCTGGCAGCAGCGTTTTCTCGCAGCCGATCACTTCTACTTTAATCATATCACATAATCCCGACGCTTTGGCGAGCCGCGCGATTCGCACCGCTTCTTCCGCCGTTTTCGCTCCCGCGGTGTTTGGCAGCAGTTTGTATTTTGCTAAATCTAAGTTTTCCAAAAAGTTAGGCTGGTTTGGTTCAAAAATGTTCATGCGCCGGACCGCAAACGTCAAAATTTCCGCTCCCGACGCTTCGACCGCTTGTTTCTGTACTTCCAAACTTGGATATTTTCCTGTTCCGAGCAATAATCTCGACTGAAATTCATATGGCCCGATTTTTAACATCTCAACCGCCTCCTACAAAATGAACAATTTCAATTTGATCGCCGTCGCATAAGGTTGTCGTGTCATATTGGCTTTTTTCAATAATGGTTAAATTTACTTCGACAACGGCCAGTTTGTTTTGTAATTGAAAATGCGCAAGCAAATCGCTGACCGTTTTCACCTGCTCGGGAACATGAATCGATTCGCCGTTAATAATAAGCTTCATTCCTTTCCCACCTTTGTCTGATGTCGTGTGAGGGAAAACGGAGCAAGATCGACATCTGTTTCTTTTCCTTCCACTAAATCCGCCAACAATACGCCCGTAATCGGGCTTAACAAAATACCGTTACGGTAATGGCCGGTCGCCACCCAAACGCGCGGGTAATGAGGATGTTCCCCTATGTACGGCAGACCATCGCCCGTTTGCGGACGGATGCCGCTCCACGCCTTTTCCCATTCTGCCTTTTCCAACTCCGGAAGAAGGCGACATGCGCGTTCGAGCAGACTCCTCATTCCTTGAACCGATACTTTTCGGTCAAACGTATGCGGCGTCGAAGTCGCCCCAATAAGCAGCCGGTTTCCGCGTTTCGGCACGATATAGCAGCCGCTTTTGGCAAATACAGTCGTTTGAAGGAGCGGCGTTTCTGTTTTCACAGAGATGCACTCGCCTTTGACTGGATACATCGAAAGAGAAAGACCTGTTTGTGCAAGAAGCAGAGAAGACCATGCCCCTGAAGCGATGACGACAACGTCCGCGGCAAACGTTCCGCGATTCGTCTCGATTACGTACGAATCGCCTAGCTTTCTTAAATGCATCGCCTCGGTGTACTCATGCCACTTTGCTCCATAGGCCATCGAAGCGTTCGCCAATGCAAGCGCAAAATCGGGAGCGCTTACTTGGCCGTCTTTCGGAATATACATCGCTGCCGCAAGATCACAGGAAACATGCGGTTCGATTTTCCTCGTCTCATCCGCCGAGAGCCAACGCGGCGGGTAATCCGTCTGCCGCCAAAATTCGTAATGGCGGCGAAGTGCGACAGCTTCTTCTTCGGTCACCGCCACTTTCAGCATCCCTTTTTCGACGAGTCCGATATCGATGCCAGTCAGTTCTTTTAATTCTTCGGCGAGCTCCGGAACGAACGCCCGGCTTTTCAATGCAAGCGGAATCAGAGGACTTTCTTCGAAAAATTCCGACTGCGCCCCAAGCATTCCCGCCGCTGCGCTGGATGCCTGACTTGCTATCCGTTCTTTTTCGAGTACGCCGACACGAAATTGTCGTTTTGCCAGTTGAAATGCAATCGATGCGCCGATAATTCCGCCGCCAACCACCAACACATCGTAATCATGACGTTCCATCAACATCCCTCTCCCCTGTTCATTTACTATGTTTGTTTGACTATATGAGCGAGCTTTTTTGCTTCCGCGACAGGATCTCTCGCCAAAAACACCGCCGACATCACGGCGATCCCATCGGCACCCGCCTGCAGCACTTGCGCTGCATTCCCCGCGTGAATGCCGCCGATTGCAATGACCGGAATATGAACGCCACCTGCAACAATCCGCAATGATTCAACTCCGCGCGGCCGCATCCCCGGCTTGCTTGCGGTCGGAAAAATATGTCCATAGATACAAAAATCTGCGCCGCTTTTCTCTGCTTCCTTCGCCTCGTCAAGCGAATGGACCGAACAGCCGACAGCCAGCGCCGGAAAATGAGGCTTTACTTGGCATACCGATAAGCTGTGGTACGCCAGCTGCACCCCTTTTACGCCAAACACCGCCGCCACATCGACGCGGTCATTGACAATGATTTTCTGCGGCGGCACCCCGCTTTCGATGAGAGCGGCAACGAACGCGGAAACCTCGCGTGCCGTTTTCCTTTTTTCCCGCACATGAATCGCGTCGATATACGGATGGATGCGGGCACAAATAGACGCAAACTGTTCGGCAGACTGTTTTCCCGTCGAAATGAGATGAAGCTGTTTTGTCATTGTGATCCCTTGCTTTCTAGCGCACATCGGTAACCGGAATATACGGGTAATGCACGCCGGTGTAATAAGCCGCCGCCGCTACAAAGGCGAATAGAGCGACAAGCGCGATATCGTGTTTGTTAAAGCCGATTTCATAGTAAAACGTCCGCTCTGTGCTGCTGGAAAAGCGCTTCGCTTCCATCGCCACCGCGATGCGCTGGGCGCGGCGGATGCTTTGCGACAGGAGCGGAATCGCATAGCGCTTCATTTTTTCTAGCCACCCGTGGCTCACCGTTCCCCGCACTTTTAACGCATTATGCACGGTCTGAAACTCCTCGAGCATAATCGGAAGCAAGCGCACAGCCGCCAAAAAGCTGTAAGCGTATTTCGGTTTTAACTTTAGCTGCTGCATCAAAGAATAAAACAAACGGACCGGCCTCGTCGTTAAGGAAAACAAAAGCCCAAGGAGCGCGAAGGAAAGGGCGCGGAAGCCAATATGCAGCCCGCGCAAAAAGCTTTCCTCCGTCACATGGATCAGCCCCCAGCGAAACCATGTTGTCTCCCCCTCGCCAAACATCATCATCGACGAAGCGGTCGAAACAAAGATAAGAAGAAATGGCAAAAACAATAGCAGCAAAAACTTCCACGGGTAGCCGGTAGAGAACATAAACAGCAAAAGCAGCGCAAGCGAAAAATTGATTAATACATTTGGATTATGAATAAACAATACAGCCAAAAACAGAAACAGAAGCACGATCAGTTTTAAACTTGGGTTTGTTTGGTGCAGCCATGTTTCCCGATAGCGAATGTTCCATTTCATCGTCTGTTCCCCCTACACAAACAGAGCGGCTGCTGTTGACCGCTGCCTGGAAATCGATTCATCCTTGACGAGCCGCCCGTCTTCGATCACCCATCTTCTGGTTGCAAAATGCTTCACAATATTTTCGTCATGGGTGACCATAATGATGGTTGTCCCTTGTCTGCGATACGACTCTAGCAGTTCAAGAAGCGCAAACGTATTTTTCGCATCCTGTCCAAACGTCGGCTCATCAAGAAGAAAAATTTGCTGTCCGCTTACAATCGAAGCGGCGACGCTTAGACGGCGCTTTTGCCCCATGGAAAGCTGATATGGATGCTGATCTTGCTGCTCATAAAGATGAAACTGCCGCAGCAGCCCCTCCACTGTTTCCGTAATCTCGGCCTCTTTTCGTTTTTCCAAGCGAAGCGAATAAGCAAGCTCTTCGCGTACAGAATTGGTGACAAACTGAAATTCCGGATTTTGAAAGACAAAGGCAAGCAAGCGGTGCAGCTGTTTCAGCTGCTTGCTGTCTTTGCCGTATAGCTCATACGTTCCATCGGTGCGGATCAGCTTCATGAGCGCATGCAAGAGCGTGCTTTTTCCGGCGCCATTTTTGCCCGTGACAGCAATCCACTCCCCCGCATGTACGGCCGCTTCTTCAATGCGGATTTTCACCTCATTGGACCGATAGCCTTGAAATTGGCGTAGATATATCCTTTTCTCCCCGCCGCTCTCCGTGCTCCGGCGCCGCCGATTTGCCGTATACTCCTCCCATACGCCCGGATACCAAATACCTTGAGAAGCGATGATGTCTTTATAGTTGGCAAACACCGTTTGTGCCTTGTCATCGGCGATAATTTCCCCGTCATCGTTAAATAAAACGATGCGGTCCACAAAATCGAGCACATAATCGATTTTATGTTCAACAATAATGACCGTTTTCTCTTTAGCGATTCGTTTCACCGTCTGCCAAATCTCTTTTGTTCCTTCCTCATCGATCATCGCCGTCGGCTCATCCAAAAACAGTACATCCGGCTCCAATGCCAACACAGACGCCAGCGCCAGCCGCTGTTTCATTCCTCCCGACAGCGTGTGAATATCGGTATGCGGCTCGATAAACAGGCCGACTTTTTCTAACAGCGTTTTGATTCGCTGATGCATCTCGCTCCGCGGCACACCGATGTTTTCAAGGGCAAAAGCAATTTCTTCATCGGCAAACGGCATGCAAAACTGCGTGTCAGGATCTTGAAACACATATCCCCAGTTGGTTGGAAGCTGCAGACGTTCCGCTTTCATCGGCACATCAATTGAATTCGGAATCAATCCCGACAACACTTGCAATAACGTCGATTTGCCGCATCCGGATGGACCGAGCAGCAATACTTTTTCCCCTTCGTAAAACGTGAGCGATAAATCTTTAAACAGGAGCGTATCTTTGCCCGGAAATTTTAAGCGGAGCCGCTCTACAGCAGCGATTGGTTTCATCGCTTCACCGCCACCTTTTTCAGCGATCGAGCGCGTCATAATCTTCTTTCGAAGCCGGGCGCAACATTTGCGTTACCCCTGTTTTCTCTAAGGCTTTTACTAGCGAAACAGCGAAAAAGCCGGAAATGACCACCGCGCCGACAAAGCGGGCAATCAAGAATAATGCCAAATTCCAAGGCGCCAGCGCTTCAATGTATCCTTTGTAAAAATCCATCACCAGCGAGCCGATGGTCGCTCCAATCGCGCCAAGCGACACAACCAACACGTCAAATCTCTTATAACGAAATGCCGCAAACACCACTTCCGCCAACAGCCCTTGAATCACTCCGTAAATAAGCACTTCAAGCCCCCACTCGGATCCCATGATCAATTCACCGGAAGAAGCAGCAATTTCCGCCAACAGCGCAACACCTGGCTTGCGAATGAGCAAATATGCTACTGACGCGGCAATAAACCACATGCCGTAAATCAATTGATCAAGATGAAAGCCAAACACTTTCACAAAGTCGTACACTGGTCCCCAAATTTTATAAATGATGCCGAATATCACTGCAATAACAATCGTTGTCAAAATATCAGCGAGTTTCAATCCTTTAGTTGTTGTGGACATACGCTTGAATCTCCTTTCTTGCCGATGGCCATGTTTCTAAATGATAAGCCATTTCCCAAAATTCGTACTCATACTCACTGCTGATAAGAAAATGCTGCTCCATCCGCTTGCGGTCCGCTTCCGTGACCGCTTCGGCGATCGCGTCCAACCGGGCGATCTGCTCTTCTACTAAACTGCGGAACCAATCGGAGCTATACGTGCCAATCCATTTTTGATAAATCGGCTCATCTGGCTTGCAATCTTTTAATCTTTCGCCAATTTCATAATAGAGCCAGTAGCATGGCAAAATTGCGGCAATGACATCGCCCAAATGCCCTTCATACGCCGCTCTGTACATATGGGACGTGTAGGCGTATGCCGTCGGCGCCGGAATAAAAGCCGCTTTTTCTTCGTCGGTAATGCCAAGCAGTTCAGCAAATGTTTCATGCAAGGACAATTCCGCCTCGCATGTGCTCTGGGCATGATGCGCCAGCCTTGCGGTTGTCGCTAGATCTGGAGACTTCGCCGCCCCAATCGCTTGCACTCTCGCAAAATGGCGTAAATAATAGGCATCCTGCATCACATAATAGCGGAAACGCCTTAGATCAAGCGTCCCCTCTCCCAGTTCTTTTACAAACGGATGATGAAAGCTTGCCTGCCAGATCGGGTCAGCTTTTTTCCTCACTTTTTTTGCAAATGACATCCTCTTCTCCCCCTCTTTTCATAAAAATAAACGCCACTTCCTTTACAAAGGCGTAAAGAAAGTGGCGTTGCATACGAGCCGTCAAAACTACAACAAAATATCGATCCACGACTGCGCTGCTCCACTTCCCTACGCTGGTATTACCCAGATCAGGTTCTAAGGGTCTCAAAGGCACACTTTGATCTCAGCCTTTCTAAAGGCCCCCCTAGTGGATTGCATCCGTTATGAAATTTTCTCGTTTGAGTTTATCATATCACTCGGTAAATGGTTGTCAACCCTTTTTTCTATTCCACATCATTTCCGTATTCGGTATCTCAAAAAATCATCCTGCCAAATGTCGACAGACGCTGCCTTCATTGCGTCTTTGCCTGTAATTCGGTATCATAAAAACGCAAACGACTACTATCATATTGGAGTGGGTAATGTGGCGAAAGTATTTTTAAAGCGAAACCGGAAAAAACGGCTCGAGCAAGGGCATCCATGGATTTTTCAAAGTGAAGTCGATCATATTGAAGGCGATTTTGCACCGGGAGATTTCGTCGATGTATACAACCATCAGCACTACTTTTTAGCCAAAGGCTATATTAACCCAAAATCGCAAATGATTGTCCGCGTATTGACGCAAAATCCCGAAGATGAGTTAAATGAGCAATTTTTCGTTGAGCGCATCCGTCAAGCATGGGCGTACCGCGAACGGATGATTCCCGGCGTCCGCTCATGCCGCGCCATTTACGGGGAAGCCGACTTTTTGCCGGGGCTGATCGTAGATAAATACGAAGACGTGCTTGTCGCGCAAATTCTTTCCCTCGGCATGGAAAAACGGAAAGACTGGATTTTGCGCGGCTTACTGGAAGTGTTTCAGCCGCGGGCGATTTATTTGCGCAATGACGTGTACGTCCGCGAACTCGAAGGATTAGAGCAGGAAAAAGGATTTTGGTACGGCGAAGCAGAAACGGAAGTGCTCATTGAAGAAAACGGCGTCAAATATATCGTCGATATTGAAAACGGGCAAAAGACCGGGTTTTTCTTCGACCAGCGGCAAAACCGCGCGGCAATTAAACCGCTCATTGACAGCAGCACAACGGTGCTTGACTGCTTTACCCATACGGGTTCATTTATGCTGAACGCCTGCTTATACGGAGCAAAGCACGTCACCGCGGTCGATATTTCCGAACACGCGATTGAAACAGCGAAACGCAATGCGGCCTTAAACGGCTTTACGAACGTCGAATTTGTCGTCGCCAACGCTTTTGACTATTTGCGCGAAGCGGTTCACGACGGAAAACAATGGGATGTCGTCATCATCGACCCGCCGGCGTTCGCCAAATCCGCGCATGCCGTTCCGAAAGCGCTGCGCGGCTACAAAGACATTAACTTAAACGGCTTAAAGCTTGTCAAAGACGGCGGCTTTTTCGTTACATCGAGCTGCTCGTACCATGTCCGCCCGCATATGTTCGAAGAGATGGTAGCCGAAGCGGCATTTGACGCAAAGAAAATTTTGCGGCGAGTATATTGGAACGGCGCCGGCTACGACCATCCGAAGCTGCTTGCCGCCGATGAAGGCGATTATTTAAAATTTGCGATTTATGAAGTGCGTTCGCGCCGATAATCCATCAGAACAAAAAACGCTTAGGTGGTTCAACATCCCTAAGCGTTTGCTTTTTTATGTTTTTGCAAAATATAGAGATAAAAGCTGATAGAGATGAACACAGACAAAGCCGCGGCAAGATAAATGCTGGAGTAGCCGAACCAATGGCTGATTTGCCCGAAGACCATCGCGCCTACCCCGACTCCTAAATCGAAAAAGGCAAAAAAGGTGGCGTTTGCCATTCCTTTACGGTCTCTCGCCGCCCGTTCGACAGACCATGCCTGCAACGCCGGCTGCACTGTTCCGAATCCAAGTCCGTAAAGAATTGCTGCCGTAAATAGCATCATGCTGTTCGGCAGCCATGCCAACAATAACATCGCCAGCAAAATAAGCGCGGCACCCGGAATAAATACGACCTGATGTCCTTTTTTGTCATACAATTGGCCGGCAAACGTTCTTGTTACCATTAAGGCAAGCGCATAAAGCAGAAAATACCATTGAATTCCTGAAATTCCTTTTTCTGTAGTATATAGTGGTAGAAACGAAGCAATTCCGCCAAATGTCACGGTCAGAAAAAAAAGCAGGATCGAAGGCTCTAACGCACTTTTTTCGTAAATGTCCCATTTGCGCTGTGCCTGCTTTCGCGGCGGTTCGACTTTTTTATATGTAATATTCGCAGCGAACAATAAGGAAGCCAATCCTAATGCGGCGCAAATCAAGAAAAGGGGGGTAAACGACAACACGCCGGCAAGCAATAATCCAAGCGACGGTCCAAATGCCAGCGCTAAGTTTCCTGACAGCCCGTAATATCCCATTCCTTCGCCTCTGCGGCTAGCAGGGATGATGTCCGTGGCAATCGTGCCTGAGGCAGTAGTTGAAAACCCCCAGCCGATCCCTTGAATAACCCTCATCATAAACAACAATAAAATGCTCGTAATAAAGCTGTACGATCCTACCGAAAGAACAAAGATCGCAAGCCCTAACAAAAAGACAAAACGCCGTCCCTTTGTTTCTAATGCATGACCGGCAAACGGCCGCATAATTAATGCCGAAAAGGTGAAAATCCCGACCACTAAGCCGATCAGCTGGTCATTGCCGCCAAGATGCTCAACAAACAGCGGAATTGTCGGCAATGTCATTTGAAAGCCAAGAAAAACAAAAAAGTTGGCTAAACAAATGAGGACAAAATCTTTTGTCCATATTCTTTCTTTTGTCACTGCCCATGCTTTGCTCTGTTGTATGTTCACAAAACATCCTCCCTCTAAATGGTATTTTATTTCGTACCCCTTAATATTTTGTAGTATAACATATAGCTAAAAAAATGGCGGCGAAAAAGCTTAATCACTTCTTTCTGCTACCTTTTATATTTTCTGTTAACCGGCAAACAGCCTGCATGGATAAATAAAACAAAATTGGACCGCAGCCGCCAAAAATTTGTCATTGAAGCCCACCTCTCTCTATATCCAAGGGAAAAGAGACTAACCGAAATGTGGTCAGTCTCTTTACATCGTTACACTTCCAGCATTTTATGCTGCGCTTTAATCAGCTCGTAATAGGTGCCGTGCTTTCGCATCAGCTCCTCGTGCGTTCCCTGTTCGATGATTTCGCCGTGGTCAAGCACGATGATGTTATCGGCATCGCGGATCGTCGAAAGGCGGTGGGCGATAATAATCGCCGTTCTTCCTTTCAACAGCTTTTTCAATGCTTGCTGGATAACAAGCTCCGTTTCCGTATCGATGCTTGCCGTTGCTTCATCTAAAATTAAAATTTTCGGGTCGGCAAGCAAGGTGCGCGCAAACGAAAGGAGCTGGCGCTGTCCGACCGATAAAATATTTCCGCGCTCTTCCACTTCCGTTTCATATCCGTTCGGCAGCTTCATAATAAAATCATGCGCCCCGACTGCTTTTGCCGCGGCGATGACATCCTCGTCGCTCGCGTCCGGATTGCCGAAGCGGATATTTTCCATAATCGTTCCGGAGAAAATAAACGTATCCTGCAGCACGATGCTTACCTGCGAGCGCAGGCTGGCCAGCGAAATTTGCCGAATCGGATGGCCGTCAATTTTGATGACGCCGCCGGTCGCATCGTAAAAGCGGCTGATTAAATTGGCAATCGTCGTTTTCCCCGACCCGGTATGGCCGACAAGCGCGACCGTTTCCCCCGGATGAATCGTGAGCGAAATCCCCTTTAACGCTTTCCGTTTGTCATCATAGGAAAACTCGACGTTTTCAAAATCGATGCGCCCGTGGATATGCTCGATGACAATCGGATTTTCCGCCTCGCCGACCAGCGGCCGTTCATCCAAAAACTCAAAAATCCGTTCTGATGACGCCATTCCCATTAAAATTTGATTGTACACTTGCCCAAGCCGCGAAATCGGCTCCCAAAACATGCCTAAATAGAAAGAAAAAGAAACAAACTCGCCAATCGTGCATTCGTCATGTTGAATCAAAGCCGCTCCATACCATATTAAAATCGCCGTTCCTAGCGCTGTCGTCATTTCGACAAACGGACTGAACATCGCGTTTTTCTTGACCGCTTCTTTCCAAGTAGCAAAGTTTTCTTCGTTTACCCCGTGAAAGTACTCGCTGTTCTCCTGCTCTTGCGTGAACGACTGGGTCACGCGGATGCCTTGCAGGCTTTCATTCAAATGCGAGTTTAATTTTGACTGTTTGATGCGCACCCGTTGCCAGGAAGCGCGGATTCGCTTCCGCAGGCTCGTTGAAATGAAAAACATGATCGGCAAAATCACCATAATCGCGATCGTCAGCTTCACATTGAGCGAAAGCAAAATAGTAATGATCCCGACAAGCAGCAAGACATCCGTCAGCAAATTCACCACTCCGTTGGTAAACAAGTCTTGCAGCGATGTCGTGTCATTCATGATGCGCACCAAAATCGACCCTGCGGAACGCTGTTCAAAAAAGCGGTGCGACAACATTTGCACATGCGTAAACAAATGTTTGCGCAAATCGTAAATGACGTTTTGCCCAAGCATGTTCATCCAGCGGATGCGCAAAAAATTTGCCACATATAAAAGAAGGTATAAGCCGGCAATCAAAAGAACGAGCATCGTTAACAGTTTCGTATTTTTTTGGATGATCGCTTTGTCAAACATGTACACGCCGATTAAAATCGGCAGCAGGAGCCGCACGACGGTAGCCACCATCACCGTCGTAAACGAAAGCGGCAGCAAATTCGTCACGTACGGCTTTAAATATCCTAAAAGCCGCCACATTTGCCGCCAGTTAAACGGTTTATCAATCGCCACGTCTTGCGGGTAATGAAATCGCTCCATCACCAGCCGTTTTTTCTCTGCTATGTTCATCTTTTTCACCTACCTTGCCGTTTCCTGAAGAACTGTCGCCTGATCCCGATATTGAATATCATAAATGCGTTTATATAATCCGTTTTGCCGCAGCAGCTCCTCATGGGTGCCGCGTTCGACAATTCTGCCTTGATCCAGCACGAAAATTTCATCAGCATGTTTCAACGAAGAAATGCGGTGGGCGATAATAAACGTCGTTTTTCCTTTCATCACTTCGCGCAGCGCCGATTGGATGCGAAATTCCGTTTCCATATCGACCGCGCTTGTCGCGTCGTCTAAAATAAGAATGCTTGGATTTTTGCAAATCGCCCTGGCAATCGCAATGCGCTGCTTTTGCCCGCCGGAAAGCCCTAAGCCGCGTTCGCCAAGAATCGTGTCGTATCCCTCTGGAAGTTCCATAATAAAATCATGCGCCCCGGCCCGCTTCGCCGCTTCGATAATCTCTTCCATCGTCGCATCCGGCCGTCCGTAAGCGATATTGGCTTTAATCGTCGACGAGAATAAAAACGTTTCCTGCATGACGACGCCGACGTGGGAGCGCAGCGTTTTTAGCGGATAATGCTCAATCGGGCGCCCATCAATCAAAATTTCCCCTTTGTTTCGTTCATAAAAGCGCGAAATCAAATGGGTAATGCTCGATTTTCCCGAACCGGTTGCACCGATGAGCCCGATCGTTTTCCCAGGATGTGCGTAGAAGGAGATATTTTCCAACGCCAAAGCGGCCTTGTTTCGATAATGCAAGGTGACGTTGCGGAATTCGACTTCTCCGCGAATCGTTGTTAGCGAAGCGTCTGCCTTGTCATCACGAATCGTTTCTTCCGCTTCTAAAATCTCCAACAGCCGTTCCCCAGATGCTTTTGCCTGCGAAAACATATTTATCGTAAAGCCAAGCTGCATAATCGGCCCTAAAATGTACCACGTCAAGCTGTAAAAAGCAACCAGCTCGCCCGGCTGCAGCTGGTGATGCGTCACAAGGTAGCCGCCGTACGCGAGCAGCAGCACAACGCAAATGTTGCCGATCGCCTCCATAAGCGGAAAATATTTGGCCCACAGCGCCGATGTCACAAGCTGGCTCGTTCGCAAATTCCCGTTCTTTTCATTAAAACGCTCGATTTCCGTCGCTTCTTTCGAAAGCGCCTTTACAGTATGAATCCCGCTGATGTTTTCCTGCACTTTTGTATTCAGTTTCCCAAATGACTGGCGAATGCGGCGAAAGGCGGGATGCACGCGTTTGTCAAACTGATAAACGACGACCGCCAAAAACGGCAGAGCGGCGACGGTCACAAAAGTTAGTGTTGGAGAATAATATAGCATGACACAGAAGCTGGCGCCGACCATAATGAGAAACCGCAATAATTCGGAAAAACCGAACGCCAAAAAGAAACGAAATCCTTCGACATCCGACGTCAGACGGGACATCAAATCGCCGGTTTTCGCGTTATCATAATAGCCAAACGGCAGGCGCTGCAATTTTTCATAGAGCGCATCCCGCAGCGCGCGGACCGATTGAATGCCAAACATATCGGCCAAATAATGCTGGATAAACGTCGACCATGCCTTCAGCGCCATGATCGCAATAAATCCAAGCGCCATCCACGGCACCAAATCGTATTGCCCGCCGAGAATGACGGTGTCAATCGTCTGTTGCAAAATCATCGGGTATACGACCGTAATCCCCGTCACAACAAGCAAGAAAATCATCGACCAAATAAAATCTTTTTTATACGGAAGATAAAACTGCTTTAATTTTCGAAAAACAGACATGCTTTCCCCTCTTTCTCGCCCAATCTCCCGTCCTATAATCCATAAAATCCGTCGCTGCACATCTGTTTACATTTTTCAAACCCCCATTTAGAAAATGGAAAGCATTCACTAATACAACTTCATTTTCCTCATTTTACTGTCCGACTATATAAATAAATAGATGAAATCATAACAACAATTTGTATTATCGTAACATTGCATCTTTTGTAAAACGAAGCCCGTATTGCTTGCGAAATTCATTCGGACTCATTCCTTCATACCTTTTAAAGATTCGGCTGAAATACGCTGACTGGGAAAAGCCGCAGCACTCGGCAATTTGTTCAATGCTTAAATCGCTGGAAACAAGAAGAAGGCGCGCTTGTTCTACCCTTACTTTCTGCAAGTATTCCATTGGCGTGCAATCCAATACGGCGCGCATGCAGCGGGCGATGTGATTCGGATGAAAGCGAAGCGCCTCACCGAGATCGCGGTAGTTTATTTTACGGTAATAGTTTTTTCGCAAAAATTCCGCTGCCCGTTCAGCCACCACGGCCGCTTGCGACGGAGTATCCGCCGCCGTATGCATGCACAATTCTTGAAGCAGTTGTTGGAACCAAAGATGGCGCTGCCATTCGCCAAAAAAGGAAGTGTCACTCAAGGAATGGACAAGCTGCCGGCATATTCGCTCGACCGCTTCCATATTGCGGGCGGCTCCGTATTTCGGCAAGCGAATGGCAAACGGCTGCTCGGAAAACAAATTTCTCTGTTTCACCCGCTCGCATTTTTCCGAAGGCGGTTTCTCGACATGTTTCCAGCGGTTTGCTGCCAAAAAATGAAACCAATAAAAATGTGTTTCCGTTTGGCAGACGGCAGTCGGATAGTGATGGCCATTCGGATAGAGAATAAGAAACTGCCCGCCTGCCACTTCATACTTTTCCCCCTGCTCGCCAAGAAATAGGCATCCTTCTGTGACAATAAGCAAGTCAAATACGCCGATATCGCGCCGGTCGGGGTGGTACTGGCCAGTTTGATAGGTCATCTCCCCACCCGCCAGAAAAGACGGCAGCGGCGGGGCAATTATTTCGAGCACGTATATTCCCCCTTTCTTGTTAAACTGCATCATTAGGATAAAAAAAGCTGCCTAATTGGCAGCTTTTCATTTCCATCCTTTCCGCTCGCGCAAGGCGGTGATTTGCGCCGTATGGTGCTTCCCATGCCACGCGTACAGCGCCGTTAATACGTATAAAAATGCGGTTTCTTTTGTTCCTTCATGATAAAACGTCCGCTGGAAATCTTCTTCATCGAGCGCTTCAAGCAGGCTTGCCCACCGCTCATGAAGGCCTTCGAGCAATTTTAACGACGGTTCGATCGGCAGCGAGCGGGCTTCAATTGTTTTTGCCCACTCGCTCTCCTCAAACGGCTTAATCGCCGGCGTATCTTCCGTTAAAATCCATTTCGTGCGCAAAAACGCATTCATGCTTGCGTCGGCGATATGGTGCACTACTTGAATTACCGTCCATCCGCCATCGCGGTACGGCGTATTCAGCTGTTCTTCACTCAAGCCGCGCACCGCTTCCCTCAATGCGCTAGGCGCTTGGCGAATATCGGCAATCCAACGCCCGACATCTTCTTTTCGAAATGCTTCCGGTGCTTTAAACTTTCCTATTGGATAGCGAATGTCATCCATGATTGGTCTCCTCCTTTTTTATTCATATTCCGCACCAATACAAAAAATCCTTCCTTTTGAAATGGAAACGTGTGTACCAGTCTTGATTAATCAACAACAATAAATCTGCTATTTTTTATCCCCTTCGTGTAGACGCTTACTTTTGCTCAATCACCCATAACTTCTATCTACTATTTCAATAAATACACGCGCGCCTCATAAGGCATTAGCTTAAAGCGCGTTGCGTTTTTATGTGGTTTGACGTCATAGTTTTGCAATACCAAGTTTTCGGAGCTCAAGCGGATGCCGTCATAACGGTACAGCGCTGCCCGGTCGCTCAGGTTCACAATAATGACTGCTTTTTCGCTGCCGAGTGTTCTTGTATACGCGTAAATCGTCGGATGTTTTTCTAAAAGCAAGTCATATGTTCCGTAAACGAACACTTCGTTCGTCTTGCGAAGCTGAATCATTTTTTTATAAAACCAAAGCACGGAGTTCGGATCGCGCAATTGTGCCTCAACGTTAATAGTCTTATAGTTTTCGTTCACTTTCATCCATGGCGTTCCCGTCGTAAACCCAGCATTTGGCGCGTCGGACCATTGCATTGGCGTGCGTGAATTGTCCCGTCCCGTTTTCCAAATCACTTTCATAATTTCTTCATGGGAGCGCCCCTTTTTCTGTTCGATTTGATACATTCTTTTAATGGCGACATCATTGTAGTCTTCAATATTCGGAAATTGGACGTTCGTCATGCCGATTTCCTGGCCTTGGTAAATAAAAGGTGTTCCCTGCATCAAAAAGTAGAGCGCACCGAGCGCCTTGGCGCTTTCGACCAAGTATTCCTTGTCATTTCCCCATGTCGAAACCGAACGGGGCTGATCATGGTTTTCCAAAAACAGCGCGTTCCAGCCGCGGTTTTCCAGCCCCTTTTGCCATTTCGTCAGCGTGCGCCTTAATTGGCGTACATCAACGCCGCCATCCGTTCCTTTTTGCCATAATCCTAAATGTTCAAACTGAAAAATCATATTGAAAATACCGTCTTCTTCGCCGACCCATTGTTCTGCATCATCGACAGTCACACCGTTCGCTTCTCCGACCGTCATAGTATCGTATCGCGCAAACGTTTGCATTTTCAGCTCTTTTAAATAATCCATAATCCCCTCTTGGTTCATATGGCCGGCAAAAGACGGAACATAATCCAATCCTTTGGGATTCGGCAAATCCGGCAATCCCGGCTTTTTCTTAATGTGGGAAATCGCATCGACGCGGAAGCCGTCAATGCCTTTATCGAGCCACCAATTAACCATTTGATAAAGCGCTTTGCGTACTTCTTCATTTTCCCAGTTCAAATCTGGCTGCTTTACATCAAAGATATGCAAATAATATTGGTCGGTTTTCGCATCGTACTCCCAGGCGGAGCCGCCAAAAATACTTGCCCAGTTGTTCGGCTCCCGTCCGTTTTTTCCATCGCGCCAAATATACCAATCCCGCTTCGGGTTGTCCCTTGATGAACGCGATTCGATAAACCATGGATGTTCATCGCTTGTATGGTTAATGACTAAATCCAAAATCAACTTCATGCCGCGCTGGTGAACTTCCTTCAGCAGCACATCGAAATCTTCCATCGTTCCGAACTCTTCCATAATCGCATGGTAATCGCTGATATCATATCCGTTATCGGCGTTTGGCGACTTGTAAATCGGACATATCCATATAATATCAATTCCAAGGTCTTTTAAATAATCAAGCTTCTCGATTATGCCACGGAGATCGCCGATTCCGTCCCCATTTGCATCCATGAAGCTTCTTGGGTAAATTTGATATGCCACTCCTTCTTTCCACCAAGCTTTCTTCAAGGCTGTATCCTCCTCTTTTTGTGCATACGTTTTCACTATTAACTGTACACTACATGATGGTGATATACAATCTTTTTTGCAAAAAGAAGGCAGCCTTCTTTTCGACACATATCGGAAGGCTGCGCTTTTTCCCTTTCTTACTCTGTTTTGGAGCGATTCGCCTCTTGACCACTCCCCATGCCTAAAGGCAGGGGATTCTTGGGTAATCCCTTCTACCGAAGAGAAATGGATCAAGCTCAACCCGCCGGCCCGGCGGTGAATAGTCTTATCCCTTCTTGTAAGATGTTTATAGCTGCGTTTACGTCCCGGTCATGGTGCGCTCCGCAACTCGGACATGTCCACACGCGCAAGTTTAGGTTTTTGACTTCTTTGTTTTGATAGCCACAACCAGAGCAACGTTGTGAAGATGGAAATTGTTTGTCCATTTTTACGATGGTTCTGCCATACCATTTCGCCTTATATTCCAACATATCTACAAACTCAGACCAAGACGCATCTGTGATGGATTTTGCCAGATGATGATTCTTAACCATGTTTTTTACTTGCAAATCCTCCAAACAGATTACTTGGTTTTCGTCAATCAGTTTGGTGGACAACTTATGTAGAAAGTCACGTCTTGCATTGACGATTTTTTCATGAATTCGAGCCACTTTTAAGCGTGCTTTGTTCCAGTTAGAACCGCCTTTTTGGCGACGAGATAGGATTCGTTGCCACCTAGCTAGCTTCTTTTCGTACTTTCTGAAGTATTTTGGTGCATTGATTTTTTCTCCAGTAGAGAGAATGGCGAAATCTTTTAAACCAAGATCCACGCCGACTGCTTTTTTGGAAGTTGGCAATGGCTCGATTTCGGTTTCACAAACGATAGATACAAAATATTTGCCTGTTGGATTGCGGCGGATCGTAGCAGAAAGGATTTTTCCTTCGACTTCTCTTGATTTCGCAAACGTTACCCATCCTAACTTTGGCAGTTTGATCTTATTTCCAACTACTTCAACCGTTGGTTTTCCTTTCTTCGGGCAATTGCGTTTTACTACATCCAGGGACACCGTCCCAACGGTTGCTACAAAGTAAGAGTTTGTCCATAGGGATGGTAAGCGTGATTTTAAATGCGGGAACTCTTGACGCAGTATTCGGGACGCATATCCTTTTAAATGCTTAATCACTCTGTGAATATCAAACTGTGGATCGCATTGGATCAATAGATGTACATGATCCGGCATAATTTCCATTTCCGCAATTTCTGCTTGTAGTTCTAGTGCCTTTGATTGGAACAGTTCTTTTCATCGTTCACTTACTGGAGGAACAAGTACTTTCTTACGATACTTCGGACAGAATACGACATGATACTTGCAGTCATACACAATGTTTCAGTTATTTTCCACTTTTCTCATACTTCTCACCTAATGAAATTCGAAATTCTAATACAAAACGTTAGATACAATCAAAATATATCTAACAAAGCAGATGGGAAAAAACGTCGGACTTGCGAGAGGGTTAACCCCCTCCCTCGTCCGACGCTCGCTCTCATCTCCATAGCTGAAGCTAGGGGTTTTCACGCTCGCTTTTTATAAATTTCTAGATTATGGTAAACAACTTTTAACAGCGGCGTTTCGATTTCGTATTGTTTGGCCAATGAAAGCAAGTAGCCTTGCAAATGGTCGGCTTCAATCAGCTGCCCTTTTTCCATATCGCGCTGCATCGATGATTTCATTGCCGCTTCGATTTTATTTAACTGGGCCAATTGCTGATCGACCATTTCTTCCGTCAATGGCGCGCCATGCGCCTGCATGACAGCCGCAATCTCTCTCAGCAAACCATCCACAATTTCTTGTCCGTATTCTCCCGACCGAATTGGGCCGATCGGCGCGCGAAACAGCGTCGTCACTCCCGACATCGTTGCAATAAATAAATATTTATTCCACATATCTATTTCAATGTGCTCGCTTAAACGGAAACGGGCTTTGCAGCCGGAAAATAATTGTTCCAGCGCAAGAACGCGTTCCGTCCGCTCCCCGGACCATTCGCCAAAGCGGACATCATGGGAAGCGCTCGTTTGTACGATTTCTCCATGTTCATTCAATGTTGTTTCAATAAAGCAAAGCCCGCCGAGCACATTGTCTTTGCCAAATTCCTTCCAAAGCATGTCCATATGCGCCATGCCGTTTAACAGCGGCAAAATCATCGTTGCTTCGCCTACATACGGTTTCGCGTCGCGGATTGCTTCCGGCAGATGATATGCTTTGTTGGAAAAAATGACGACATCAAACGGCTCGGCCTGCTCGCCTGTCACAAGCAGCTTTGGAGACAGCACCGCATCGCCGTGAACGCTATGAATCACCAGCCCCCTCTCCTGCAGCTGTTTTTTCCTCCGCTCGCGGACAAGAAATGTCACATCGACTCCTTTTTCCAGCAATCTTCCGCCAAAATAACCGCCGACTGCGCCGGCGCCGACGACAAGAACACGCATCTATGTATTCCTGGTTACTAAAATCTATAAAAATCGACTCCTCGCGATGGAACCAGCAAAACTGCTTGCCGCTCGGATTCTCACCGAGTTCCATCAGGAAGGGAATCCCCTTGTCATTCACCTGCTGTGAAAGACACCCCGTGGTTCGCTGTCAGCGACGGCACCTGTCGTGCACCATTCCTTCCATCGGTCAGTACACGACAACGATTTTAGCAACCAGGTCTACACCTCCTTCAGTTGAATTTGGTCCTGGTTCAGCCAACAACATTTGTGCAATACATTCCATAATGACCATTCATGTTCCTCTTTGAAGTTCTCGATCTTTTTTAACATCCTACCTAGATATTGTCGTTGTTTCGTTCCGCTTTTTGATTGCTTGTAGGATTCTTCCATTGACCCTAACACGGCAACCAAATGGCGTTTCACTTTCGTTTTTATGATGTGAATGAGTTCTTTTGGCAATCGTTCACGATATCCTAATCCCCGTCTGCCAATCACCAAAGCGGCACTTTCATGAACGGATAACCCATACTTTTTCCTATACTTGAAACGTCCGATGACGCTGGTATATGCCGGATTCACTTTTTTGATGCGAAACCCAAGCCGCATCCCCCGACGAATGATGGTATCAGTCAGTTTTTTCTTTTTGAAGTTGTGGGTGAAACGGTTAAATCTTTTGTCCGTATCATGTTGTTGTCTTAGTTGGATGTTTTCGATGACCACTGCCCCAACATTCTCTTGAAGCAGCCAGTCATACACATCTCGTACGGTTTCTCCAACGATGTTGTTTCGTTTATTCGCCCGCACATATTCGAGTTCATGGCAGTAAAACACCTTTGATTGAAGAAAGTTTCCCTGTTTCGAAACGATGCTCACGGCGATGCGGTCAATATTGATATCCATCCCAGCGATTCGTTCCGCTTGAATCGGTTCATCGTAGGTAAGTTCTCTGCCATATACCTCTTCCTCATAGATGAGATGAATGTAATATTCCCCGTTCTTACGTTTGATTTCGACGGTGTACGGTTGATAGTTAATGATCGGCTTTCCTTTTGCATTCACTCCGACTTGTTCTCCCATGACGAGGTTGATGATTTCCTCTTCATATTTTTCAGGAACAGACACAGGGAATCGTAAACGGGGAGCGGTTTTGCTTTCCTGTTGTCCAAGCGGATTCGCGATTTCCACATAACATTCATAGGTGTTGTCGTCATACAGGAGGCGAATATTTAAATTTCCTTTTTTGCTTTTATCGCCTCTGGCGTATAACTGATTCGAGCGTAAATCTTTCCATTCTTCGTTCGTGATTTTTCCTTTTAGACGCTTACAAAAATTTTGTTTCCCGCCAAAAATCACACGTGGAATCATTCTTTGGTCGAGATGGCGCTTTAGCTCGGCTTCTTTCGCTTTGAGCTTTTCTAACCGTTGGCGCAATCCACCTAGACATGTTGGAAGATCGACGTTCTTCGGTGTTTTTCGACCATATTGGTATTCATCTATTTTCTTCGCTGTTTTTTCGATTTTCGCCTGCACATCCTCCAAGCGCATTGGAAGCAATTCACGTTGGGAAGAAATCAGTGATTGAGCAAGCAGGACCGCATCTTCGGCATACCGTTTGTTGAGCCGAAATTGGTGCGGAAGGTGCTTGATGATTTCTTTTGCGTTCCTTCCTTCCAGCAAACGGTTGAACGCGTATCGCTTCGCGGAACCAAAGACGCGCATCAACTCGTCTAATGAGTGAAGTTGTGTTTCATCATCGGAAACGATTTTCATCCCCCGAACCGTTTTCATCCCCTTGCCTTCCCCCTTGTTTGGATCCTTTAGAACATATATTCGTCAATTCTTCTTCATCTCCTTTTTACATGAGGAAGGGGGAGATGATTTTTTATCATCAGACAGGAGACGATGGAAAAGATGGAGAACATCCACCTCTTTACGTCCAAGAACAGGAGATATTTACATGATTTCATACATTTTTATAGATGTTTAACAAACTGCTTATACCTCCTTGCAAAAATAATAAAAATTAAGAAACAGCCACGATGTTCATTTCCGCACGACTGCCGAACATAACGTTACAAATGGAAAAAGGGGAACGTGCTCTTCCCCTTTTTCCCTTCTTATCAGCTTAGCAGCAGCGCGAAACTTTGCCACCCTTCCCGTTATAGCGCGCTTCCTGCACTTCGCAGAAAAACTCTTTTCTTGATTTGATCGGTTCTCCCGGATGGTGTGTTTTCATATGCTCGACATATTTTTCATAATTTGGAACGCCGACAAGCAAATCAAGAAATTGTTTGCGATAGGACAGAATGGTATGAAGCCACTTACGCATAATGTTTAACCTCATTTCCTCCCTCTCTTGGAATATAAGGTGCTTCTTTCAACGGCACGTGTTTGTTTTGCAATACTTTGATCCACATATTTACTGCCGAAATCAACATGGCAATCACAACAAGCATGAAAATCGCGCAAAGCGTTGCATCAATGTAGTCGTTCATAATGATTTGCCGCATTTGTGCTTCATTGGCCGCAGGAGCCAAGATTTCTCCTGCGTTTAATTTATCTTTAAACATATTCGCATGGGCGAGAAAGCCGATTTTCGCATCGCTATGGAACAGCTTTTGATATCCTGCGGTGAGCGTGACAACTAAAAGCCAAGTAGTCGGGATCAGCGTCACCCAAACGTACGCTTTTTTGCCCATTTTGAACAGCACGGTCGTGCCTAATAGCAACGCAATCCCTGCCAGCATTTGGTTGGCAATGCCGAATAGCGGCCACAACGTATTAATGCCGCCAAGCGGATCGACCACACCTTGGTATAGGAAATATCCCCAAGCAAGAACGCACAGCGTCGTCGCGATAATATTGGAAACTAGCGAATCGGTTTTGCCAAGCGGTTTGTAGAAAGTGCCCATAATATCCTGAATCATAAAGCGGCCAACGCGTGTACCCGCGTCGATCGTCGTTAAAATAAAGAGCGCTTCAAACAAAATCGCGAAATGGTACCAGAACGCCATTAACGTTTTGCCGCCGATTACCTTCGAGAGAATAACCGCCATTCCAATCGCCAGTGTCGGCGCACCGCCAGTCCGCGATAAAATCGTCTGCTCGCCGACATTTTTCGCAAGCTCTGACAGCATGTCAGGCGTCACGGTAAATCCCCATGATGACACGACTTTCGCTGCTTGCACTACATCTTGGCCAATGACAGCAGCCGGGCTGTTGATGGCAAAATACGCTCCCGGAGTCAGCACGCAGGCTGCCACCATCGCCATGACAGCAACGAATGATTCCATCAACATCGCGCCATAGCCGATTGGGCGGGCATGGCTCTCGATTTCAATCATTTTTGGCGTCGTACCGGACGAAACAAGGGCATGGAATCCCGACACGGCACCGCAGGCGATCGTAATAAACAGGAACGGGAATAAATCTCCGGCGAACACAGGGCCAGTGCCGTCGACAAATTTCGTTACCGCCGGCATTTGCAAATCTGGCGCCACAACCAAAATGCCCAAAGCAAGACCGACAATCGTGCCGATTTTCAAGAACGTGCTTAAATAGTCACGCGGCGCAAGCAATAGCCATACCGGCAATGCTGATGCAACAAATCCGTAAATGATCATTAAAATCGCGATCGTTTCGCCATTTAATGTAAAAATTTCCGCCAGCGTAGGATGTTCCGCTACATACTGTCCGGCAACTAGCGAGAAAAGAAGCAGAACAAATCCGATTAAAGAAGCTTCCGCCACGCGTCCTGGACGAATAAAGCGCATGTAGATTCCCATCAAAATCGCAATCGGAATCGTCGCAGCGATGGTGAACATGCCCCACGGGCTTCCTACAAGAGCTTTCACAACCACCAATGCCAAAACAGCCAATAAAATAATCATGATTCCCAAAATACCAAGCGCAGCAATGAAGCCTGTCACAGGACCGATTTCTTCTTTCACCATTTCGCCAAGCGATTTGCCATTGCGGCGCATCGAAGCGAATAAAATAACAAAGTCTTGCACGGCTCCGCCTAACACAACACCGATCACAATCCAAAGCGTTCCCGGCAGATATCCCATTTGCGCCGCCAAAATCGGTCCAACAAGCGGGCCGGCGCCGGCGATCGCCGCAAAGTGATGGCCGAACAACACCCATTTGTTTGTCGGCACATAATCTTTTCCGTCGTTAAACACCTCGGCAGGCGTTTTGCGATTGTCATCAAGCCCAAATACTTTGCGGGCGATAAACTTGCTGTAAAAACGGTAGGCCACCGCATACGTACATACAGCAGCAACAATCAGCCAAATCGCATTAACCGTTTCGCCACGGCTTAACGCGAGGATCGCAAATCCTGCTGCTCCAAGTACAGAAATAAGACCCCAAAGCAAAACGGATTTAAGCCCCTTCACATTTTTTCCCCCTTTGTTATTCAACAAAATTCATTACATTAATATTATATTAATTATTCTGAAAAATTTAAAGAAAATATTTTTGGATTATGTTAACCAATAATATGATGGACAAGCATTTTATTCCATAAAACTATTTATTTACAAAAAAGAAACATTCCATTTAATTATTGTAAAAAAGCATAAAATATCGCTTCTTGTTAAATAATGTAATTGCAGTAAATATCAAGGAGGTGCAATTCCCTTTTCATCGCAATAACAGGCAATGCAATCTTGAAGCAACTTATTTTTAGTAAAGGGTTAGAAAACGTGAAGGCAATAGAACAGTTATTGTGGAGCATTGCACTACCTGGATTTGGGCAAATTTTAAATAGAAAATATTTTAAAGGTGCTTTATTTATCTTCCTGGAGTTTGTTATTAATACTCAATCACGGTTTAACGAGGCTATTCGGTTAAGTTTTTTAGGAAATACTCATGAGGCCAGCCACATCATTGACTTTGAGTGGCTCATGTTTTATCCATGTTTATATTTTTACGCGATGTGGGACGCGTTCAAAGATGCTGGCGGAGGAAAAACTCCTTATTCGTTCCTGCCGTTTGTATTTTCCGCCTATTTCGTTACCGTCGGCCTGATGTATTCCTCGCACGTTACATTTTTGGGCATATTTTTCGGTCCTATTTGGCTGCCGATGCTGTTTGTCATTCCTGGGATATGTATCGGACGGCTGCTTCAAATTTTATTGCTAAAATTCCATACTCCACACCAATGAGAAATGCTTGGACAACGAAACAGCATTTCTCATTTTTCCTTTTTGTCGTAAAATCATAGTTGAATTTTCCAGCGTTTTATTATATGCTTATACCAACAACAAATACTATATATTGTGTTTTTTTCTAATCAAACAACTATATATAGTAAAACCACAAGCAATGGTGTCCGTTCGGACTTAATAGGGAATCTGGTGAGAATCCAGAACTGCCCCCGCAACTGTATGTGCGGACGAAATGGAGCATCCACTGTATGCGAAAGCTCGCTTGGGCGCGCATATGGGAAGGATCCAAAGTAGGAAGAAGCACGAGTCAGGAGACCTGCCTTGCTTGGTTGCGTTTCATGTTCTCCGGGGAGCGGGAAGATGAAACGATGGTGGAAAAGGGATTCCCCTGCCCTTTTTATGCTGTCGTTTCATCCACTCGTTGACCCGAGTGGATTTTTTTATGGACGATAAGGAGGAGAAAACGATGGCGTTGCAAACAAGCAATACGATGATTACGAAAGAAAATGGACAAGCGGAGCCATTTTCCCGCGAGAAACTCATTTCCTTTATCCGCCGCATGACAAACGATTTTCCACACTTACGGACAGACGACTATACCGAACGCATCATCCGCTTGATCGAACATAAAAAGGTCATGTCTGTCGAGCAGCTCTTTCATTATCTCATACTAGAGGGACTTTCCTATATTAGCGAAACGGAACCGGAATGGACATTTGTCTGCGCCCGCATTTATTTAGAACAATTATACAAAGAAGCAGCAAAGCAGCGCGGATACGATGAAACGCAACGCTACGGCAGCCTTTATGATTTAATTGCTACACTTGTCGCAAAGGGAGTGTATCATCGTTTCCTTTTGGAAGATTATACAAAAGAAGAAATCACGGAACTCGCCAAACTTATCGATCCGGAAAAAGACAAGCTGTTTGCCTATATCGGCTTGCGCACACTTGCCGATCGCTACCTTGCCCGCGACTACGAACGCAACTTATATGAGCTTCCGCAAGAGCGGTTTCTTATCATCGCAATGACGCTAATGGCCAAAGAGCCAAAACAGCGACGTCTTGCCCTTATCCAAGAAGCGTACTGGGCGTTAAGCAACTTGTACATGACCGTTGCCACACCGACTTTGGCAAACGCCGGCAAACGCTGTGGACAACTGTCAAGCTGCTTTGTCGATACGGTCGATGACAGCCTGCAAAGCATTTACGACAGCAATACCGATATCGCCAACCTTTCGAAATCGGGCGGGGGAATCGGCGTCTATCTTGGCAAAATCAGAAGCCGCGGCAGCGACATCAAGGGCTTTAAAGGCGTTTCCTCCGGCGTGATTCCATGGATGAAGCAGCTCAATAACACCGCCGTCAGCGTCGATCAATTAGGGCAGCGCAAAGGCGCGATTTCCGTTTACTTAGACGTGTGGCATAAAGATATTTTCGCCTTTTTGGACGCGAAATTAAATAACGGCGACGAACGGATGAGAACGCACGATTTATTTACGGGCGTCTGCATTCCTGATTTGTTTATGGAGCAAGTGGAAAAGCGCGGCGATTGGTATTTGTTTGACCCGCATGAAGTGCGGAAAGTGATGGGATTTAGCCTGGAGGACTTTTATGATGAAGAAAAAGGGCGCGGCAGCTTCCGCGAAAAATACTGGCAATGTGTTCAAGAAGCGCGACTTTCTAAAGAAAAAGTACCGGCAATTGAAATCATGAAAAGCATTATGCGCAGCCAACTAGAGTCAGGGACACCGTTTATGTTTTACCGTGATGAAGTGAACCGGAAAAACCCGAACGCGCATCTTGGCATGATTTACTGCAGCAACCTTTGTACGGAAATCGCGCAAAACCAAAGCCCAACCGTCGTAGAAAAGCAATATACAAAGGACGGAAAGGTCATCATTGAAAAAATCCCGGGCGATTTTGTCGTCTGCAATTTGTCGTCCATCAATCTTGCCCGCGCCGTCACCGACGATGTGCTCGAGCGGCTCATTCCAATTCAAATGCGCATGCTTGACAACGTCATTGACTTAAACAACATTCCTGTCCTGCAAGCGCAGCTTACCAATCAAAAATACCGCGCCGTCGGGCTTGGCACGTTCGGCTGGCACCATTTGCTTGCGTTAAAAGGCGTTCGCTGGGAATCGGATGAAGCAGTTGAATATGCGGACAAGCTGTACGAAAAAATTGCTTACTTAGCCATCAAAGCGAGCATGGAGCTTGCGAAAGAAAAAGGAAGCTATCCGGCGTTTCCAGGGTCTGAATGGCAGACGGGCGCCTATTTTGACAAACGAGGCTACCGTCGCAACGATAATGTCGACTGGGACACGCTGAAAAAACAAGTCGCCAAACACGGCATGCGCAACGGTTACGTCCTGGCGGTTGCGCCAAACGCCTCAACGTCGATTATCGCCGGCAGCACCGCAAGCATTGATCCGATCTTTTCAAAAGTGTACGCCGAAGAAAAGAAAGATTACAAAATCCCGGTCACTGCACCTGATTTAAATGAAAAAACAACATGGTACTATAAATCGGCGTACCATATCGATCAGCATTGGAGCATCAAGCAGAACGCAGCTCGCCAACGCCATATCGACCAGGCGATTTCGTTCAACTTTTACGTCATGAACACGATTAAAGCAAGAGAACTGTTAGGCCTTCATCTCACCGCCTGGAAGTCAGGACTAAAAACAACCTATTACATCCGTTCTACTTCCAGTACGATCACTGAATGCGAATCATGCGCAAGTTAAGGGGGACAAAACATGGCACATGCATTAACGAAAAGAGTCATCATGGACCCGGAAGCGCCCAACCGCTCGACACGCATCATTAACGGTAAATGCTCAAACGTCCTGAACTGGGACGATGTCGCCTACCCGTGGGCGTACGCCAAATATAAACGGATGCTGGCCAACTTTTGGACGCCATTTGAAATCAATATGTCGCAAGATGTCAAGCAATTTCCATTGCTAACAGAGCGCGAGCAAGACGCGTTTTTGAAAATTATCGGCCTGCTCGCCCTGCTTGACAGCATTCAAACCGATTACGCCGGCAGGGTCGCCGATTATATTACCGATTCGAGCATTAACGCGCTCATGATCATGCTTGCCCAGCAGGAAGTCATTCATAACCATTCGTATTCTTACGTGCTTTCAAGCCTTGTGCCGAAACAAAAACAGGACGAAGTGTTTGAATTTTGGCGGAATGAGCCGATTTTGCGCAAGCGAAACGATTTTGTCACGAACGGCTACAAAGCGTTTGCCGAAAATCCGAACGTCGAAAACTTATTAAAATCGATTGTCTATGACGTGATTTTAGAAGGATTGTTTTTCTACTCCGGGTTTGCTTTCTTTTACAATTTGGCGCGCAATCAAAAAATGGTCGCGACAAGCACGATGATTAATTATATCAATCGGGACGAACATATCCATGTCGATCTGTTCGCGAAAATTTTTAAAGAAGTACTGAACGAATACCAAGAATACAATACTCCTCAGCTCGCTGAATTCGTGCGGGAAACGTTCGTTAAAGCGGCCGAGCTGGAAATCGAATGGGCCAATTACATTATCGGCAACGATATCGATGGCATTGATATGTACGATTTAAGCGCCTACATTAAATTTTATGCCAACGTCCGCGCCCATCAGCTTGGCTTTGACCGTCCGTTTGACGGCTATCGAACCAATCCATTGCGCTGGATTAAAGCGTATGAAGAAGTCGACCTTGGCAAATCCGATTTCTTTGAACAAAAATCACGGCAATATACAAAAGTGAATATCGATAACGGATTTGATGAGTTATAAGCAAAAGCCGCCAATCACCCGTTGGCGGCTTTTGTTTCTAATTTGTTTTCACTTTTCTTCTTTTTCAACGTGCCAGCGGCAATAACCCCAGCGATGACAAGAATTTCAAATCCGTATTTGGCAATCGGATTGGCAAAGTACTGATCTAAAAACGGCTCATCTACAATCATTTTCGCCGCAGTCCAAGCCAATACCCCTGCCCCGATTGTAATAATGACCGGAAAACGCTCGATCCATTTTAAAATGATCGTGCTTCCCCATACCATAATCGGTACGGAAATCATCAATCCAAGTATGACTAGTAAGAAGCTGTCATGTGCTGCTCCAGCCACTGCCAGCACGTTATCCAATCCCATTAACGCATCGGCGATAATAATTGTGCGGATCGCTTCCCATAAGCTTCCTCCCGCTTCGACATCATGTCCTTTTTCCTCAACAAGCAGCTTATAGGCAATCCAAACAAGCAAGATACCGCCAATTAACAGCAATCCAGGAACTTTTAATAGCCATACGACAAACAAAGTCGCAAGCGCGCGGATCACCACCGCACCTACTGTCCCCCAAATAACCGCCTTTTTTTGCTGGTGCTTTGGCAAATTACGCGCCGCCAAGCCAATGACGATCGCATTGTCGCCCGCCAATACAAGATCAATAATAACAATCGATAAAAGCGCTGTTAAAAATTCCACTTACCATTCCTCCTTTACACGCCGTATTTATTTTTTAAATGGGAAGGAGCCATTTTGATGATTTGCTGAAGGATAAATAATAACACCGTTATATCATCGATAATACCAAACAAGCCAAGCCAGTCGGGAATGAGATCAAACGGAAATGCGACATAAGCGAGCAGCAAGAAAACAGAGAACGCTTTTTTCCGCATCGGCACTTCTCGGGATCGGAAAAATTCAAGCAAAAATGGGGCGAAGCGGCGGATTTTCACAATGAAACGAAGCCGTTTCCACCATTTTCTCATATGATCCCTCCTACTATAACTTTTCTCCACCTTTGTATTGTATCCAAATCCTCAATTAGAATGGCCTTACGCGCCGAAAGTGTGGCATTGCTATCGGCTTCCATCCTCCCTTCTTTTTCATTAAAAATAAAAGACCTTTACCGATTTGGTAAAGGCCTTTCATAAAAACAGACCTTTACCAATATTGGTAAAGGTCTCGCTAACAACGTTGCCGTTGCCAACAAAGCCGAGGGTGTTGCCCTGAACTGACGACTTTGTTGTTAAAGCTACTCCCCTTTAACAAAGAAAACATGTATTTACCTTCAATTTAATGATATTCAATCCTTATCTATATTGTCAACCAAAAACTGCTCTCTTATAAATAAATATCATGAGTAATGATCACCATTGTCAATCCATATTTTCTGTGCCAATATAAAAAATATGATATAATTCAGAAAAAATTCATTGGGGAGAGACAAATATGAATACCAAAGAAATTGCTGCTCTTTTTCTGCTTGCGGCTTTATGGGGAGCCTCTTTTTTATTTATGCGCATCTCTGCCCCTGCCATCGGACCTGTGCTTACGATCGAGCTGCGCGTACTTATTGCCGGCATCTTGCTGTTATTGTATGTATGGATGTTCAAAAAAAGCGTAGAGCTGAAAGCTTATTGGAAGGAATATCTCATCGTCGGAGCGCTGAATGCGGCAATTCCGTTTACGCTCATTGCCGCTGCCACGCTGCATTTACCTGCTTCCGTAGCGGCCATCTTGAATTCGACCACTCCGTTGTTTACCGCGCTTGTTTCGCGATGGTTTCTTCATGAGCCGCTTTATGCAAAAAAGTGGATCGGCATCGCCCTCGGCACTGTCGGCGTGTTTGCGCTAGTCGGCTGGAGCCCCGTTCCACTGTCAACGCAGACCGTTTTTTCTGCGTTGCTGTCGATTTTGGCCGCGTTCTCATACGGATGCGGCGGTGTATATGCTAAAAAGGCATTTACGGGAGTTTCTTCCTTATCGTTGTCGATTGGGCAGCAACTAGGCGCCGCTGCTGTGCTCATTCCGTTGGCAGCCTTCGCTATTCCAACGAAACCAGTATCGCCGCTCGTCATATATTCGGTATTGGGACTGGCCGTTTTTTGCACGGCGATCGCTTACTTATTTTATTTTTACTTACTAGCAAACGTTGGGCCAACCAAAACGTTAAGCGTTACCTTTCTTGTACCTGTTTTCGGTGTCATCTGGGGAATGATTTTCCTTCACGAAAAAATCACGATTGGCATGCTCGGCGGATTAGCCATTATTTTAACAAGCATTTTCCTCTTGTCAGATGTCAAAATCAACGTGAAGCGGCAAGAGTACATAAAAGGATAAGGGGGAAAACGATGGAAAAGCCATATTACGCGGTAATTTTTACCTCGGAGCGAACCGAAGGAGATCACGGATATGATGCGATGGTGAAGCAAATGGTAGAACTGGCCTCCCAACAGCCTGGCTTTCATATCCCCGTTCCGGAAAGCATTTTTGTTTTTGCCAAAGAACTTCCTTACCAAACGGAAAAGCAACAACATCCAAAACTCACACGTCAGACGAAATGGCGAAAATGGCTAGCGGTTGCTGCCGCTTCCGTCGTCATCGGGATTTCAACGGGAGCTTATATTTCTCCGACATTCGCCGCCTACATGAAATCCTTTTTCATCCGCCCTGAACTGGATAAAGGCTTGCAAACCGCCGCAAAAGAAGGATTCTCGCAACAAACAAAAGCCGCTGTCACCGATCACGGTATTACGTTTAGAATCAAAGAAGTAATGGCGGATACGAATCGTCTTATCTTTACGTATAGCCTTAAAGACAAAAACGGGAAATTGATTGACCCAACTATTCTTTTTGAAAAAAATCAATTGGGACCAGAACGAACAATGTATTTTGTGAAGGGCCTAGACGCATTTTACATTACAAACGAGAAAGGGGAGATCGTATCCACCAATACGACATATAAAACAAAAACGGGGAGAATGGTTTCCCAATCTATTGATCGAGTATTCCCTCACGGTCATTACGCCGATATTATGTTCGAGTTAAACGATAAAGCCCGCGAGGCAAAGCAGCTTTTTATTCATATCGATATCCATCAAATCGGTACGGTCGAAGGAGAATGGAAACTTAAAATTCCAGTTAATATGAACAAAAGCATGATGGCTACAAAAACCATCCCGATCGATAAAACGTATGTAACAAAAGACGGATTGCAAGTCACCATAAAAAATCTCGTCCATTCTCCTACATTAACAAGCATTGAGTTAGAAACGTCTTGGACAGAGAAAGGAAAAGAACGGCTAAAAAGCCACCCAGAATACTGGCTTGGTGACCAAATGTTTTATCAGCCGCTATTTGATATTGTCGATAGCAATGGAAATATTGTCGCAACAACTTTACCAAGATGGAACATCGAAACGTCCAAAAGTACGGTATTTGTTTATAAAGAAGAACTTCCTTCCCGACATCCAGATGTCGTCCGCTGGCGCTATTCGTTCCTCCCGTTTTCATCAAAAGGAACATATACGCTTGTATTTCGCGGGATCGAAAGAACGGAATTCCCAAATCAATCTCTGACATTCTCTGTGGACGAATTGGAAAAACAACCGATTTCTCTTCGCTATAAAGGAAGTACTCTTACGCTTCATCAGTTAAGATTAGATAAAAGAAAACAAGCAGGCATATTAGAGGAAGAAGAAAACACTTATTCATATATGTATTTCGAAGTAAGCGACGAAAAACAGCGCGTTTACACAATAAACAAAAAAGACTTTTCAGAGACACCGATCATTCACTATGACAGAAACACCATGATGTACAACATAAAAAGAAATACGATGCTAGAAGGAATGAACAAAATGCCGAAACAATTGACAGTAACGTTAAAAACGGTAATTGTATCTTATCTAAATGAGAATTGGTATGTTTCACTTCCTGCCAGCAATGATTAATAAAAAAGCAAGGGGGCTCCCCTCCCCTGCTTTTTTTACTGCCCCGACGTGAACTTCAACCCGATGATCCCGACAAGAATGAACAATAAAAAGACCATTCTCGGCGCATTGACCGGCTCGTTTAAAAACAGCATGCCGATAATAACCGCCCCCATCGCCCCGATTCCCGTCCATACGGCATAGGCGGTTCCGATTGGCAGCGTTTTTGTCGCCATCGACAAAAAATAAAAGCTGGCAAGCGCACCGAAAACCGTAATGATGGACGGCACAAGCCGTGTAAATCCCATCGTATATTTTAACGCGACCGCCCATACCACTTCGAAAATGCCGGCAATGACTAAGTATACCCAGGCCATGTTCGTCACTCCTTTGTTGCAAAATAAAAAAGCCGCGAAGAAATATCGAAACGATATCCTCCCGGGCTTTTGTCC
>NZ_BAWO01000051.1 GCF_000632715.1 Parageobacillus caldoxylosilyticus NBRC 107762 | reverse complement strand
CGCTTCAGCTTTTCTTATTGTCCAGCTCCGGCTCGCAACGCCTTGCGGAAAATAACCTTCCTCCGTCGACATGCAAGCATGTCTTCGTCGGAAGAACATTTTCCTTCCGGCGTTAGGCGCTCGCCTTCGCTTTTCTGTGTGGACGCTTCGTTTTGTTCAGTTTTCAAGGAACATTTTTCGTTAAAACGACTTTTTCATTCTAATATTTTCATTCTCTGTTGTCAACTGTTTTTTTATCAACGTCTCGCAACAATCGCGGTTGCGACGACGTTTTATAATATATCATCTCCTTTTTTGCAAGTCAATAACATTTTTTATTTTTTATGATAACAAAAAAATAAACAGCCCTTTTACCGGTGAAAAGCAAGGCTGTCATGTTTTCAAAAACAAAAGCGTCGCCCTCCAGCATGCAGAAAATGCATGTTCTCTTCCTGCTATTCGTTTTGCACTGAATAATAACGATGATATATATGACGACTTTTTGTCGGTATCTCTTCCACGGACAAAACTTTTTTCTCTGCTAAATATTCCAACATGATAATAAGATCTACCGAATACGGGGAAAGCTCCGGATGCTCTACAATTTCGGCAATGCTCCACGCCCCTTCTTTCTCACCTAACACTTTATACAAATGGGCGGCTCCTGATGAAATTCGTGAATGGATCAAAAATTCGTTTGCTAAAAATAAAAGCTCTAACCGTTTTTGCAACGGTTCTTCACTGCTCACAAGCTCCTCATACAACTTATAAATTTGTCCATCTATTTGTTTTACTTGGTCCCATACCGTTACTTCCGGATAAAATCCTTGTTCGATCACAGCTAGTCTTGCTAGGTGATGTAACGCATGAATAACATGATTATATGCATCTAATAATTGCCCTGCTTCAAAAAATGCCCTTCCATCCATATAGCGGCGAATCAGCTTTGCAAATTCTAACCCCATTTTTAATTGCCGCGTTTCCTCCGGAAATTCCTTCATACGGTTTCTCAGATGATGGATATAATCATTTCGGTCAAACAAAACTTTTCCATTGAATATCCAGTCAATCACTTTTCGATGGGAACCGAGAAGAAGCCATTCATTTAGCTTTGCTTCACTAACTGCATATAAGGCCGCTTTTTCTTCACCTAATGCATAATGTTTCATAAAGACGGGAGCATTCCCATCAGTGGTAATTACTAATAAAACCCTATCAAACGTATCAGTGACCGCTGAATTATTTACTTTCTTTTCAATCATTAAAATTCCTAATGTATCGCGGCGGCTAGCCCATTCTTGGTAGATGGGACGAAGCAAATCCTCCATAATCGTTTCCTCCATCTCCTTTATGCTGTCATTGCTTATTCGACAAAAATCGAAAAAATCCTCTTTATTGTTTTGCCCAACAGGACAAAAACATGCATTGGGAAGAAAAATGTTAAAATTAACGGATTTTCTGCACTTTATGGTATAGTGGTGTATATAGGAGGGACAAGCATGGGCATTAAATATTCAAGCAAAATCAACAAAATTCGTACATTCGCCTTAAGCTTAATCTTTGTCGGCATTTTTGTCATGTATATAGGTATATTTTTCCGCACCTCTCCTTTAGTAATGACACTGTTTATGATCTTAGGACTCCTTTTTATCATCGCTAGCACGGTCGTTTATTTTTGGATTGGAACATTATCAACAAGAGCTGTACAGGTGGTATGCCCTTCTTGTGGCAAAGTGACAAAAATGCTTGGCAGAGTAGACTTATGTATGTTTTGCAGCGAACCGTTAACATTAGATCCGGAGTTAGAGGGTAAAGAGTTTGATGAAAAGTATAACAGAAAAAAAAGAAAAAGCTGATAGCCATTTTCCTGCTATCAGCTTTTTAATGTTGGCGATGTCCGTTTTTCTGGCAGTCCGGACATGTTCCGTAGATCTCCATACGGTGATGATCCACTTTGAATCCGGTTACATGTGCGGCAAGCTGCTCCACTTCATCCAGCGCTGGATAGTGAAAATCGACAATTTTGCCGCACTGTTCACAAATAACATGGTAATGGTTTGATGTGACGAAATCAAAACGGCTTGATGCATCACCATACGTTAATTCTTTCACTAATCCGATCTCTTTAAAAACGCGCAAATTGTTATAGACGGTTGCTACGCTCATGTTTGGAAATTTTCCTTCCAGCGCTTTATATATTTCATCTGCCGTCGGGTGTGACATCGAATTAATCAAATATTCCAATATCGCATGACGTTGCGGAGTGATGCGTATTCCCGTCTGCTTTAACATATCAAGCGCTTCTTTTAGCTGTTGGTTGTCAGACACCGTCATGCACCTCTCTTCCTTCAAAAAATAAAAAGAATTATTATTTTATAATTTTTATAATTAGTCTACAAGTATTTTATATCATTTGTCAATATTCATTACCATTAATATATGAAACCGCCATATTTTTTTTACATTTTTCCCGAGAAGTCTCCCTTCCTCTAAACGGAGTAAAGGAGAGAGAGGAATCGGGAAGTTTTTGATTCCCAAAAACGAACATATGTGCTATAATCAAACTATCCTATCACGCAAAAAAAGAAGGGATTCTCATGCTTCGTGGCCAAAAAGTATTCTTCCGGGCATCGAAAGTGGATTTGGAACGATTGTACTCCTGCAATCGGGAATCCGCCCGTGTTTGGAACGAATGCCTCCGCTTAGCCAAAGAATACTTCCTCCAACATGGATGTTGGATCACCAAAAGCGAGCTGCAAAAGCAAACAAAAAGAAAGTTCCATCTTCACAGCCAATCGGTTCAAGCGGTCTGCCACAAATATCTCTTCGCAAGACAAGCTGCGCACCAAGCCATCCAACAAGGACATCCTGCCCGCTACCCCTACAAGAAAAAGAAGTATTTCTCTACGAAATGGGCAAAAGATGGATTCAAAGTGTATGAAAACGGAAAAATCGAATTGTCCATGGGCATTCATCACGGAAAACGGGAAAAGCCGATCGTCGTGTATGCGTCGCATCTGCCAAAGGGAACGATCAAAGAAATCGAATGCTGCTTTGATCATAGTCTTTATTTAGCCGTGACATATGAAGATGGACAAAAGGCCAAAGCGTATGAACCAGGGAAGGCCGTTGGAGTCGATCTTGGGGAAGTGCATACCATTGGAGCATTTTGCGAAAACGGTCAGGCTATTCTCATCACCGGAAGAAAAGTACGCTCCCTTCACCGGTTGCGGAATAAAAAACTGGCGGAGATTCAGCGTCGTCAATCCAAGTGTCAAAAAGGATCCCGTCAATGGAAAAAGTACGAACAGGCGAAAAAATATGTATTATCCAAATCCGAAAGACAGCTACGGGATGCGATGCATAAAACGACGAAACAGTTTGTCGACTGGTGTTTGAGGCAGTCCGCCTCCGATGTGTATATCGGAAACGTTGAAGGAGTGCAGCGCAATACGAGAAAGAAAAAGCAGGCAAGCCGCAAACAAGCGCAAAAACTCTCGAATTGGTCATTCGGGAAAGTGAAGAAGTATCTTGCTTATAAACTTGATCAGCATGGCATTCGCTTGCATGAAATCGAGGAGTCGTATACGAGCCAGACATGTCCTGTCTGTCAAAAGAGAAAAAAAGTATCTTCCCGCCTGTTTGTGTGCCGGTGTGGGTATGAGGAACATCGTGACGTTCACGGCGCGAGAAATATCTTAAGCAAGGCGCTGCATGGCACCTTTGTGCATTGGGACGTACAAACGAAGCTGACGTATCTACGGATTGCGTAAGCAAGAAGTAGTAGAAGGGTTGGACCGCCCCATCGGTGTGATGCCGATGTTGCTTACTGGACCCATCCAGAAGGCTTCCGATGCATTCATCGAGTGGAAGGAGGCCGCCTTCTTCCGCGCAGAAGCTTCTTTGATGGAGATGGTAAGAAACTCCCACCTCTTCATGGAATGAAGGTGGGAGAGGTTCATCAAAAAAATGTGCGGAAGAACGTTCCGCACCCATGTCACCCTTTCATTCATTTGAGGAGGTTAGTATCCATTATACGCAGCCTTTTTTGTTTTGTATGGACTTCTACCCAATTAACGGTACGTTAATGCAAATTTTTAGAGATATACTCGAGCGCCTCCTCGACATGACCCTTTACTTTGACACCTCTCCATTCTTTTACCAACTTGCCGTCGCGATCGATAATAAACGTAGATCTCTCGATGCCCATGTATTCTTTGCCAAAGTTTTTCTTCAGCTTCCAAACGCCGTACATTTCCGCTACCTTGTGATGCTCATCAGCAAGCAGCAAAAACGGCAGTTCGTACTTTTCAATAAACTTTTTATGCCGCTCGAGCGGATCGGTGCTAACCCCTAAAATAACCGTGTCCAACTTGGCAAACTGCTCGTAATGATCACGAAAATCGCATGCTTCTGTCGTGCACCCCGGCGTCATGTCTTTCGGATAAAAATATAGTACGACATGTTTACCGCGGAAATCCGAAAGGGAAACCATTTCCCCGTTGCTTGCCGGCAATGTGAAATCTGGTGCCTGTTGGCCAATTTGCAAAGCCATACTTTTCCCTCCGCAATATATTTTTCTTTTAGCGTAACGGAAGGAATGATAAATTGCAACGATTACCGCTTATCCCAGTCAACCATCGTTCGAACAACAAGCACAGCAGGCATAATATAACCTAACAAAGCTTCAATGATAGCAAGCCATCTTCCAATCCCCATTGGCGTAATGTCTCCATATCCGACTGACAATAACGTCACCCCGCTTAAATAAAGGCTGTCTTGAAGGATAGAAAAGCATTCGTTAGCTGTTTGATTGGCAGATGGGGCAAATACGTTATGCCCATTAATTTGAAGCACCATATATATCAGAGCGAAACCTAGCATCATTGTGATATACCATTGGATAAGAACAAATAAATTTTCTAAGGAAATACGACGGGTCGTTTTTATACTTGTCGTCCAAATAGACGCAATGCTGGCAAGTAACACCGTCGCTACAATTCCAATGAACGCGTACTCCATTGCTCTCACCTCGCATACTTGTCCATAACCATATATACAAAAACAAAAAGCCGATTATTCATATAATAAGTGGATTAGATATAAATGAAAGGGAGAAAACAATGCATACGATTTTGATTGTCGAAGACGATGATAAAATCGCATCCATGCTGAAGGAGCATATGGAAAAATATGAATATCGCGCACATATTGCGGAACAGTTTGACGATATTAAAAAGGAATTTATAAAGTTCCGTCCTCATCTTGTACTGCTCGACATTAATCTGCCTCGATTTGACGGTTTTTATTGGTGCCGGCAAATCCGAACGATTTCCCTCTGCCCCATTATTTTCATTTCTGCACGCAGTCATGAAATGAACCAAATCATGGCGATCGAAAATGGCGGGGATGATTATATTACAAAGCCGTTTAATTTAGATCTAGTCATGGCCAAAATCAAAAGTTTACTGCGGCGAACATACGGTTCTTACGCCGCTCCTATGCATCCCCATGTATATGAAGTATCAGGGTTGTATTTTTTATATGATCAACATATGGCGCAATGGAAAGATAAAACGATTGAGTTGACCAAAAAAGAATTCATTTTATTGGAACGTTTGGCGAAAAAAGTAGAAAAAATCGTATCTCGTGAAGAACTTTTGGAATCATTATGGGATGATGCGGAGTTTGTCGATGATAATACACTATCCGTCAACATTGCACGCGTTCGCAAAAAACTGCAGCAGATCGGGATTGAACAAGCAATCGAAACGGTGAGAGGAGTCGGTTACAAGTTAATAAAAACATGGGAGGGTTAACCATTCACTTGTTTCTGCGTGAGCATGTCTCGTTGGCCATTTTTCATTTCCTTCATACATTGCTTTTGTTATCGATTGTTTATTTATATATGCTAGAACAATCCTTGCACCCATCCTTCGGTATATTCGCATATCTTTTTACCGTCAGTTTTGTGTGTTTAGTAGTGTTTTTAGCCGTTCGTTTCGGGCGGCAACGCGATGCATATCGTTTTTTATCATCCAGTTTGCATCATTTGGATAGGAGCATCCCCTCCTTTAGCGGTTCTCCATTGCTGCTCCATGCAAATGATAAAACGCGCCCTTCCCATTTTATTACTCGTCATTATTGGAACGTATTTTTTATATACGTAAGCGAGCAGCGGGCTGCTGCGATATTATAAACAGCGAAAGCACTCCTATTATCGTGGCACAAACTTAATTACCGCCGCTGAACTGACATATAAACTGAAAGACAACGCGAGAATTTTAAGCATGGTGACGATTTTAACAGCAGTGACCTATACTTCTACCGGGGTGCTTGCCAACCTTTATTTTGGCAAAAAAGCAGAAGCACGGTTTCCGCATGCAATTGCACTTATATCAAAAAAGAACCGAAAGCCTTCGAAAACAAATTGCAAATACTGAAAAATGCTTTACGTGATGAGCATATTCCTTTTACAAGTCATAAGGCCGTTTTCATCCGCGCATATAATCCTAAAAAAACTAACGATGATATAATGCAAAACCTTGTTCTTATGCGTGTAACAGATTATAATCGATTCGCGGATTTGGCCGGTCTGCCGCATATATCGCTGCCAGCAAATACAGCGGCGTATATGCACCCTACCCCTGACCAAGGATATGAACTTATTAAAGGAAAACAAATTGCGATTGCCATAAAAAATAGTAATGAGACGTCGGTGATTCCGTTGGCTAAATCGATTCCCCAGCCAGCTATCAATCCTTCGGGGTTTATCGGATATATGTTAATTGTTCCTGATCATTTATATGCTAAATTTCATCGTCTCGCAGCGGAAGAAACGATTCAATATTACGCTGGTATATCATATAAAAATTGGGAAGCAAAAACATCCGTAATCAAAAAACTGAACCGCGTGATTCAAAAAGATGATGTCGATTTCACCAATCGTTTAGAATTCTTTAACCAAATGGAACAAATTTTCTCCTTAATGCTCTTTTATTGGTTTTTTCGTCAGTGCTCTCTTCTTTTTGGCGGCCGACACATTTTATATTTTAAGCTGTATAACGATTTGGAGCAGGACAGCAAGCAATACGAAGCGTTATCCAAACTCGGTTTAACATTAAAAGAAATGAAGCAAATCGCGGCGAAGCAAGTAGCAATTCTCTTTTTCATTCCGTTTGCCACCGCCACCGTCCATGTCGGCTTTGCCTTTAAAATGCTGCAAAACATGGTGTCCGTCTCCATGATCAAAGCAAGCGTGCTCGTCATTATCATCTTTTTCGTTGTTCAACTTGGTTACTATTTTTTGATTCGTTCGCTTTACACGAAAAAGATGGAGCAAGTAATGTAAAATTAAACGTTTTGCGGCCTTTTTCCAGGTATATAAATCGGAAAAAGGCCGCAGAATCATCTTTTTTCGCCTATACACAACACAGTGCTTAACTTAATAAACAAACTATCATTATCTAAATTCCAATGATCGAAAGACCAATGATCGAAAGAACGTATGTCCAGACTCCCACAAACAATAGCAGGATCAAGCTATAATAAATCGTCATTTTAAACAAGTTAGATTCTCTGCCAGTCTCTTGCACCGCGGCTGTTGCAATCGCGATGGATTGCGGAGAAATGAGTTTTCCCATAACTCCCCCGCTTGTGTTGGCAGCAAGCAATAACGAAGAGTTTGTCCCTATTTGCGTTCCTGTAACGACTTGTAAATGGCCAAATAAAGCATTGTTGCTCACGACAGATCCTGTTATAAACACACCAAGCCACCCTAATAACGGGGAAACGAACGGAAATGCATTTCCCGTCTTCGCTAATGCTAAACCAATCGCAGAGGATAAACCCGCATAGTTAGCCAAGTTGGCAAATCCCATGATAAAACAAATAGTTAATACAGGAATCCATAGTTCTTTACATGTTTCTTTTAAACTTTGTACTCCTTCGGCGAACGTAATGTTTTTGCTAAACATACCTGTGAACAGCACCGCTAATAAAATTGCTGTACCTGTTGCAGACACAAGATCCAGCTTAAATATTGCATCTAACGCAGTCTGTGTCGGCGCCACCGGAGGAATTTTTACAACTTCTCCATGCAAAAACGGCACTTTAAATAAAAGCGTAGTTTGATGAAGCATTCCACCTTCAGCAAACAGAGCTTTAAAACTCGGCAGACTCCATATAACAACGATTGCCGTTAAAATATAAAAAGGAGACCACGCATGGATGACTTTTTTCAAGCTGTATTTAGATTTTTCAACAACTTCCCCATCCTGATTCACTCGATATATCTGTGACGGCTGCCATTTTTTTAAGAAAATAGTTAGTGCCCCCATACTGACAAGTGCTGCTAAAATATTAGCCAACTCAGGACCGAATACAATGATTGTCAATGTTTGTACAATGGTATAGCTTCCGCTTACCACTAAAAGAGCAGGCAATGTTTCTCTAATACCTTTCCATTTATCTAAAATAAACACTAATAAGAACGGAATAAGAAACGTAATAAACGGTAAAATCCAAGCAAGTGTGCGAGATAACTCAATCGGAGTTAAATCTCCCATTTGTGCTGCGACAATAACCGGAATTCCAATTGCTCCAAACGCGCCAGATGCAGCATTGGCAATTAAACAAAGAGCAGCTGCTTTTAATGGATGAAACCCGAGTTCAGCAAGTAAAGCAGCAGAAATAGCAATCGGAACGCCAAATCCCGCGGCCCCTTCTAAAAATGCGTTAAAGCTAAAACCAATGAGCAACAGTTGAAGCCGCTGATCTTCAGAAATGTTTGCGATACTCCCACGGATAATGTCAAATTTCCCTGTTTTCACAGCGATTTTATATAGCCAGACAGCCATGATCACAATATAGCCAATGGGCCATAAACCGTTCGCGATTCCATAGATGGAAGCGGCAAGCGCCTTTGAAACCGGCATATGAAAAAACCAAACAGCTGTCACTAATCCAAAACAAAGAGTGAGAAAAGCGGCTTTTATTCCCTTCATCTTAAACACCGTTAAACATAATAAAAATAAAACAATTGGAAGCGCCGCAATGAATGCAGAAAGATACGCATTATGAAAAGGATTGTAATGTTGTATCCACATGATGTTCACCTTGTTGTTATTCTAAGTCAGTATTTATTGCTTTACCTCATCAAAATAACGGGAAAGAATGTCTTTTAATACGGTTACGCTATGATGAAATTGCTGTTGTTCTGTTTCATTTAGCTTCAATTCCATTACCTCGCGAATACCGTTTCGGTTGATAATGGCAGGTACGCCGATATAAACATTTTGCTCGTTATATTGGCCGTCCAGATAAGCGGAAACGGTGAGTATCGCATTTTCATTGTGCAAAATAGCGCGTGTAATGCGGACTAGCCCCATCGCAATGCCGTAATGCGTCGCGCCTTTTTTCTCAATAATTTGATATGCCGCGTCACGAACATTGATAAAGATATTTTCTAAATCCTCTTTTCGGTAGCTATCGTTTTGCGACAATATTTGCTCAACTGGAATACTTCCAATTTCCGCACGGCTCCAAACAGGCAGCTCTGTATCCCCATGTTCTCCGATAATATACGCATGCACATTGGTTGGAGCTACTTGAAAGTATTCACTCAGCAAAAAGCGGAATCTTGCCGTATCCAGAATCGTTCCCGAGCCGATCACCCGTTCTTTCGGTAAGCCGCTGAATTTCCAAGTAGCATACGTTAAGATATCTACTGGATTCGTTGCAACAAGAAAAATGCCATCAAACCCTGATCTCATCACAGAATCGACAATCGTTTTAAAGATATTCATGTTCTTGTCAACAAGATCGAGTCTTGTTTCCCCTGGTTTTTGGTTAGCACCTGCACAAATCACCACCAAATCGGCATCTCGACAATCTTGATAATCTCCATGCCATATATTCATTGGCTTCGGCGCAAATACTTTTCCGTGATTGAAGTCCATCACGTCGCCCTCCGCCTTCTCTTTATTCACATCAATCAACACTAGTTCATCCGCTATTCCTTGATTCATAAGGGCAAACGCATAGCTGGACCCAACGAATCCTGTTCCTACAAGCGCCACTCGATTCATGCATTGTCTTTTCATCGTTGTCTGTCATCCTTTCCAAAAATCAATTTGTGAAATTATTCACAAATTTATTGTGCATTATTTCACAAACTTTATCAAGTATCAACTATAAGAGAAATTTGTCTTTTTTGTTAACAGTTTGCTCACACAACAACATCCAATAAACGAAAAAACGGTCTGTCATTATTAACCTCCGTAATACCCTATAAAAAATAAGAGGGCGGATCCGTTAAAGGAATTTTTACTTCCTTTTGGATTCACCCTCTTTCTCAATTCCCCGCACCCCGATATCGCTTTACTCCTGCGTTCCATAAAACGACCGCAATCCCAAAAAAGATAACACCCATGATTGGAGTAAAAAATGCATAGCCGTACCATTCTTTTTTACCAAGAAAATACGATGCGGGATATACGCCAACAAACGCAAACGGCAAAATCCACGTTAAAATATAGCGGATAACGCGATGATAAATATCAATCGGATAGCGCCCGTAGTTGCTGATATTGTACATCATCGGCATGATCGATGTACGAGCATCAGACCAAAAACTAATAGTTGCCAATGACACAAATACTCCCGCGTAAATAAACGCTCCCCCTAAAACAAACAAAATAAACATCAAAATGTCATACCAATGAAACGAAAGAGATAAACGCGCACTTGCATACGCCATAATGATGATGCCCGTTACTCCGCCAAGCAACGATTCAAGTTCCATCCGCTCGAGAATAATTTGAAACAAGCTGTGCACCGGGCGCGTCAATACGCGATCCATTTCTCCACGCACAATATAGCGCTCATTAAAATCCCACAAATTAAAAAATGCTCCGAACACCGCATATGGCACTAAGAAAAAGCCGTAAATAAATAAAATTTCATCGCGCGTCCAGCCGTGCAATAACGACGTATGCCCAAACACAACGAGAAGAAAAACAAGATTGACCGCTTGTGACATCAAATCAGAAATAAACTCCACCAGCAAATCGGCACGATATTGCAGCTTTGTTTTCATGTATTGTGCCATATATTGAAAAAAGATCGATACGTAAAACACGACTCACCCTCCTTGAATGACAAGCTGTTTTTTCGCCGCTCGCCACAACAGCTGAATCGGGATGAGCAACAGCACACACCATACAAGCTGAAACAAAAGGCCATGGAGGATTGCTTGCCCTTGAAAACTTCCTGTTACAATCATACTCGGAATATAGCTAATTCCTTGAAACGGAAAGTATTTCATTGCCTCTTGCGCCCAATCTGGATAAAAGCTGATTGGCAAAATAAGTCCGGAAAACAAGTCGATCACAAATCGCTTTGCCCGCAATAACCCTTCATTGTTAAGGGTAAAAAATGCTATGATGCCGGCAAGCAAATTTAATTCTGAATTAATAATAAAACTAAGGGCAATCGACAAAGTGAAAAACATCCATGTATGAACATCGGTTGGAAAACGAAGCGGCAAAAATAAAGCGACAAGAAAAATTCCCGGAAGAGAAAGAAACAACAAACGAAAGATTCCTTCCCCTAATCCTTGCATCGTTTTCATTCCGAGATAACTGTAAGGACGAATCAGCTCTGTCGCCACTCTTCCTTCTTTAATCTCCATGGCGATTTCACGGTCGATATTATTGAAATAAAACGCCCGCGCCATCCATGAGATGGCGACATACGTGGTCATTTGCGCCATCGACATTCCTTGCATCGTCGATTTGCTGCCGTAAATCGCTGACCAGAGAAAATAGTACGCGGCGATATTAATGGCGTAAATAAGAATGCCCGTATAATAATTGGTCCGGTAAGCAAGCATCATTAAAAAGCGGATGCGGATCATCTCAATATATTTATCCATGCACAACACCTTCTTCATAGATGTTGCGTATAATTTCTTCTGTAGAAATTTCATTAATGTTCATATCTTGAATCGAATAGCGGGCGACAACGCGGCCGATCACTTCCGGCAATAACGCGGAAGGCACTTGTGCTGTCCAGACATTGTCTTGCTCCCCTTTTTTCCATATCACTTGCAGACCATTCGTTAGTTCTCGTAACGCATGAAACGTGATTTCGCCCGCAAACGTAAACTGGATTTGCTTTCCTTCTCCCCATTTTTCTTTGAGACGCTTAAGCGAACCATCGTAAATGATTTTGCCTTCATCAAGCATAATGACACGCTCGCATAACGCTTCGATATCGGAAATATCATGTGTCGTCAATAAAATCGTCGTGTTGTATTTTTCATTAATTTCTTTTAAAAACTGGCGGATTTTCAGTTTTACAAGCACATCGAGGCCAATGGTCGGCTCATCCAAAAACAACAACGGCGGATTATGAATGAGCGCCGCTGCCAGTTCACAGCGCATCCGCTGCCCGAGCGACAGCTTGCGCACCGGCTTGTCCAAGAGCGGGCCGATATCTAGCGCCTCAATAATATGTTCCATATGTTGCCGATAATCTTCATCGGAAACGCGATACACTTTTTTCAAGAGCCGAAACGATTCTTGCACCGCAATGTCCCACCACAATTGGGAACGCTGTCCGAATACCACACCGATCGTCCGCACGAACTTTTCCCGCTCTTTATGCGGATTCATGCCGTTGACGATCACTTTTCCCGCCGTCGGCGTCAAAATTCCCGTCAGCATTTTAATGGTCGTCGATTTTCCTGCGCCGTTTTCGCCGATATAGCCAACGATTTCCCCTTGCTTTACGGTAAACGAAATATCATTCACCGCACGAATGATTTTATAGTTTCGCGTAAATAAATCGCGAAACGCGCCGATTAAGCCGGAGCGGCTTGAATACGATTTAAACTCTTTTCGTAAGTTTTCCACTTCGATGGCGTTCATAGTTCTCCTCCCTGTATATAGACACAGAAAAAGGTATGAAATTCCTTTTTTCGTAAAGCGGAATGATTTTCGCTACGTATTGCATTATACATAAACACGCCGATATTTCATCTTTTTTGTTTTGTTATCATTTTCCATTCGTGTATCGTCCAATCACCGCCATGCGAAACGCCAAAAAGCTCCAATCACTATAAATATGTTAGAATAGGAAGGTAAAAGACTATGAGGATCACAGGAGGCTTTAGAACATGAATTTTACGAAATCGGAACAATTGTATCAGGAAGCGCTCAAGCATATCGTCGGCGGCGTAAACAGCCCATCCCGTTCGTATAAAGCGGTCGGCGGCGGAGCGCCGGTCGTCATGGAGCGGGCGCAAGGCGCTTATTTTTGGGACGTCGACGGCAACAAATATATTGACTATTTGGCGGCATACGGACCGATTATTACAGGCCATGCCCATCCGCACATCACGAAAGCGATTCAGCGTGCTGCAGAGACAGGCGTCCTTTATGGCACTCCAACTCCTCATGAAATTACGTTCGCGAAAATGCTAAAAGAAGCGATTCCATCCTTAGAAAAAGTGCGTTTTGTTAACTCAGGGACGGAAGCGGTCATGACGACGATTCGCGTCGCGCGCGCCTATACCGGCCGTGATAAAATCGTTAAATTTGCTGGCTGCTACCACGGACATTCCGATCTTGTCCTTGTCGCTGCCGGCTCTGGTCCGTCGACGTTAGGAACCCCAGATTCTGCCGGCGTGCCAAAAAGCATTGCCCAAGAAGTAATTACTGTACCGTACAACGATGTTGACTCATTCAAACAAGCGATGGAAATATGGGGAGACCAAGTCGCCGCCGTGCTTGTCGAACCGATCGTTGGCAACTTTGGCATCGTTACACCAAAACCTGGCTTTTTAGAAGCGATCAATGAGATCGCTCATCAGGCAGGAGCACTTGTCATTTACGATGAAGTCATCACGGCATTCCGCTTTATGTACGGCGGGGCGCAAAATTTATTAGGGATTGAACCTGATTTAACGGCAATGGGCAAAATTATCGGCGGCGGTCTGCCGATCGGCGCCTATGGCGGCCGTCAAGACATTATGGAACAAGTCGCCCCACTCGGTCCGGCCTACCAAGCGGGGACAATGGCAGGCAACCCTGCTTCCATCCTTGCCGGCATCGCCTGCCTTGAAGTACTGCAGCAAGACGGCGTGTATGAATACCTTGATAAACTTGGTGCGATGTTAGAAGAAGGCATTCTTCACCATGCCGACAAATATGGCATTCCAGTAACAATCAACCGGTTAAAAGGCGCACTTACCGTTTACTTTACGACCGAAAAAGTCGAAAACTATGAACAAGCACAGCGAAGCGACGGCGAAATGTTTGCGAAGTTCTTTAAACTCATGTTAAAACAAGGCATCAACCTCGCTCCTTCGAAATATGAAGCGTGGTTTGTCACGCTCGCACATACAGAAGGCGACATTGAATATACGCTTCAGGCGGTAGAAAACGCATTTAAACAATTAAAAAATGCATAATTATACAAGCCATCCAGGAAGGATCTTCTCCTGGATGGTTTGCTATATTTATGAAAACGGTTACAAACAAACAATAAAAAACTTGACAATTTTGTGAATAATATATCCAATAAAGTGAATAATTAATTGATTTGAACTTTCTGACATGGTATGATAAGTTATAAATTCTGAAAATTAAGACGTGATTTGCCGCTTACCATTCGGAAATCCGTCACTGACGTTATCAAGATGAAGCGGGGATCGGTTTTATAACGGGCTGACAGGACACGTATTTGTCCATGAAAATCTAGCGGAACAAGAGGGAGCATCTATACAAGGTGTAGTGCGCTAGAGCATGCCGATTCCATTGTACAGAGGTTTAGGGAATACAACAGGAGGTGAACGGCGAAGGCGGGTTCCTTCCCGCTGGATCACGCCACTTGCATATGAAACAACGCTGGAATCCGAATCTTTTCAAAAACTTTCATCAGGTCGAGCATGATGCCTGTGGTATTGTCGCCGCCATTGAAAAGCAGCGCATCCCGACGCGCGAAAACATTATGACATGCATTGATGCACTTGTCAAAATGAACCACCGCGCCGGCTTTATTAACGGCGAAGGAGACGGCGTCGGCATTCATATGGATATTCCGAGAAAACTGTGGATGGAAAAACTCGCAAATGCCGGCCAAAACCCGGAGATTGCCAATGACGAAAGCTTTGCCGTCGGCCATGTTTTCATCCATCGGTCTGCAGATGTAGACAATGTCAAAGCACAAATCAAACAGCTTTGTAAACGTTATGGTTTCTCATTGATTTTTGAATCGGACCGAGTCACTTCATCGAGCGCATTAGGTCCAATCGCGCTTCGACAAGAACCGGTATTTTGGCAAATCGCCTTGCTGCCAAACGACAAGATGCAACTTTCGAAACGGTTATTTGATCTCGCTATTGACATCGAGCAAGATGAACATGCCCATGTCGCCTCTTTAAGCAATTTCCACGTTGTCTATAAAGTGATGGGAGCCGGAGATATTTTGCCAAAATACTATCATGACTTGGCCCACCCATTTATCGCATCGACCATGACATTAGGGCATAACCGTTACTCGACCAATACGCTGTCTAACTTTTTCCGCGTTCAGCCGTTTAGCGTATTAGGACATAACGGAGAAATCAACACGATCGCAAAGCTGCGCGAGGAAGCGGTGATGATCGGCGTTCCGCTGACAAAAGACGGCAGCGATTCCCAAGATTTAAGCCGCACGATGGAAACGCTTATTTGCCGCTATGGCTATAGCTTATTTGAAGCGATGGATATACTATTCCCGCCTATTTTGAATGAAATCAAGAAATATCCGCCACACTTGCAAGATTTATATGCATACATCCGCGAGGCGTGGGGACATTTCGCCCAAGGGCCGGCGGCGATTATCTCCCGCTACGCCGACGAAGCAGTATTCAGCGTCGATGCCCTTGGTTTGCGACCGCTGTGGAAATTAGAAACGGAAAAGCGGTTTGTGTTTACGTCCGAACCGGGAATTATCCCAACATGCGAATATACTGGCGACCCCAAACCGCTTGCGCCGGGGGAAAAAATCGGTTTGATGTGGTCCGGCAGCGGAGCCATTCAAGTGTTGGAATATGAGCAATTCCAAGAAGAAGTATACACTCGTTTTTCGGGGCGGTTTGATATCGCAAACTTTCGAAAACGCCTCGATGTTCCGAAACTAGAAAACTATATATTTTCCTCCGCTCCGACTAAAGTGCATAACGGGCAATATGCGGCATTTGGCTGGGACAGGGAGCATATTCAGCTGTTAGAGCAAATGGCAGAAAAAGGTGCGGAGCCGATTCGCTCACTTGGTCATGACGCGCCGCTGGCAGCGATTGATCCGAACCGCAAAAATCTTGCCGACTTTATTAAAGAAAGCGTCGCTGTTGTCACCAATCCGGCGATTGACCGCGACCGTGAGATGGAACATTTCTCCACAAGAACCGTCATCGGAAAACGGCCATCTCTCGTAAAAAAAGCAGAAGCTTCCTATGTAATCGAGCTTGGCTCGCCGATTCTCATCGAGGGGAAAATCGGCAGTGATTGTTTAGCGGAACTAGGCCATCCTTCGTATGATCAAATCGTTCATTCGTTCCAAGAAAAACAGTTAACGCACATCTTGTCAACGACATTTACAAGCGAAGAAACAATTCCAGAAGCGCTAGCGCGTCTTGCCGCTGAAGCATGTAAGGCGGTTCGTTCCGGCAAAACCTTGCTCGTTTTAGACGATGCAGAGGCACACCAAAACGGAAACTTATGGATTGACCCATTACTTGTTACATCGGCGATTGATCAAGCGCTGACAAAACAAGATTTGCGCCGCGACTGTTCGCTTTTGCTTCGTTCCGGTGCGATTCGCTCCCTTCACGATGTGATCGTCGCCTATGGGTTAGGAGCAAACGCCATCAGCCCGTATCTCATGTTTGCGACGGTTGCGGCAGAAGAATCGATTACGCCTGTAGTAAACTTATTTAAAGCACTGAATAAAGGATTAGAAAAAGTCATTTCCACCATCGGCATTCATGAATTGCGCGGTTACAGCCGTCTCTTCTCGTCGATCGGACTGCATGATGAAATTGCCGATGTGTTAAACATCGTCAACTTCTTTGGTTCAGATTCATTGCAATACGATTTCGCGGCACTAAAACAAGACGCCATCGCCCGCGCCGAAGACTACGCCAACGAAAACGCCAAGCCGAGAAAAACGTTCCACCTCTTCCCGCGCATTTGGAAGGCGATTGGTGAAGTCGCACAAACAGGATCATATGACAGCTACCGGGAAAAAGCAAACGAGCTGGAAAGCGAAACGCCGACAACCATTCGCCACTTGCTGGATATGAAAAAATCCAACAAGCCGGTTCCGGTCGAAAAAGTCGATATTAGTGTCGGTGAACATAGCCTGCCGTTTGTCATTGCTTCGATGTCGTTCGGCTCGCAAAATGAAGTGGCGTTCCGTGCTTATGCGGAAGCGGCAGACCGATTAAATATGGTCAGCCTCAACGGCGAAGGCGGCGAAATTAAAGATATGCTCGGCAAATACCCGCGTACGCGCGGCCAGCAAATCGCCTCCGGCCGTTTCGGGGTCAACGCGGAGCTGTTGAACTCTTCGAATCTGCTCGAAATTAAAATCGGCCAAGGGGCAAAACCAGGCGAAGGCGGACACCTTCCAGGTTCAAAAGTGACGGCAAAAATCGCCGAAGCGCGGAACGCAACAGTCGGTTCCGACTTAATTTCGCCGTCCAATAACCACGACATTTATTCAATCGAAGATTTAGCGCAAATGATCGCCGAATTAAAAACGGCAAACGATAAGGCAAAAGTCGCCGTTAAAGTGCCGGTCGTGCCAAACATTGGAACGATTGCCGTCGGCATCGCCAAAGCGGGGGCGGATATTATTACATTAAGCGGCTTTGACGGCGGAACCGGGGCGGCGCGCATCCACGCCCTGCAGCATGTCGGCCTGCCAGTGGAAATCGGAGTAAAAGCGGCCCATAACGCGCTCATCGAAGCCGGTTTGCGACACAAAGTCGAAATTTGGGCGGACGGCGGCATCAAGAGCGCGCTGGACGTTCTTAAAGTGATGCTGCTTGGGGCAAACCGCATCGGCTTCGGTACATTATCAATGATCGCGATCGGCTGTACGACCTGCCGCGGCTGTCATTTAGATACGTGCCACGTCGGCATTGCTACGCAAATTGAATCGGTAGCACAAGCAAAAGAGCATGGGCTGCGCCGTTTCGTACCGCGGCAATTCGAGGCGGCGGTGCAAGGATTAGTCAACTTATTCACCGCTTTTGGAAACGAGCTAAAAGCGTTAACAGCAGCTCTCGGGGTTACCCGTCTGCAAGATGTTGTCGGCCGCTCTGACTTATTGGGACAAACAAGAGGACTGGGGCAAATGAATCTAGCAAACTTGCTCGAAGTGCTCGAGGTCGAGCAGCTGGCGCCAAAAGAAGCGGCCGCAAGCGCGGAAGAACCAGCATTGCTCGTGGCCGCTGGAGCGGAATATCTTGATTATCATGTAGAAGATTTGCACCGCTCCCGTGAATTTACGACTGTGACATCGGAACAGCGCGTTCTTGGCAGCCGTGTTTCATGCCACCGCGTGCGCGGACGTCTGGATGGTTCGTACAAAAAATTGCCAAACGTCACCTTGCGCTATACGAAAGGCTCGATCCCAGGGAACGGCCTTGGCGCTTATAACACTCATGGCATTCACATTCATGTTGACGGCGGCGGACAAGATGGCGTCGGAAAAACCGCATTTGGCGGCAGCGTCTTGATTTTTAAAGCAAAAGGAAAAGACGGAAAATTTTATAATGGGTCTGTCGGCAAAGGCTTTGGATACGGTGCGCAAAAAGGACTTCTCGTCGTGCAAGGAAACGCCGATGCACGCGCCGGCATCCGCCTCTCCGGCGCCGATATGATCATCGGCGGCCAAGTAACCGTTCCGCTTCCGGATGAAGAACACGGAAACATCGGAACACGCGCCAATATTAAAGGGTTTGCTTTTGAATACATGACAAATGGACGCGGGCTCGTCCTTGGCGACCCAGGCCCATGGATTTGCGCCGGCATGACAGGTGGTGTCGTCTACTTGCGCCATCAGCCTGAAATGGGCTTAACCAAAGCGGCGTTAGAGCGCCGCATCGCCAAAGGAGCGCAAGTACGCCTCGAGCCATTAAACGAACGCGGCAAAGCAGATGTCGAAGAACTGTTATCGACATACATTGAACTGTTAAAAGAACATGATCAGCACGAAGAAGCGCAATCATTACAGCCGCTTCTCGAAAACGTAGAAGACCATTTCTTCCAAATCATCCCGACAAAAGAACAAGCAGACCCTTCGATTTCGACGGAATGACGAAAAGAGCATCCTGCTCACGGCGGGATGCTCTTTTTTGATTTGCTCTTACATCCATTGTTCTCTCCTGCCGGCACTTCTTTATCGATCGTTTCATAGTATATTGTTGCTGTGTCCTTACTAGCCTATCATCAAAGATTGTCATATTTATTTTTTTACCTTTTGCATCGATAAATGTTATTGTATATTTGTACCCCTTGATCTTATCCGGTGTTTGTTTTTTCCGCTTCATTTCATGTTTCTAGCAAACGTCTTATTTTGCGTAAATCGTTGACAGTGACGCTTTTCCCTGACTTCCCTTCCTTGATTTGCAAAGAAACAATTTTTTCATGCAAAAAGGACTTCATCGTAACAGGCACGGCGCAGCCAACACGACCAATCATGCCAACAGCCACCATCCATTTCGCAAGAGAATCTCTCCTGCCATTTTTGAACCAAAATCCCCGGACACATTCCCCTTCTATCATGCGAAACATTTAGGCAGAGAGGTTCACATATTCCATGTATATTTCCCACTTGATATCATATATAAAAGCGTGTATAGTACTAAATTGTTTACGAGAACGAAAGAGGAGAGGTTTGAAGATACTATGAAGCTCGGTGCCCGCATTTTTAAAACGGGAATCGCCGTTACATTGGCGCTTTTCCTCGCAGCACTGCTACACTTGCCTTCTCCCGTATTCGCGGGAATTTCGGCTGTGTTTGCGATGCAGCCGACGATCTACCGCTCTTACCTTTCATTGGTCGAACAAGTGCAGGCGAATATCATCGGGGCCGTCTTGGCAATCATCGCCGTCCTGTTATTTGGACGCGATCCATTTATTATCGGCCTTACGCTGATGATTGTTATCGCCCTCTGCTTAAAAATGCGCCTAGAATCTACCATTTCAGTGGCGCTGGTTACGGTTATTGCGATTATGGAATATACGGATAAACAGTTTATCGAATTTGCCGTTATCCGCTTTCTCACCATTATGCTTGGCATATTTGCTGCTTTTGTTGTCAATTTAATCTTTCTACCGCCAAAATATGAAAAGAAACTATATGAAAAAATTACCGAAAACACGGAAAACATTTTAAAGTGGATTCGCATCCATACGAGACACGCATCGGAACATCACATTTTAAAAGAAGATATTGAAAAAATGAAAGAAAATATGACAAAGCTTGAACATCTTTACTTAATGTATAAAGAAGAGCGCACGTATTTTCGTAAAAATCGCTTCCAAAAATCGCGAAAGCTCGTGTTATACCGGCAAATGATCGTCGCGACTAACCGGGCGCTCGAGACATTAAAACTTCTCCATCGTTTTGAAAACGAACTGTATCACATGCCGCTCGAATTCCAGCAAATCATCCGTTCACAGTTAGATTGCCTGCTTCATTATCACGAACAAATACTATTAAAGTTTATTGGCAAAGTAAAACACCTGCCGCATACTGACACAGTCAATGAAACACATCATGAAAGAATGCGGCTCATTGAGGCGTTTTACGCGCATCACCATCAATCGCACGAATATTATCTTTTCTCGTTGGTTGGCACGATTATCGATTACAGCGAGCAGTTGGAACGTCTTGATAAGCTGATTGACAGCTTCCATCATTATCATCATGATTCTTCCTTAGCGAAAACTTTAGTCAATGACTAAAAGGCTATCTCCGCTGAAGAGATAGCCTTTTTCGTTAGCTTTTCATGCGCGGGTCTAGCGCATCGCGCAATCCGTCGCCCATTAAGTTAAAGCCAAGCACCGTAAGCATAATGGCCAGCCCCGGAAAAATCATCGTCCATGGCGCCTGTGTCAAAAAGTCTTTCGAATCAGCAAGCATTTTCCCCCACTCCGGATTTGGCGGCTGCGCCCCTAGTCCTAAAAATCCAAGAGCGGCCGCTTCAATGATGGCCGTCGCAATCGCCAGCGTCCCCTGTACAATAATCGGTGCCATGCTGTTTGGCAAAATGTGGTGGAACAAAATGCGCGTATCACTCATTCCAATTGCTTTTGCCGCCATGATGTATTCTTCTTGTTTAATGCTTAAGACGCGCGAGCGGATCAAGCGCCCAAAGTTCGGAATGTTGATGACGGCAATCGCAATTAATGCATTTTGCAAAGACGGCCCGAGCACAGCGACAATACCAATAGCCAACAAAATGCTTGGAAAGGCGAGCATAATATCAAACAGTCGCGAAATAATGCCGTCAATCCAGCGCCCGTAATATCCCGCGATGATGCCGAGCAGCGAGCCGGCAATGACCGAGCCAAGCACAGAGAAAAAGCCGACCCACAGTGAGATTCTCGCCCCGTAAATAACACGTGAGAAAATATCCCTTCCAAAATCGTCCGTTCCAAATAAATGTTTCGATGACGGCGGCTGGAGCCGCTCTGCTAAATTTTGATCTTTAAAGTCATAAGGCGCCAGCAGTGGAGCAAAAATGGCCAGCAAGATAAAAAAGACGACGATGCCCAGTCCGATAAGAGCGATTTTGTTTTTGCGAAATCGGCGCCATCCTTCTTTCCATAGGGAAGCAGACTCTGTTTTTTCTTGCACCGTATGCATCGGCGTTTGATTGCGTGCCAGTTCCGCCATATCCGCTTTCCCCCTTCCTTAGTTATATTTGATGCGTGGATCGATCATCGCATAAAGCAGATCGACGATTAAGTTAATAAAAATAAAGATGGTAGCGATCACCAAAATTCCCGACTGAATAACCGGATAATCACGATAGCCAATCGCGTCGTAAATGTAGCGGCCAATGCCGGGCCAGCTGAAAATCGTCTCTGTTAAAATCGCGCCGCCAAGCAATAGGCCTGTTTGCAAACCAATAACGGTCAACACTGGAATGATGGCATTTTTCAATGAATGCTTATACACGACCCAAAACATGCTTAACCCTTTTGCTCTTGCCGTGCGGATGTAATCCGATTTCATCACTTCGAGCATGCTCGAGCGCGTAATCCGGGCGATAATCGCCATTGGAATCGTCGCTAAGGCGACACTTGGCAAAATTAAATGCTGCACGACTTGCATAAATTGCTCCGTATTTCCTGCTAGAAGCGTATCAAGCAAATACAGGTGGGTAATCGGCTCAATCGGGCTTCTCACGTCTTCCCTTCCTGATGTCGGCAGCCAATCTAACTGAATCGCAAACACCCACTGCTCCATCAAGCCCAGCCAGAAAATCGGCATCGAAACGCCAATAAGCGCCAGCACCATCGCGATATAGTCAAACCAGGAATTTTGAAACCAAGCACTAATAATGCCAGCATTGACCCCGATGACGACTGCGATGATCATCGCGGCAAGCGACAGCTCCAGCGTCGCCGCTAAATACGGCCAAATTTCATCCGATATCGCGGCGCCGGTGCGGATCGACTCTCCTAAATCTCCATGCAGCAGGCTGCCTAAATATTTAATGTACTGCACATACCAAGGTTGATCTAAGCCTAGCTTATGCGTTAACGCGGCAACCGCTTCCTTCGTCGCTTTCTGTCCTAAAATGACTTGCGCGGGATTGCCCGGTATCGCGCGAATCATGAAAAAAACGACAAGTGACATTCCCAACAATACAGGGATGACCATGAGTATTCTTCTGACTGCATATGAAAGCACTTCTCTCCCTCCTTTTGCCGATCATGAAAAAGAGGGGAGGATGCACTCCTTTCCCCTCCGCATATCGTTATTTGAATTCGACTTTTGTAAATTTATCGGAGCCAGTTGGATGCGGCTTAAACCCTTTAATGTTTGCTTTGCCGGCAAGCAGCGGTGTCGAGTGAACGAGCGGAATCCATGGAGCATCCTCTTTAATAATCTCTTGTGCCTTTTTGTACAGTTCATTTCGTTTGTTTTCGTCACTGACTGTTTGTGCTTCGACTAAAATTCTATGAAGCTCATCATTCGAATAATACGTATAGTTGTTGCTGCCGATGCTGTCTTTGTCGAGCAGCGCGTACAAGAAGTTGTCGGCGTCGCCGTTATCGCCGGTCCAGCCAAGCAAGAACGCATCGGCTTCTCCTTTGGCCAATTTATCTAAGTAAGTAGCCCATTCATACGTAACGATTTTCGCTTTGACGCCGATTTTTGCAAAATTCGCTTGCAGCGCCTCAGCGATTTTTTTTCCGTCCGGCATATATGGACGCGGCACCGGCATTGCCCATAGCTCCATTTCGAAGCCGTTTGGATATCCTGCTTTTGCGAGCAATTCTTTCGCTTTATTTAAATCAAACGGATAGTCTTGAATGGCATCATTATAGCCAGGAATGCTTGGCGGCATCGGGTTTTTCGCCGGTTCCGCCTGGCCGGCGTAGAACGCGTCAATAATCGCCTTTTTGTCCACTGCATAGTTCAATGCTTGACGGACTAATTTGTTTTTCAACGGGCCTCTCGTCGCCGTCAATCCGACGTAACCGACGTTCATCGACGGACGTTTAAAAATTTGGAAATCTTTATTTCCTTCCACTTGTTTCAAATCGGTTGGATTCAAGTCTTCCATCAAATCGATTTCACCTTTTAACAACGCATTGAGACGCGCAGAGTTATCTGGAATGGAAACAAAGATCAATTGATTCAGCTTCGGATACCCTTTTTCCCAATAATCTTTATTTTTTTCTAAAACAATGCGCTCGTTGCGCTTCCATTCTTTAAAAATGAACGGGCCGGTTCCAACTGGATTTTCCCCAAATTTGTCTCCATATTTTTTAATCGCTGCCGGGCTGGCGATCGCAAACGGCGGCATGGCAATATTTTTCAAAAACGGCGCCTGTGGACGCTTCAACACAAATTGAACCGTGTAGTCGTCCACTGCCTTTACTTCTTTAATGACATGACTTTCGTCGTTTTTATAACCGCCAAACATCGAGCCGTAATACGGAAATTTGTCCGCGTTGCCATTGGCCCAACGTTCAAAGTTAAAGACCACCGCTTCAGCGTTAAAATCCGTTCCATCATGGAATTTCACACCTTTGCGGAGCTTAAACGTATAGGTCAGCCCGTCTTTGGAAATCGTCCATTCAGTCGCCAATGCCGGTTTTACCGTCGTATCTTCGTCATTATAGTCTAACAGTGTATCAAAAATATTTTTCGTTACCTTTAACGATTCCCCATCCGTAACCGTAGCCGGGTCAAGCGAGACAGAATCGCCGCCGCGTCCGTAGACGAGCGTATCTTGCGATGATGATTTTTCTGTTGCGCCGCTGCTTGTTTTTTCTGACTTTCCGCAGCCGACAAGCGCCATTGACACCGCAAGCATCAAGGCAAGCAATGTCATCCATGTTTTTCTCCTCATTCTTTGTTCCCCCTTAAATAAAATTTCTATCATTTCGTTGGTTGCCATCCTGCTAATACAAATGGCAAGCAACGTAATGCCCTTTTTCTACTTCTTTCATCTCCGGCCGCTTTTGCTTGCAGATATCCATGCAAGCGCTGCAGCGCGTATGAAACGCGCACCCTTGCGGCGGATTGGCCGGGTTTGGCAAATCGCCTGATAAAAGCTGGCGTTCTCTTTTATACTCCGGGTCCGGAATCGGCACAGCAGAAAGAAGCGCCTGCGTATACGGATGTTTCGGCGATTGATATAATTGATCGCTATCGGCCAATTCCACTAGGCGTCCTAAATACATCACGCCGACGCGGTCGCTGATATGGCGGACAACCCCTAAATCATGGGCGATAAAAATATATGTAAGTCCAAATTCTTTTTGTAAATCTTCTAGTAAATTTAATACTTGCGCCTGAATCGACACATCGAGTGCAGACACTGGCTCATCGGCGATAATAAGCTTCGGATTGGTCATCAAAGCGCGCGCGATGCCGATGCGTTGCCGCTGCCCGCCGCTGAACTGATGAGGATAGCGCTTGGCATGATATTGTCCAAGCCCGACCACTTCCAGCATCTCCCGAACGCGCTTTTTCCGCTCCTCTTTGGAGCCTATTCCATGTACGATTAGCGGCTCTTCCAAAATTTTTTCCACCGTATGGCGCGGATTCAACGAGGCGAAAGGATCCTGAAAAATCATTTGCATATCGCGCCGCATTTTCCGCAATTCTGCTTTAGGCAATGTCGTTACTTCTTTTCCTTCAAAAACGATCGACCCTGCTGTCGGTTCAATTAAACGGAGGAGCATCCGCCCTGTCGTTGACTTGCCACAGCCGCTTTCCCCGACAATGCCAAGCGTTTCCCCTTTATAGACGGTAAAAGTAACATCATCGACTGCTTTCACTTCGCCAACTTTTTTGCCAAACACTCCTCCCGTAATCGGAAAATACTTTTTAAGCCCTTTCACTTGCAACAGCGGCTCGCTCACGATTTTGTTCCCCCTCTCCGAGCGGCAAAAAACAGCGGACGCGATGGCCGCGTTCTCCTGCTTCGTATAGTTCTGGATCTTCTTGAAGACAACGGGAAAAAGCATGCTCGCACCTTGCCGCAAACCGACATCCTTGGCGAACCGATCCCGGCTTCGGCACATTGCCTGGAATGGAATATAACCGTTCTTTTTTGTCGCGAATGTCGGGAACCGATTGAATCAGGCCGATCGTATACGGATGTTTCGGATTTTTAAAAATCGTCCGCACATCGCCCTCTTCCACAATCTTTCCCGAATACATGACAATCACACGGTCGCATATTTCAGCGACTACTCCCAAGTCGTGTGTAATCATCATGATCGAGGTGTGAAAGTTTTTATTCAGCTCTTTCATCAACGCCAAAATTTGTGCCTGAATCGTCACATCGAGTGCCGTAGTCGGCTCGTCGGCAATGAGCAGCGCCGGATTGCACACCATCGCCATCGCAATCATCACACGCTGGCGCATCCCGCCGGAGAGCTGGTGCGGATATTCGTCGATGATTTGCTCCGCGCGCGGCAGGCCGACCAGCTTTAACATCTCGACGGCTCTTGCTTTCGCTTCTTTCTTGCTCGCCTTCGTATGTATGCGAATCGCCTCTATTAACTGATTGCCAATCGTAAACAGCGGATTTAAGGATGTCATTGGCTCTTGAAAAATCATCGCGATTTCATTGCCGCGAATCTGCTTCATCCGTTTTTCGGAGGCATGAACGAGATTTTCTCCTTTAAAAAGAATTTCACCATCGATAATGCGCCCGACCCCTTTCGGCAACAAGCCCATAATCGACAGCGAGGTGACGCTTTTTCCGCATCCTGATTCGCCGACGACTCCTAAAATTTCACCTTCATTTATGTAAAAATCAACGCCATCAACGGCGGGAATTTCTCCTTCATCCGTAAAAAAAGACGTTTTTAACCCTTTCACTTCCAGCACACGTGCATCTGCCATTATTTCACCTCCTATCCCGATTGAACTGAATTGATAAAATATTTTTATTTTAATTAAAATTATGCCATGCAATTTTTCATAAGACAATATAATATTATAAAAAATTAAAATTATATGAATAGATGAAATAATAATAAAAAACGGTCTTACAGTGCGTAAAACCGTTTTTATCTTTTATTTTCCAATAATATAAATATTTTTCTTTTACTTATTGATGGAGTTGCTGGATTGTAAATAAATGATAATAGCTCCCTTGTTTCGCCATTAATTCCTCGTGGGTGCCGCTTTCAACAATCTTGCCGTTTTCAATAAGGAAAATGCGATCCGCATGCGTAATCGTCGAAAGGCGATGGGCAACAATAAACGTTGTGCGATTTTTGGCAAGCCGTTCCAGCGCTTCTTGAATGTAATGCTCATTTTCGAGATCGAGCGCCGATGTCGCTTCATCGAAAATAAGCAAAGGCGGATTTTTTAGAAAGACGCGGGCGATAGCGATCCGCTGTTTTTGCCCTCCGGACAATTTTATGCCGCGCTCCCCGACTTTTGTGTCATATCCATCCGGCAGGCTCATAATAAAATCATGGGCATTGGCGGCTTTTGCGGCGGCAATGACCTCTTCATCCGTCGCATCCGGCTTTCCGAGCAAAATGTTGTCTTTCACTGAGTCGCTGAATAAAAAGCTGTCTTGAAAAACGATGCCGATTTTATCACGAAGACTGCGCACGCGTATATCGCGAATATCGATGCCATCCAATAAAATCCTCCCCTCTGTCACATCATAAAAGCGCGGGATCAGGCTTACTAACGTAGATTTTCCGCCGCCGCTCATGCCGACAAGGGCGATCGTTTCCCCTGCTTTCACGGAAAACGAAATATCGCGCAGCACCGGCGGTTCATTTTTATGATAAGCAAACGTAACATGATCAAATACAATATCGCCTTTTACTTCTCGACAATCGACCGCGTTTGGCGCATCTGTAACATCATACGGCTCATCGAAAAACTCAAACATTCGATCCATCGAAGCGAACGACTGCGTTAAGGTCGTTGACGAATTCACAAGACGGCGCAGCGGGCTGTACAGCCGGTCGATATATCCGACGAAAGCAACCATCGTTCCGACGGTAATATGGCCGAGCAGCACTTGGTAACCAGCATAAATAATCACCATGATCGGAGCGATATCGGTGACCGTGTTGACAACCGCAAACGATTTGGCGTTCCAGCTCGTATGCATCAGCGCCTTTGTTAAAAAATGGTTGTTTTGCGCAGAAAACCGCTTCTGCTCCGCTTCTTCGATCGCGAAACTTTTAATGACCGACATTCCTTGCACCCGCTCATGCAAATAAGCTTGAAGCTCTGCCAAAGCTTGAGAGCGCATTCTTGTCCGCTGCCGGAGACGTCCGAAAAAATATTTTACTGAAAGCGCATAAATCGGCAGCGTACTAATGGAAACAAGCGTTAATTTCATATCCATCTTCATCATAATAACAAGTGCAATCATAATGGTTGCCATATCTAACCAGAGATTCATCAGTCCCGTAATAATAAAATCTTTTGTCTGTTCGACATCGTTAATGACGCGCGAAATAATTTCACCGGTGCGGTGATTCGAATAATATGTAAAACTTAGTTTTTGCATATGTGTAAACAACTGGTTGCGAATGTCATACAGCACTTTGCTCGCTGTCCACTGGGCAAAATATTGCCGATAATATTCGACAATCGGACGAATTAGAACAAAAATAACCAACATAATCACAAGCGCCCACCAAAGCCGGGTGGTTTTCACCGACATTGGCATCGTCTCATTTCCAATGATTTCATCCACCACATATTTCAGCAGCAATGGAATAAGAAGCGGGATCGCAAACTTAATAATGCCGATGATCATTGTAGCGATAATATACCACTTGTATGGGCGGACAAATTGCATATAGCGGCGAATACTTTCCATAAAAATCCCCCTTAAAAGCAGAAAAACCTGTTTGCGGCGACGAACAGGCTTTTTGCTTTCTTCTTTTTTATTCACTTTCGATATGACTGAAACTTTTCATACCACTTGTCAATAAAATCAGGCGCAAACGGGCCCTTTCGTTCTTGAATCCAGCTGATCAGCTTTTTTACGTTATTTTTTAAAATACGGTCGATCACATCGGGATAATTCATCTCTTTGCGGTGACATTCATACTCATCTTCATCAAGCAAAATATATGTCATATCCGGGAATACCTTAATATCCAAATCATAATCGATATATTTGAGCGCTTCCTCATCCCATACAAATGGCGAACTTAAGTTGCAATAATAATAAACCCCGTCATCGCGAATCATCCCAATAATGTTAAACCAATGTTTAGCATGGAAAAAACAGATGGCTGGCTCGCGCGTCACCCATGTCCGGCCGTCCGCTTCCGTCACCAGTGTTTTGTCATTCGCCCCAATAATATATGTAGAAGCTCCTTTTAGCACCAATGTTTTTTCCCATATACGGTGAATCATCCCATTATGTTTATAACTATGGATTTGAATAATCTCTCCATCTACAGGATATCCAGACATCATTCTCCCTACTTTCCTATGGGAACTTCTCTTTCCTATTATAACGATTGGGCAGATAATTGAAAACAAAAGAGAGCCATCCTACCAAGCTGAAGATGGCTCACATGTGCGGCGATACTGGTTTTGATAAGAAAGAATAACTTCTTCCGTTTGCTTTTCAAACGTTTGTTGAATTTCCTTTAACTGTTGTTTCATCTGCTGGATTTCTTCCTGAATCGATTGAAGTTTTGCTTCTTGCTGTAGTTCGATCAATTGTTTTTTAATTTCTTGGCAGCGCTCGATTTCCGACTGTAGAAACAACAGCTGCTCCATTGTTTTTAATTGTTCATTCACTAAACGTTCAAACAGCTCCATGACCGTTTTCTCCCTTCCCCTGTGATTCCGCAGGTAAGCGTGCGTCAAAACTGTAAGCACTTTTCCATATTGTGCAGCCGCTAGCTGTTTATATATTTCGGGGAAGGGCTTGTAAATTCCTTTGACTATATATGTAGAGTTGTGGCAACTTTTGTCGTTGCTCCGATCATGTTGCAGTTGCAACTTACGTTGGCGTTTTCGCGGTGAGGCAACATGAAATAAGCAGAGGCTCGCGCCGCCTCCGCTTTTCTTTGCCTAACTTCAGCGGCTAGCTCTCTTGCGCAAAATAACCTTCTCCCTTGAAGTGCAAGCACTTCAGCGGGCGAAGAACATTTCGCTTCGAGAGCTATTCTCGCCGCTTCCGCTTTTTTAACTGTCTAGCTCGGCTCGCAAACCGCTCGGGGTCAAATAACCTTCTCCCTCGGGGTGACAAGCACCCTTGCGTGCGAAGAACATTTGCCCGTCGCGGTTAAACGGCTCGCCTCCGCTTTTCTATGTTACTTGCTGGAGTTTTGCGCTTTGCGAGCTTCCGCTTGCGCGTTTTGTTGTTGTACTTGTTGCACATTAGTTTCTGCAGCAAATTCAGTGCCGAATTGGCCTGCTTGTGCAGATTGTGCGTTTTGTTGTCTTACTTCTTGGATGTTAGTGCCTGCAGCTGTTTTGTTTGGTTGTTGTTTTGCCACTGTTATCACCTCCACGTGACTTACTGTGCCCAGGAGGCGATGGTTTTATCCATTCAAACTACAAAAGTAAAGATCTTCCACCATCCACGATGATCGTTTGACCGCGGATCATTTCTGCATCATCGGACAGCAAAAACATTACTGCATTAACAATATCTTCTGGTTTTACCATGCGACCGGCAGGTGTTTTTGCGATAGCGTCAGACAACAACTCTTCACGGTTTGGAAAATGTTTCAACGCATCTGTGTCGACTGCACCGCCTGATACAGCATTGACAGAAATATTTTTCGGTGCTAATTCGACCGCTAAATAGCGCGTCAGTGATTCAACCGCCGCCTTCGAAACACCGACAGCCGTATAATTTTCCAGATAGCGGATTGCCCCCAATGAACTGATGCTGACGATTTTGCCGCCGCCGACTTTTTCCATTCGTTTTGCTGCCTCTTGGGCGCAAAATAAAAGCGCTTTGCTGTTAATGTCCATTGTCCAATTCCAATGCGACTCCTCAAGTTCCATCGCCGGCCGCAGCACGCCTGAGGCGGCGTTATTAATAAGAACATCCACACGTCCAAATACTTCATCCACTTGCGCGAACATCTCTTGAATTTTTTCGACTTTGCCCACATTTGCTTTCACGACAAGCGCTTTTCGTCCTAACGCTTCGATTTCCTGTGCCGTTTGTAACGCTGCTTCTTTACTGCGCGCATAGTTTACAACAATATCATATCCTTCTTTTGCAAGACGAAGGGCAATCGCTTTGCCGATTCCACGGCTGCTTCCTGTAACTACCGCCACTTTTTCGCTCATATTTTTCTCTCCTTTATGCATAAATGAATAAGTACTTTTTAAAACTAGAAAAAAAGGGGGCTTTTATCATGTACGTTGGTCGTGATATGACAGAGCTGTCCATGATTCCAAAATCGGAATGGACGGACAGCGAACTCGCTTATTTCCATCATTCCTTTCAGCAAATCGCTCCATATTTAAACGCGGAAGGCCAGACGATCCATCGTGAAATCATCGAAGAAATCGAGGCGCGCGGCGGGCTAAGAAACAGCGAAGCCACGTATACACAAGGCACGAGACAGACGTATGACTAAAACGGGTGGAACAATCCGCCTGTTTTCTGTTTATACTCTTCCCAAATGCGCTGATGGGAAACGGGAAACGCGTACGATTCGATCTCCTTCTCACCCACCAGCTTCAGCTGTTCCGTTTCAGTAAATTTGCCGGCTATTTTTCCGTCATAAACCGTAATATCCCAAATCAAGTGGGAAAATGCATGCTCTAGTGCAAGGAACGGTTGGCCAAGCTGTGCCTGGACCCCATATTGTTCCTTTAAAAATGCTTCCAGACGCTCTTCTGGACTCGCTTGTCCGTCCGCCGCTTCACAGTTTGGAAATTCCCATAAGTTCGCGAGCAGGCCTTCACTGCCGCGCTTATGGATCAATACCTTTCCATTTTCGTCCTTCAACACCGCAGCGATGATCGGCACTTGTTTCACGTTCGTTTTTTTGGTTTTGACCGGCAGCTCTGTCTGCACTCCTTCGGCAAACGCGCGGCAATGCGCCTGCACCGGGCAGAGCAGGCAGGCGGGATTGCGCGGTGTGCAAATAAGCGCCCCTAACTCCATCAACGCCTGGTTAAAATACGAAGGGTTTTCGCGTGAAATAATTTGCCGGACAATCGCTTCAAACAGCTTTCTCGTTCCTGTTTTGGCAATATCTTCCCAGACAAGAAAAATCCGTGATAATACCCGCATCACATTGCCGTCGACCGCCGGTTCAGGAATGCCGTAGGCGATGCTTAGCACCGCACCGGCCGTATACGGTCCGACCCCTTTTAATTTCGCAAATTGTTCGCGGTTAGCAGGAATTTTTCCGCCGTATTGCTCTTTCACTTCTTTTACCGCCGCATGCAAATTGCGGACGCGCGAGTAATAGCCGAGCCCTTCCCACGCTTTCATCACTTCTTCTTCATCCGCTTCCGCAAGCGCTTCAAGCGTCGGAAACTGCTCGATAAACTTTTGAAAATACGGAATGACCGTATCCACTTTTGTTTGCTGAAGCATCACTTCCGACACCCATACTTTATACGGGTCGTTATCTTTGCGCCACGGCAGGTCGCGCTGTTCTTTTTCAAACCAGCCGATTAAATCTTGCTGAAACTGTTTGATGGCAAATCCGCCAAGCAATGTTTGTTCTTTCACCTTATTTCCTCCATGATGCCCTTATGTCCGTTTTGCATGTTTATTATAACAAAAAACACCTGATTGTGCCTTTCGCAGCATCAGGTGTTTCACTGTTATTATCTTGCTTCTTTTTTGACTACTTTCACATGAGCAACGTTTTGTTTCGCATGGTCCTTCACATACACAAACCAGTATAATAACGCGACAAAGATGCTTCCGCCAACGGCGTTGCCAAGGAAGACAGGAACGAAATTTCGGAACCAGTCTGCCCATGCCGCATGGCCTTCAAAAATCGCTGCAGGAATAACGAACATATTGGCGACGACGTGCTGAAAGCCGATGGCGACAAACGCCATGACCGGAAACCAAATCGCAAGTATTTTGCCGCCGATATCTTCCGCGCCGTATGACAGCCAAACCGCCAACGTCACCAGCCAGTTGCAGCCAATCCCTGAAATAAACGCCTGTATAAATGTATCGTGAAGCTTCGCATCGGCAATGGCAACCGTCTTGGCTAAAAACGGACCTTCCGCCGTTAAACCGACGACATGGCCAAACAAATAGGCGACAAAGACCGCGCCAAGGAAATTGCTTACAGTAACCCAAAACCAGCCTTTGATTAGCTTCCCCAACGTAATCGTTTTTGCTAACGCCGCCAAAGTCATTGACATCATATTCCCCGTCAGCAGCTCGCCGCCTGCAATAATCACCAGCACAAGCCCTAACGGAAACACCGCCGCCCCTAAAAAATTGGCAAAGCTCCCCCATTGCGGCGGAACGTTGCCAATTACGCGAATGTCCAATAAAAATCCAAGCGCAATAAACGCTCCTGCCAAAAAACCAAGAACGATTTGTGATAATAACGGTAAATTCGCTTTCCGCGTTCCCGCTTCAATGGCGAGTTGCGCAATTTGTGACGGATTGCGGTAAGCCATTGTTTGATCCCCCACTTAGTTCCATGATTAGTTATCAAATTGCAATGTTTTTTCTTCTAACCCCGCTATTTTATTCGGATGGGTGTATACATTAAACGTATGGCCGCGAAGAAATCCTACCACCGTAATGCCTAAATCATTTGCCAGTTCAAGCGCTAACGTCGTCGGTGCCGATTTCGACAAAATCATGCCGATTCCCATTTTAGAAACCTTTAACAACACTTCGGATGATACTCTGCCGCTAAAAGCGATCACTTTATCTGACAATGGCAACCCTTGCTGCAGGCAATATCCATAAATTTTATCGAGCGCATTATGTCTGCCGATATCCGAGCGAACAATGACTAATTCGTTTGGCGTACAAAGTGCCGCATTATGAATGCCGCCGGTTGCCTGGAAATCCGTTGATTGCTCCTGCAATAGCTGCATCAGGCGGATGCATTGCTCTACCCGGATGTTCGTGCTGTGAACAATCGTCTTTGCCGTCTTCATGTCATTATAAAAGTAAAATTGTCGGCTTTTTCCGCAGCAGGAACCAATAAAACGCTTAGCGTAAAACTCTTTTTGAATCGACTGTTTCGTGACCAGCTCCACGTAAGCAAACCCGCGATGTTCATCCACAGCTATCGCTTTTATTTCCTTGCTGGAGCGAATAATCCCTTCTGAAGCTAAAAAACCAATCACTAATTCCTCTAAATGCGTCGGGGTGCAGACCATCGTCGCAAACTCTTGTCCGTCAACGACAATCGTAAGCGGAAATTCCACGGCAATTTCATCATCGACTTCTTCAAAATGATTGCCACGATACTTGATAATGTTTTGCCGCCGCATAACAAAGCTTTCCATCCAATCCCCCCTCGTTCCTAATTTCGCAAAAAGAAAACCGCCATCTTTTCTATGACGAAGGCATATGCATCCTTCTCTATCCATAGAAAAGTGGCGGTAGTTTCCACACAGCATTTCTGTGATAAAACCAACGCTCTCATCACACTACAAACGGAAACTTAACTACCAATAGCCCTTTCGCCATTGTATAGCCAAGCTTCCTACCGTATTCATCATGTTAATCTACTTTTAGCATAACATGAAAGCGCATTAAAAAACAATACAGAAATCGTTATATGTTATTGCCTAATCGGTTTTTCAAATACAAACACAGAAACGGCAATATCTTCTTCGACTTTAATATCATTGAACAAATATAACAGCTTCGATCCGGCCAGCTCCTCGAGACCTTCCGGGACTTTTTGCGCATATACCTCCTGAATCATCCGCGTGCGGGCGGTATGCACCATCTCTTTTCCTTCCGGCGACCGGGCAATAAATTTTTCTGTCGGCGTTAAATTTCCTTGCAATATCGTGACAGCGAGATTATCAACAAAATAAGTTTTAATCCGTTCCGGCCCTTTTCCAAACAGCTGTTTGCGAACTTTTCGCACCAAATCATTAAATGCTGCTTCTTTTTTCGACATAGGAAAGCCCCCTTTCCAGCTCTGATTCATTTGCAAAAAACAGAGGCCAGCGGTTGTTTTATGAACTATATAGTACTATAATTATAATAAAACAACATATACATAGTGGAAAAATAATAAGGATGTCCTTGTTATTTTTCTACTAGTCTATTTTTAGGATGCGGATTGGTTCTTTTAGTATCATTATGCTAAAAAACTACTCCACCATGACTGAGCACAGCTTTCATTCATGGTGGAGTTTTTATTTTAGGAGGAGGTATCACGCATGAGCGAACCTTGGGTCACGATTACGATCAACGGAAGCGATTACAACGCCAAACAAGGAATGACCATTTTACAGGTCATTAATGAAAACAACATTCCCCATCCGCAAGTTTGCTATACTCCTGAACTGGGAGCCATTCAAACATGTGACACATGTATTGTTGAAGTAGACGGAAAATTAGTGCGCGCCTGTTCCACTCCTGTAAAAGATGGCATGAACGTCGAGCTCTCTTCGCCGCGGGCGAAAGCAGCGCAAAAAGAAGCGATGGACCGTATTTTAGAAAACCACCTATTATATTGTACGGTCTGTGATAACAATAACGGAAACTGCAAATTGCACAATACGGCGGAACTGATGGGAATTGAGCATCAATCGTATCCATATCGCCCAAAAGTAGACCCATCGGAAGTCGACATGTCCCATCCGTTCTATCGCTATGATCCAAACCAATGCATCGCCTGTGGGCAATGCGTGGAAGTATGTCAAAACTTACAAGTGAACGAAACATTATCGATCGACTGGGAAGCGGAACGTCCTCGTGTCATTTGGGATAACGGTGTTCCAATTAATGAATCTTCCTGTGTTAGCTGCGGACAATGCGTTACCGTTTGTCCATGCAATGCATTAATGGAAAAATCGATGTTAGGCGAGGCCGGTTTTATGACCGGTTTAGATAAAGAACTTTTAAATCCGATGATCGATTTTGTAAAAGAAGTCGAACCTGGCTACAGCAGTATTTTTGCCATTTCTGAAATCGAAGCGGCGATGCGGGAACAGCGCATCAAAAAGACGAAAACGGTTTGTACGTTCTGCGGTGTCGGCTGTTCATTTGAAGTATGGACGAAGGGACGGAAAATTTTAAAAATCCAGCCTGTCTCCGAAGCGCCGGTCAACGCGATTTCCACATGTGTAAAAGGGAAATTTGGCTGGGATTTCGTCAACAGCGAAGAGCGCCTAACCAAACCGCTCATTCGTAAAGGCGATGCGTTCGTAGAATCCACATGGGAAGAAGCGCTTTCGCTCGTTGCGGAAAAACTTGGCGAAATCAAGCAAAAATACGGCGGCAACGCCATCGGCTTTATTTCGTCGTCGAAAATATCTAATGAAGAAAACTATTTAATGCAAAAATTGGCTCGACAAGTGTTTGAAACGAACAATGTCGATAACTGTTCGCGCTATTGTCAATCGCCAGCAACGGACGGCCTGTTCCGCACGGTAGGAATGGGCGGCGATTCCGGAACGATTCAAGATATCGCATCCGCAGGATTAGTGATTATTATCGGCGCTAACCCGGCAGAAGGACACCCTGTTTTGGCGACTCGCGTCAAACGCGCACATAAGCTATTCGGCCAAAAATTAATTGTCGCCGACTTGCGCAAAAATGAAATGGCGGAACGCGCCGATCTATTTATCCGACCAAAACAAGGCACTGACCAAGTATGGTTGATGGCCGTCACGAAATATATCATCGACCAAGGCTGGCATGATGAAAAATTCATTCGTGAACGCGTTCATTTCTTCGATGAATTCAAAGAAGTGCTCGAAAAATATACGCTCGATTACGCGGAAGAAGTAACAGGCGTTGCGAAAGAAGACTTAATTCGCATCGCTGAAATGATCCATGAGGCGGATGGCACGTGCGTCCTCTGGGGAATGGGCGTTACACAAAACACTGGAGGAAGCGATACGTCCGCGGCCATCTCGAACTTATTGCTCGCAACAGGTAACTACGGACGCCCAGGCGCTGGAGCGTTCCCGCTGCGCGGTCATAACAACGTGCAAGGCGCTTGCGATATGGGCTCTCTGCCTGGCTGGCTTCCAGGATATCAACATATTACGGATGACGTTGCGCGGGCAAAATTTGAAAAAGCATACGGTGTCCGCATTGATGGAAAACCAGGACTTGATAATATTCAAATGCTTGAAGCTGCGGAACAAGGAAAATTAAAAGCAATGTATATCGTCGGTGAAGATATGGCGTTTGTTGACTGCAACGCCAATCATGTCCAAAAAGTGCTTTCAGAGCTAGATTTCGTGGTGGTACAGGACATTTTCTTATCGAAAACAGCGCAATTTGCTGACGTTGTTTTACCAGCAGCGCCAAGCTTAGAAAAAGAAGGAACATTTACCAATACGGAACGGCGCATTCAACGTTTCTACCAAGCGCTTGAACCGCTCGGCGATTCCAAACCAGACTGGTGGATCATTCAAGAAATCGCGAAACGGATGGGCGCTGATTGGAACTACTCTGGTCCGAAAGAAATCATGGATGAAATTGCAAGCCTCGCACCGCTATTCTCGCAGGCGCAATACGAAAACTTGGAAGGATGGAACAGCCTCTGCTGGGGTAGCTATGACGGTGCGCATACGCCAATTCTTTATAAAGAACGCTTTAACTTCCCAGACGGAAAAGCACGCTTTGCGCTTGCCGATTGGGTACAGCCAGTAGAGTATCCGGAAGAATACGATTTGCTTGTCAATAACGGGCGATTGCTCGAACATTTCCATGAAGGAAACTTAACATACAAATCGCAAGGCATTCAGAAAAAATTCCCGGAAGTGTTCGTCGAGGTATCGCCGGAATTGGCAAAAGAACGCGGCATCAAAGACGGTTCGCTCGTTCGTTTAGAATCACCGTTTGGCCAAGTAAAAGTGCGCGTGCTGGTCACGGATCGCGTCAAAGGAAAAGAGTTATTCTTACCAATGCACTCGGCAACAAACGAAAGTGCCATTAACATCCTTACCGGTCCTGCTACTGACCATCGCACAAATACGCCGGCATACAAGCAAACAAAAGTACGGATGCAAGTGTTAGAAGTCGATGGAACGCCACCGCTTCCACGTACAAACCCGCGCTTTAAAAAGCGGAATCCGAGAAGAGGCGTCGAAGTCGAGCGAAAATGGCAGCGTCCTGACTACGTTCCTCTAACAGACGAATGGAAGGAGGCAGAGCCGCGTGGCTAAACCAATTACAACGATTCAAAAACAAATGGTGACGGAGGAAGAAAAGCGGGAGAAAACGATCGAGGAGCTTAAAGCTTCTCTGACGGAAAAGGAAAAAGCGGTTCACGAACTGCTTTCCATCGTAGAGGAACTGCACAAAAGCGGCCTCCTCGAAGCCGCCAACGCGATGCTGAAAGCAAGGGAAGACATCGCGAAAATCGTCATTGGGCAAGCGAATCGCAAGCCAGTGACAACAATGATTAACCATGTGATCGGGATTGCGCAGCTGTTCGCCAATCTCGATCCGCAATTAACCTCTAAATTATTGGAAAGCACCGCTTCCGGCTTTGCCGAAGCCTATAAACAAACAAAAGAAACCGGTAAAAAAATCGGCATTTTTGATCTGCTAAAAGCAATAAATGATCCTGACATTAACCGCGCCATCCGCTTTATTCTTTCCTCTTTAAAAGAAATTGGAAAACGTCTGCATGACGACAAAAGCTAAACATTCGCCTATTTCAGCCATCTTTCCTGGACAGGAAAGATGGCTTTAGTATTTCCATCCCTCGCTAATGAATACGAAATATGTTACACTGGCAATACATCATTTGCTTTTCATACGCTCACTTGTCCAATGATCGGAAACGAACTGGGTATACTAATGAACGAGACTAACAAAGGAGGCTTACTTCGTTTGGATACAGGTACGCACATTTTGATGGGGGTAGCGCTAGGCAGCATTGCCACATTAGACCCCGCTGTCGCACATGATCCTTTTTTGTCTCACGCTGTACTGATTGGAACATTAGCCGGCTCCCAAGCACCGGATATCGATACCGTGCTGAAATTGCGCAACAATGCCAAATATATTCGTAACCATCGCGGCATTACTCATTCTATCCCTGCCGTATCGTTATGGCCGCTCCTGATTACCGCGATTATCGCTTTTCTTTATCCAGCGGTCAACTTATTTCACCTATGGCTATGGACGTTCATTGCTGTCGTGTTTCACGTGTTTGTCGACATTTTCAACGCTTATGGCACCCAGGCGCTGCGTCCGTTTACAAAAAAGTGGATTGCGCTCGGCGTGATTAATACATTCGACCCAATCATTTTTGCCCTGCATCTCATCGGGGTCGGCCTTTTGTTTCTTGACGTTCATCCTGGTTATACGTTTTTAGCGATTTACGGTGTCATCGCCGTTTATTATATGATACGATTCCGCCAGCAGGCAGCGATTAAAAAAGCCGTCCGCGCCGAAATTAACGATGTCGAACAGATTATTACCGTTCCGACGTTCCGCTTCCGAGAGTGGCATTTAGCAATTACGGCAAAAGATTACTTTTATGTCGGACGGGCAAAAAACGGGCGCATCTATATATTGGATCAATTTGAAAAATGCCCTCTTCCCGACGATCCCGTCATCGAAGCGGCCAAGCGGGATGAAAACGTTGCCGCCTTTTTATCTTTTTCCCCTGTTTATCGCTGGGAGCTTCATGAATATGATGATTATTATGAAGTGCGCCTTACCGATTTACGCTACCGAAGCAAAGGCCACTACCCATTTGTGGCCGTAGCACAATTGGATCGCAATTTAAATGTTATCAGTTCCTACACAGGATGGGTGTTTAGCGAAGGAAAGCTGCGGAAAAAACTGGATCTTGCGCCAAACTAAACAAAACCGGCGGACGCTTAAAAGCACCCGCCTATTTTTAATGCTTTGGGTAATCATTGCGATTTAGTAAATGTTTGTATTTTGGGTTGTTTGTTTGGAACTCATGCAGCGTTGCACCGTAGCGGTCGATCCATTGCCGAACGACTTTTTCGGTCAGCTCCTTTCCTCTGTACTCGTGTCCGGCGCGGGCGTATGTCGTTTCGAAATCTTCCCAAAGCAATTCGACCCATGTTCGCGCTTGGGCATAAGCAAGGGACGGGTTTTTCTCAAGCAAATAATTCGTTAGCCGTTCAAAATATTCGTGCATCGTCATTTTTTTCACCTCTTGTCCCAACAATTTGCATACATAAGCCGGCCAAGTTGCATCATAATAAGAATACGTGTTGGCCATCAACACGAGCAAGAAAAAAGGAGGAAATGTGCAATGCGGAATAAAAAGCACAATTTCCCAAACCAAAACAATAACAAATTCGAGGGAGAACCGCGAGCAAAAGCGGAATATGCTTCCAAACGGGCAAACGGCACGATAAACACCCATCCGCAAGAACGGATGCGCGCCTCTGGCGAACGCGGAGATTATTTTTAAAAATCTTCCTTGATGTTGAGGGGTGTTCGACAATGGGTCACCATTCACGCAAAAAGTTTTATGATAACTTCTACTCCAACCCTTTTCAGCAGCCATGGGCAAACCCGAAACATGCCCACTCTCAAGTAAACGGGGAGACGCAGCAGACACTCGATTTAATTATCCTGGAACGCCAGACGCGAAAACAGTCGTAGCTGATGAAACCTAGAGAATTCCTTCATTCTCTAGGTTCTTTTTTACCTATTCGGCTTGCAGAGCAGCGAAATCGGCAATGCCTCTTCTTCCCCATTTCCTTTTAGACGATAGCCCCAAGCAAACACACCTTTTAAATAACGCACTTTAAAATACTCTCCCGGATCGCCTTCAATTTCATATATCTCGCCAGGCTGGAAATCGTTCGGGTCAAGCAAATACGCTTTGGCCATGGCAATTTTTCTTTCATATACGGCGTATTCGTTAACCATCCCCATCCGTTCTGCTTTGCGTGCTTTTTCTGTCAATGCGGCGATTTCTTGCTGAAGTTCTTGTTTTGTCATTTCACTATATCGTTTTTGTTCCCCAAGAGTGCTCATTGTTTGTTCCTCCTTTGAATTGTATTATATGATAAAAACGTCAATCGAACAGAATGGAGAGACAGATAATGGACATTATTGCGATTACCGGAGCTGGAACTGGGTTAGGAAAAGAATTGGCGCTGCAATACGCCAAGCAAGGGCATACGATTATTGCCATTGGCCGGCGGCTATCTCCGCTTATGGATGTCGTTTGGCACATTGAACATAGCGGCGGAAAAGCATTTGCCTATCCGCTTGACATCCGCTGCTATGAAGAAGTGACCCACACGGTAAATGAGATTGTAAAGCAACATCGTGTTACGCATTTGGTAAATAACGCCGGCATCGGCTATTTTGGTCCGCTTTCTTCCCTTTCCCGGCAGCAAATTGACGAGATGATTCAAACGAATGTCAACGGCACCATTTATATGACAAAAGCATTTTTGCCGCATCTTCTCGCCATGCCAAAGGCAAAAATTGTAAATATTATTTCCACCGCCGGTTTGCGCGGCAAAGTAAACGAAGCCGTTTACGCGGCGACCAAATTTGCGATTCGCGGTTTTAGCGAAAGCTTAGTGAAAGAACTGGAAGGAACCAATGTTTCCGTTACCGCCGTATATATGGGCGGCATGGACACACCGTTTTGGAACGGAAGCGACCATATAAAAGACCGCTCGCGGCTGCGCCCGCCAAAGGAAATCGCAAAGCAAATTATTGCCTGCGAAGACGGTCAAACGGAAATCATTTTATCTTAACGTTCCTGCTCGCTTTTTAATTGGCTTAAAAACTGCTCGATCATCTCGAGTGGGAAACCTTTGCGGTACAGCGCCTGCTTCATTTTTTGCTCGTACAGCGGGCTTTCGTATTTTTCATAGCGGCGATGCGCTTTTCTTCCTTGATACTGTAAAGCTTCCCACTCCTTTTCCTCCTTTTCATCACGTTCTGACGACAGCACCTGATCGATTACTTCCTGTGGAAATCCTTTTCGATATAAAAGCTGCGCGACCTGATATTTCCATTGCCGCAACGACTGCTTCGCCCGTTGTTTTTTTGCTTTTTCGCAAAGTGAGCGCGCCGTTTCCACTTGTTCGGTAAAGGAGTAAATAGCCAGGCTTTGTTCAATCCATTTCGCCGCGATCCCCATTTTTTCCAGCTCGTTGCGGATTACATACGGGCCTTTCACCGATGTTTGCTTTTGCGTGCGCACATAGGCGAAAGCGAATTCGCGGTCATCGACATATTTGTTTTCTCTCAACTTATGCAGCACTTCTGCAATCACATCTTCGGGTGCGCCTTTTTTCTTCAGGTGCTGGATTACCTCGTGTTCAGACCGCATGCGGTGCGATAAAAAATATAAAGCCTGATTATATGTTTTTTTGACTTGATCCGCATATATTATTTCTTGTAAGGAATCCTCATCGATCTCCATTCCTTTTTTCAGGCGAAATTGAAGCAACACGTCTTGATCAACGGTAAAAACATCTATTTCTCCATTTTCTTTTTGCATCGTGACACGAAAACGTTCGTGGCTGTTTGGCTGAACGGCTATATTCGTGATAATTCCCATCGGTTTTTCCCTCCGCTTTTATCGTATCATAAGAAGGAATGTTGCACATAAGAAACGAATGAATTATATGATGCCAAAACATAGGGAGGGAATCGGATGCATATCGCCATTGCCGGCGGCACAGGCTTCATTGGGCAAGCGCTCACTAATTACTTTGCGGCGCAAGGACACCGGATTTATGTCTTAACCCGGCGCCCTAGACCATCTTCCTCTGCAACCATCCACTATCTTGCATGGGCGCCTGATACCCGCCCCAACATGGATGTTCCTGCCTTTGATGTCGTCATTAATTTAGCCGGCGAGCCCATTAACCGCAAAAGATGGACAAAAACACAGAAAGAGCGTATCGTTAATAGCCGCATATCGACCACGGCATCCATCATCGAACTAATGAAATCGCTGTCAATCCCTCCGAAAGCATTTATTAACGCTAGTGCAATCGGGATTTATGGAACCTCTCTTACCGCTTCTTTTACCGAAGAAAGCCCTGTTGCCGGCAGCGATTTTCTCGCCCAAACAGCAATAAAGTGGGAACAAGCAGCCAAGCAGGCCGAAACAATCGGCGTCCGCACCATAATGGCGCGATTGGGTGTCGTTCTTGGCAAAAACGGCGGCGCGCTTCCAAAAATGGTTCTTCCTTATCGCTTTTACATCGGCGGTCCCATCGGCACAGGACAGCAATGGCTTTCTTGGATCCATATTGACGATGTTGTTCGCGCCATCGCCTATATGATCGATCATGAGGAGCTCGCAGGACCGATCAATATTACCGCCCCATCTCCAGTCCGCATGGAACAGTTCGGGGAAACGGTCGCCCGTATACTTCACCGTCCTCATTGGCTTCGTGTACCAAATGCGATGCTGCGCGCCCTTCTTGGTGAAATGAGTATGCTTGTGACCGAAGGACAGCAAGTAATTCCGAAAAAACTGATGGAAGCTGGGTTTATCTTTTCCTTCCCTACGCTGGAAAAAAGTTTAGCCGATTTATTAGCCACATAACTATTTCGCTGTCGAAAATTAAAAAAATATCCATAAAAAATTAACAAAAGACCTATTTCTTTTTTCTTTATCATCGTGTATGATGATGAAGACTTCATCCACTCATTACCTATAATCATATAGCGACGCGACAAAGGGGAAGGCAAATGGTGCGCCACCAGCGGATCCCGCTGGTTCTAGTGGGTTCGATTCCCACCCCGAAATTTTTTGATGAATATATATTAAAAAATTTCGAGGGTGGTTTTGCCCACAGGTAAACTGCCCTCGGTAAGGAGGGAAAAGTATTGCTAAAAAAACGTGAACTGCAAGATTGTCATGTGCTTTACGAGCTGATGGTGCACCCAGAGGTCTTCCCTTTCGTGCGCCAAAAAGCGAGCTCGTACGAAGAATTTTTGTTTATGACGAAACAAGTGATCGAAGCAGAAGAGCGCGGGGAACTTATCTCTCGCACCATTTTAGACGAATGGGGCAATCCGATCGGCACGATTAGCTTATTCGATATACAAGATAACACCGGATTTTTAGGCACATGGCTAGGAAAGCCGTATCATGGGCAAGGGTACAATCGCCGTGCGAAAGAAGCATTTTTCCATGAACTATTTTACGAACTTTCCATCGAAACGGTATTTATGCGCATTCGCAAAATAAACACCCGCTCCATTAAAGCGGCGGAAAAACTGCCGTACGTCACGCCGGCAAACGAGACAAGAAAAAGCCTGCTCGAACAAATTGGAGCGGATATATACAATCTATACGAAATTACAAAAGATAATTATACGCTATATACGCTTCGCCATCCTTCTTTAATCGAAGAGGAACAACGCAAAGAAGCGTAACGGGGCTGACGACGGCAGCCTTTTTTTATTCGCGTGCATAAAAAAGCAGGGCGGCGGGCAAACTAAAAACAAACAAATTTTTATAAAAGTGAGGGGCAGAATATGACGGAAAAACGAAGACGCGAAAAAACAAAAAGCACGTTAACAAGCGCACAAGAAGTGAGTTATGCCCGCGACTTTAAACTGGCTGACCAGGCAGGCGGCTACACGGCAAAAAAAGCAAAGCATTAGAAAACATTGTTATTTATACTTTTCAATAAGGCCCGCCATCCTAAGTAATGAATCGTACGATTCACATTATGGCTTAGGAGGCATAGACGATGGGCCGATCTCGCGGACAAAAAACACGCGATAAAAACAAAGCTACTTTGCCGCAAGTTCCGAAACAGCTAAAATCCGACGGACTCGATGTCGAATACTCCCGCGAATTTGCTGATCACGAAGACCTTGAAGCACAAGCGCGTGCCCAAGCCGCAGGAATTCGCCAAAGCAAAGCGCGCAAAAAATAACATTCGCAAGGCAGCGGTTGACGCTGCCTTTATGTTTTCTCCTCTTCGAACTGCAAAACATCGCTATACTGTTTATAGAACAGGCCGAGCTCCCCTTTATAATTTTCCTTCCACGGCTTATCTTTTCCGCAATAATGAATAAATACAGTGTTTTCCTGAATCCAGTGCAAATCATGTTTTGGATTTGGCAGCAGCTGAATCATATCATAATAGCGGGCATCATAATTATAACGATAGCCATCAACTGGTTTAATTTTGTCCCAATATAAGCCGTTCAGAACATCTTGGTCAGGAAGCACAAGCTTAAAGCGATTATCGCGGATAAACTGATAAATATCTTCTAGACGAACCTCTTTTCTCATCAACGGCAAGTTCATCATCATCACACCAGTATTAAAATATCCCTTTGCATTCGGCGTTTTCAGCCTTAGCTTATTAAATAAATTCGCTACTTTCGTGGAGTGGGTATGCTCCGCGGCGATAAACATATTTCCTTCAAAATCCATATCGTACAATTCGTCGATTGGATTAATGGCGACAATGTCGGGGTCAAGATACAAAACACGGTCTAAATGCGGCGGCAAAAACTGATGAGCGGCAAGCCGATAGTACATCTCCGCCGTGTAATGACGAAATACAGGCGCATCGGCAAACAAATCTGGATCTACAAAAATCGGCGCGAGCTGATGTCCTTGCCTCTCCACAAACTGTTTTAATAATTCGATTTCTATCTCGGGGATGCGGGAATACAATAAATAAAACGTAAATGGCCGGTTGTTATTGCGAAACAAAGAATTCATCAGCACTTTGAGCGGAGGAAGATAATTGGCGTCTAGCGTCACAAGAACATGAAACATCAACTATCACTTCCTTGTCCATATCATCAGTAAAAAATAGACCATTCCCTCCTTACAATTATATATAAATATCGCTTGATGTTTCTTCTTTTTCATGGCTTCCGGCAAATTTTTATTGACGCAAAAAACGTGTGATTTTGTTTGTTTGCTTCCTGCCAGCAAGGCATCGTGCAATAGGATGAACACAGCTGTCAGACAAAGAGGCAATTCCCTTATGGATGGAAAATAAAAAAGCAGGCCATGAAAAAACAGCAGCGCACCGCTGCTGTTTTTTCATCCGTGAACCGCTGCAAATCCCGGTTCGCCGTCAAATAAATAAAGGTTTTCCGTTTTAATGCAATCATATCCCGCCGCAACAAGCTGGTTGTATAATTCAACAATTTGCCGATGTTCAATCGTTTCGCCTGGTTCTGCATGGAAACGGCAGCGCCAATGGTCCGTGCAGAACGTTTCCGGAAGTCCGCCTGGATATACTTTCACACCACGGTTCGTAATGACGCGAAGCTTGAGATTGCCTGCTTTAAATTGCTCCAACGCTTTGCCCAGCTCTTCTGCCGTCCCTTTATCCCAGTCAAGGAAAATGTCAACGCCAAATAATTCTTTCTTTTGTTTTTGCCGTTGTTTCAGCACCGCGTGAAGCTTTGGCGCTTCTTTGTAGGCAACAGGCGGAAGTTTTTCCGGAAGCTGGCCGAGACGATCGATTACCGCTTCGGCAAATTCTTTCGTTCCTACTTGCTGTTTGCTGATTCCTTCGCGGTAAATGTCAAACGTGTGAATGCCGTCTTCAATCGTTTTTAGCCAAGCGTTATGCACGCGTGCAGCTACTTCCGGCTGGCCGATATGCTGCAGCATCATCACCGCTGCTAAAAGCAATCCCGATGGATTGGCAAGATTTTTTCCGGCAAGCGGCGGCGCCGATCCGTGAACAGCTTCAAACATCGCACATTGATCACCGATATTCGCCGAACCGCCAAGCCCAACAGAACCAGAAATCTGCGCCGCAATATCGGACATAATATCGCCGTATAAGTTCGGCATAACAATGACATCAAATTCTTCCGGGCTATTGGCCAATTTTGCTGCGCCGATATCGACAATCCATGTTTCTTTTTCAATATCCGGATACTCTTTGCCGATTTCGTCAAACATACGGTGGAAAATGCCGTCTGTCAGTTTCATAATGTTGTCTTTCACAAAACAGGTTACTTTTTTACGGCCGTAGCTGCGCGCATATTCAAACGCATAGCGGATCACTTTTTCCGAACCAGGCTGGGTAATCAGCTTCAAGCATTGATATACTTGTTCCGTTTGGCGATGCTCGATGCCAGCGTACAAGTCTTCTTCATTTTCGCGAATAATGACGACATCCATATTTGGATGTTTCGTTTCGACAAACGGATAATACGCCACCGCCGGACGGACGTTCGCATAAAGACCGAGCGCCTTGCGAATCGTGACGTTTAAACTTTTATAGCCCCCTCCTTGCGGCGTCGTAATCGGCGCTTTTAAAAATACTTTCGTTCTTCTTAGCGAATCCCACGCGCTCTCTTCCAATCCCGTCGTGCCGCCGCGGAGATACACTTTTTCCCCAATCTCAATCGTTTCAATATCTAGTTGCGCACCGGCAGCGTCTAAAATTTTTAGCGTCGCGTCCATAATTTCCGGACCGATTCCATCTCCATACGCAACCGTAATCGATGTTTTGCTCATCTGAATCCTCCTTTGACGATGATGGTGTGATCTATTGCCAACCCGCTGCCGCGCAAGCAGCGGAAGACCACTCTTCGCCTAAAAAAGCAACCGTTTGCATCCTATTGTCCTTTCTCATGCGTGTATTGTATCCTAAAACGTTCTATGTCAAAATCGCCCCTTTATGATAATAACAAAGTATTGTTAAAATTTCCTCAAAAAATTTCATTTTTTCTTATATATTAATTTTTTCTATTAAGGGTAGTGATTTATCC
>NZ_BAWO01000052.1 GCF_000632715.1 Parageobacillus caldoxylosilyticus NBRC 107762 | reverse complement strand
TTCGAGCATTTTGCTTTGCTAATTTCCGCTTATTTCTCGATTTCCTTCTTTCGCTTTTTCTGTATTTTTCAATTTCTTTTTGTGCAAGAATTATTGTTTCTTCTTTTAAATTATCTACTGATCTAATTATATAATCCATAAGCAAAATAACTTTAAGAGCTACAGTCTGCTTCCCAAAATTTGTATCTGCCCCATGCAAGATGGCATTTCTACTTACATCAGACTTTATACTAGCTCCATGTTCAAAACTAGCCAATATCTTTTCAGAGTAATATTTATGAATAGCATCATCAAATGATAACGAAGAATTGTAATCTCGATTTTTTAGTAAAAGATAATCTAGTAATATCGAAATAATAGCACCATTTACATATCCTTTAATCCTAAAACCATCAACTATTATTCCCTCAAATTGAGATAACAGAGATGGGACGACTAAATCATACATTCCTTGATTATATGCCATAATAGAATTTCGCAGTAAAGGAAGTCTCTTTTTAATATGTTCTATATCTTCCCACTCTAAAGAAATATTATTTAACATTTGACTATCATAGAATGAAAGCATAAATTCATCTATATACTTCTCTACATGCTCTTTTCCATTATCTCTATAATCTCGTGCTATATACCTTAATTTTCTTATGTCAATTGACTCGTGTGGAGGATATCCTAATTCAACTATAGCAACTTTAAAAGTTTTAATATCCTCTTCCGTTTCCTTAATACCATCAGCTATTTTTTTTAAACTTTTTGCAATTTCTGTTATATATGGATTAATTATTTTTGAAAACAATTTCTGTTGTTCAATTATAGATTGAGGAATAATTTTTCTTATATATGTATATGGAGGATTAATTACTTTTGAAAACATTTTCTGCTGTTCAATTATAGATTGAGGAAAAGGTCTAATCATATTTTGTAACATCCTTTGAGTTTGGTTCAATTGATTGAAAAAATCTTTATTAAAAAACATATTTTATTACCCCTTATAAAACTATAATTTCATTTAAATGGTTATGAATATATTGCAATCGGAATAACTAGTAAGGCAGGTTCATTAATTCTTGTTATTATCTCTGGTAATTCTAATTGTTCATCTACTTGATCATTAAATGAAGTGAACATTTCTTCTAAAGCATTTTGTTTGAATAATTTAAAACCTGTATTTCTAAACAAATTTATACTATCAGTTTGATCTAATACTACTTTTACCACTTTTCCCACTACAGTATAGTTTCCATCTATAATTTCATTCATACTTCTATTAAAGAAAAAATCAATATATACAGGTAATACTGCTTTTATTGTTTCATGAGAAGTTTTTATTGTACTAATTAAATCAATCATATCATGTTGAGTTAAACTTTCTCTCATGCCTTTAATTTGTTTTAATATATTTTGATTTTCTTTTTGAGCTTTGCTTTTCTTTTTACTTTCACTTTCAAATCTTATTGCCATAACTCCTATTTGTTCTAACGACTCTAAGAGCGAAACTAAAGGATTTTGTTCTAATGTACTATTAAATCTTACAAACTCTCCTGATTTTAAATTAATTAAATCGCTTTTATTGTTAATGTCTTTAACAAGGTTTTTCTCCTCTAAATAAGAAAGTAATTTTACAAAAAGAGACGTTGGAGTGTGAACTTTTTCTTCTGACTTTGAAGAGGATTCTGTTTGTGTTTTTTCTTTTCTTGCATTTATCTTTGATTTAACTCCAAATAATCCAAATGCATTACTTATTCCAATTTCAGCACTACCATCTACTCCATTCTTTTTTCCTTCTTGATTAGAGATATTTAATTTAGTTACTTGAGAAAAACCATCATCAATTACAGCTAACAAATCAAACACTATTTTTTGATTTAGATAAATAGTTATTGGTAAAATTTCTTTTGTTTCTGACATATCTTATCCCCTTTTCTATTTTAAATACTGATAAAAGGATTCTTTCATTTTAACACCGATGTCGCTAATTTTACTGCTTTACCACCATCAAAAAACTTCCCTTATTGTAAATTATCTAAATCGACAACATCTACTTTTCCAATTCTGTTGGTATCTGTAAACTTCATTAATGCTCTTACCCCATCTTTTTGATCAGGTATAATTTTTGTAATTATACCTCTTCTATCTCGGTGTTTCTTCTTTAATTTACTAAGCGGCTTAACCACCATTTCTTTACCAATTTTGATCTCCACAGTTCTAATATTATTAGAAACTCTAACTCTTTCAATAACATCATCGTTGCTATAAATTTTAATACTTGATACTCTCATAATCATAACTCCTTTTACTATTTAAATAAAATCATTAATTATTTAATGTTCCATCAAAATTTGACTTTTGTTTTACACACCATCATTAACAATCTGCAAATACTTAGCATCAAGTTTCTTCTATACAATGCTCCAATTGAATTTTATGCTCTCGCTTTATATTCCGAATCATCTGTTAAATGAATCATTTGTAAGTGAAATTTTACCATTTAAAAAATAATAATAAAAGTAATACATATGAATAATTTTGTGAATTTAGACTTGTCATTAGGAGTGGATATTTGTGGTATCCACTCCTGATTTTTTTACTGTGCAAAATTTAATACTTCAAATGCTTGCTCGTATTGCTGTTTGATTTCAAGAAGTGATGAAGAAATATACCCTTTTGATTGCAATTGGCGAATTTCATTATCAATTGATTTAATTTGCATTGTGAGGGCTGTTTTCAATGTAGCCAGTTCTTGCTCTGTGAGTTTCACCGTTTTCATTTCATCACTACCCTTCCAATACGTGATTTTGCATCCCTCCCGCTTAAATTTTTATGTTCATTAGCGGGCTCGATGGCATAGCTTTTTCAATAAGTTGAAAATCCTCAAGCGATTGCAAATATCTTTGTGTTGTTGAAATATCAGAATGACCGAGAAGTTTAGAAAGCGTATATATGTCTATCCCGTTCAAAATACATTGAACGGCAAAAAAATGGCGAAACGTATGCGGACTGACTCTTTTATCTCGTATCCCTGCACGTTCTCCTGCTTCTTTCACGATATTTCCTAGCCCGACATGTGAAATTTGATCGCCTTTGTATGAAAGAAAGTAGTATTTTTCATTCACGTTTTTGTCTTTGAAATATTCTTTCCGTATCCGCTCGTATCGAATCAAAATTTTTTTCAATGCGGGGCTGATGAATATATATCTCTCTTTATTGCCTTTACCGTTGACAAGGATTGTATTTTCTTTGACGTTTTTTGCTTCAAGACCTCTTATTTCAAATGCACGTAATCCGGTATCTGCAAGCATGGCTATAATCGCTTTATTTCTTGCTTCAAAATAGTTTTTATAACTAAACGAATGAATCATCTTTGTAACTTCTTCTGTCGTGAAACCCTTCAGTATTTTTTTCGGTACGCGCGGCAATTCAACTTTTTTCGCTATATTTTCTTTGATATATTCCTCTTTTTCACACCAAGAAAAAAACGCTCGAATCATTTTCATCATAGATACAATAGATTGCGGTTTTAAGCCCGATTTCTGCTTGTATCTCATGTACGCTTTAATATCGTGTGTAGTGATACTTTCTAGTTCAACAATTCCACGCTTTTCAGTCATGAACCGCTTAAACTGTTTCAACTCTTGACGCTTGTTAATGAGTGTTTTTCTTGTGAATCCTTTTGAAATGCAATAATAGTCATATTCTTCTAAAATGTCCTCAAGCAACAAAAAAATCATCCCCTTTCGTTGATTAATCTTTCAACGAATAGGATGATTTTTTAGAAAGATTCACCTTTTAACAATGAAATCAAAACGGAGAAAAATTCACCATTCAACACTTTTTTTGATTTCATTATTTGTGGTGATTCTGTTTCAAATATATGAAACCCCTTATCAAATCAACGTTTCATTTATTTAAGATGATTGTTCATCATTTTCATCATCTGGTTGATTTTCTTCTGTGATGGCGTCATCCCCATTTGCATCATCATCATGCGGATCATTTGCTCATTAATTGGCGGATTTTTCTTTAAATAGTTCATCATCGTTTTGCGGGCAATGAAAAATCCTAGCGCCGTTCCGGCAATAAGCGCTAGAATGCCAACGAGAATCGTTGTCAACATACAGCTATTTCCTCCTTCATGTTGTCTATCTAACAGTGTACTAAACCATGTGGTATTATACAATATTTCCTGACAAAAATCTTTTATTTACGCAAATTTTCTTCTGTCCGCTAGTTGAGTCAGCCAACCGTAGTCACCAAAATCGGCGTCGACCGCTAAAAAAGAAGGGGAAACTTGCGCAAGCGCGTGGCAAATGTCGTCAGCGGCTGATGGACTGTCAGTGACAAGAAGCAGGCGTCGCTTTTGCACGATAAGCAGTGCTTCATCCCCGATTTCATTTTTCAATATAAACATATTACGCTCTAAATTTTTGCCGACGCTGCCGGCAAAATATTGTTTCAATCCTAATTCCAATCGGGAAAACGATAACCGTTCGGTAATAAATTCGACTTGTTTTCGGCAAATGCTTTTTAGCGGCGCTTTTGCGACTTGGTGCTCACGCAATAGTTCGACAATCTTTTCCGTACGATCGCGGTAATAGCTTGCCACCTCTTCATTTAGCAAATAAATCCAATAGCGCACCATTTCCCATCCCCCGTTTCTATTTATTCGTTTATTTCTATTATAAAAAAACAAAAGAGAAAAATATGTCTATTAACGAAAAATTTTTCCACTAACATTGTCGATTTTTTGCATAACAAAAGCTGTCTCCGTCCCAAAGGCGAAGACAGCTTTCTTTTGCTATTTGCCAAGCAATGCTTTGACCCGTTTTACGACATTCTCGACCGTAAATCCGTACTCTTCCATAATTTTCTCCCCTGGTGCCGAAGCGCCGAAGCGGTCAATCGCTAAAATATCACCTTCCTCGCCGACGTAGCGCTCCCAGCCGAGCGACGCGGCCATTTCGATCGCCAACCGTTTTTTCACCGCGCGCGGCAGCACTTGTTCTTTATAATCGGCAGACTGCTTTTCAAAGCGATCCCAGGAAGGCATGCTGATGACGGAAACGTGAATGCCTTCTTCGGCCAGTGCTGCTTGCGCTTTGACGGCAAGGCTTACTTCCGATCCGGATGCGAGCAGCAGCGCTTCCGGCTGGCCGTTTTTCGCCTCCGCTACCACATATGCCCCTTTTTTCACGCCTTCATACGCCCGCTCTGCCGTATTCGGCAGCGTCGGCACGTTTTGCCGCGTCAATACCAGTGCGGTAGGATGATCGGTTGCTTCCAGCGCCAGCCGCCATGCCGCCGCCGTTTCATTCGCGTCAGCCGGACGAATGACCGATAAATTCGGCATTGCTCTTAATGACGCCAAATGCTCGACCGGCTCGTGCGTCGGGCCATCTTCGCCGACGGCAATGCTGTCATGCGTCAGCACGTACGTAACCGGCAAGCCCATTAAGGCAGCGAGGCGGATGGCAGGACGCAAGTAATCGGAGAACACAAAGAACGTACCGCCGAATACTTTCAGACCGCCGTGCAGCGCCATTCCGTTTAAAGCCGCGCCCATCGCAAATTCGCGCACACCAAACCAAATGTTGCGGCCGTCATAGCTTTCCGGCAAAAAGTTGCCCGCGCCTTTCATTAATGTTTTGTTGGAGCTAGCCAAGTCAGCCGAACCGCCAAATAGTTGCGGAACCGCTTTTGCAATCGCGTTGATCACTTCCCCGGAAGCGGCGCGCGTTGCCAAGCTTTTCCCTTCTTCATACACTGGAAGCGATTTTTCCCATTCTTCTGGAAGTTCGCCATTGATCGCCAATTTCAATTGGTTCGCTAAATCCGGATATGCTTTCTCATACGCAGCAAACAGCTCATTCCATTCCGCTTCTTTTTTCTCGCCTGCTTCCTTGACCACTTCGCGGAAATGGTCGTATACTTCTTGCGGCACATAAAAATCTTCGGCAAAGGTCCATTGATATGCTTCTTTTGTCAGTTTTGCCTCTTCGGCTCCAAGCGGTGCGCCGTGCACATTGGAAGTTCCTGCTTTATTTGGCGCGCCGTAACCGATCGTCGTTTTCACTTCAATCAGCGTCGGACGGGTTGTATCTGCTTTCGCTTCTTCCAGCGCTTTTGCAATTTCTTCGATATCATTGCCGTCTTCGACGCGCAAATATTGCCAGCCATATGCTTGAAAGCGCTGCTGTACATTTTCGGAGAAGGAAAGACGTAATTCACCATCAAGCGAAATATCGTTCGAATCGTACAGAACAATCAAGCGGCCAAGTTTTAAATGCCCCGCTAATGACGCTGCTTCGGAAGCGACCCCTTCCATTAGATCGCCGTCGCCGCAAATGGCATATGTGTAGTGGTTAACAATTTCAAAACCTTCGCGGTTATATGTAGCTGCCAAATGACGCTCCGCCATCGCCATGCCAACGGCCATTGCAATCCCTTGGCCAAGCGGACCAGTCGTTGCTTCCACTCCCGGCGTATGTCCGTATTCCGGATGTCCCGGCGTTTTACTGCCCCATTGGCGGAATTGTTGAATATCTTCCATAGAAACGTCGTAACCGCTTAAATGAAGCAAGCTGTATAGCAGCATCGAGCCATGGCCCGCCGATAAAACAAAACGGTCGCGGTTAAACCATTTCGGGTTGCTCGGATTATGATTCATAAATTTCGTCCACAGCGTATACGCCATCGGGGCGGCGCCCATCGGCATTCCCGGATGCCCGGATTTTGCCTTTTCGATCGCGTCGATGGACAAAGTACGGATCGTTGTAATCGCTAGTTCCTCGATCGTATGCGGCATATCTTTCCATCCTTTCATCAACATAGTTTCAATTCTATCATATAGAAAATTGCTCCAGATGTACAATATTAAGTGGCGCATAAAACAGAAAAAGAAAGCATCTTTTTATAGCATGCTTTCTTTTTCCAACAATATTAATTCATCCGCTTCTTTTGGCTTTCTTTTAACTTTTTCGGCGTGACATCATTGCCGTTAGGGTCGATGACCGTGACCGAATGAAGCATATGAACCATCGTTTCACGAAACACCTGAATATATTCTTGGCGAAGCTGCTGCTGTTCCAACGCTTCGTCTGCCGTCAAACCAGCCGTTTTTGCCTTTTTCGCCAATTCATTAATTCGTGCGATTTTTTGTTTCGATAACATGACTGCCTCCACCTACGTTTCCTATTGTTGTTACGCTCCCATCTTATAGGACAAAAAGAAAAATTGCAACGGTCCTGCTTTTTCGTCCGCAAGCTGCAAAAGGCGCCTGCACTATATGGCAAAATGAAAGAGGTAATAGCCGCATATATCGTTCCGCCCGCAACAGGGCAAAGCTATCTTTTATGCGGCGAAGCATGCTCATCGACATATTCCCGATAGCGGCGATGGACGGTCGCTTTTGATACGTGATAGCCAAAGCCGCGCAACGTGGCGGCGATTTCGGCAAACGTCAAACCGCTGTGGCGCAAGCGGACGATTTCTTCGACAGGAAGCTCTATTCGTTCCCGTCCGGCGTTTTCCCCCATATGTTTTAAATTTCGTTCGGGACGGTAGCCTCGCTCCACCGCCCGCTTCATCCCGCGCTTAATTTTTAAATTATGTATTTTCCGTTGATATTCTTCAACAATGCTAATAATGTTCAGCACCATCTCATCCGCTTCCGACAGCTGCATTTCACCGTTATGGGCGATGGTATATATTTTTACCCCTTCTTTTTGGATGCAATGAAGCAGGGCTATTCGCGCATGGCCGCGCCCCAGCCTTGTTTCATCTTGAACTAAAAGGGCATCAATCTCTTGTTCTTTTAATGCTGAAAACAGCTCAAACACGCCTTCTCTGTCCACTTCATAGCCGCTCGCCTGCTCCATAATCACTTTCGCTACTTCAAAGCCGTGCTTCTTCGCAAGCTGTTCAAGCTCTTCCTTCTGCCGTTCGAGCGACGTTTCCTGCTCTTCTTTTTCGGTGCTGACGCGGCAGTAAATAATCGCTTTCATGCGATACCATCCTCTTTTCATATTATTGGTTGACAGCCAGCTGTCTATCTTCCTCTGATTTTAACACAGGAATGACAATTTTTTCACCGGCAATAATCCGCTGGCCGGATAGGTGGTTAACGTCGACAACCCAGTTGATGAATTCCTCGGTGGAAAGCCGATGTTGATCTTCATATTCTTTCGCCAGTTTCCAAAGCGTGTCTCCAGAAGCAACGGTGATTTCCATATATTGATCTTTTTCCACCGGTTTGTTTGCGTAAAACAGCGCCCCAATCACCATAAACAGCAACGAAGAAAAGAGGAGATAATGCACCATCATCCGCTTCATATTTCCCACCTCTTGAGAATGTTTGTTCGGTTTTGTTCTCATTATAATAAAGAACATTTGTTTGTGTCAATATAAATCTCGAACTTATGTTTGTTTTTTCCCTATCACCGTGTTATAATGTAAGCAAATGATGTGGCAAGAGGTGTATAGGATGACGAAACTATCAAAACGGCAGCAGCAAATTTTAGATTTCATTAAAAAAGAGGTAAAAACAAAAGGATATCCTCCTTCTGTCCGGGAAATTGGCGAAGCGGTCGGACTTGCTTCGAGCTCTACCGTCCATGGGCATCTAGCGCGGCTCGAAAGCAAAGGATATATTCGCCGCGACCCAACGAAACCGCGCGCGATTGAAATATTGGATCCCGATTTCACCGCGTCGAAGGAAAAAGAAGATGTCGTCTCTGTGCCTATGATCGGAAAAGTGACGGCCGGACAGCCAATTACCGCGATTGAAAACATCGAAGATTATTTTCCGCTGCCAAAACGGCTCGTTTCTGCAGAAGATCAAGTTTTTATGCTGGAAGTGATGGGCGACAGCATGATTGAGGCCGGGATTTTGGATGGCGACTACGTGATTGTGCGCCAGCAGTCTTCCGCCGATAATGGGGATATCGTCGTGGCGATGACCGAGGACAATGAGGCAACCGTCAAGCGCTTTTTTAAAGAAAAAGACCATATTCGCCTGCAGCCGGAAAATTCGAATTTAGAGCCAATTATCGTCCGCAATTGCACCATTCTCGGCAAAGTGATCGGCGTCTATCGCATTATTCATTGAAATAGAATAGAAAACGAAGCCAGATGGAGAGTTCTCTGCTTGAACGCATGATAAAAAGGCTGTCTCATCCGCATGAGACAGCCTCTTCGTTTTTAATACAGTTCCATATATTGATCGCGTTCCCACTGATGGACCGCGGTGCGGAACATATCCCATTCGATTTCTTTCGCTTCGACGAAATGTTCGAATAAATGTTTTCCGAGCGCTTGCACAATGACTTCATCCGACTTTAAGTTTTCGAGCGCTTCCGCCAATGTCGCTGGCAGGTCGACGATTCCTTCTTCTAAGCGCTCTTCTTTCGTCATGACGTAAATGTTGCGGTCGACCGGAGCCGGTGGAGTCAGCTTGTTTTTGATTCCATCTAAGCCCGCTGCTAATAATACGGCCATCGCCAAATACGGATTGGCTGCCGGGTCGACGCTGCGCACCTCAATGCGCGTGCTCATGCCGCGTGAAGCTGGGATGCGGATGAGCGGGCTGCGGTTGCGGGCGGACCAGGCTACATAACATGGCGCTTCATAGCCAGGAACGAGACGTTTGTAGGAGTTGACAGTCGGGTTCGTTACCGCCGTAAAGTTTGGTGCGTGTTTCAGCACGCCGGCAATAAATTGCAGCGCTGTTTCGCTTAATTGCAAATCCGCATTTGGATCAAAAAACGCATTTTCATTATTTCTAAACAAGGATAGATTGCAATGCATCCCAGACCCGTTAATGCCGAAGATCGGTTTTGGCATAAATGTGGCGTGAAGGCCGTGTTTACGGGCGATCGTTTTGACAACGAGCTTAAATGTTTGAATGTCGTCGCACGCTTTCACCGCATGGGCGTATTTGAAATCAATTTCATGCTGGCCAGGCGCCACTTCATGGTGGGAAGCTTCAATTTCAAATCCCATTTCCTCAAGCTCAAGCACGATATCGCGCCGGCAGTTTTCCCCTAAGTCCGTCGGCGCTAAATCGAAATAGCCGCCTTGGTCATTTAATTCCAACGTAGGGCGCCCATTTTCATCTAATTTAAATAGGAAAAACTCCGGCTCCGCGCCCAGGTTGAACGAAGTAAAGCCGAGCGCTTCCATTTCTTTTAACACCCGCTTTAAGTTATAGCGCGGACATCCTTCAAACGGTGTGCCGTCTGCATTATAAATGTCGCAAATAAAGCGGGCTACTTTTCCTTTTTCCGCCGTCCACGGGAAAATGACAAACGTATCCAAATCAGGGTATAAATACATATCCGATTCTTCGATGCGGACAAATCCTTCAATCGAAGAACCATCGAACATCATTTTATTGTCTAGCGCTTTCTCTAGCTGGCTGATTGGAATTTCGACGTTTTTAATCGTGCCAAGAATATCGGTAAATTGCAGGCGGATATACTTGACGTTTTCTTCCTTGACGATGCGCATAATGTCTTCTCTTGTGTATTTTGCCATTTTGAAACTCCTCCCCGGCTCCCAATTTTTTACTGCCAACGATCATTAATGAAAGAAGCGAGCGAGATCTCCTTGGCGAAGTGATGCACGTTGGAAACGCCCCGCCTGCAGCAGCTCCGTTCGCAAAATTTCGCGCAGCTCCTCGTCCGATAGTTTCTGTTTCACGACTTTTTCCACTTTTTCTGGCTGCTCTTTGCGATCGGCCTGCCGCGACGCAAAAATTTGCTTAATGCCGGCCAAGTTGACTCCTTGATCAATCAAATCTTTGATTTCAAGAAGGCGATCGATATCGTTGAGGGAAAACAAGCGGCGGTTTCCCTCGGTTCGTGCTGGAGAAACGAGGCCATGCTCTTCATAATAACGGATTTGGCGGGCGGACAATTCGGTCAATTGCATCACAATCCCAATCGGAAACAATGGCATGGAACGACGGATGTTGCTATTCATGCCAATTCCTCCTCGCTTATGATAGTTTCATTTTACAACCTGTCAGAAAATGTGTCAACAAAATGTTAGATTTTCTTACAAACGAATTAATTGCTTTTCGATTAATTGGTCAATCGCCGAACAAATCGCGATTTTTACATGGGAATACGTTAATCCTCCTTGTACGTAAGCCACATACGGCGGGCGGATCGGCCCGTCCGCCGTTAATTCAATGCTCGCTCCTTGGACAAAGGTTCCTGCTGCCATAATCACATCATCCTCGTAGCCAGGCATATAGCTTGGGTACGGGGTGAAGTGGGCATTAACCGGAGAGGAAAATTGAATCGCCTGGCAAAAAGCGATCATTTGCTCTGGATCGTCAAACTGGACAGATTGCACTAAATCGGTGCGCTCCGCATTCCAGGAAGGATCCGTGTTTAGACCGATCCGTTCTAACATCGCAGCCGTGAAAACCGCCCCTTTTAGCGCCTGGCCGACGATATGCGGCGCTAGGAAAAAGCCTTGATACATTTCATGCAGGCTATATAACGCCGGTCCCGCCTCCGCACCGATCCCCGGTGAAGTCATGCGGTACGAACAGGCCTCTACATATTGTTTTTTCCCGACAATATAACCACCTGTTTTCGCAAGCCCCCCGCCGGGATTTTTAATGAGAGAGCCGGCGATTAAATCGGCGCCGACATGGCACGGTTCTTTTTCCTCGACAAATTCTCCGTAGCAATTGTCAACGAAAACGACGACATCGGGCTTCACGGTTTTGACAAAAGAAATCATTTCGCGAATTTCTTCAATCGTAAAGGATGGTCTTGTCGCATAGCCTCTTGAACGCTGAATGCCGATCATTTTCGTCCGCTCATGGATGGCCGCTTTGACGGCAGCGAAATCCACCTTCCCTTCCGGGGTGAGCGGCACGCTTTGGTAACTGATCTGAAATTCTTTTAGCGAGCCGCTGCCGCTGCCACGGATGCCGATGATTTCTTCGAGCGTATCATATGGGTTTCCAGTAATGTACAATAACTCATCTCCCGGACGCAAAATGCCAAATAATGCGATTGTAATCGCATGCGTCCCAGAGATGATTTGCGGGCGGACAATGCCTGCTTCGCCGCCGAATACATCGGCATAAATTTGTCCCAGTGTATCGCGGCCGATGTCATCATAACCATATCCGGTAGACGGAATAAAATGGCTGTCGCTGACTTGATGGCGGCGAAAGCTGTCTAACACGCGATATTGATTCACATCAATGCGTTCGTCAATTTTTTGATGAATCGGAGCAATTTGCGCTTCCACTTCTTTTACTAGTGCAGCAATTTTTTCTCCATGTCGCAGCTGTGTAAACATACGATGACCCTTTCTATTTTTGAAATTGACGCAACTGTCCGTATAGCGGATGTTTTGGCATGACATACCCTTTGCATTCATACATGCCGCTTTCTTCATTATAGTGCAATTCGTGCAAAATCGTTTCTGATTTCAACTGAGCCAGCAATTTTCCTTCATCATCCGGGATCGATACGTAATAGCCGACCATCTGTTTCTTGACCATCTCTTCGATAAACTGCCGCAGGCGCCGAATATCATCGGCACAAAATGCGCTCACCATCATCGCTTCCGTTTCCGTGCTTGGCACAAAATGAGGATGGCGAATATCCTGCTTATTATAAATAGTCACAATAGGAATAGACGCCACACCAAGCTCATCGAGCAGATCGTAAACCGTCTGTTCATGATGATAATAATCCGGGTTGGAGGAATCAACGATATGCAAAATTAGATCCGCTTCTTTTACTTCTTCCAGCGTCGAACGAAACGCCGCGACTAACGTCGTCGGCAAATCTTGAATAAAACCGACCGTATCGGTTAAGAGCACCGTATAGCCGCTCGGAAGAATGAGCCTGCGCGTCAGCGGATCAAGGGTGGCAAACAATAAATTTTCTTCGAACGAATCGGCAGCGGTCAAACGATTAAACAACGTTGATTTTCCTGCGTTCGTATAACCGACAAGAGAAATTTGAAAAGCGCGATTTTTTTTGCGGCGCTCCCGATAGCGCTCGCGATGTTCGGCTACCAGTTTCAATTGTGTTTTAATCTCATCGATGCGCCGGTAAATATGGCGGCGATCCGTTTCTAGCTTCGTTTCCCCCGGCCCCCTCGTGCCGATTCCGCCGCCAAGGCGGGACAACGCTGTCCCTTGTCCGCCTAAACGCGGCAATAAATATTGCAATTGCGCCAGCTCTACTTGCAGTTTTCCTTCTTTCGACCGGGCGCGCTGGGCGAATATATCTAAAATAAGCTGGGTCCGGTCAATAATGCGCACCGCCAGCTGTCTCGCCAAGTTGCGGTTTTGGCTTGGCGACAGTTCATCGTTAAAAATAACGAGATCCGCTTCCGTTTGCTCGACAAGATGTACAAGTTCTTCTACTTTTCCTTTTCCGATATAGGTGGCCGGATGGATCGCTTCCCGTTTCTGCGTCACCGTCGCAACCACTTCTCCGTTTGCCGTATGCACGAGCGATGCCAATTCTTCCATCGAATAAAAAAACCGCTCATCATCGATATGAGGAAGCTGGCATCCGACTAAAATCGCTTTCTCCCGTTCGCTCAATTAGGCACCTTCTTTCCAGCAGCATGACTGAGTCTGTCTCCATCATAGCAAATCTGCGGCAAAATCGCTACGGCCTTTGCAGCAAACATTCTTGTTCCAGCTATTGATTTTCCGCTCCCTTCGCCATACAATGTTACCGTATGACAGGAAGGAAAGGGATGCATAGATGACATGGGAAGTGTTAAGCATCATCGGCACGATTGCGTTTGCGATCAGCGGCGCGATTGTTGCGATGGAAGAAGAATATGATATACTTGGCGTTTATATTTTAGGCATTGTCACCGCGTTTGGCGGCGGCGCGATCCGCAATTTGCTCATCGGCGTTCCCGTCTCTGCTTTATGGGAACAAGGATTTTTATTTGTCATCGCCTTGATCGCCATGACAGTCGTTTATTTATTTCCGCAAAAAACATTGCCCCATTGGAAACGGTGGGGAAACTTTTTTGATGCGCTCGGCCTTTCCGCATTTGCCATTCAAGGCGCGCTGTACGCTGTTAAAATGAATCACCCGTTAAGTGCGGTCATTGTTGCCGCCGTGCTGACCGGAAGCGGCGGCGGCATTGTCCGCGACATTCTTGCCGGCCGAAAGCCGCTTGTGCTGCGCGCGGAAATCTATGCGGTATGGGCGATTGTCGCCGGCATCGCGGTTGGCACAAAATTGGCGTCCACCCCTTTTGAGCTTTATCTATTGTTTGTTGTCGTCGCGCTATTAAGGATTTTATCGTATACGTACCATTGGCAACTGCCGCACCGTTCGCTAAGGAATCAGGCTGTCGATCAACCTCAAAAAACCGGCGTATGATGCACGCCGGTTTTTTCGTTACAGTCGTTCGATAATCGTCGCCGTCGCCATCCCATGGCCGATGCAAATCGTCAACAGCCCATATCGGCCATTGCGCCGCGCCAGTTCGTAAACGAGCGAAGTCATTAATTTTGCCCCTGTCGCCCCTAGCGGATGGCCGAGCGCAATGGCGCCGCCATTGACGTTTACTTTAGAGAGCGGCGCGCCGATTTCTTTTTGCCATGCCAATACAACAGGGGCAAATGCTTCGTTAATTTCAATTAAATCGATATCCTCAATCGTTAATCCTGCCTTTTCAAGCACCTTTTTTGTCGCCGGAATCACGCCGTCAAGCATATAGGTCGGGTCGGAGCCGACGACCGTCTGCACGACGATGCGCGCTTTTGGCGTTACACCAAGCTTTTGAGCCACCTCCTTTTCCATCAATAACACCGCTGCCGCTCCGTCACTCATTTGGCTCGCATTGCCGGCGGTAATTTTGCCGTTTTCCCGGAAAACGGGCTTCAAGGAAGCAAGCGCTTCCGGGGATGTATCCGGACGCGGCCCTTCATCTTTGGTGACGATGATTTCGTTTCCTTCCTTATCGAGTCCTTTTACCGGCACGATTTCTTTGTCAAATATTCCATCCTGCTGGGCGCGAAGAGCGCGCTGATGGCTTTCGTACGCGTAGGCGTCAAGCTGTTCGCGCGTTAAACCATACTTTTCCGCGATTAGCTCGGCGGAAACGCCCTGATGGACAAATTCGTATTTTTCATGGAGCGATGGCGGAATCGTATGTTCGTTGCCGTCGCTTAAAATCGGCACCTTCGTCATGCTTTCGACTCCGGCGGCAATCGTAATGTCCATGTCGCCCGAGCGAATTTCCTGAGCAGCGAAATGAATGGCCTGCTGTCCTGATCCGCACATCCGATTGATTTGCACCGCCGGCACTTCGACGGGAAATCCTGCCTCGAGCGCAGCGAGCCGGCCGATGTTGTAGCCTTGCTCGGCAATCGGCGTCACACAGCCCATGACGATGTCTTCGACTAACCGTTTTTCTACTCCTGCTCTTTTCACTACTTCATCGAGTACCGTCGCCGCTAAATGGACAGGATGGACGTTGCGGAACACGCCGTTGCGTTTGCCGACCGGCGTGCGCACCGCTTCGACAATCACCACTTCTCTCATCGTCTTTCCCCCTTGCGTCTATTCATTGTACGTATAAAACCCTCTTCCTGTTTTCCTTCCTAAATATCCTGCTTCAACTAGCTTGCGCAGCAGCTGCGGTGCCCGGAAACGGTCCCCGTATGCTTCCGTTAAGTTTTCGCTGACAAACAGCATCGTATCCAGTCCGACCATATCAGCAAGCTCTAACGGCCCCATCGGATAATTCAAACCGAGGCGGACCGCTTTGTCGATATCTTCAGCAGAAGCGATCCCTTCCTCATACATGCGGATGCATTCGATCATATGCGCGGCAATCGCCCTTGTCGTGACAAATCCTTGCCGGTCTTTGACGATGACCGTTTCTTTGCCAATTTCTTCGGACAGGCGCTGAATCGCCGCCACCGTATCATCGGATGTCGTCTCGCCTTTGACGATTTCAATGAGCTTCATTACCGGCGCAGGGTTAAACCAATGCATGCCGATCACTTTATCCGGCCTTGCCGTCGCCGCAGCAAGCGCCGTAACGCTTAGCTCGGACGTGTTCGTCGCCAAAATCGCTTCCTGTTTCGTATAACGGTCTAACTGTTGAAAAACATCTTTCTTTAACGTTAAATCTTCCGGCACCGCTTCAATGACGACATCCACGTCTTGCACCGCTTCTTGCAAACCGGTAGCGGTACGAATGCGCTGCAGCGTTTGCTTTGCATCCTGTTCCGATAATTTTCCCGCTTTTATAAACCGGGAAAGGCTTTTTTGTATCGAAGCAAGCCCTTTGTCAAGGGCCGCCTCGGAAATATCATATAAACGGACCTCTTTGCCCGCCATCGCGAGCGACTGGGCGATGCCGCTTCCCATTAATCCAGCTCCAACAACAGCAATCGTCTTTGCCATAACATCTCCCCCATTCAAAGTCAAGTCTATCGCTCGTTTATAGCACATTATTGTTATTGAGCATTCGTACTAGAATAATAGTTTTGCAGCTCTTCACGCAGTTTTCGTTTTAAAAATTTTCCGACGCTCGTTTTCGGTATTTCTTTCATAAAGACGATATCGTCCGGCAGCCACCATTTCGTAAACTGCGGCCGCAAAAAGTCATACAGCTCTTCTTTCGTGACTGTTTTTCCTTCTTTCAGCACGACGCAGGCAATCGGGCGCTCCTGCCATTTCGGATGCGGAACGGCGACGACCGCCGCTTCGAACACCGCTTCATGAGCCATGAGCGCGTTTTCCAAATCAACGGAAGAAATCCATTCCCCGCCGCTTTTGATCACATCTTTTGTCCGGTCAACAATTTTCACAAACCCTTCCTCATCAACGGTGACAACATCGCCCGTGTGCAGCCAGCCGTCACGAAACGCTTCTTTTGTCCGCTCGTCATTGTAATATTCACCGGCAATCCAAGGGCCGCGCAAACATAGTTCGCCCATTTCTTTTCCGTCCCAGTTTACTTCGCCTTCTTTGCCGACGATTTTCATTTCCAGGCCTGGGACGAGAATGCCCTGCTTCGCACGGAATTCGAGCTTTTCTTCATACGGCAGATCTTGCTGATAGCTTTTCAGGCGCGATACTAATACGAGCGGGCTTGTCTCGGTCATGCCGTAGGCGTGAATAAACGGAATATGATACTTCTCTTCAAACGCGCGGATGATGCCTTTCGGAGCCGCCGCTCCGCCGCAAATGACGCGCGTCAAGCTGCTTACATCGTAATTGCCTTTCTCTAACTCTTGCAGAAGGCCGAGCCAAATTGTCGGCACTCCGGCGGTAATCGTTACTTTTTCCGACTCGATTAATTGCGCCAGTACTTTAGGCGTAAACGCCGGCCCCGGCATGACGAGCGTCGCGCCGAACCATGTGGCGGCAAACGGAATCCCCCATGCATTAACGTGGAACATCGGTACGACCGGCATCGCGACATCGTGCTCGCAAAGCCCGTGCGTATCGGCAAGCCCGAGCGCCATGCTATGCAAGACGGTGCTGCGGTGTGTATATACGACGCCTTTTGGATTTCCCGTTGTCGCCGACGTATAGCACATTCCCGCCGGCTGATATTCATCCAAATCTTTTTTAAACGGGAAGGACGGGTCTCCTTGCTCCAATAGTTTTTCATAATGATAGACAGGGGAAAGCTTCGTTTCTGGAAGCTCTTCTTTATCGGTCATCAGGATAAACGCGCGCACGTTCGGAATCTCGTCTTTCACTGCCTCAATTGCCGGAAGCAAATCATCATCAATAAGCAGCACGCGGTCGTCGGCGTGGTTAATAATATAGGCGATATGCTGAGGCGAGAGACGGATGTTAATCGTATGAAGCACCGCGCCGATGCCCGGGATGGCAAAATACGCTTCCAAATGGCGATGATGGTTCCAGGCAAAAGTTCCGACGCGGTCGCCGACGGAAACGCCGAAATCGGCCAAGACGCTGGCAAGCCGTCTTGTCCGTTCGCCAATTTCCTTATATGTATGGCGGACGATGCCGTGCTTCAGGCGGGAAACGACTTGTTTCGTCGGAAAGAACATTTCCGCTCTTTCTAACATCGTTGAAATATTCAATTGCGTCTTCATCATTTCCTCATCACTCCTTCATTTCGCAATGGATTCGCATGTTCATTCAATAATGGCGCTCTTTTCCGTTTTTGCAATGTGTTTGGCCCGTAGCGGGTAGCCACTTCGATGCGCCCGTCTGTGATGTGGATCATCTTGCGGTAACGGTCATCCGCAAACATTGTTTTCGCCTCATCCGTTTCGAGCACGGGCGCAAGACAGCAATCGACCGTTTGGCTAAACTCCAGCCACTCCTTCATCGTTTTCGACCGGAACAGGTTTACGATTTCTTGATAAACATGGTTGGCTTCGTCCGCCGGCGAATAATGATGCGCAATCCATTCCGGCTTGCCGACGGCGCGGCAAAAGTTTTCCCAAAAGTTCCTTTCCAAGGCGGCGAGGCTGACATAGCGGCCGTCTTTCGTCTCATACAGCTGATAAGACACGATCGTGCCGGCAAGCTCGGTGATGCCGTTTTTTCTACCAGTCTGATGTTCTATGGCAAAATGGTTGGCCATCATCGACAGCAAGCCATCGACTAAGGACAGATCGATGTACGTTCCTTTTCCGGTCCGCTCGCGGTAAAACAAGGCGGCAAGAATTTGTTCGGCAGCATGGATGCTCCCGATTAAATCGGCAAGCGTAATCGTCGGATGGACAGGACGGCCTTGTCTATCTTTTAACTGAGCCAACACGCCGGTAAGCGCCATATAATTTAGATCGTGGCTGCCGAAAGACGCATACCGGCTATGCTGGCCGAAGCCGCTGATCGAGCAGTAAATGATTGTGTCATTCCACTCGCGCACATTGTCATATCCTAGCCCGAGCCGCTCCATGACCCCCGGGCGGAAGCTTTCGATAAGAACATCGGCTTTAGAAACCAGACTTTTTGCTGTTTGCAGATCCCGTTCATTTTTTAAATTTAATGCGATGCTTTTTTTGCCTGCGTTATTGGCGTGAAACACGCACTCATCGGCAAGCGAGCGCAGTCTGTCGCCGGCAGGCGGTTCGATTTTAATGACTTCAGCGCCTAAATCAGCAAGGCGAAGGCTGGCAAATGGGCCGGGCAGGTAGTGGGAAAAATCGATGACTGTAATTCCGTTTAACACAAAGCCACCTTCTTTCTATAAATCCAAGTTTCTTGCAATGATGGTTTTCATCATTTCATTCGTTCCGGCATAAATCGCGCTGACCGGAATGTCGCGGTAACGTCTGGCAATCTCGTATTCTTCCATATAGCCGTAGCCGCCGTGCAGCTGCATGCTCTCGGCGGCGACTCGCTTCGCCATTTCCGTAATCCACCATTTCGCCATCGACACGTGTGTGACGACATTTTTTCCTTGCATATGTTCTTCAATGACACGGTCGACAAACGTCCGTCCGAGAGCAATTTCCGTCGCCATTTCGGCAAGGCGGAATTGAACGGTTTGAAACTCGCTAATGCGTTTTCCAAACGCCGACCGCTGCATGACATATTGCTTCGTCAGCTCAAACATCACTTCCGCCGCCGTCTGTGCGGCGATTGCCACCACCAGCCGCTCTTGCTGGAGCTTTTCCATTAAGTAGTAAAAGCCTTTTCCTTCTTCACCAAGCAAGTTTTCTTTTGGCACTTTCGCATCATTAAAAAACAATTCGGCCGTATCTTGCGCGCGCAGCCCGACTTTTTCAAGCTTGCGGCCGCGCGTAAACCCTGGTGTATCGCGCTCGACGACAAGCAGGCTGATGCCCCGGTGCGGCGGTTTGGCATTCGGATCGGTTTTGCAGGCAACGATGATTAAATCGGCGTGGATGCCGTTGGTAATAAATGTTTTTTGCCCGTTGACGATATAGTAATCACCGTCTTTGACCGCCGTTGTTGAAATGCCGGCTAAGTCCGATCCCGCTCCCGGCTCGGTCATCGCGATCGCCGTAATAATTTCACCGGATACGCATTTTGGCAGCCACTTTCGTTTTTGCTCTTCCGTTCCGTAAGAGGCAAGGTATGGAACGACGATATCGTTATGCAAGCCGATGCCGACCATGCTAGATCCAACTTTTTCTAACTCTTCATTGATCACGACCGAATAGGCGAAATCGGCGTTAAAGCCGCCGTACTGTTCATCGACCCATGGGCAAAGAAAGCCGTTTTCGCCCATTTTCGCCCAAAAGGAGCGGGGGATGATCCCGCGTTTCTCCCATTCTTCATAGTATGGATATGCCTCTTTTTCCAAAAACTTGCGAAAGGCGTCCCGGAAAATGTGATGCTCTTCGCGTAAGTAGCGAGCTGTCATTGGTCATCCCTCTTTTCCGCTTTTCGCCGCGTTTTTCATTTGTCTGCGAAGCAAAAATTTTTGAATTTTCCCGCTTGCATTGCGCGGAAGGGTATCGACAAAGTAATAGGCGCGCGGCCGTTTATAAGGAGCGAGGCGGTCGCTGTTTTTGCAAAATTGCTCCAGCTCCTCTGCGGTAACATCCGGGTCTTTTTTGACGACAAACGCCACGACTTTTTCGCCCCACTTTTCATCCGGCTCGCCGACAACAGCGACATCGAGCACGCCGCGGTGTTCGTACAGCACATCTTCCACTTCGCGCGGGTAGACGTTTTCGCCGCCGCTAATAATCATGTCATCGACGCGGTCTGCGACATACAGGTAGCCGTCTTCATCGATATAGCCTAAGTCGCCGGAATGATACCATCCTTTATACATCGCCTTTGCCGTCGCTTCTTCGCGGTTGTAATAGCCGACCATCATACACGGACCACGCATAATGATCTCGCCGACTTCCCCTGGCGGCAGCACTTCATCCGGATCGGACGGACCGTCTTCCTGCGGCCTGACGACGCGAATTTCATGGTTCAGGCAGGCGCGGCCGGCCGAACCGGCTTTTGTCAATTGTTCATCTTCTAGCAAAAACGTCACCGCCGGCCCCATTTCCGTCATGCCGTACGCTTGAATAAGCTGGATGCCCAGCCTCTCTTGACATTCTTTCACAAGAACCGGAGCCATCGGGGCGGCGCCGTACAATCCGAGACGGAGCGAGGATAAATCGTAATCGCTTACATTTTCCTGCAACAGCATATTCCACATTGTTGGCGCGGCAAACAATAACGTAATGCGTTCCTGCTCGATCGTTTTTAAGACAAGCTTCGGGTCAAAATGATGAAGAATGACATTCGTCGCACCGGCATGCACGCGCGGCAAAAAGCAGCAATGCAGCTCCGCGCAATGAAACATTGGAGCGCTGACAAGCCCGCGGTCCGTATCGCGAATGCTCATGACCGCATTGCAAATCATGCTCTGTTCAATCATATCGCGATGACGGTGCATCACCCCTTTTGGCCATCCGGTCGTGCCGCTGGTGTACATCATCGCATAAATGTCATTTTCTGATACATCCATCGAAGGAGCGGTTGCTTGCGCATTGCTGACAAGCACGTGGTAATTGGCAGCATATGATGGTGTATCGTCGTCAATGTACCAAAACGAAATGTGCGGGAATTGACCATGAATGCCCGTCATTTGCGGCTCCACTGCCTTCTCGAACAAGACGACTTTTGGCATCGCATCTTCAAGAATGTAAGCGATTTCTTTTGACTTCAAACGAAAATTAATCGGGTTGAACACGGCGCCGATTTTTGCACAGGCGAAAAACGCCGTCCCAAGTTCAAGCGTATTGTACAAAACGGTGGATACCCGGTCTCCTTTTTGCACTCCTGCTTCAAGCAGCGCGTTGGCGAGGCGGTTTACTTCCTGTTCCCATTGCTCATACGTATAGCGGCGTCCTTTCATGATATCGACGACCGCTTCTTTTTTCGGAAATTTCCGCACCGTCTGGGAAAATACTTCCCCGATCGTCATGTACAAGCGCCATACCCCCTTTATCCCTTTAAAGTATCATTACTATAACATATCAAGGAGCGGACGGTAATATGCAAAAATGATAAAATATACAAATTATTCAAAATATTCCGCTCCCGCTTCCCCTTGCTTATTTATTCGGCATATGCTCGCAAAATCCTTTCTGTTGCACAAAAAAAGAAAGGGATTTCCCCTTCCTTTTTAGGAACTGATGACGAGATCACGGTCGCGGATCAGCATCAGTTCCTTTCTATCATATCTCCCTTCGTGCAGAAGGCGCACCGCCTGTTTGCGGATTGCCTTTTCAATTAAGTTGCGGACGTAGCGTCCGTTGCTGAACTTGCCGCGCTGGTTTGTTTCAAGCACTTCTTCAATATGGCCATATAATTTCCGTTCCGCTTCCGGCGTAAACTCATATTCCCGTTCACGCAGCATCTGTTTTGCAATTTTCACCAGCTCATCGACCGTATAATCTGGAAACTCGATCGTTAACGGAAAACGGGACGGCAAGCCTGGATTTAATGATAAAAAATAGTCCATCTCTTTCGGATAGCCCGCCAAAATGACAACCAAATCATCGCAATAGTCTTCCATTCCTTTAACAAGCGTATCAATCGCCTCTTTGCCGAAATCTTTTTCCCCGCCGCGGGCAAGCGAGTATGCTTCATCAATAAACAAAATCCCGCCGCGCGCTTTTTTGATTAAGTCCCTCGTTTTATTCGCAGTATGTCCGATATATTCACCGACTAAATCGGCTCGTTCCGCTTCGATAAAATGCCCTTTGGAAAGCACGTTCATTTCAAAAAACAATTTTCCTAACAGCCGCGCCACCGTCGTTTTTCCTGTGCCAGGATTGCCTTTAAAAATCATATGGAGCGCTTGTTTATTCGATTTTAAGCCGTTTTCTTTGCGGACTTTGTTAATATAAAGCCACGCGTAAATTTCTTTAATGATTTTTTTTACATGATCGAGCCCGATCAGCTGATCGAGTTCTTTTTGAATATTTTTTAACGCTTGATGCTCTTCATAATTAATGAAATCATGTCGGTCCTCTTTTACTAGATGATTAATATTTTTCGAATTGAGAACAATGTTAATTTGTCCTTTTGCCTTGTTCATCGTTAATTCCGACAATGGGGTGTCACCTCACTTCACCATTTTCGTGGCTGCCTTTTTCACCGCTTCGTTCTTTATCAGTATACGTCTTTCACCGCCGATTCGTGACAATCGCCCAAGTAAAAGAAACAAGCAAGCAGCATAGTTTGGCAAGGAATACAAGTTTGTATATTTTATTCAGCATAACCGATTTTTACGCGTAAAAAAGTGCCCGCCTGTTCAGACGGGCACTTTTGGTTTCCATTCGTTATATAAAACGCATTTATTCTGTTTCAAACTGAATGTTTTTTTCCGGGGCAAATGTCGAAATCGCATGTTTATAAATGAGCTGCTGCTTTCCTTGGACTTCCAGCAAAACGGTAAAATTGTCAAACCCTTTGACGTAACCGCGCAGCTGAAAGCCATTTAGTAAATATACGGTGACTTGTGTTCCATCTTTGCGCAACTGATTTAAAAACTGGTCTTGAATGTTAATGGAATTTTTCATAAAACGTCCTCCTCTTTTTCTCTCTAGCTAATTTTATATATTCGCTTCTAATTGAAGCTTTCCTGCTATGTATTGAAAAATTTCCTCTGTTTTCTCATCGAACTTCGATACATCAGTCATATCGAACCATTGAACAGGCATTTGGTTGCGAAACCATGTCAACTGCCGTTTCGCATAGCGGCGTGAGTTTTGCTTCAACTGTTCGATTGCTTCTTTTAAGGAAACGCGCCCATCAAAATAGTCATACAGTTCTTTATAGCCGATCGCCTGCACAGATTGGCAATCGCGAATGCCGCGGTCATATAATGCCTTCGCTTCTTCCAGCAGCCCTTCGGCAAGCATTTGCTCGACCCGTTCGTTGATGCGTCGGTACAATTGTTCCCGTTCCATCGTCAGCCCGACGATGGCGGCATCATAAACAAGTTGTTTCGTTTGTCCGCGCTGCCATTCCGTCATCGTCTTGCCTGTGCAATGATATATTTCCAGTGCGCGGATGACGCGGCGGATATTGTGCGGATGAATGCGTGCGGCGCTTTCCGGATCAACGGCTTTCAATTTTTCATACAATGCTTGTTCTCCCTTCTCCTCGGCAATCTTTCGCAACTGGCGGCGATATGCTTCATCGGAAGGAGCAGCAGAAAATTGGTAATCATAAATGACCGATTGAATATATAGCCCGGTGCCGCCGACGATCATCGGCAGGCGCCCGCGCGCGGAAATTTCATGAATAAGCGAGCGGGCAAGCTGCTGGAATTCCACGACGGAAAACGATTCCCACGGTTCTTTAATGTCAAGCAAATGATGTGGAATCCCTTCCATCTCCTCCGGTTTAATTTTTGCCGTTCCGACGTCCATTCCTTTGTAAATTTGCATCGAATCCCCGCTGATGATTTCCCCATTTAACCGCTTTGCTAAAGCGATGCTTAATTTCGTTTTCCCGACGGCGGTCGGTCCAATGATGACGACAAGCTTCTCTCCCATCGGCAGCTCCACTACTTTCTTTTTAGCAATATGTACATTTATTTATTATATCCAAATACACAAAAATTTTGCATGTATTTTTCGTTGCAAAAACATGAAAAAACGAACGTCGTCATGGACGTTCGCTACATATTGAATCGTTTTAAAAGTGATTGTACGTCTTCCGCCATTTTCGATAAGGAAGCAGCGGAAGCTGAAATTTCCTCCATGGAAGCGAGCTGTTCTTCCGTTGCTGCGGACACTTCTTGCGTTCCCGAAGCGGCGGATTCAGCAATCTGCGTCACTAGCTGCATCGACTGTACTACTTGTTCCGCAGCCGCTGACATTTGTTGAACAGAAGCGGAAACGTCTTGAATTTGCGCCGCGACTTCATGGACAGCCGTCTGGATTTGTTGAAAAGCTTCTCCAGATATGCGGATGGCTCCGGTACCAGTTTCCACTTCTTTTAGCACCGTCTCCATCGATTGAACAGCCTCGTTTGTTTCCTTTTGAATCGTCGCAATTAACGAAGCAATTTGTCGTGCTGATTGCGCCGATTGCTCGGCCAATTTTCGCACTTCATCAGCCACCACAGCAAATCCTCGTCCATGTTCGCCCGCCCGCGCCGCTTCAATCGCCGCGTTCAACGCCAAAAGGTTCGTCTGTTCCGCAATTCCACTGATCACTTCAATAATTTTGCCGATTTGTTCGGAGCGGTCTCCTAATCCTTTTACAATCCCAGCAAGGCGCTCCACCGTATGATTTACTGTATTCATTTGCGCGACAGCCGTTTGAATTGTCTTTCCACCTTCTGATGCTTTTTCCGACGTTTGCAGCGCAATCGCCGACACGTTTTGGGCACGTTCGGAAATTTTCTGAATTCCCTCGGACATTTGATCGATCGTCTCTGCTGTTTTTTCTACGCTTTGCACTTGCTTTTCCACACCCGAAGCAACATTTTGAATCGTGAATGCAATTTGTTCCGTCGCCTTGCTCGTCTGTTCCGCACTTGCCGTCAATTGTTCGGAAGACGCTGCGACTTGTTCGGCACTCACCGCTACTTTTTCTAATACATCGCGCAAATTTTTCGCCATTTGGTTAAAAGACGCCGCCAGTTCGCCGATTTCATCGCGGTTATGAATCACAATTTCCTCCCCAGTCAAATCGCCATCGGCAATTCGTTTTGCAGCTTCGGAAAGAGTGAGGAGCGGGCGAGAAAGAATGCGGCTGATATAAATGGTAATGATGTTGCCGATAGCGAGCGCCATGACTCCGATCATAATCATCCATACTTTAAGAGATGCCGCTTCTGACGTGGTATCCTTGTTGGCCTGATTCATATCTGTTTGCTGGATTTCCGTCAGCTGCCGTGCCACTTCATCAAATTGTGAAGTAATATTCCTTCCTGTCGTTGTCATTAACTGTGTATAAGCCGCCACATTATTTTCCTCTTTTAATTGAAACATTTGTTGCCCTAGTTCGTAAAACTGCTGTTCTAGCTCATCCAACTGCGCGAGCAACTTTTTTGTTTCCGTCTTTGTCAACGTTTTCGCGAGTTCATTGCTTAGCTTTTCATATTCATTGTGCGCTTTCGTAAAGTTTGTCAATGATGTTTGATCGCCGCTAAGCAAATAGCCGCGCATGCTCCCCTGCTCGCGCCGGATCAAAATTTCTAACTGTTTGACATTGACAAGTTTTGGAACTTTGTCATTTAAAAGGTGCGTATAACTAGCATTAATAGTGGAAATCTCGTAATAAGCAATGCCAACGAGAGCGATTAACAGCATATATACGACGGCAAATACTGCATACAATTTTTTTCGGACCGTCATCTTCATCGTTCGGATCCCCCCATTCATTCGCATCATGTAGCACTCCATCTGCAAAAAAAAGAGAAGGGAATGACCTTCCCTTCTTTATTATCGGCATATAATGCCAAATATTTAGACCATTTCTCCCGAACGAAGCAAATTATTTTTTTCCTGTTCGGATTCATCCCGAATGAGAAACGATGTTAGTAGAGCCACAATGCTACCGATAAATCCAAATAAAAAGAGATGATGGATGCCTGTCATAAATCCAGCTGCTTTCGTTAAAAAGGCGCCCATAATCGTTACACCAATTGCCGTGCCGATGTTGCGGCAAAACATAAAAAACGAAGTAGCGATTCCTTTTTCATGCGCATCGGCCAGCTGCTGCGAGCCGATGATACCGACGGTAGACGTCAATCCGAACGATAGCCCTTGAATGAACATGGCAAAAAAGACATATAAAAATCCGTGGCTTTCATTTAAAAGTGCAAGCAATAGTCCAGAAAGCACAAGCAGAACGTTTCCGATAATCAATAAAATGCGATACCCATAGCGTAAAATCCATTTTCCCGCCGGCACAGCCGCAATCATCCAGCCAATCGACATGCCTAAAAGAGCGAGGCCGCTCACAAATACTGTTTTATGCGCGATATTTTGCAAAAATAGCGGAATGTAGCTAGACGTGCCAAATAAAGCGACACAGCTGACAAATCCGTTGATGTTCATCCATTTTAGCGTTTTATGCTGGACAAGCGCCAATGGAACAAGCGGAGACGTTTGCTTTTTTTCGTATAAGTAAAAAACAACTAATAACACAGCGCCAATGACGCCATACATCCACTGGTTGCTTTTGACCACCGTCATCAATAGAAGCAGGCTGATTGCGGCCGCAAATAATACCGCTCCGATATAGTCAATCGATGTTCGCTTCGGTTCGTACACTTCTTTATATGGCAATAGCGTGAGTAACGAAAGCAAGCAAATCGGGATATTAATATAAAAAATCCAGCGCCATGATGCGTATTCGACAAACAACGATCCTAACAGCGGCGCAAGAACAGCGGAAATCCCCCACATTGCCGTAAAAAACGCTTGAATTTTGCCGCGCTTTTCAATTGGAAATAAATCCCCGGCAATGATGGCCGGAAACGGCATCATAAAGCCAGCGCCAATTCCTTGCAGCGCGCGGAATACAACAAGCTGGACCATATTTTGCGACATCCCACAAAGAAGCGAACCGATTAGAAATAAAATAATACCGAAGCTAAACACTTTCTTTCTCCCAAAAATATCGGAAAGTCTCCCTGCAATTGGAGAAAGAACGGTCGTTGTGATCATATAGGAAGCAAACGCCCAAGCATAAAGAGAAAACCCTCCGAGTTCTTTCGCAATAATCGGCATCGTCGTATTCATGATCGTCGTATCCATCGATGCCACGAGCATCGCTAGCACAATGCTTGCCATTACGGATATTCTGCTATTCACCATGCCTACCCCCCTTTTTATTTACCATGAGTAATTTATTTTACACGATATCATCGTTTTCCTACAAAAAAAATGCTTGTTTCCATATCAAAGCAAATCCATTGCCATTTCTATATTTTTTCGTTACCATAGAAATGGAAAACTTTTTTCTTTCCTTCTCCGACACCCGAAAACGCTAACACGATCCTCATCGGCACCCATTAAACAAAGATTACAAGGAGGGATAAGATGAGGAAAGTATCGACCGTGTTTTACATTTCTATTATAATTGTCATTTTATTTATTATTTGGGGAGTAATACCCGCAAGTAAACTGCCTGATTATAACTTAGGCGCTGTCAGTACGGCAGTACATTCCTTTTTAATTGATCGATTTGGCTGGTTTTATTTATTGGCAGCGACAACATTTCTTGTTTTTTGTTTATTTTTAATCTTTTCGAAGTACGGCAATATTCGTCTTGGTGAGGACGATGAGAAGCCGGAATATAGCAGCGCAACATGGTTTGCGATGTTATTTAGTGCCGGTATGGGAATCGGGTTAGTGTTTTGGGGGGTGGCTGAACCTATTTCTCACTACCATACGCCGCCTGCCGGAGAAGGAGGAACGCCGGAAGCGGCGCGCCTAGCGATGCGGTACGCCTTTTTCCATTGGGGGCTGCATCCGTGGGCAATTTACGGTGTAATTGCGCTGGCACTTGCGTATTTCCAATTTCGCAAAAAAGAACCGGGTGTCATTAGCCGCCTATTGCGGCCAATATTTGGCGATAAAGTGAATGGCGCTGTCGGCATCACCATTGATACGCTTTCTGTATATGCGACGATATTTGGCGTTGCTACTTCACTAGGGCTCGGAGCGATTCAGATTGGCGGAGGATTATCGCGTTTATTTCCAGCCATACCGAATAATTTTATAACACAACTCATCATTATTATTGTTGTTACATTTTTGTTTATGACTTCTGCGCAAACGGGATTAAATAAAGGAATCAAAATATTGAGCGACACGAATATCGCTCTTGCGGTTTGGCTTATGCTGTTTTTGCTGTTTGTCGGTCCAACGAGCTTTATTATGGATGTGTTTACTACAACGATTGGAACTTATTTACAAAACTTGCCGTCCATGAGTTTTCGGTTGACACCGTTTGAGCAAAGCGACTGGCCAAAATCGTGGACGATTTTTTATTGGGCATGGTGGATCGCGTGGGCACCGTTTGTCGGAACGTTCATTGCCCGCATCTCAAGAGGTCGTACTATACGTGAATTTATGATCGGTGTGTTAGCCGTTCCGACCGTATTTAGTGCCTTATGGTTTTCCGTCTTTGGCGGCTCGGCGTTATATTTAGAACGGTTTCAACATATCAGCATCATCGATGTCATGAATGACAAAGGGATGGAAACCGCATTGTTTTTCATGCTGCAACAATTTCCGTTTGGCACGATTTTATCGGGATTAGCGATTTTATTAATTTGTACGTTCTTTGTCACGTCAGCGGATTCGGCTACGTTCGTTCTCGGTATGCAAACAACAAACGGGATGTTGAACCCGCCAAATTCCGTCAAATTTATTTGGGGAATCGCGCAATCAGCCGCAGCCGTGATCCTGCTTTGGACAGGCGGTTTACAGGCGCTGCAAACCGCATCGATTGTTGCGGCATTTCCATTTGCGATCATTATGATTTTGATCGTCATCTCATTAATTCGTTCGTTTCAAAAAGAACCGATTGCCAAAAAACGAATATAAAAAAAAGCGAATGCTGCGCATTGCCGGCATTCGCTTTTTCTTTTGCGAGATACTTATTCCTTCCCGACTTGCACCTTGCCTTGCTGTGCGGCATGCATCGATGCAAGCCGGTCGTTTGTCATGAAAAAGACGAACATAAGCATCAGTGCTGCTGGGATTAAGCTAGATAAAAAACCGCTTCCGTCCGTACATGTCGGAAAGTTTCCCGAAAATCGGCATCTCTGCCATTTCCGTCACCATATACGCGGACGTCACCCAAACAAACTTATCAAGCCCTCTAAATCCGCGACAATCGTCGCCATCACCGTCGCAACGATCGTATTGTCCATCGAAGCGACAAAAATGCCAATGAGCAGTCCCAATACTACCCATTTCATGCTTGTTTCGTTTCTTCTCATTTTTTTCTTCTTCCTTATGATCGCTTTCTTTTTTCTTTCACGATTGCTTTTTCATCTTGCTGAAAACTTGTGTGATATTCAACAAGATCAATGTCACATCCTGGACCAATGATGATGCGATCCCCCCTGACGATTTTGGCTTTGGTATGTTCTAAATAAATGTCGTCCCCTTCAATCATTTCCGCTTTTAACTTTGCCGAATCAGGAGCAAATCGTTTCAAAAAGTGAAGAATATTCAATGCTTTACTTCGTTTGACGCGAATCGTTTTCCCGCCAATTTCGAAGATGCGGCTGTCGGCAAAATGAAGATACAATTCGACTTGCTCCGCGTTTAGGATGTTCCCAATTTCCACCGCGCCTGTGACCGAAAAAACATCTGCTTCGCAATCGCGGGATACTTTCATTTCTCCGTAACCGTGAATCATTCCTCCTGTTACATCGCCATCTACATGAGCGGCACCGCGGAGATGAAAATCGGATGCCGCGGCATTTCCGCGTATATTCATTTCTCCCAATAGCTTTATCGTTTCTCCTTGAACATTTCCCCGTATGTTCGCTTGGCCAAAAATGTTAAGCAACTTCGTCTCGATGTTGCCACTTACATCGGCATTGCCAAACACTTTGCAGCGGTCACACCATAAATCGCCGTTAATCGTTGCATCCCCGCGAATCGTCACTTTATGAAACGTTCCGCCCGAAGTAAGTGCCGATCCGTTTACGGTTAAATGGCGCACATGATTTCCCACGTTTATCCCTCCTTCACACTTTTTTATACGTACCGACTTTCGCGCCCGGATCACATTGAAACTCGCCTTGATATTCCACGACTTCAATGTCGCATCCGGGACCGATCGTCACCCGGTTGCCTCTGACTGCTTTCGCGCTTGTATACTCTAAATAAATTTCATCCCCTTCGATGCTTTCGGCAGTCAGACCAAAATGAAATAACAGTTTTTTCAAAAATGTTATTCCTTGCAGTTTTACCTCGATGCGCTCTCCGCCTATTTCTTTTGCTTGGCAATGTCCGAAAGGCTTTATTTGAATTGTCTCCGCATTTAATAAGCCGCCAATGGAAAACTCTCCTCTCGCTTTAAATTGTTCCGCATCACAGCCTCCTTTAATGGCTGCCTCTCCATGAATATGCACTTCGTCCGCCGATAAATTCCCATCTACATTTGCGCTTCCGTGACAATCAAATTGTTTGCATTGTACACCTGCGCCAATCTGTGCGCTTCCACTAATTTTTACATGTTCCGTTTTCAATGATCCCGTAACGCGGGCTTTTCCGGATATATGCACCGCCTTTGCTTTCACGTTTCCTTCCATTGTCGCCGTCCCGTGAATCGCCATATCATTGCAGTCGATATCCCCATGCACCTTTCCTGTTCCAGAAATTTTGACCAAATTATATAGACCGCCTGAAGCACTTCCAGCACCAGATATAACTAAATCCTTCCGTTCCATCTGTTTATCCCTCCGACATCATCAGTTTTAATTGCTCTACATAAGTCGGCACATGAAGACGAACAATGATTTTCGCCTTTTCTTCAACATATACATCATTTCCGCTTGCTACTAATAGACATATTGCTACTCCCATTTTTCGCAGGAAAAGCAATTCACAACTCCGGCCTTGGAAGGCGGCATAATATTTCTCGAATACATCGAATACGCTTTTTCCTTCTTCCAAACTAATTTCCCCTGTTTGCAGCAATTGATCAAGAATATAGAGCTGCAGCAGTTCAGTGAAGGAAAAAGTGTGTCGCTCCCCTTTTTGTTCCATATAGAATTGCAGCGACATTTCCGAAACAATGTTACGTTTTATAATCTCGTCCTTATGGAGAGTAATCGCAGCAGGGTTCGGAGAAAACATATTTGCCAGTTCATCGAGCGACAGATCATCTTTCATCTGTTTAATTTTTTCGATTCTCGCTAGTATTTTTTCTTTTGGAAAAAACGTTTCTTGCCCCGTAAATGTCGATTTGCGAATAAACCATTCTTCGGGAATTAATTTTTTCCGTTTCCACCGATATAGCTGTCCATAAGAGATCCCTGTCCGCTCCAGCAATTCTTTTTTCGAGATTAATTCCTCCTCCACCATCAACACCTCCTACACTATATAATGTAACATAACAATGTTACGTTGTAAACAAAAAAACGGAATACGTTGATTCCATTTTTTGCTGCTGCCAATGAACGCGTTGTCAAGCAGTTAGTATGTTTGACCTTTTTTCCAATGCTGATTCCCACAAAACACCGCAAAATCAACTCGCGTGCTGGAACATTTTTCTTTTCAAAAGCAAGCAGAAAATGATGCGGGTCATACGGTACTTGGCGAAACGTTACATGAATAGCTGTATTGTCGATATGCAAAACCGCATACGAAGGAACGGTTTTGCATGGCATCCTCCATTTTCATTGCCTTGCAAGCTTAAGGAAAACCTGTTCTCAAGCTTTAAGTTTTAACGTCATTATTCCACTACGCACCCGTTCGCTCAAGAAGAAGATCTACTTCCAGATAGCGCATTTATTGCACCAATTTGGGTGTTTAGCCATAAATATGACGATATAAGTTCCAATTTTCTAATAAATGGAGCAATTTTTTATCCTTACTATTTTATCGAGTTAACAACTGGCAACATAATTTTAAATTTGTTACACCAAAGTTTATATGCCGAAGAAATGGTATGTGCGATGTGCACTGAACTTTTCTATGAGTGAACAAGTGAACAGTCCGATCCGATCATTTCAGCGCAGAAAGGATCAAGGATGGAATTAGTTATTCTAAATCCTATATCGAAAGGAATGATCCCATGTCAACCAAAAAACCTTTTGATTATATCGTGATTGGTGCTGGAACTGCCGGAGGGGTAATTGCCAAAGAATTAACGGATGACAAACGTACTTCTGTGCTCGTCCTTGAAGCAGGAACGAATCTGACGAACGAGCTAAGTAGTCCTTCTCGTGCAACATCAAGTGCTTTATCTACTGATAACAGATTTTCATTTAATATTCTTTCTAAAACGCAGCCAACCATTAGCAGTCAGCTTAGATTAGCAAGCGGCAGAGCAATTGGGGGAAGCTCAGAACATAATGCAATGTATGCAGTACGTGGAAGTAGAAACCTTTATGATGAGTGGGCAGATCTCGTTGGATCTCAATGGAGCTACAAAAACATTCGTTCATTATTCAAAAAAAATGAAACCTATACAGGAAAGACACAAGATCCAAACGAACGGGGAACAAAAGGTCCTATTTTCGTTAGACAACAAATCATTCCTAAGAATGGACTTACAACTATTTTAGCTAAAGCAACATCAGATGTTTTGGATATCCCAATTGTTGAAGATTATAATACGGGCATAAGAGATTGTACATTTTTCAAATCACAATTTCTGAACAAAGAGGTAGATGGAAAGTTTGTCCGTTCATCTACTGCAACCGGATATTTAAATAAAAATATTGTCACACAAGGAGATGAGTTCGATCCAGATGAATTTGGGGTTAATGGGAGAAAGTTGGTCATTTTAACAAAAACAACCGTCAATAAAATTCTATTTAAACAAAAAAGAGGAATTAACATTGCTATTGGCGTTGAGTTTGTCAGGAACGGGAGATCACAAAGAGCTTTTGCAAGAAAAGGAATTATTGTCTCTGCAGGCAATTTTTCTTCGGTCATTCTACAACGTTCGGGAATTGGGAGACCAGCTGATTTGGGTAAAGCAGGCATACGAACATTAGTAAAGAGTCCAAATGTTGGTTACAATTTCCAAACACATTATGCTGTTGGAATGGGTGTAGAAGTAGAAACAACACGACTCCTAAAGGTAATGTCCGCTGATCCTGATCAGCCATTTACACTCGGTGCTTTTAAAGGGGAAGACGGAGGAGGGCGCCGCCTTCAATTATTTGGACTCCCAACACCATCGTTTGTCCCTATTCAAGATGTAATGATTAATAATTGGGATTTTGATCCGAAAAAATCAATTAATATAATGAGTATTGGAATTTTCGACCTTAACCCTAAAAGCAGGGGCACGATTATGGTCGCCCATAGCGATCCTGAGGCTTATCCATCCGTTGACCTTAATCCGCTGGGAAATCCTGATGACTTAGATTTTATGGTGGATCAGTATATTCAGGTTTTCAATATTATGAAGAGAGCTCGTAAACTAGATCCGGACGGCATTTATAAGGTTGTATACCCTCCTGAAAATATATTCCATTTAACTAATGAGGTAGAAAAGCGAAACCTGCTTGCTAATTATGTCAAGGCCTCTTATCATAATCTCGCTCATTTTGGTGGGCAATGTAGAATGGGTAGGAATATTCAAGAAGGAGTTGTTGATGGATTCCTGAATGTCTTTGGTACCAAAAACCTTAAAGTCGCTGATCTTTCCATCTGCCCTATTTTACCAGATGGTAACACTTCCATGCCTGCTCAGATGATCGGTTTAAATGCGGTACGATTTATTCGAGAGGATCCTTCCCCATATGTGGTGGATGATGAGGAATTTGAAGATGTTGAATGATAAGAATGAAGATGATAATAGAAAAGAAGCCCTTTTTGTTTTGGAAAGAGCTTCTTTTCAGGCCGTTGAGAAAAACTATCTCAACGGCTGTTGACATAAGACTTGTCAGAAGAAATCAGTATCACAAAAAACCTCTTGGAGCCCAAGGGGGATCGACTTGTCCGATTTTACCGTTTATACATTGTTGATACATCAAAAAATCGAGTGTAAAACCTATGCGATTTTACACTCGATTGCTTTTCACAGATTAATTGATTACACGTACTGCTTTCACAAACCGTTCTTTCCAATAAGAAGAATTGATTGATGCATAAGAGACGCCTTTAGAAACTGTAGCATTTAACATTTGGCCGTTACCTGCATAAATTCCAACGTGATTGATCGCTCCATTGAAATCTGTATCAAAGAAGAGCAAATCTCCTTTTTGAAGCTGATTGAGAGAAACCGTCGTGCCAGCTTGTGATTGTGCTGCCGAACTGCGAGGCAAAGAAATTCCAGCTTCACCAAATACCCGCATAGTAAAGGATGAGCAATCAAATGCATCTGTGCGAGATGGACTAGCACCATATAAATATTTGGCACCTAAATATTTTTCGCCAATTTGAATGACTCGATCAGCCAAAGAAGAATTCACAGCTTTTGTGCTATTGGAAGGAGTGGTAGATATCGAACCCGGGGAAGGTTTAGAAATTTTTTGATTGGAAGATTGAGCAGGAGCTTTTTCTCCAGTAACTTTAATAGATTGTCCCACTCGAATAAAATTAGGATTCTTAATTTCCGGATTTAAAGCGAGCAATGAACTAACTGTTGTATGAAACATTTTAGCGATGCTAGAAAGAGTATCTCTTTCTTTAACGATGTAATAACCATTAGCACTTGATTCCTTAGTAGCAGGTTTAACAGAAGATGGAACCGCCCCAGACAAGCGAATCGTTTGACCGGCCTTAATAAAATTTGGATTAGAAATTTCGGGATTCATCTTTAATAACGCAGCAACAGTCGTATTAAATTGCTTTGCAATTTTGCTTAAGGTATCGCCAGGCTTCACTACATATGTATCTTTTTTTTCGTTAACTTTTAATATTTGTCCAGGGAAAATAAAATCAGAAGTTAAATGATTCATTTGTTTTAATGCTTCTACAGTAGTGTTGTATTTTTTGGATATTTCCCAAAGCGTATCGCCTTTTTGGACAGTATAATTACTAGCGAAAGCAGTTTGGCCTGCTAATAAAGAACTTATAATTGTACCTGTAAGAATAAATGATTTTTTCATGTTGTACCCCCCAAGATGTACTTTGGACATTACATTTCTATTAACGTCAATCATTATATTTAAAAAAAATTTCTAATCTATAACAAAAACAATAAGAAGTGGTTACAAATCTATTACATTTCCATTACAGATTCAGATCATTTATATTCGAAGTGAACCTCATACGGTTATCGAAGCTATTGAAAGACAAATGTATCATTATTCTTATCATATTGGGCAAATCGTTTATATCGCGAAACAACTTAAATCTGATAACTGGAAAAGCTTAACGATCCCCAAAAAAAGAAATAAATAATTGGCTTTGTTTTGCTAATGAGAGCGATAGTGAAAGAAGACAGACAAAAAAGACCGATTTATTCGGTCTTTATAGACAGGGGATGATCGTTCAGCAATCATCCCCGCTTGCAATCGAATATGAACTTCTACTTATGAAGTCGATAAGGAACTGTTGAGACAATCACATTTTTCTTATATAGAAGGTACAATCTCAACAAAACGCTGGATTGGTTATGTAAAAAGTTATGCCAGCCTTTTTTTGGTATAAATTGAGGAATCAAAACCGTTACTGTATAATTTCTTTCCTCTGCCTTGCTTTCAATCGTATCCACCAATTTGGAAATTGGTGTGATAAGATCGCGATAATAAGAAATTAGTGTAACCAGGCGAACATCCGGCCTCCATCTCTTCCATTTCTCTTCCATTCGGAGCATGCTTTCCCGGTCAAATGCCACATATACAGCCAATACATAATCTCCAATGGCTTGGGCGTAATTTAAGGATTGCTCCACTACCTTTGTGATTCCCGCAACAGGTACAATCACGACATTTCCCTCGATTTTGTCCGGAATCTTATTTGGATTGACCCGCAGTTGTTCCGCCACAGCATCATAGTGCTTATGGATTTGATGAAAAATAAATACGATTATCGGAAGAAATACAAGCACAGACCATACTTGAGCAAATTTTGTGATAAAGAAAATGCACAGTACGGTTAGTGTAATGATCGCACCTAGCAAGTTTGCCAGCAGCTTCGGTATCCACCCCGCTGGTTTTTCGCGCACCCATTTTACAATCATGCCTGTTTGTGACAAAGTGAAAGGAATGAATACGCCCACCGCATACAAAGGAATTAGCTGTTCCGTTTGCCCTTTAAAAGCGATAATCAGCAAAATAGAAGCAAGGCCAAGCGTGATGATTCCATTTGAATAACCTAAACGGTCACCGCGTATAAGATACATTCTTGGCATGTATTTATCGGATGCCAGATTATATGCCAGCAAAGGAAATGCAGAAAATCCCGTATTTGCAGCCAAGACTAAAATAAGGGCAGTCGTTCCTTGGATAAAGTAATACATCACGCCTCTTCCAAACACTTCGGAGGCAAGCTGGGAAACAACCGTCTCTTCTGCTTTCGGTGCAATTCCATACCAGTATGCCAAAAATGTGACTCCCACAAATAGAAAGGCGAGAATAACCCCCATCATCACTAACGTTTTGGCAGCATTTTTTGCCGCCGGTTCCTTAAAATTTGGAACGGCGTTTGAGATCGCTTCTACCCCTGTCAACGCAGAACAGCCAGATGCAAATGCCCGCAGCAGCAAGAATAAGGTAATTCCGGGCACCGCAGTACCGATAGGTGTATGTAAAGTAGACGGTGCTTGTCCATTGATAATACGAAAAATCCCAACAATAATGAGAATAACGAGCGCCAGCACAAACAAATAAACGGGATAGGCCAAAACGGAAGCGGATTCGGTTACGCCTCTGAGATTAAGAATAGTGATAAACACAACCAGTGCGATAGCAATTCCAACTGTGTATGGATGTAAAGCTGGAAACGCGGATGTAATGGCATCCGTTCCTGCAGACACGCTTACTGCCACGGTCAGAATATAGTCGACCAGTAAAGAGCCTCCGGCAATAAGACCTGGATTTACACCCAAGTTCGTTTTGGAAACGACGTAAGCTCCGCCTCCATGCGGATAAGAATAAATGATTTGGCGATACGATAAAATAAGTGCCACCAATAGGACAAGAACCCCAATCGCAATAGGAATGGAATACCAAAATGCAATAAATCCAATCGTCGAGAGAACAAGTAAAATCTGTTCCGTACCGTACGCAACCGAGGATAGAGCATCAGAAGATAAAACGGCTAATGCCTTTAATTTGCCCAACTTTTGCTCTCCCAGTTCGGTTGATTTCAACGGCCTTCCGATTAAGAATCGTTTTAACGATGAAAACATATGTACACCACCAATATGCAGAATTTCAATAAAAAATATTATCATTTTTCTCAGGAAATGAATAGCCTTCGTTTAATGATAATTTCACCGGTTTTTAACTTTAAGATGTCGGAATGCGAAGACTTGTGTTGATACCAATGAAAAACAACAAATAATTTCGCTCATTTTGTTCTTTTCGTCAATATTGCTTCATCGCCTCAGCCTTTTCTGGATCATGAATGGACTGCATAACATTCATGATCATCAACTGACCTTCGATTTTGAGAGCAAAAGCGTACTTTTACTATTATAACGCCTGTGATTTAATACAATAATACTTTCTCTCGCTTATACGAAGGTTATGGAAAATTTTGTAATCATACGATGTCTTCTGTCAGATAACGTCGAATACGAATTGCTCGTTCGTCATATTCTAAACGATTGACGGCCATCGCTACCCACCGCTTAATATTTCTCCGCCATCCCCATTCTTAAACACAACCATCTATATTTATTTCGATCATCTATAGTCATTAGTCTCTACTATACATTCATCTATAGTCATTACTCTCTACCGTACATTTTTACTAACGAGACAAGAGTACATATTAGAAAAATTAGGTCTATTATCCAAATCCTTCTTGATAGGGGTGAATATAAATATAGTAAATCGAGCTGATAGGGTCAAATGACTTAAGACCCGTAAAAAAACAGGGGGAAGAATAATGAGTTTCGAAATTCAAATGACAATTTTCGTGTTCATCATGACGATGTTCGTCATCTTTTGGAGGCCAAGAGGCTTAAACGAAGCATGGCCAGCGTCGATTGGTGCAGGGATTATTTTACTAACAGGCATTGTATCACGCGGAGATATTTTCGATATTATCGATAAAATCGCTGGCGCATCCATTACCATTATCGCAACGATTGTCATGGCTGTCATATTAGAAAGTTTCGGTTTTTTCCATTGGGCAGCCGCACGACTTGCAAGTTTGGCCAAGGGTTCAGGCTATCGCCTATATTGGTACATTCAACTGCTATGCTTTTTGATGACCCTTTTATTCAATAACGATGGCAGCATCATGATTACAACCCCGATTTTAATTTTACTTCTAAAAAACCTCCGGCTAAAACCACATGAGCAGATTCCGTATCTCTTAAGCGGAGCACTGATTGCAACAGCTTCCAGCGCACCTATTGGGGTAAGTAATATCGTCAATTTAATCGCATTAAAAATTGTTCACATGACACTTTATATGCATACCGCCATGATGTTTATACCAGCGACGTTAGGACTGTTGTTTATGTCTTGGTTGATATACGTAGTGGTAAAGAATAAATTGCCAAAAACATTGCCAGATTTCTCATATGATATAGAGGAAATCTTTTTTACTAAACATTTCCATCCATTAAAGAAAACCATTTCTGTTGAAACAAAGCGGAAACGCACCCAATTTATGTTGAGGATCTTGTTATTTGTCTTTGTGATCCGTTGCCTGCTCTTTGTTGCATCTTATCTCTCGATTCCAATTGAAATCGTTGCGGTGCTTGGATCAGTCGTCCTGCTTGTATGGAGATGGTATCATTTGCGCACCAATCCCGTTGATATCTTGAAAAAGACTCCTTGGCACATTCTTATTTTTGCGTTCTCTATGTATGTCATTATTTACGGGCTCCATAATGCAGGACTAACAGCGATGCTTGTGAAAATATGTGAACCGATTGTAAACCAAGGATTGTTTTATGCGAGCTTTATCATGGGGGGATTAGTGTCCATTCTGTCTAACTTCTTTAATAATCATCCTGCTTTAATGATTGGAACCATCACCTTGACAGAAATGGGGCTTGATCCTATCACATTAAAGACCATCTATCTCGCGAATATTATTGGCAGTGACATGGGATCCTTGCTATTGCCTATTGGAACACTTGCCTCCCTTATTTGGATGCATATCCTAAAACAAAATAAGATTAAAGTAACATGGAAAGATTATTTAAGCGTATCGTTGATTGTAATCCCATTAACAACCATTGTCACGTTGTTTTTATTATTCTATTGGGTACAAATGGTTTTTGCCCAATGAAAACACCATTCTGCATTCATCATGACTGTGTAAATGTTATCACTGTCTACTTGACGAGGAGGGGGTGCCCGCCGCATTTCTACATCTTGTATCTTTATAGAGATTTATCCAGGGATTCGCCGCGGCGAAATCCCTGGATCATTTTTGACGAAAAAGAAAAAAGGACACCAATCATACAGAAATAGCGATGCTACTCTGCACAATCAGTATCCTCACGCTGGACATATTTGAATCAGGTCAAACTTATCGATATACACAATATCTTTGAGATTCTCATACTACTGCGAGAAAATGAACCAGTTCCTTTAAACTTGACTCAGAGAATTTAAAGCCTTTCTAAACTCTCTTCATCATCCTTGGCATATCTATAGAAAAGTTCGCTATAGAATGTACTTTGAGCAGTCTATCCGGAACGAAGATACCCGGATGAAAAAATTTTGAAGGGTTTTTTAAGAATAGGTTCATAAAACTACGAATACCAAGATTAGGAGCTTGTTGTTTTATTGGTGGGTTTGTCATTAATTGGGGATTCATTAATGAATATCTCTTTTCTTAAAACGCCCACCGCGTACTTCAGCCATATCTGCTATAGCCAAAAAAGCATTTGGGTCATTTTCTTCGACAATTTCTTTAAGTTTTGCTTCCTCAAGACGGGTAATCACACAAAATATCACTTTTTTATCGTCACCAGTAAATGCTCCTTCACCGCTCAAGTACGTAACGCCGCGACCTAATCGATTCATGATAGCATCCCCAATGGCTTCCGAATTATCACTGATAATCCATGCCGACTTCGATTCATCTAATCCTTTAATGACAACATCAATCGTTTTAAACGCAATCACATAGGCTAAAATTGAATACATCGCTCTATCCCAGGTAAAAACAAATCCGGCAGCACCTAGAATGAAGATATTAAAAAACATGATGATCTCGCCAACGGAGAAAGGAAGTTTTTTGTTCATGAGTATAGCAAGTATTTCCGTGCCATCCAAAGCTCCACCATAACGAATGACAAGACCTACTCCTGTACCGAGAATCATTCCGCCAAAAATGGTAGCCAGCAAAATGTCTTCGGTAAAGGCGGGAACAGGATGAAAAAGGGAGGTAAAAATCGATAAAACGGTAATCCCAAACAACGTGGAAATAGCAAAGGTTTTTCCAATTTGCTTATAGCCCATAAAAAAGAACGGAAGGTTTAAAAGAAAAATAAAAATTCCAAGACGAAAACCCGTAATGTGCGAAAGCATAATGGAAATACCTGTTATGCCTCCATCAATAACGTTATTAGGGACTAAAAAGATTTCAAGTCCTACTGCCATTAAAACAGCCCCGATGAAAATAGCACTTGCCCTTTTAATGATTTTAGCTTTAGATAACCGTTGATGTTGAATCTGGGCCTTGCTCAATTCAGTCAATTATTTTCCTCCTTTTCTACAGAATGGCTCTGTTTATTTTATTATAACAAAAACGTATGAATAATGTTATGGTAGACGAATCAAATATATTCTGCCGCTATTTTGCTTCTATCACCATGGCCATGCCGCTTTAATATTTCAAGTGCCTCTTGTGCGTATGGTTCATCCGTATTGATAACGTGATTTACCATCTTTTCTTCGGCCATAGCATTAACCATAAATCCCAGTGCATAGTTTGTGTCTTCATTTTTAAAACGGTAAATTTCATTTTCTCCTTTCCCCCTTCTCGTTTGGCAACAGAATGCTTATTTCGTTTCCTTATTCATCTACTCGTCTATTCTTGTGATTGTAAATTTACACCCATCTAATAACGGGCAAGAAAATGGGCAAGCATGTCGGCATATCTTTTACATAACACTAAAGAGAAGGAGGTCATAAGGTAATGGCGCCAATTGAAATTTTCGCATGGACATTATCAGCCATCTTAGGGATTGGCTTTATTATCTCTTTGGTGGCAGTATCAAAAAAACCGAAATACATTACTGAAATGGAACGTAAAAAACCTCATCTCCCTGAATAAAGGAGAGATAACCATGATAAAGGAAATACACATGCTAGCTGTACACGAATCACTTTTCCGTCTTTCCAACGAAACTAAGTTGCTAAACTTTTTCATGATCTGTACATTCGTTTTATTCCCCAAGTGTTCTTTTCCTTATCAGTTGTATCTTCTTTCTGTTCGGTTGTCTTTTCTTGTGTTACCATTGTTTTTGAAAAAAATAAGCCCTTCCGTTGGGGAAGGGCTTTGTGATAAGCGGCGGATAAGAAAGTATGCCTTCGCTTTCGTATCAAACATCAACAGAGTGCACGTTTCATTACTAAGTCCACAGCTTTTATGCACTCCGAAAATCTATTATGTTCATTTCCCTACGTTATTTCAAGTGTTTTGCCAATTCTGCCTATTTCTCTTCATATCCCGGTATGCCAAGGAGGGCGAACATGTTAAACTCGTCTGTTTCCGTTACATTAAATTATCAGCGATGTTTCTACAAAGAAAAATCTTTCCTGTTTGACAACATCGATATGTTTACTGCTATCTACACAAAAGAGATCGCATCGGAAGCATTTATGTTATGGCCATAAAATATCCGGAAAATGACGAACCGCGCCAGGTTATTTTTGTTGTTGGTAATAACTATGGCTCATTGGAGTGCTTTTCGGCTTTTCCGCTATTTCTTTAGAAAATTCCATAGTCGCTAAGCTTGGTGTTCTCATTCGTTGATTCATCAAGCTGGTTATGCCACGCATCGCACGCTGAATCGGTTTTGGCATCATATACTGAGCGTTGCGTCCTCTTCTCATACTGAAAACGGCTGTCGCAGCAATTCCCAAGCCTAAACTTAATATAGTCCATACGATATTGTTATTGTTTCGGCGTCCCGTTAAGCGCAACAATTGGTTCCACATTCCTCTATTACGCCCAAAATTAAATAGACGTAAACGATTCACGACCTTTACACACTCCTCTTTTGGAATTTCCCTTGCGTTCGAAAAAAGAATGATTCTTTTTCGAACATTATTAACGTGTGTTTAGAGAAGCAAGATCATACATGGAAAACATTTACTTAATGACAATGCATATTCTTATTCCAATGAGAAATGTTAATAATTGAACGTGATTACGATTCAACATGCGAGGTTTTCTCCATGTCTATGCCAATGGAGGAAAAATGAGGTTTTCGGGCTTGTTTTTGTTTGAAATTTGAACGATGAACATGCATGCATCATAGCCAATAAAAAATTCCCGCCAAATGGCAGGGTTCTAGCTTGCCGGCAAAATTGGCAAACTAAAAAGAACCTATATAGGTTCTTTGAAGATGATGTTGATGAAACCATCAATTAATGATTTATTCCGTTTGCGAATCGAGGAAAACGGATCCAAAGGATGAACCAAAGATTTTTTGTTTTCGTTTTTTAGAAAACGCGCCGTCTTCCGAATCTTAAAAGAAAAAGAGCAGCAATTAAGAAAAATGGAATAAATCTTCTTCTAAAGCCGGTGCGAAGAAACATTCCTCCCCGTACTGGATCGACCCATTCTATTACTCCTCTATGGACCCATCCATTGCGATCAATAACCTCAACCGGCTCTCCCTGATATCTTCCTAAATATTCCATTTTATCCCCTCCTTTCTTACACAGGAGATTTTAGAATAGGAGGTGCATGAACCATTCTCATTCATTTTTTTGAATAAGGCACCCGATAGGAGACGCAGAATACAGTGACTTTACGTTCATCGGTATGCTAGATGATGGGCTTGCTTTCCATCCATGTTTGTCCAAGCGGATATTTTGAAAAAGGACAGACCATGAACAATCTGCCCTTTGCTTTTTCAACAAACGAAACCAACCCTTCAGAATTAAATTAGAAGTTTAAAATGGTGTTTAATATCACCTTGCCGGGAATTAATAACCGCCATATCCGCCTAGACCTGTGCAAGAACAGCCTACAATAATAAGCAGGATGAATAAAACAACAACTAAGGTAAATACATTGTGATGTCTATCACTCATATCTAACACCTCCTATTGAGTATTGGGGAATGCTAATATACGATCCTTGCTTTTAAGATATGCTTTAAAAAAGAGTCAGCTTGTATAAATTCATCATCTGATAAGAAAAATCCACTTTTATCTAATTTCTGTCATTTCTTCTTCATTTTTTGACATAACATGCGTGAGAGGAAGTAAAAAGCTTAGATCCAAGTTAGAGTTTGGACTTTTAACCTCCTTGTTTATCAAGGAGGTTCGCTTGTTTTATAGGGTTCCAGTGAATATAACATAATACCAATACCTATTATTCTAAAAATGTACTATTGATAATGGTAGTTTGTCCGTTTCTATGTCGAATTTTTTTCATACTATAAACCAAAGCTACAGCAACCATTTCATAACGAAACATAATCAATCATGGTCTGTAGCTAAGTTCCTATAATCCATAAAAAAGGTGGTGGCGAGGAAGTGGCAGCTTTTCTCATGCTCTTCCGTGAAGCTTTTGAAGCTTCGATGCTATGTTCGATTTTGGCTACCTATCTCATTCTAATCGGACAGCGGGATCGTATCCGGAATGTTTGGACAGGTATATTTGCAGCAATCATTGCATCACTCATCGCTGGTGTTGCAATTTACTCGACGGTTCAAAATTACGAAGGCACCTCCTTGGAATTACAAATTGAAGGTATATCCTATTTGCTTGCGTTTGGTATGTTAACGTACATGGCCACCTCGATGCAAAAGAACGAAAATCTAAAAGAAGGACTCGAATCAAGGATAGATTCAGCAATCAAAACGGGATCGAAGTTTGCTATTGCAGGCTTTACCTTTTTGGCAGTGTTCCGAGAAGGGCTTGAGATGGTCGTGTTTATGATTCCGTTAACGTCAATAACCAACCCGGTCCTAAATATAGTACTTGGTGTATTAGGGATTATAGCCGGAAGTGTAACTGGATATTTAATCTATGCTCTTGGGAAAAAGATCAATGTAAAATACTTTTTCAATCTTTCAACTTTTTTGCTTGTCATATTTGCTGCAGGATTTTTAGTAAGCGGAATCGGGGAATTTCAGCAACTCGGATGGCTACCATTCGGCAATGAAACGTTATGGGATACAAGTTCCATCTTGAGCAGTGACAGTGCTGCGGGGCACCTGTTGCACGCATTAGTAGGCTATACCGATAAGCCAACAAGTTTACAAGTGATCGGTTATGTTGTTTATTTAGCTTTAATTGGAATTTTGGCAATAGCCCGGAAACGTTCATAACAAATAACTTGACCGTTCGACTACCCTTCCTGTTCCTAGCTAATTTATCCATATGGAAGGAAGATGATAAGAGGAATGGAAAAAGCCAATTTTTCCTCAACGGAGGAAAAATTGGCTTGTATTATTAATTTTAGCCATTGTTATTCACCATTTGCACCATTTATGGTATAATTATCCAAAAACTTAGGAGGTCTAACATGGAAGCTGTCCATTCTTATTTGGTTTTGTCATGTTTGTTTGATTGTCTTTGGTGTGTAGTTCGCAGTAAGCTTAATAAAAAACATTAAAAAGAGAAAAAACAAATTTTAAAAGAGATTTCTAAAAACTTGGAGAATAGGGAGCAAGGAAGAAATATAAAATTTGTCTAGAACCACTTTTTTAAGGAGTTGACGGACTTGGACAATAAAGTACGTTTATTTTTATTTAGTACTCTTGAGTAGTTTGTTCATCTGTGCCTTGAGTACATATAGAATCTTGACTAAAGATTTATCAAGTATTCCTTTATTCGTTGCATACATTTTCTCAATTACTGGACTTATAGGAATGACAGCAAATGCTGTTAAGTTAATTAGAATGATTAGCAATTAGCGTTGCTTTATTGGGCAACGCTATTTTTACTAATAACAACATTTTTGCTACACAGTATGTGTCTACTATGAAACACCATGCTTATTTTGTTTTTTAAACCTTAACTGTACTCATCACAACTTGATGAACTGGCTGACCAAAATCGGTAATATAGGTCAATAAATTATTTTTTTATATAACTTGTGATATCTGTCCGTTTCCAAAAGACCCGCTAATACATTTAATGTTTATAGATATTTATAGGGGGTGATTTTCCATGTTTTGTCCTAGACCAGTTATATGTCCACCTAGATTTGTGGTGCGGGACTGTTTCATTCCTCGTGTAGTCCCTTTTATTCATCCAGTTGTACACATTAATCGTCACAATATCGTCAATGTCCCTAGACATATTTTTAGACCTATTACAAGAAACGTAGTGGTTGACCCTGGATACCCTACTCATTGCTGCTAATCAACACGAATGCCCTACTTTTATTAAGTAGGGCATTTATATGGAACAAGGGTATTGCGCTTTTGTGTTTACATCACCCGTTTGATTAACAATGTTCGCATTTTCACAGATTAATTCATTTTCCGCTGATTTCAAGCAATTTACCTAACTCAAACATTGTACAAAACCTTACATCTTCATTATTTTTTATAATATTCGTGGTCATTTTGGTGATCACGTGGTCAAGAATGCAAGAGCCTTACTCGTCCTTCTTCTTTTATGATGAATAAAAAGAGCCTACTCAAAGCGAGTAGCTGATGCTGATGACAATCTTGCCTTACATAGCT
>NZ_BAWO01000053.1 GCF_000632715.1 Parageobacillus caldoxylosilyticus NBRC 107762 | reverse complement strand
GATTGTTTATGCAGTGGAAGCAGGATTTTACGCCCATCGCAGACCATCTTTGGCTGTCAGCCATCGTGGCACTCATTCCAATTTTATATTTTTTCTGGGCGCTCGCTGTCAAGCGAATGAAAGGGCATATTGCTGGGGTTACAACGTTGCTCCTTGCTTTGCTAATTTCTGTAATCGCTTACAGAATGCCGGTGGGAATGGCTGTCATGTCGATCACACAAGGGGCGGTTTACGGGTTGTTGCCGATTGGCTGGATTATTATTACTTCTGTCTTTTTGTATAAACTGACCGTTAAATCCGGCTATTTTGATATTATTCGCAATTCGGTGACGTCGATCACAGAAGACCGTCGCCTGCAGGCATTATTGATTGCGTTCTCATTCGGAGCATTTTTGGAAGGAGCTGCTGGATTCGGAGCGCCGGTAGCGATTTCCGCGGCGCTGCTTGTCGGGCTGGGATTTAATCCGTTGTATGCGGCGGGAATCTGTTTAATTGCTAATACCGCTCCGGTTGCCTTTGGCGCGATTGGAATCCCGATTATCTCGATGGAAGGACCGACAGGTATTCCGGCAATGGAAATTTCAAAAATGGTAGGGCGGCAATTGCCTTTTCTATCCATATTTATTCCATTCTATCTTGTGCTTATTATGGCTGGATGGAAAAAAACAATGGAAGTATTGCCGGCGATCATTGTATCAGGAGTTTCTTTCGCGGTTACCCAATACTTTAGCTCGAACTTCCTAGGTCCTGAGCTTCCTGATATTTTATCCGCTTTAGTTTCGATGTTTGCGTTGGCTGTTTTTTTGAAATTTTGGAAGCCAAAAAGCACGTATCGTTTTTCAACGGAATCGGAAGTAGCAGCGACTGCTCAGGCTAAAGCTGTTTCCTACACAGGCGGGCAAGTGTTTAAAGCTTGGTCTCCGTTTCTAGTGCTAACAGCGTTTATTTCTCTATGGGGGATACCGCAAGTAAAAGCGGCGTTGACAGGGCATTATGAGGGCACAAACGGATTGTTAAAGTTAATCAATTCGATTGGCTACCATCTGACATTTATGCCGGAAGTGCCGGGATTGAACAATAAAATTATCAATGCGAGCGGTCAGCCGATTGCGGCAGTATATAAATTAGAATTGCTCGGCGCGGCCGGCACAGCCATCTTGTTAGCAGCGTTCGTAACGAAATTTATTGTCAACGTGTCTTGGAAAGACTGGGGGCGTACATTTATTGAAACGTTGGATGAATTAAAGTTCCCAATTATAACAATTGCTTCGGTGGTCGGCTTTGCCTATGTCACCAACGCTTCCGGTATGAGCACGACGCTTGGTATGGCGTTGGCTAAGACAGATGCCCTGTTTCCGTTCTTCTCGCCATTTTTAGGGTGGCTCGGCGTGTTTATTACTGGTTCTGATACGTCTTCGAACTTGTTGTTTAGCAATTTGCAAAAGGTAACGGCGACATCCATCGGCATGGATCCAGTTTTAGCGCTGGCGGCGAACTCTTCCGGTGGGGTTGTCGGGAAAATGATCTCGCCGCAGTCCATTGCAGTTGCGTGTGCAGCGGTAGGTCTGGCCGGAAAGGAGTCCGATTTATTCCGGTTTACCGTGAAGCATAGCATTTTCTTAATTATTTTGATTGGCATTCTTGTATTCTTGCAGTCTAATGTTTTATCATGGATGATTCCATAGCGTGTTTAGACGGTTAGGGACGGTGCTTAGCGGACGACATGAAGGGTGCGCTAGGCTTTGTCCCTTTTCTGCGCGCATGGTGAAACCGGCATGTTGCGCAGCCGAAAAAGAGAAATGAAAGGGTGAGAAACTTGATTTCTAACGAAGTAAAACAGCAGCTGATCCGTATTGTCGGGGAGGAAAATTACGATGATTCCAAAGCAGGAAGACTTGTTTATTCCTATGATGCCACCCCGCAATTTCAATCGCTGCCTGATGCGGTGATTGCGCCAAGAAATACGCTGGAAGTTTCGCGAGTTGTGAAAATTTGCAATGAACACCGCATTCCCATCGTTCCGCGTGGGTCAGGGACGAACCTTTGTGCGGGCACGTGTCCGGTCGAAGGCGGAATCGTTCTTGTGTTCAAACATATGAACAAAATTTTAGAGATTGACGAAGAAAATTTAACGGTTACCGTTCAGCCAGGCGTGATTACGCTCGATTTAATGAATGCGGTCGAGGCGAAAGGATTGTTTTACCCGCCGGATCCGAGTTCGATGAAAATTTCGACGATCGGCGGAAACATTAATGAAAATTCGGGAGGCCTGCGCGGGCTAAAATACGGTGTTACCCGCGATTATGTCATGGGGCTTGAAGTGGTGCTCGCCAACGGAGAAATTATTCGCACCGGCGGCAAATTAGCCAAAGACGTAGCAGGATATGATTTAACCCGTCTGTTCGTCGGTTCGGAAGGGACGCTTGGCGTTATTACGGAAGCAACGTTAAAGCTGATTCCAATGCCGGAAACGAAGAAAACAATGCTTGCACTATATGAAGATCTGGAGGCGGCGGCCCGCTCGGTTTCGAAAATTATCGCCAACAAAATTATCCCAGCCACCCTTGAATTTCTTGATCAGCCGACATTGGAAGTAGTAGAAGCATACGCGCAAATCGGCTTGCCAACCGATGTTCAAGCGGTGCTGTTAATTGAACAGGACGGGCCGAAGGAAGTGGTGGAGCGGGATATGAAAAAAATGGCGGAAATTTGCAAAAAGGAACAAGCCGTTTCCGTACAGCTCGCCCGCTCCGAAGAAGAGGCCGAGGCACTGCGAACGGCACGACGCACAGCCTTGTCCGCACTCGCCCGCCTCAAACCGACCACCATTTTGGAAGATGCGACCGTGCCGCGTTCCGAGATTGCGAAAATGGTAAAAGCGATTAATGAAATCGCGGAAAAATACAATGTGAAAATATGCACTTTTGGTCATGCCGGAGACGGCAATTTGCATCCGACCTGTCCGACAGATGCACGTGACCGCGATGAGATGGAAAGGGTTGAAAAAGCGTTTGAGGAAATTTTCGCAAAAGCGATTGAACTTGGCGGAACGATTACCGGCGAGCATGGAGTCGGGGCGATGAAAGCGCCGTATTTGGAGTGGAAGCTCGGCGAAGCGGGCATTGCCGCGATGAAGGCTATTAAGCAGGCGCTCGATCCGAATAACATTATGAACCCGGGCAAAGTATTCGCGAAAAGCACAAGAAAACGGGTGGTGGTGACACGATGACGACGGAAAAAGAAAGGGAGATCATCCAGAAGCAGTTTCAGGAGCGGATGGATGAAGACGAGCTGATGAACTGCATGCGTTGCGGATTTTGTCTGCCGACATGCCCGACGTACATTGAATCGGGGTTTCAGGAATCCCATTCCCCAAGAGGGCGCATCGCTCTCATGAAAGCAGTCGTCGACAGGCTGATTGAGCCGGATGAGGATGTCGAGCGCTCGTTAAATATGTGTTTAGGCTGCCGGGCATGCGAGCCGGTCTGTCCTTCCGGAGTCCGCTACGGACACTTGCTTGAAGAAGCACGCGACATTATTCAGCAGCATAAAAAACATTCTTTTCTAGTCCGCGTTGTTCGCAAGCTTGTATTTCATGAGCTGTTTCCATACCCGGAGCGGATGCGGATGGCGATGGGACTGATCGGCTTTTACCAGCGTTCCGGCCTGCAGTCATTCGCGCGGAAAACCGGCCTGCTAAACATCTTGCCTTCTTCGTTACGACAAATGGAAAAAGTACTGCCAAATGTGCCACCGCTAAAAGAGATGAAAGAGCGGCCGCATCATCTTGCGCCGGAAGGGCCAGTAAAGCGGCGTGTTGCTTTTTTCACGGGCTGCTTAATGGACACGATGTTTATGGCAACGAATGACGCGACGATGCGCTTATTGCAGTTAGCCGGATGCGAAGTGATTATTCCGCCGGCGCAAACGTGCTGCGGCGCGCTGCATGGACATGGAGGGGAGAAACAAAAAGCAAAAGAGCTGGCAAAACGAAACATCGAAGCATTTGAACGGTTAGAAGTCGATGATATTGTGACCAATGCCGGCGGCTGCGGCGCCTTCTTAATGGAATACGACCATTTGCTGAAAGACGAGGCGGAGTGGAGCGAACGGGCGAAAGCTTTTGTGGCGAAAATAAAAGATATTTCCGAAGTGCTCGTTGAATTGGATTTTCAGCAAAAACGGCTGAAAGCCCCGCCGCAAATCGTGACGTATCAAGATTCCTGCCATTTGCGCAACGTCATGAAGACTTCTGCAGCGCCAAGAAAGCTGCTTCGCGCGATTGAAGGAGTGGAGTTTCGCGAGATGAAAGATGCCGACCGCTGCTGTGGGTCGGCGGGCATTTATAATATCGTCGAGCCGGAAATGTCGATGCAGATTCTCGATTACAAAATGGAAATGGCCAAACAGACAAAGGCGGCCACGATTGTGACGGCCAACCCCGGCTGTCTTTTGCAAGTGAAGCTTGGCATTGAGCGGGCGGGGCTTGCGGATCGCGTCCGAGCCGTCCATCTTGTTGATTTTCTTCTCGAAGCAGCCAAAGGAATTCAGGCGTCTGAACAGGAAGAACACATTCGCAAAACGTCATAATCGCAAAAGGAAAGAGTGGACAAGCCTTGCTTAAAGTGAAAACCCCGCGTTACATCAACAGTAACGCGGGGCTTCTTCACCGAAGCGTTTATAGAACCGTGCTGATCATCTTTGGTACGGCCTGGAGGGCTTTTCCGGTACCGATCGCTACCGCTTCAATCGGATTAGGTGCAGTGTAAACCGGAACGTGTAGCTCGGAACTAAGCCAATGTTCGATTCCGTGAAGAAGGGCGACGCCGCCGGTTAACACAATGCCGTGGTCAATAATATCACCGCTTAGTTCTGCCGGACACTCTTCCAGTACCGTATGGATGGCGCCAAGAATTTCGAAAAGCGATTCTTCGATGGCTTTTTGCACTTCTGTAGAACTCAACGTCACCGCTTTTAAAAAGCCGGTCACCAAGTCGCGGCCATGAATGACCATGGTTCGTTCTTCATGGATGCCAGGAGCATGGCCAATTTCCATTTTAATTTGTTCCGCTGTCTGCTCGCCGATTAATAAGTTATAATGTTGTCTTACATATTGAATAATATCATCATCTAGCTGATTGCCGCCGACACGAAGCGATTGGCAGGCAACGACTCCGCCAAACGAAATAATTGCCGCTTCCGTCTTGCCGGCGCCTAGATTGACGACGACGTTGGCCACCGGCTCATCGACCGGCAAGTCAGCGCCGATCGCCGCAGCAACCGGTTCTTCAATTAGGTGTACGTGTTTCGCTCCGCAATGTTTGGCGATTTCATAAAAAGAACGGCGTTCTACGGAAGTAGCGTGAAATGGGACGCTGATGACGACGTTTGGCTTTTTGACCGAAAAACCGATGCGTTTGCCGGCAAGTTTCAACACTTGTTTGAGCATCGTTGCCGCTTTGTCAAAATCAGCAATCACCCCATTTTTTAATGGATAAGTCGTTTCGACATGATTTGGGGTTTTCCCGATCATCACTTTTGCCTCGTTGCCAATCGCCAGTACTTCGTTCGTTTGAACATCATAGGCAATCACTGCTGGTTCGTTAAAAATAATGCCTTTATTTTTACTATACAGCTGTATATTCATGGTTCCTAAATCAATCCCAATTTCCGAAGAAGCAAACATGCTTAACACCTGCCTTATACAAGAATGGATTTACCGAAAGCGTAAGCAGCAGTTTGAATCAGATAAGCAGAGTTCCATTCATACATATATAACTTTCGATCCCATTGTTTCTTTTATGACGATGAAATGCGAAAAAGAGAAAAATATGTCGATAGGTAATATGGCTAAGAGGAAAAATTCCTAACGGATGGAAAAAAATTTTTTTCTTTCCATGTATAAAATAATAAAAAAGGGGAAATGAATAGTAGCGTAAAGTTTTCCAAGTATTCCCCCGATCCCCTATGAATATATAGAAGCCCTCCTATATCGGGAGGGCAACTTTTTTGTAATATAAACTCTCTACACATTAAGCACGCTTGCTTAATATGCCAGAGAGTTTTTGTTATTTCCTTATAATCGTTTTGCTCCGACATATCTTTTCTTCCAATAAGAATTATTTAAATTGTCAATTTTCACTCCTTTTGATACGGCGTGGATGATGCGGTTGTCCCCGATGTAAATCGCTACGTGGGAAACGCCTTTTCTGCTTTTGGATGTATTAAAGAATACTAAATCGCCAGGCTTTAATCCTGATTTATATACGGTTTTCCCTTTTTGGTACATCAGTTTAGAAGAACGAGGCAAAGTTATTCCAATTTTTTTATGTGTATAATATACAAACCCGGAACAATCAAACCCTCTTGGTGTAGTGCCGCCATATCGATATGGAGTGCCAATCAGTTTTTTCGCTTCAGCAATTAATAACTTCGTGTTCCCTGCTGCTTCAGTGCTGGAAGTGTTTACGAATAAAGAGGAAAATAGAACTAAAAACGATAGTGAAGCTAGTGTGATAAATTTCTTCATTTTCCCTAAACCCCCGACAACAAATTTTCCGATTCGACTTAACTTGACTATAGTATAACAAAGGATAGGACTCATTTTTTTTACAGTTGAATTAAATAATGTTACAGCCAAGTTACAAATATATAACCTAGTCCTAATTCCTTATATAAATTTTTTCTTTATTAATATGTAAAAGTTCACTACAAATCAATACTTATGTACTAAAATGCACACCGATTATGTCGTAAATTGTCGAATGAATAGGAATGGGGTAGGAAAGAAGGGGACAAACAATCTTTCTATAATGTTCATAAAGAAATCGAATAATAGATGATGGTGATTGTTTATGTCGAAAGAAATCGAATATATTTTATGGATGAGTTTTCTCGTGTTGCTTGTCTATTTGCTGGCGATATATATCCAAGTAAAACGAAAATCGCTGGAAAAATATAAGCGGGAATTAGAAGCAAGCGAAAATCGCTTTAAACGGTTCATGGAAATGACAATGGAAGGAATTATTGTTCATGGGCACGGCCAAGTGATGGAAGCGAACCGCGCTGCCTGCCAGCTGCTTGGATATGTGGAAAGTGAGCTGATCCATATGCCGATTGACGATTTAATAGTCGCCGGTTCGTTGAAGAAAATGGAGCACGATGATTGCCAGGAAGAACGCTACGAAATTCAACTTCGGAGGAAAGATGGCACCGTTTTGCCGGCAGAAATCGTGCAGCGCAAGTATGACCATGATGGTAGAAAGGTAAATTTCACGGTGATTCGCGATATTACAGAACAGAAGAAAAATGAAGAAAAAATGCGCTATATAACGACGCATGACGATTTAACCAGACTGCCCAATAAGGAAGCAATCCACCATGCCATTGAGAAAAGTATTCAGGAGGCATCTTCCCGCCAGGAAGAAGTGGCTATTATGTTTCTTGAGATTAGCGGGATGAAGACGATTAACGATTTTTACGGATATGCCGTAGGCGATCAGGTGCTGCTGCGAATCGTAACGGAATGGAAAAAACGAAGCGGCGAAAATGTGTTGCTAGGAAGATGGAGCGGCAATGAATTTATTGCGATTTTGTCCAAAAGCACGAAAGAAAAGGCGGAAATGGTTGCTAAACAGTTTAGTGAAATTGCTGATGTACCAATTGTGGTAGAAGGCTTGGAATTATATGTTACAATAAAAATTGGCATTAGTTTATATCCGAAGGATGGAATGGATTCAAAAACATTAATTCGAAAAGCAGATATTGCGAGATACCGGTCCCGGAAAAAGGTAGCAAGCGAATTTTTGTTTTTTGAGGAGCCAATGGCCCTCGTGCTTCACGAAAAGATTGCCATGGAGCGGGAATTGCGCCGGGCACTGGAAAAAGGGGAATTTGAACTTTATTATCAACCGCAAATTCGGCTAGATAACGGTGCCATTACCGGCATGGAAGCGTTAATTCGCTGGAACCACCCGGAAAAAGGGATTATATCGCCCCATACATTTATCCCCGTCGCCGAACAAACTGGCATTATTATCCCGATTAACGAATGGGTGATTCGTACCGCTTGTCGGCAAACAAAACAATTATTGGAATATTTCCCTAACTTATCAGTATCTGTTAATTTATCTTGTTATGAGTTTGAAAACCGTCGTTTTGTCGATAAGCTGGCAAATCTGCTTGAGGAGACAGGGTTGCCACCGCATCATTTAGATTTGGAAATTACGGAGCGGATGGCGATGGATACAGAGCGGGCGATCGCGATTTTAACCAAGCTGAAAGCGATCGGCGTTACGATCAGCATGGACGATTTTGGCACAGGCTATAGCTCGCTCAGTTATTTAACCGACTTGCCGATTGACCGCTTAAAAATTGACCGTTCGTTTGTTCGAAATATTCAAGGAAAAAAAGATGCGATTTTGCCGGCGATTATTCGTCTCGGGCATAATATTGGTGTGAAGGTGCTCACTGAAGGAGTAGAGACGGAAACGGAAGCGGCCTATTTAAGAAATAAGCGTTGTGATGAGGCGCAAGGATATTATTTTGCCCCGCCGCTGCCGTATGAAGCGTTTCTCAGCTTTCTGCGTGGGCAGCACCGGAATGAATTGCGGATACAGGAGATGAAATGATGGATATTTTTTGGAGAGTAGCGGAAGATAAAATTCGCGAAGCGATGAAAAACGGAGAATTTGATAATCTTCCTGGTTTTGGAAAACCGCTTGAACTGGAGGATTTATCCCATATTCCCGAAGACTTGCGAATCGGTTATTTGATGTTAAAAAATGCCGGCTATGTCTCTGAGGAAGTCGAGTTAAAAAAAGATTTAATGACGTTAGAAGATTTGTTGCGCTGCTGTGAAGATGAAGAGGAGAAAAAGAAATTGAAGAAGAAGCTAAATGAGAAATTGTTGCGCTGGAATGCGCTCATGAAAAAGCGGAATAAAACAAATTCCCAAGCATTGCGCGACTACCAGCGGCGAATTGACGAGAAATTCCGGTAATCAACGGAAAAGCTTGCTGTGAAAAAGCAGCAAGCTCTTTTTTTTCATTTTATGTGAAAGGAGCGTGGAAAAATGGGGAAAATAGGGATGATGCTGGTGAATGGCATTCCTGCTTTTATGGGAGCAAAAGAAGAGGTGCGTTTCCGATGAACAAAAATTGTTGTCGTATTAGCAGATGGAACTTTTCAACGGCTAATGCCAAAATGGTGTGAACAATACAAAGGAAAAAGGAGAGTGTGAGTCAGATGAAAAAAACGTGGATTTCTTTCCTAACTGTTTTGATGCTGACCATCCCGGCAGGAGTGCTGGCCGCCAATCTGGATTCCAACTCGGTGCAACAAGGCAGTATTGTCAAAGCTAACCACGCGATGGAACATTCATTTGCCGGACATATGTTCAAGCACGGAGAACTCGATGAACAAAAATGGATGGGAATAGTCAAACAATATACGCCAGACCAAGCCGATGAATGGAAAAAAGTTCTGAATGAGCGCAAACAATTGCGGGCAAAACTGCAAGATGAACAAGTGAAAAAAGCGTTGAAAACAAAATGCAAAGAGATGAAGCAAAAGCGAGAGCAAGCGCTCGATCGGCTGATTGACCGCCTCGCAAACAAAGAAATAACGAAAGAACAATTTAAGCAAGAGTTGAAACAATTATACAAGAAGAAAAAATGGATGTCCAAAGAAGAAAAGCAAAAACTGCGCGAGCTTCATCATAAAACATATGAGGCGATGAAAGAAAATGATAAAGAAGCACTTGCTGAGTTGCTTCCGCAATGGCTAAAGCATATGAAAAAAGAAAATGAACGGTTGGCAGAATGGATTCAAGAAGCGACGCAAAGATAATATAATGAAGAAAAAGGCCGTGGATTTCTACACGGCCGTTTTTTGTAAAGGGGAAAATGGTATGGGATATCCAATTATGCTGAATGTCGCAAATCAAAGCGTTCTCGTCGTCGGCGGAGGAAAGGTGGCGGAACGGAAAATTTACGGCTTGCTGGAAGCAAAGGCAAAAATTACGGTAGTGGCCCCCACGATTACAACGGGGATTGAACAGTTAGTCGCAGATAAAAAACTGATTTGGCGGCAAAAAACGTTTTCTCCTGATGATATGAAAGAAGCGTGGATCGTGATTGCCGCAACGAACAATCGGGCTGTGAACGAAGCGGTGGCGAAAGCGGCGAAGCCTTATCAGCTTATCAACATTGCCGATGACCCGGAACGGTCCAATTTTCATGTTCCTGCGGTCGTAAGGCGCGGCAGATTGACGATTGCGATTTCGACAGGCGGCGCAAGCCCGACCATCGCGCAGCAAATCCGCCGCCGGCTTGAGGAACTGTACGATGATGACTACGGGCGGTATATCGATTTTCTTTACGAATGCCGGCAATGGATTTTACGGCATGTGCGCGATGAACAAAAAAGGAAAGCGTTATTTAAAGCAATTGCTGATGAATCATTTTGCAAGAGGGGAAATTGGGAGGAGGAGTTTGAACAGCTGCTGGAGAATGCTATGAAAGAGGAAATTAGGCGAAAGGAAGAGTAGGATGACGATACCAATCTATGTCGTAGATGCGTTTACGAACGAGCGATTCAGCGGGAACCCGGCTGCTGTTTGTCTTCTTTCTGCCCCAATGCCAGAAGAATGGATGCAAAAGGTAGCGGCGGAAATGAATTTATCAGAGACGGCGTTTCTGTCCCCGCATAAAAATGGATACTTGCTGCGTTGGTTTACTCCAAATGCAGAGGTGGATTTATGCGGCCATGCGACATTAGCGAGCGCACATATATTGTGGGAACTCGGGAAGGTCGATCCTGATGAGATGATTTCGTTTTATACGAAAAGCGGCATTTTGACAACCCGCAAAGATGGTGAGTGGATACAGATGGATTTTCCGAGCGAGCCGCCGGCACCGATTGCTGCCTATCCAGATGAACTAGTCGAAGCGCTTGGAGTGGAGCCGCTGTTTGTTGGAAGAAATCGGTTTGACTACCTCATTGAAATAGAGTCAGAACAACAGCTGAGGGAATTGCAGCCGAACTTCACCTTATTACAGCAAGTCAAAACACGCGGAGTTATTGTCACAAGCCGGTCCTCAACGGAGAAATTTGATTTTTTTTCCCGCTGCTTTTTCCCTGCGATTGGCGTCCCGGAGGATCCCGTCACCGGTTCGGCGCATTGCTGCTTGGGGCCTTATTGGGAGACAAAGTTAGGAAAATCATTGCTTATAGCTTATCAGGCGTCGAAAAGAGGAGGAGTAGTCAAAGTCAAAGTAAATCATGATAGGGTGGGACTGTCTGGACAAGCAGTAGCCGTATGGAAAGGTGAGTTAGTAGACTGATAGAAATATGGAACAAGCAACCTTCCCTCTATGGAGAAAGTTGCTCGTTGGTTCAATCCTCCCATTTATACGTCCAAAACCGCTCGGTCTTCAGCCACTCTAACGCGTCGCCGCCACGTTTTTTCGCCGCTTTCATCAATCCTTCCGTTTGCGAGCGGTGCGCTTGGATGGCAGCAAGTTTTTTCTCGATGACCGGGCTGACATCGCGAATGACATCTGGCTTGCCTAAGTCTTGCTCACAGTTTTTCGCGAACGCGACGCAGTGAACGGTCGGACGCTTATCTTTTGGCAGGCGCTTGAGAGCGCGAATGACGGCAGCGCCGCATGCGTCATGATCCGGATGGACGCTGTAGCCTGGGTAAAACGTAATGACAAGCGATGGGTTTGTTTCAGCGACAATTTCGCCGATGCGGTCGGCGAGCAATTCTTCATCTTCAAATTCCACCGTTTTATCGCGGTAACCGAGCAGCCGCAAGTCATGAATGCCAATCACTTTACATGCTTCTTCCAATTCTTTTTTGCGGATCAGCGGCAGCGTTTCGCGGTTCGCAAACGGCGGCGCCCCCATGTTTCGTCCCATTTCGCCGAGCGTTAAACAGGCATAGGTGACAGGCGTTCCGTTTTCGATGTGCTGTGCCAACGTTCCTGACACTCCAAACGCTTCATCGTCAGGGTGAGGAAATACAACGAGTACGTGTTTTTCCTTCATGCTTCAGCCCTCCCTCCATGCATTAAAACGGCTCGTGGCTCAGCTGCAGGGCAACCGCCAATCTTCCTTCGTAATCATGGCCGGCTAATAGCAGCTGCCCTTTCTCGGTTATTTCCCAATGGGTTAATCCTTCCGCATAAACCCAGCCAAAATCTAATTTCAGACCGACGCGGTACGGTCCGTTTCCTGTGATTCTGCCGCGGCTGAAACGAATCAGCGCGTTACGGATGTAGGCTCCGGCAGAAAAAAATCCTTCGTTGTGATGGGAGGCGTACGCACCGTTCGTTGTTTCTAAATGAATATATACGTCTTGGTTGGCAAAGCGGCTGATGGCTGCTTGCACTTCGCGAACGTCAATGGGTTGCAAGCCAATCTCCTCCCTAGTCGTTCATTTTTTACTATTTTACCTGAAACAAGCGAAAGAACGGAAATATTTCGTTTTACAAAATTTTTTATTATAATAAAAAAGAATACGCATCTAAGACTCATCAATAGAGAAATACGCACCAATATGAAAAAGAGGTGGTATTGATGAGTTTTCAAGGGAATGGTATAACATTTTTAAATTTTGATCATACGTACCCGTCGCAAAAACAGCTGTTTCGCTTTCCGCATGAATGGATTGATTTCACTGATTTAGCCCATACGAACTTGTATTGTGAGCCGGAGTCCTTGCAGGAAATCGAAAAACGGCTGCGCCTTCGCCGCCAAAAAGGAGCGGTGTTCATCGGCAACGGAAACTATCATTATGTTTCTTATTTGCTTCTTCAAGAAATCAAAGAACCTTTTACTCTTGTACTTTTCGATCATCATACCGATGTTGGAAGCGGGGATGATCCTGTTATTTCCTGTGGTTCATGGGTATCATATGCGCTAAAGCATCCTTATTTAAAAAAGGTCGTTATGATCGGTCCAAAATCTTCACCACAGCATCTTCGTCTATCTCCTAACATTACTGTCTTCTCGCTGGATCGTTACAATGTTTCTCCAAGTATGCTTTTTTCCATCATTCCAACTCACAGTGTATATATTAGTATCGATAAAGATGTGCTTCGCCGCGATGATGCGGTAACAAACTGGAATCAAGGGACGATGCCGTTATCGTTTTTGCTTGCTTGTTTACGCCATTTATTACTCCATAAAAAGGTTGTCGGCGTGGATGTATGCGGTGAATACCCGCAAGCTTCCATTGATATCTTCCATCCTACTTGCCGGGAAGCCAATCGGAAAAATGAGCATGCCAATCGCTTAATTATGGAAACGTGTTTTCACTATGCATCGACGCACCCGCTTCTGGCGTAATAGAAGAAAGAGGCTGTCTTTATTGGCAGCCCTTTAATATATAATGCGAAATTGTTTTTCTTTTGGATTCACCGCTACTTCCTGCACGGACATCTCTGTTACTTTGGCAAACATCGTTCCTTCACGGATGGTGTCCATAAATAGCTGAATTGCTTCTTTATTTCCTTGAACTTCCATTTCCACTGTGCCATCGTCATTATTTCTGACCCAGCCGGTCAGCTGCCGCTTTAGCGCCTCATACTGTGTAAAATAGCGGAACCCGACGCCCTGAACGCGTCCGTGAACGATAAGATGAAAACGCTTCATCTATTCTCTCTCCTTGCCAACTATGTTTCTATTCTCATCATACAATAGACAAGGGATTTTGTGTATGCAATCGGAGAGAAGAAAAAAGGAGCCTAAGTGGAGATTAGGCTCCCTTCGCAGCGCGCAATAATGTTTCGATGTTTTTTTTGACCAGCTGTTGCAAAAAAGGATGGTATCCTAGATAATGACATAAAATCCATTGCTGATGCGGCGACTGAAAAGAGTGCAGTTTTCGTTCAATCGTTTTCATTAATACGCCGGTAAATAATAAGTAAGGAACGACAAAGATGTTTTTATAAGATGAACGGCTTGCCTTATCCAAACCTTCTTCCAGCGTTGGACGGATGGCGGCTAAAAAGCAGACATCCACACACGGAACGTCTGTTTTTGACTGCAGACGTTTGGCGATTTTCTCGATATCGCGCTTTGTATCCGGATCGCTGCTGCCTCTTCCGATGAGGAGAATCATTGATTTGCCGTCTAATGGTACCCCTTGTTCATGGATTCGGGCGATGACGATGTCAATCATCGTTTCATGGACGCCGAACGGTTTCCCACATACGATTTCCACATGGGGATGACGCTGTTTCGCTTGGCGGAGCGCCTCCGGGATATCGTGTTTAGCGTGTCCGGCAGATAAAAGCAGGAGCGGGAGAACAATGATGCGGGTTGCTCCTTTTTGCACGCAAATATCAATTCCGGTGATGATATCCGGCTCAACCAGTTCAAGAAAACAAAGTTCCTGAATGGGGACGTCGATACTTCTTTTGCATTTTTCGACGAACGCAGCCGCCTCCTGCCGCGCCCGGGGGACGCGGCTGCCGTGAGAAACATACAATACCGCTTCCATCTTTCCCCTCGTTACAACACCGTATTGGCGGCCGCGCTTTGTTTGGCAAGCAGCTGTTCAAACCATTGAATGTTTGCCCGCAGTTTCACGACGTCCCCAATGATGATCATGCTTGGGTTTTCGATTTTTTCTTTAGCGACGACATTGGCAATCGTCGCTAAAGTAGCCGTTACCGTCCGCTGATCTACAGTCGTTCCCCATTGAATAGCGGCCACAGGCGTGGAAGGAGATTTTCCGTATTTCATCAGCTGGTTGCAAATATACGGGAGATTGCTAATGCCCATGTAAATGGCAAGCGTATCAATGCCTTTTGCAAGGGTTTCCCATTTGATTTCTTCTTCGCTTCCTTTCCGCTTATGGCCGGTGATGAAAGCAACGCTAGAGCTGAAATCGCGATGGGTGACCGGAATGCCGGCGTAAGCAGCAGCGGCGATTCCCGAGGTAATGCCAGGAACGATTTCAAACTCGATGCCATGCTTGACCAGCGCTTCCGCTTCTTCACCGCCGCGGCCGAACACAAACGGATCACCGCCTTTTAAACGGACGACCGTCTTTCCTTTTTTGGCGTGCCGAACAAGGAAATGATTAATCGTTTCTTGCTGCATCGTATGATAGCCCGGCAATTTGCCGCAAAAGATGAGCTCTGCATCCTTTTTAGCATAGGACAGCAGTTCCTCATTAATGAGGCGGTCATATAAAATGACATCGGCTTGCTGGATGCATTTCAGCCCTTTAACGGTAATCAGCTCAGGGTCGCCGGGACCCGCGCCGACAAGGTACACTTTTCCCATCTTTGTTTCAGCCCTTTCTCCATTTGCTTTGTTTTCAGGAAGAATGGCGGGGTTCGCTGTAGACAACGAACCCGCCACCGCGGCGAATCGGTTTTTTTTCATGTAGAGAAATATCCGTATAATCAGGAACTTTTAAAAAATGTTTTTCTAATTCTACTTCAACAAGGCGAAACGCTTGTTCATCATCGGTGGCGGCGATGACGACATAAATGACTTCTGTTTTCGTTGTTACTTCAAACCGGTACAGAAACATTGCAGCCACCTTTTATGCCACCGTGCTGACTTGCGCTAAAATGCGGTCAAGTTCCGCCTGCAGCGCTTCGATGCCGACGCGGTCTAAATACGCTAAGAACGTTTCACCCGGCAATTTTGTTTCTTTGAAATAGGTTAATAGATGTAAAAGCACTTCGGAAATTTGCTCCGCGTCTATTTTTCCTTTTAATTTTTGGTTTTGATTGTACTTTCCGCCGTTGAGCAATGTGCCGCCGACGTAAATTTCAAACGCCTCGATCATGCCTCTGTCTTTTGTTTTCGTTTTAATGCCTTGTAGGCCGATATCAGCGATTTGCCGTTGACCGCATGAGTTTGGACAGCCAACCATATGAATGCGTACTGGAACGTCCAGTTCCAAACGTTCGTCTAAATATTCAGCGACGCGCCGCATCCGTTCCTTCGTCTCGACGAGCGCCAAATTGCAAAATTCAGTGCCGGTGCAAGAAACAGAATAACCGGTGAATGTTTTCGGACGGATAGTAATCCGTTCAAACACTTTTTCTTGCAACACAGCGTCAACGTATTCATCTGGGATATTTGGAATAATTAAGTTTTGCGAATTGCAAGTACGGACTTCGCCGGTGCCATATTGACGGGCGATTCTTGCGATTTCGAATACTTCATCCGCGCTTAAGCGGCCTAATGGAACGTTGAAGCCGATATAGTTTAATCCTTCTTGTTTTTGGCGATGGACGCCGTAGAAATAGCCAGGATTCCAACCTTTTTGTACGTCTTCACCTTTCGATGGGAGAGGCCCTGTGAGCTCAATTAATTTTTCTTTAAATTTATCGACGCCCCAGTCAGCGACAAGGAATTTGAGGCGGGCGCGATGGCGTTTTTCACGATAGCCGTAATCGCGGAAAATCGTTGTAACGGCGACAGCGACGTCTTTCACGCGATCTGGCGTCACGAACACATCCAGCGTTTGGGCAAGATATGGAGCAGACGATAAACCGCCGCCGACTTTCACATGGAATCCAAGAACTTCTTTGCCGTCGATTACTTTTTTCGCCGGCGTAAACGACAAGCAATGGATTTCCGCGTTAACCGTGTTATAGACGTTGGCGCTGATTGAAATTTTGTATTTGCGCGGCAAGTTGGAGAAATCTTCATTGCGTTGGAAAAATTCATATACTTCGCGGACGATTTCTCTCGTGTCGAACAGTTCGTCCGGATCGATGCCGGCAAGCGGGTTGCCGACGATATTGCGCGTAATGTCGCCACAGGCACCGGCGGTAGATAGCCCCACCCGCTTTAAGCGTTCAAAAATATCAGGAATGTTTTCAATTCGCAGCCAATGGAATTGAACAGATTGACGGGTTGTAATGTCAAACAAACCACGTCCGTAATCACGGGCGATGCCCGCTAGCGTCTCGAGTTGCTCGTTATTCAAAATCCCGGAAGGAACGCAAACGCGCATCATAAAATAGCCGGCTTCTCTAGGGCGCTGCAGGTAAAGCCCCGCCCATTTGAAAAGATCCCATTCTTCTTGCGGGATAGAAGAGAATCCGTGTTTTGCATAATAAGGAATATCATCAAAAATTTTTAATCCGTCTTTTTTGAGCTTTTTTAATTCCACTTTGTTTAAATTTGGGTTATTTGCCCATACTTTTTCATACGCCATTTTAAGATTCCCCCTTGATAAAATTTCGATCGCACAAGTAAGCAATCACTTGATTGGCGCATTCATCGATCGTGTAGCGATGGGTTTCAATCGTCAGTTCCGGCGAGACAGGCGCTTCATACGGAGAATCGATGCCGGTGAAATCGCGAATTTCGCCGTTTCTCGCTTTTTTATACAGCCCTTTTGGGTCGCGTCTCTCACACTCTTCTAGCGGGCATTTCACATAAATTTCGATAAACTCGTCTTTTTCTACTAAACGGCGCACAAGCTCGCGATCTTGCGCGAAAGGAGAAATAAATGCCGTTAGGACGAATTGGCCGCTGTCGACAAACAGCTTGGCGACTTCGCCGATGCGGCGAATATTTTCCGTGCGGTCTGCGGCGGAAAAGCCGAGATCCTTATTAAGTCCATGGCGGATATTGTCTCCGTCTAATACATAGTTTTGAATGCCAAGGTCAAATAACTTTTTTGACACGGCATTGGCGATCGTCGATTTACCGGAGCCGGAAAGCCCGGTAAACCATAAAATGCAGCTGTGATGCCCGTTGCGTTTGCGGCGGTCTTCTTTCGTAACCGCTGTTTGGTGCCAAACGATGTTCGTGCTCAATCTCGCTCCTCCTTTAACGTGTAGATGAGGTGACAGCTTCGCGCTGCTTTAGTCCTTTAATCAATACCGCTGCGACTTCCGGACGGCTGAACGTGCTTGGCGGCACTTGTCCGTTGCGCAGCATTTCCCGTACTTTTGTGCCGGATAATACAACGTGGTATTTCGGATCATGCGGGCATGTTTTCGTTGACGCCATGCCTTCGCATTTCGTGCAATAAAAGCTATGTTCGAAAAACAGCGGCGTAATGCCAAGTTCTTCCGGAGTGAAATTCAAGAAGATTTTTTGCGCATCATACGTGCCGTAATAGTTGCCGACGCCGGCATGATCGCGGCCGACAATGAAGTGGGTGCAGCCGAAGTTTTTGCGCACCATCGCATGGAAAATTGCTTCCCGCGGTCCGGCATAGCGCATCGCTGCTTGGAACACTCCTAAAAATACGCGGTCTTGCGGATAATAGTTTTCAAGTAATACTTGATAGCTTTCCATGCGGATGTCCGCCGGGATGTCATCCGCTTTCGTTTCGCCGACAAGCGGGTTTAAAAAGAGACCGTCGACAATTTCGAGCGCACATTTTTGGATGTATTCATGGGCGCGATGGACAGGATTTCGCGTTTGAAAGCCGACCACCGTGTTCCAGCCAAGCTCGGCAAAACGCTTGCGTGTTTCCGCCGGATCAAAGTAGAACGGAGCAAACCGACCTTTGTCGGTCCGTTTAACTAATGTAATTGGCCCGCCTACGTACACATTTGGCTTTTCAAATAGTTTCTGTACGCCTGGATGTTTGAGTTCATCTGTTTTGTAGACAAGAACTGCTTCTTTTGTTTTATCAGGTTGATAGATTTCTTGAATGTCAATGACTCCATATACTTCTCCGTTGTAAACGAGTTTCGCCGTTTCGCCGACAGAAAGCTCTTTTGCCTTTTCTTCGGTTACAGCAAGGGTAATCGGAATGCTCCATACGGTGCCATCAGTGAGCCGCATGGTTTCGACAACAGAATCATAATCGTTTTTTGTCAGAAAGCCGGTAAGCGGGCTGTAAGCTCCCGTTCCGATTAGCTCTAAATCACTTAATTCCGCCTTAGACAACTCAATCGTTTTTGTGACGGTATTTACTGGATAGTCAGGGTTCCAACGATTCACTAAAGTGCCGCCATGTGGAATGCTTAAGCTCATGTTGATACCTCCTAAATTTATTTATTTTATCGGAAAAATAAGTTTTATCGTTGGTTAAATGCCACCGCCGCTTTCATGCAAGGACCGCTGTTCTTCGGCGATGGTTTTCTTTAGGCTAATAATGCCAAGGGTAGCGAGACAAACGCTGAAAATGGCGATGATTGTATAAAGATCGCTGTCAAGCAGCAGTTTAACGAGACTGTACGAAATAACTAGCGAAAAAATAGGTGATACAAACCAAACTTTTAATAGCTGAATGACAATGCGCTTTTGCCAAATATAAAAGCCGTTTTTTGCTGTCCCGATGCCAATGATGGCAGAGGTAGTAATTTGGGTTAACGGTACGGGCAGCCCGAAAATGGACGAAAGAATGACGAGTGTTGCGCCGGTGCCGGAAATCGCGCTGCCTTCAAACGGAGAGAAGTTCGTGATTTTTTTTCCGTTTGTTTCTAAAACGCGTCTTCCAAGCAATATGGCGCCAAGGGCGACGAATATGCCGCCGAATATCGTTCCATGGGAAACGGAAATTAATCCGGCGCCGACAAGTGGGCCGACCGCATTGGCAACATTGTTCATTCCAGCCGAAAAAGCTTCAAAAAAGCCGGTCACAATTAAAAGCGTGACGAACGTTTTTCCCCATCTGCCTTGTTCTAATTGTGGATATTTTCGCTTTAGCGATAAAAACCATTTTCCTACGAAAAACGTAAATGCAAAGGCGATGATGGGGATAATGATCCATATGGAAACAATAAACAGCAATTTATGAAAATATACGGTTTGATAGGCAATGCCGACGCCGACAACCGAACCGACCGTAATTTCGCTCGTAGAGAGCGGAATGCCCATGATATTGGCGGCGAATAAGGATATTGTCGCGGCAGTTAAAATGATCACGACAATTTTGATGGTCAAGATGGAAGACGGGATAATCCCGGAACCGATCGTTTTGACGACCTCGCCGCCGCCGAGGCTGCCAAGAAACACTCCTAATCCGCAAAGCAGAAGGGCAGTTGATCTCCGCCTGATGGCGCCGGATCCGTACGCCACTCCCATTGCGGCGGCGGCGCCGCTGGCACCGATATTCATCGCAAAGAAAAAGGATACGATAAAAGCAACAACAAGGAGCATATTCGTGTCTCTCCCTATGAGATATGAAGCCCGCATTCCGTTTTTTTGTGACCGACCCAGCGGCCGGAACGCAAGTCGTTCGGATCGAGAGCAGGGGCTGTGCATGGCTCGCAGCCGATGCTTGGATAACCTTGATCATGAAGCACATTGTACGGAAGCTCGTATTTATATACATAGTTCCATACGTCTTTCCATGTCCAATGAATGAGCGGGCAGATTTTGATCGATTGGAATTTGTCATCTTTATTAATGTATTGGACGTGGCTGCGTGTCGGCGATTGTTCGCGGCGCAGGCCGGAAATCCAAGCGGTTACCCCGGTCAATACTTCGCGCAGTGGAATCACCTTCCGCAATTCACAGCATTTATTTGGATGGTGCTTCCATAATTCGTCCCCGAATTGTTTTGCCTGTTCGTCTAAGGATAAGCTTGGCTGTTTCATTACAATGCGGAGGGAAGGATATTTTTCTTTTACCTTTTCGATTGTCTCGTATGTTTCACGAAAATGAAGACCGGTATCGAGAAATACGATTTCCGCATCTGGCTTTACTTGCGAAATTAAATCAATTAACACGATTCCTTCAATGCCGAAGCTGCAGGCATACACAATATTGTTCTCATATTGGCGGTATGCCCAAGCGAGGACATCAAGCGCCCCTTTTGTTTCATTATCGTGAGGAAATGACGGTTTTTCTTCCGTTTCCCACGTTTGATAAGTGAGCATCTTTCTCCCTCCTTTGAAGTCAAAGAAAATAAAGTGGATTAATTGGTTATATTGGAATAGAAAGAGAACGAGCGCTGATAAAAAACGCTCTCCCATTTTGGAAGAGCCAACCGGTCACTGATAGCGCCTTATCTTCCAAAATGGTACCCATTTTGCTGGAATTAGCACCTTGCTTTCGGCCAAGCAGGTTGCCGGAGTTCATCGGGCCAGTCCCTCCCTCACTCTTGATAAGTTTTATGTAATTGTAATTGATTAAAATTTTAACACAATTCACACGGAAGTCAATCCTAGTTTTTCTATGGGAATTTATTTTTTTGTAAAGGGAAAAAGGAACTATTTTTTGGCTGTGGGCATCAAGAATCAGCTTTCTTTGTTGATCTGTTTTTCACATGTAAAAACCAAGGTGCTTTGCTGTACCTTGGTTGATCCGATCAGTGACGCGTTCTTTTGGGGAATGGTATGTTTCTTTTATTTCTATGCCGAGGATGAGAAAAAGAAAGGATAAAATGCCGATGTGGCCGATAAACATAAGCATCGCAATCATGGAATGAGGGACAAACCGGCAATATCAAATCCGGCATTGGTCAGCGCGATTACCGAAGCGAAAAAGCCGTGATATAAAGCTTCCTGCCACATTGGAAAGAAACGAAAAAGGAATTTCATTTCTTTCGCAAATTTCCCAGCTCTTCGGCAATCGCCTGCATTTCGCTCGGGCTGAACGTCTCTCTTTTCATTACCATGTCATATATTTCTTTCAACTCATCATACCACTCTTCCGAAAAATGAGAAGGTTTAATTGCGTCTAAATTTAATACTTTTAACTTTGCTTTTATTTTTTCTACCATATACTCGACATTTTCTGTTGATTTTTTTGACAAATCCATTTTTTTACTCCCTCCTTTGCCAGGTTATATGTATTGTACCACAGAAAGAAATACATTGTACTACTGTTTTTGTATATAATGAGGTCGAGAGGAGTGGTGAAACGATGGTAAAAGTGTTGTTTGTCTGTTTGGGGAATATCTGTCGCTCGCCGATGGCGGAAGCGATTTTTCGGCATTTAGTGAAGGAGAAGGGATTGGAAGGAAAAATTACTGTAGATTCAGCGGGAACGGGAAATTGGCATGTTGGCGAACCGCCGCATGAAGGCACCCAACTCATATTAAAGAAAAATAATATTGATTTTTCCGGAATTCGCGCCCGGCAAATCGATCAAAGGGACTTGCAGACATTTGATTACATTATTGCGATGGATGCAGAAAATGTAGGAAATTTGCGGAGATTGGCCGGGTACAATAAAACGGGGTTTATCGGCCGGCTGCTTGACTTTGTTCCTGACAGCGAGATGGCTGATGTGCCGGATCCGTATTATACCGGGAATTTTGCACAAGTATACGAGCTGATTCAAAAAGGATGTGAACATTTATTAGAGACGATTATAAAAGAGAAAAAATTAGAAGTGAAGGGGAGAGAATAAATGAAGGAACGAAAAAACATATGGAAGGGAATGATGGTTGGGGCGGCGCTGGGCGCTGCTTTTTCCTTCTTGATGAGCAAAAAAGAAGCAAAACAAGAGCGGCTTTCCTGGCCGATGAGGTTGAAACAGTGGCGCCAGTCCGTAGAGGAAATGGCGGAAGATACTGCATTTATCATGGAAAAACTGAAGGAAATAGCGGAAAAAACACCGGAAGTTATACAACTGGTTAAAGAATTATATAACTGGAAAGAGGATGATCGTCCCCGAATAAAATGACAAGGGGGGAAACAGTAAATGCTGATTAATTTAACATTTATCCGTGAATTGGTGCGGAGGTTTTATGAAGATGAGGTGCCCCGGCTGTCAGCGGAGTTGGCTTATTATTTTCTTCTCTCTCTATTTCCTTTCCTGATTTTTTTAATGACGTTGCTTGCTTATTTGCCGATTCCGCATGAAGACGTGCTTTCCGTGGTCCGTCAGTATGCTCCGGAGGAAGCGCTTCATTTAATTGAGACAAACATTCACCGCATTATGGATTATCAAAATGGAAAATTGCTGTCGATTAGCATCGTCGGTGCCATTTGGTCGGCATCAAACGGAATGAATGCGATCGTGCGCGCGTTTAACCGCGCGTACGGCGTTGAAGAGAACCGCCCCTTTTGGCTTGCCCGCGGCGTGTCTGTTTTGCTTACCTTCGGATTAATTTTTGTCATCATTGTCGCCTTGGTATTGCCTGTATTCGGCAAGATGATCGGTCTGTTTTTATTTTCCGTATTCGGCTTCTCTAAAGAATTTTTAACGCTTTGGAATGCCTTTCGCTGGGTGATTAGTTCGCTAATTTTGCTGATTGTCTTTACGGCTTTATATTACTTTGCTCCCAATAAAAAGCTGCGTTGCGCCAATGTCATCCGCGGCGCTATCTTTGCGACGATTGGCTGGATTATCACATCGCTTGCGTTTTCTTATTATGTTAATAATTTTGTTAACTATACTGCTATGTACGGAAGCCTTGGAGGAATCATTATTTTAATGATTTGGTTTTATTTGTCGGGAATGATTATTGTATTAGGCGGCGAAATGAATGCGATTTTTGATTGTGAGCGGGAAGGAAGAAGGCGCGAACGTTAATGATGCATAAACTTCCTTTCATAAACGGAAGCGGCGGGGAAATAGTAACAATTGTAAGGGGGATTACTGAGGATGAGAGGGGGATTGCTATGACCAAACATACAAAAAAAGATGGCGGCACAAAACAAAAGGGAAAAAATAAGCCGAAACATAAAACAAGCGGCAGTGCCAACGGCCAAAACGGATATCATTAATCTGTGGGAGACGATAGAAAAATTGGCGATGCGCGCAAAAAAAAAGGTTCTCGGGAAGGCGAGAACCTTTTTGTCCTAAGTTTTGGGATTCTTGGCGAGGATGTTTCGATGATGGACGAAGCTGGGTGAGACTAAAAAATAAAGCGGTCAAGCGAATGATTCTTTTTCACTCAGCGATTTCTTCATGATTGTAGTAGTACAGTTCGTAAATATACTCGATTTCCGCATCCGTCATATACGCAAGCTGTTCTTTTGTAATCCCTCTTACTTTCTCGATAAATTCAATCATATTTTTCCGCTCTGCTCTAATCATAAAATAAGCAACTCCCTTCATGATTTATTCTGTTTTAAAACAGATTATCTATTTGTTGGCATTATTATATAACAGTATAAATAAAAAGGTCAATAATTTTTTGAAAAATAAAAAAAGAAGCGGATTAATTAATCCGCTTCTTTTGCTGCTTTTGAAGCATAATAAGAAAAAGGAGAAAAAGAAGAGTAAACATCATAAAGAAAAAGCTTTGATTAGTGCCGATCTGAATCGCCAGGCCGGTCACGAACGGACCGATCATGCTGCCAATGCTGTACAGCATGCCGCATAGCAAGTTCCCGGCGGGAAGCAGTTGTTTCGGCAGCAAATCAGCCATATAGGCGATGCCAAGGGAAAACAAAGAGCCAACAAACATACCGGCAATAAAAAAGCAAATGGCAATCCCAATGAGGGAGTGGTGAAACAGATAAGCGCTAAAAAAGCTGGCGCTGCCGATGAACAGAGCAGCTGCAATAACCTGTTTCCGCGGGAAGCGGTCGCTTAATACCCCGAGCGGCAGCTGGAATGCAATCCCTCCAAAGGAGAAGGCGGGCAAAACCAATGCGACTTGGTCTAGCCCAATATGTTCGCGTAAAGCATAAACAGGGAAAATCGTATGAATGGTCGCTTCTAAAAAACCGTAAGTGAGCGGAAGCAATAACGCCACCCATGCGTATTTCCAAACATGAAGCAAACGCTGGGCAACATTCGTTGAATCGGATTGCGCCCATTCCTTTGGCTGTTCGTTTTGCAGGAAAAAGATGGCGCACCAACTGACAAGACTAAATAGCGATGATACATAAAAAGGAAGCCATTCGTGCCAAGAAGCAAGCGATGCCAGCAGTGGGCCTGCTGAAAAACCAAGGCCAAAAGATAATCCATATAAGGATAGATTGCGCCCGCGCCGGTCTGGCGGCGAAAAATCAGTAATCCACGTTTGCGTGGCAAAATGAAGCATATGGTCGCCAATTCCGATGCAAAGGCGCAGAAAAAACCAAAGAAAAAACGATGGAAAAGCTGGAAATAAGACGGAGTGATAGTATTACAATAAAACCACCGACGATAATCATGGGACGATATCCATATTTGCGCAAAGGCTTTTCTAAAAACGGCGAGATCAATAAAACGCCAATGTACAGCGCCGCCGCGTGCATGCCGTTAACAGAAGAGGAAACCCCCTGCTTTTCAAGCAACATCGAAAGCAATGGCAGCAGCATTCCTTGCGAAAGGCCGGAAATGGCAACAATGGTGATTAAAATCCAAAAGCGCATCGCATGATACCTCGTTTTCGAACATTGGATATCCGTATCCATGGTACATAGGATGGGAGCGTAAGGCAAGCAAAAAGGATAGGGATTGTACACATATGGAAGGTCTGCCTCATTCATAGGAGATGAATCCGTTTATTTTTTCATACGCATTCCACGGCTTGACTGATATTTGTCTAGAAAACTTCAGAAGAGAAAGGCGGGAAAAGAAAAGATGAATAAAGTATTTACATGGATGGCGTGGATCGGTGTTCCCTTATCTGTGATCGGGAGTGTTTTTCATTGGTCTGCGTTGTTGATGTTTGTCATATACTGTTTAACAATCATTGCGCTCGCTAGTTATATGGGGCGCGCTACGGAAAGTTTGGCGATTGTAGCCGGCCCGCGCATCGGCGGGCTATTGAACGCGACGTTTGGCAATGCGGTAGAGCTGATTATTTCTATTTTTGCGTTAAAGGCGGGGCTCGTCGAAGTGGTGCTTGCTTCTCTCACCGGATCGGTGCTTGGCAACTTGTTATTAGTCGCAGGGTTGTCCTTTTTTGTTGGCGGCCTAAAGTATAAGCGCCAGGAATTTAACGTGTATGATGCCCGTCATAACGCGGGGCTGCTTACGTTTGCCATTTTGGTGGCGTTTGTCATTCCTGAAGTGTTTACAATGGACATGTCTGATCAGGACAAGCTAGCGCTTAGCGTCGGCATTTCGATCATTATGATTATTTTATATTTAGCTGCCTTATACTTTAGGCTTGTCACGCATCGCGGCGTGTATCAGCAAAAATCCGAAATCATCGAGGAACATGAGAAACCGGAATGGACGAAAGGAAAATCCATATTGATTTTGGCGCTGGCGACGATTGCGGTCGCATACATATCCGAGCGGCTTGTCCATACGTTTGAAACGGTGGCGGAATCTTTCGGCTGGAGCGAATTGTTTATCGGGATTATCATTGTCGCCATTGTTGGCAACGCGGCGGAACATGCTTCTGCTGTCATTATGGCATACAAAAACAAAATGAACGTCGCGGTCGAAATCGCTGTCGGCTCGACCTTGCAAATCGCAATGTTTGTCGCGCCGGTGCTGGTGCTTGTTTCACTGCTTTTTCCAGAGAAGATGCCGCTTGTTTTTTCGCTTCCAGAGTTAATCGCCATGGTGGTATCGGTATTGTTGACGATCGTTCTGTCCAACGATGGGGATACAAACTGGTTTGAAGGGGCAACGCTGCTTGCCGCCTACACGATTATGGGCATCGGTTTTTATTTGTTGTAGTCAGGGATAAGAAAGAGGCTCTGCTTGGACGGCAGAGCCTCTTTCTATCTGGCAATAAACGTAATGATTTATCGCGAATTAAAAAATATTCTGAACAAAGATGATAAATTTTTTTCTATACGGATAAACACTATTTTTTTGAAAGAAAATAACGGTGAAAATAGCGGTGAAAGGAGTCGATAGGATGAAAAAATGGAGTATTTGCTTTTTTATTAGCGTATTAACGATGTATATGACGGCTTTTACCGCCGATGCGGCTTCTAGACAAGCGCAGCCGAGCACGGTGGTGGATATTACAAAAGAAAATACGTACCCAAACCCGACGCAAGATTTGCCGCATTTAGAGCCAAGCAAATTCACAAAGCAGCTCCTGGATTCAGCCAACGTAAAAATCGAAAATCCAGAATTGATTCATCTTCTTAACGAATCTTCTGTTTCGAGCACTCCGTTTGCACTTGGATATCGGGCAACGATTTATTTAGGACAGTGGCCGCTGAATTATCAGTCGCTCGAAACGTCAACGAACTGGGAATATCAAAAAGTTAATACGAATTTTCTCGATAACCGTGGCGGGAATGTTTCGCAAAAATTGTACTATAAACAGGAAACACAAAAGCATGTGCGCGGCGGGCTGACGGCGCAAATTCCAAACGAAGAAGCGGTGCAAAAAATGATGCTAAATAAGGCGATGGAAAAGACGAACTTACCGCTGGCGTTTAGTACGGTAGTAGGGATTGGGACAAAAAAAGATCAGCCGTATCAAGTGCCGGCAAAAAAGATCGGCTATTTGTATGCATATGCACCAGCTGTCAATGAAAAAGGGAAAGTGACGTATGGCGAAGTGTATATCGTGCTGAAAGGAAATAAAAAGAAAATTGTTGTGAAAAACGTAACGACACGCGGAGTCGGCGCCTGGATTCCGGTGCAAGACCGCCTTTATTTTTCATACATTGTCAGCGAGCAGCCAAGATAAAACGTCAAGGAAAAACCTTGACGTTTTATTTTTAGATCCGCGCTTTCCGCTTTGTAAAATCAACATCTTTATAATAAGTGTTTTTGACGAGTACGTTTGGTCCGAGACATTGAACGGAAGGGCAATGACAAAGGAGCTGCTTGGCAAGGGCGGACTTCCGCCATTTTTTGTATGCGTCAAGCAGGGTATCATGCTGAATGTTGCCAAGTGCCGGCTCATCGCCGAAATCGGTGACAATGATATCGCCGGTAAAAATGTTGACATTCAAGCGTGACCGCCCGTCCGGATCGTTGCGGACCGTGACGTTTTTGCTTGTGTAAAGCCGCTTTAATAATGTTAAGTCTTCTTCGTTGGCGCTGCAAGGATAAAACGGCAGCGTTCCAAACAACATCCATACGTTTTCATCACGAATATCCAAAAGGTGGTGAATCGCCTGGCGCAATTCGTCTAAATTTAACGCCTCGAGCGAGCTGGCGAAATCGCTCGGGTACATCGGATGGATTTCATGGCGCTTGCACTGCATTTCCCCGGCCACTTGCCGATGAATCGTTTCTAAATGAGGGACCGTCCGTTTGTTTAGCATCGTTTCTGCAGAAACCATGACTCCCGCCCTCGACAATGCTTTGGCGTTATCGAGCATGCGCTGAAAATACTTTTCGCGCTGAGCGATGCTTGGTTTGCGCTCCATCATTGCAAACCCGCCCTCGATAAAATCCTCGATCGTCCCCCAGTTATGGGAAATATGCAAGACGTCCAAATAAGGAATAATTTTTTCATAGCGCTCTAAATCGAGCGTCAAATTAGAGTTGAGCTGTGTCCGCACCCCGCGCTCGCGGGCATATTTTAACAGGGGAACGACGTAGTCGTTTACCGATTTCAGCGATAGCATCGGCTCGCCGCCGGTGATGCTCAGCGAGCGCAAATGCGGGATTTCCTCGAGCCGCTTGATAAGCAAATCAAGCGGGAGTGCTTCCGGGTCTTTTGTTGTCAGCGTGTAGCCGACGGCGCAATGTTCACAGCGCATATTGCACAACGCAGTTGTGGTGAATTCCACATTTGTCAACTGAAGTTCCCCATATTGTTCGACATCCAAATACGCTTCCCACGGATCATAGGATGGGGTAATCGGTTGAAGTGTCAATGAATTCATAGCCTTCTCCTCTTCCTTCATCGAAGTTGCGTCCCGTCATTCATTCTAAGAAATAACAAATCTCGTTTTTCCTTAAAATTAACTTATTTATCATTGTACGGGAATATGTAAAATTCCGCTAGAAAGGAGCAGGAAATAAAAGTATTAAAAATAAGTGGAATTTTATGAATAAATAATATGGTAACAACTTTTTGTTTTTACACAAGAGAGTGAAAAGGAGTATAATAAATAAAGATTGTAGTGATAGTCAACTACATAGGACGACCAAAAGGGGAAGGGGCGTTGAACATGGAACAATTCCAGCAGAGCATGTATCAACTCATCGTGGAGACGTCCACGAAACTGCCAAAGGATGTGCGTCGAGCGATCGCTCGGGCAAAAGCGCGGGAAAACGCGGGAACGCGCGCGGCGATGGCGCTGACGACGATTGCCGGAAACATCAAGATGGCGGAAGAAAACGTGTCGCCAATTTGTCAAGATACCGGGCTACCGACATTTAAAATTAAAGTGCCGGTCGGCGTCAACCAAATCAAAATGAAAGAAGCGATCCATGCCGCGATCGTGCAGGCGACAAAAGACGGAAAGCTCCGTCCGAACTCTGTCGATTCGCTAACCGGCAAAAACAGCGGTGACAATCTTGGTGTCGGCATTCCGGTTATTAAATTTGAACAATGGGAAAACGATTACATTGATGTCCGCCTGATTTTAAAAGGCGGCGGCTGTGAAAACAAAAACATTCAGTACAGCCTGCCTTGCGAGCTGGAAGGTCTTGGCCGCGCCGGCCGCGATTTAGACGGCATCCGCAAATGCATTTTGCATGCGGTATACCAAGCGCAAGGACAAGGATGCAGCGCCGGGTTTATCGGCGTCGGCATCGGCGGCGACCGCGCTTCCGGTTATGAACTGGCGAAAGACCAGCTTTTCCGTTCCGTTGACGATGTCAATCCGAATGAAGATTTGCGCCGCCTAGAAGAATATATTATGGAAAACGCCAATAAGCTTGGCATCGGCACGATGGGATTTGGCGGCGAATCGACGCTGTTAGGCTGTAAAATCGGCGTGATGCACCGCATTCCGGCCAGCTTCTTCGTGTCTGTCGCCTATAACTGCTGGGCGTTCCGCCGCCTTGGCGTGAAAATTGATCCAGCGACCGGCGAGATTATCGAATGGCTGTATCAGGAAGGCGAAGACGTCGACTTTGAAAAAGAGCTGGAAAAAGCGGAAACAGCCGCGACGGCGGAGCTTGGCGAAGTGCGTGAAATCGTCCTCGAGCCGCCGATTACAGAAGAGCAAATCCGCCAGCTGAAAGTCGGCGATGTCGTGCGCATTAACGGCATTATTTATACCGGCCGCGACGCGATTCATAAATATTTAATGGATCATGATGCGCCTGTCGATCTGAACGGACAAATTATTTACCACTGCGGCCCGGTGATGCTGAAAGATGAGAACGGCAATTGGCAAGTCAAAGCAGCCGGCCCGACGACAAGCATCCGCGAGGAGCCGTATCAAGGCGACATTATGAAAAAATTCGGCGTCCGCGCAGTCATCGGCAAAGGCGGAATGGGCGCGAAAACGCTGCAAGCCCTAAAAGAACACGGCGGCGTCTACTTGAACGCGATCGGCGGCGCGGCGCAATATTATGCGGACTGTATTAAGTCGGTAGAAGGAGTCGACTTATTGGAGTTCGGCATCCCAGAAGCGATGTGGCACTTGCGCGTCGAAAACTTTACGGCCGTCGTCACGATGGACTCTCATGGCAACAGTCTGCATGAAGATGTAGAAAAATCGTCATTAGAAAAACTTGCACAATTTAAAGAGCCGGTTTTTAAATAAGAAAAATATATCACCGTCAGCTAAGTGCTGGCGGTGATTTTTTATGCAAAAAATGGCGCGGTTAAAGCGGCAATGGTGGAAAAAACTAATGGTTAGCAGCACGACAAGGAGGAAAGACGGATGAAAAAATGGACGATATGGTTGTTTTTCAGTGCCATCATCTTATCATTTGTTCCTGCTTCTGCGGAAGCCGCAAGCAATAAAGCGATTCATTGGGGGTTTAAGCGAAGCGAGAATCACGAGCCTCCTTCTGCGGGAAAAGAGTTGGATCAACTGCTTGCCAAATACGACGCATTTTATTTAGGAAATCCAAATAAAAAAGAAATTTATTTAACGTTTGATAACGGCTATGAAAACGGTTATACAGCGAAAATTTTAGATGTCTTAAAAGAAAAAAAAGTGCCAGCGACGTTTTTTGTGACGGGGCATTATTTAAACACCGCACCTGATTTAGTAAAACGAATGGCAAAAGAAGGGCATATTGTCGGCAATCACTCGTGGCATCATCCTGATTTAACGCAAGTGAGCGATGAACAGCTGCGGGAGGAGCTGGAATCCGTTCGTAAAAAAACGGAAGAGCTGACGGGGCAAAAAGGAATGATGTATCTTCGACCACCAAGAGGCATTTTCAGCGAACGAACGATGGCGATCGCCCGCGAGCTTGGTTATTACCATGTATTTTGGTCGCTTGCGTTTGTTGATTGGCAGACGAACAATCAAAAAGGATGGAAGTACGCATACGATAACATTATGAAACAAATTCATCCGGGCGCGATTTTATTGCTTCATACCGTCTCGAAAGACAATGCGGATGCGCTTGCGAAAGTGATTGACGATTTGCGCAAGCAAGGTTACACGTTTAAAAGCCTTGATGATCTGATGATCGAAAAAATGAATTTGCATCCATGGCTTTTTACCCCTTGAACGTTTTGTTTAAAGGGGTATTTTTCGTTATAATGTGGGTATTAACGATGATGAATAAGGTGATTGGTTATGTGGCAACAGCGAGTTGATGTCGCCCCTCCGTATGATTTTTCCCACGCGCTGAAGCGGCTTGCGCTCGATCCTCTTATATCGGTGGATATAGCGAAACAGAAGGTCGTTGTTCCGCTTTATGTTCAACAGATCCCAATCGCCGTTACGGTCGAAAGCATTGGGACAAAGGAGGAGCCGAGCTTTCTTGTTACGGCGCCATATCCAGAACGAAAAAAGGAAATTATCGAGCGGATTTCCCATTTGTTTCAATGGAATACGCCGCTTGCCCCGATTCACGAACATTTCCAGCGGACCGAATTACAGCCGCTTTTTACTGAATATCAAGGAATGCCGCTTATTTTAGATTTTGACCTTTATTTTTGTTTAATGAAATGTCTCATTCACCAGCAATTAAATTTGAAAGTTGCTTACCGCCTGACAGAGCGGTTTGTGAAAACGTTTGGAACGCAAATCGATGGCGTTTGGTTTTATCCACGGCCGGAAGACATTGCCGCTCTTTCCTATGATGAACTGAAACAGCTGCAGTTAAGCGGACGAAAGGCAGAGTATATCGTTGATACATCGCGGCTCATTGCCGAAGGGAAGCTTTCATTAGAGGGACTTGCGCACAAAAGCGAGGCGGAAGTGATGGAAGCATTGTTATCGATTCGCGGCATCGGGCCATGGACGGTGCAAAATTTTCTTCTATTTGGGCTTGGAAAACCAAACGTGTTTCCAAAAGCGGACATCGGTTTGCAGCGGGCGATCCAGCGCCTCTTCGGTCTTTCGGAAAAGCCGTCAGCCCAACAAATGGAAGAGCTAAGCAATCGATGGGAGCCGTATTTAAGCTACGCATCGTTATACTTATGGAGAAGCATCGAATAGAGGAGTGGCATGCATATGACGAAGCAAGCAATTACGATCAAGAAGGGGCAACAGTTTCCGTTGACGATTAAGCGGCTCGGCATCAATGGGGAAGGAGTCGGCTATTTTAAAAAGCAAGTGGTGTTTGTCCCAGGCGCGCTCCCGGGAGAGGAAGTCGTCGTAGAGGCGACGAACATTCATCCGAAATACGCGGAAGCGAAAATCAAAAAAATTCGCAAGCGTTCCCCATACCGCGTCACCCCAAGATGCCCTGTTTACGAACAATGCGGCGGCTGTCAGCTGCAACATCTTGATTACGAAGCGCAGCTTCGCGAAAAACGCGATATCGTCATTCAGGCGCTCGAGCGGCATTGCCGGCTGCCGGTGGAAACGCTGTCGATCCGCCCGACGATCGGAATGGATGACCCGTGGCATTACCGCAATAAAAGCCAGTTTCAAGTCGGTATCAAAAAAGGAACGGTCATCGCCGGTTTGTACGGCTTGAATTCCCATCAGCTCATTGACATTTCCGAATGCCTCATCCAGCATCCGGCTACGAACCGTGTGACCAACATTGTGAAAATGATTCTCCAAGATTTGCGCATTCCGATTTACAACGAGCGGACGCAGACCGGGGTTGTCCGCACGATTGTTGCTAGGGTCGGGTTTCATACGGGGGACGTGCAGCTCGTGCTCATTACGGCGACAAAAGATATTCCGCGTAAACAATTGCTGGTTGACGAAATAAAGCGGCGTCTTCCGGAAGTAAAATCGATTGTGCAAAATATTAACGGACGGAAGACATCCCTCATTTTCGGGGAAGAAACGGAGCTGCTGGAAGGAGAAGAATACATCCAGGAAGTGCTCGGCGACTTATCGTTTGAACTGTCAGCGCGGGCGTTTTTTCAGCTGAATCCGGTGCAAACGGTAAAACTGTACGACGAAGTGAAAAAGGCCGCCGCTTTAACCGGAACAGAAAAAGTCGTCGATGCCTATTGCGGCGTCGGCACGATCGGGCTTTGGCTTGCCAAAGACGCCCGTGAAGTGCGCGGCATGGACGTCATTCCAGAAGCGATTGAAGATGCCAAGAAAAACGCGAAAAAACATGGGTTTGCCAATACGATGTATACGACAGGCAAAGCGGAAACGCTGCTTCCAAAATGGGTGAAGGAAGGCTGGAAGCCCGATGTCATCATCGTCGATCCGCCGCGCACCGGCTGCGACAGGGCGCTGCTGCAAACGATTCTCCGTGTCCAGCCGAAAACGGTTGTGTATGTCTCCTGCAACCCGTCCAGCCTTGCGCGAGATATCGATGTGCTTTCGGAAAGCTACCATGTCGATTACATCCAGCCGGTCGATATGTTCCCGCATACCGCTCATGTAGAAAGTGTAGCGCGATTAGTGTTAAAGATAAGAGCATAAATAAACTCTTGCTAAAAATAAAAAACTCTTCTTGCCAAAACCGAAGTAAAGTTTTGATAAATAACAGGAAAAAGGAAAATCCTTCTCCATCCAGTTTACTGAACTGGTTAGGATGAAAAATAAACAATTTTTCAAGAGAAACGGGATGGGCTCCTGTTTCTCTTTTTTTGTTAGGGAATAATGGGGAAGGGGAAGAAACATTCATTAGAAATACTAAGATAGACTGGTTCACGTTGAATGTTCAACTCTGAGCAGTTTCATTAAATAGCTGATAATTGGGGATGTTATACAAATGAGGTCATTGCAAAGGGGTAAGTACTGATGATATATGGGTTAAAAGCGACACAAATGATGGAAATAACAGCAGTGATCCTTAGTCTTATTGGAAGTTTTTTTATATTAAGAAACAATTTCGAACGATATGGGTTGCTCTATTTTATAAGCAGTTTGACGGGAGCTTTCCTTTGTTTTGTATTTGTTTCTATCGGATTTTACTCTTTTCCGGCTAGACTTATCCCTATGTCACCAATACCTATCATTGAAATGTTTACGGTCATTCCTTTTTATGTTCTTTTCGGAGTGAGATATAGTCCGGCTAAATGGGGATGGAAGATCCCCTTTTACTGGGGGATGGTTCATATCGCGATGCTTTTAGAAATTTTCGTGTTATTCCCCCCAGTTAAGATAATGGATTACAAAGAAAACTGGGATGCTTGGGACTCTTATACATGGTGGTGGATTTATTTGCTTCTTTTTGAGTGGATTGGTGGAAAAATTGTTCCAACTCATTCAAGAAAACCGATACAATCTAAATCTTTTCGCTATGGAAGATGGGGATGGATTGTCTTCCATTTTATTGTGATTACGACAATATTTTTAGCAGGTGTTTATACAGGATGGAATTTAAAAATGTGAACGATTTCTTACTCCCATCGAAGAACAGAATTTTTTCTATAATCTGTGATGCCATGACATGTTTCCGTTTCGCCGCAAACTGTTGAAGAAGCACAAATGAATACGGCATGGGTTCTGTTGAATACTGAACCCATGCCGTAATTCTTTTACACGTATCTGTTTGACCGATGCCCGTTCACCATATTTAGGCCTTCTTCTTTCATTTACCGCGTGCAAGTGCAGCTGGATGTTTTGGCGTGCGGGAAAGCGAGAAACATATCCAAGCTTTATGCTTCTAGTTTTTGCGTTTCTTCGTTATAGACATTTAAATTCAATTCTTTAGTGATGCGGCTGGTGACTACACCGGCGGTCATGCTTCCGCTGACGTTCAAGGCAGTTCTTCCCATGTCAATCAACGGCTCTACGGAAATGAGCAATCCTGCTAATGCTACTGGCAGATTCATAGTCGATAGCACTAAAATCGCCGCAAACGTAGCCCCACCGCCAACGCCTGCAACCCCAAACGAACTGATGGTGACGACTAGAATAAGCGTCAAAATAAAGGAAAGGGAGGCTGGATCGATGTTGACGGTTGGCGCGATCATCACTGCAAGCATGGCAGGATAAATGCCGGCACAGCCATTTTGCCCAATTGACAGCCCAAATGAGCCGGCAAAGTTGGCAATGCCTTCCGGAACGCCAAGAGCGGTTGTTTGTGCTTTCACATTCAATGGAAGAGTGGCCGCGCTTGAACGGGAAGTGAATGCAAACGACAGTACCGGCAGCACTTTTTTTACGTAAGTAATAGGGTTTAGTCCGGCCAGCACTAAAATTAGCAAATGAATGGCAAACATAACGAAAAGTGCAATATAGGAAGCGACGACAAATTTTCCTAGTTTTGCGATTGCGTCTATATCGCTTGTCGCAGTCACTCGGGACATAATGGCTAAAATTCCGTAAGGCGTTAAACGGAGCACCAACGTGACGATACGCATGACAATAGCGTACAAGGCATCCACTATTTTTTTGAACATTTCCGCTTGTTCAGGCTGTTTTCTGGCAACCCCTAAATAAGCAATGCCGACAAAGGCCGCAAAAATAACAACCGCTATGGTGGATGTACTGCGTTGTCCCGTGAAATCTAAAAATGGATTTGCCGGAAGCAGCTCGATAATTTTTTGCGGGAAGGACAGGTTTTGAATTTGTTCATATTTTTGTTCTAACTCCTGTCCACGTGTCTGTTCCGCTTCTCCTGAAGGAATTTCCATCGCCTCTAATTGAAATCCTAATGAGGCCATGATACCGATAGAAGCAGCTATCGCCGTAGTGCCCAATAATAGCCCAATAATGAGCGTGGCAATTTTTCCTAAATGATTAGATATAGAAAGTTTGGTAAACGCCATAACGATAGAAATGAAAACTAATGGCATAACAATCATTTGCAATAGCTTTACATATCCTGTGCCGACAATGTCAAACCATTGGGTGGACTGCTGGACGATAGCGGAACCAGCCCCGTACACTCCCTGCAATGCGAACCCAAAGACGATTCCTAGTCCAAGAGCAGTAAACACCCGTTTGGAGAAGGAAACATGTTTCTTTTGCATATAGGCCAAAACACCAATCAATAACAGCAATATAGCAATGTTGAAAATGATTAGGTAAACATTCATCGTCAATCCCTCCTGACACGTAAAATTACTCTAATGATTAAAAACCGATATGTCAAGTAGGCTTTATTTATCGTATGAAAGAGTTTATAGGAAATTGCTATTGCAAATAAAAAAATTCATGAATGGATTTATACAGAATTTATTAAGATTTTGTTATCGAAAACGAAAACATTTTGCTTTTTATCGGGGGATATAAAGTGAAAACAGCACTGGGGAGGTGAGGAGATAGAGAAGGAAATCGTCCAAAGGATTCAGCAGGGGGATGAGAAGGCGTTTGCCGAGCTTTATCCATTTATACCCTACATTAAGCAGCGTTTTCTTTTTATCCAATAGATATAATCGTTACCAATAAGTGCTAAAATATAATAAAATAAAGCAGGAGGCGATAAAATTGTGGGATGGATTATATTAATCGTTGGACTGCTTCTCGTGGGGGGCGTTATGGATTTTATCGCAAGAAAAAGAAATATAAAAATAGACCCTGAAGAAGGAGCAAAAAATGTTTCAGATTCTGAAAGAATTTATGTAGAAACTTATATGCACAGTACTAAACAGAATCATGGCAATATTCCTTTTTTATAATTTATTGAACTCTCTTTCATCATCTGTGGCGCTGTGAGTGTCGAGTGGGTGGCTAACGGGAGCATTACTTCCATAAACAGGAGTAATGCTTTTTTTTGTTGAAGTAAAGGGCAGAAATGTTTAGTAAGTTTAATGATCTTCATTGCATTTACCTTTAGGGAGGCAGAGAATTTTTATTCATATCTCTTAACGTAGAAAAATACAAAGGTGAAGGTTGTCATGATTCTGGGTGATGCAAAATATGCCAGGAAAAGTACTTCAACGTCTCTCACAAGTTTTATGTGTCAAAAGTTTAAGTGGAATATAGTAGAGCACGTGTAATTTGATGAAAGGGGTATCCTTGTGAAGGTTACCCCGCTCTTCATATCTTATTCTTGAGTTTGCAGTTGATATTTTGGTTCCATCATGGTTCCGTATTTCTCGTAATTGACATGCCATGAGAATGCTTTTTCAAGGACGTGCGGTGTTTGGCCTCCGCGCTTAAGCGCTTCCTTGAAGTATTCACGCAACTGCGGACGGTAATCTGGATGTGCGCAATTTTCAATGATAAGTGGCGCTCGTTCAATTGGCGCCAACCCGCGAAGGTCAGCGTAACCATACTCCGTGATAATTACATCCACGTCATGTTCGGTATGATCAACGTGTGATACGAATGGAACGATGCTTGAAATAGCTCCATTTTTTGCAACGGATTTTGTCACAAAGATGGTAAGGCGTGCATTGCGGGCAAAGTCGCCTGAACCACCGATGCCGTTCATCATGTTTGTGCCGCGAACATGTGTAGAATTAATATTTCCGTATATGTCTGCTTCCAAGGCTGTATTGATGGAAATGAGTCCGAGACGGCGAACAATTTCCGGATGGTTAGAAATCTCCTGAGGACGAAGGATAAGCTTGTCTCGGTAAGCATCTAAATTGGAGTACACTTCTTTCATTTTGTTCTGAGACAAAGTAATGGAGCAGCCGGAAGCAAACCGGACTTTTCCAGCATCAATGAGATCAAACACGGCGTCTTGAAGAACTTCTGAATAAACTTCTAAATTGGAAAATTCTGAATTTAACAAACCATAAAGGACAGCATTTGCAACCGAACCAATACCTGCTTGAAGCGGAGCTAAATGTTCAGAAAGACGACCTGCTGCCACTTCCTTTCGCAGAAAATGGATTAAATGATTCGCTATAGCAGATGTTTCCGCATCTGGAGGTACAATTGTGGATGGTGAATCAAATTGGTTTGTCAAAACAATTCCAATAATTTTATCCTCATCCACTGGAATGCCAATCGTTCCGATTCGATCGTCTACTTTTGTCAAAGGTATCGGTTCTCGTTCCCCTTGTTTGCCGACTTCGTAAATGTCATGAAGTCCTTTGAGTTCCTTTGGTTGTGCTGTGTTCAATTCAACAATAATATGTCGGGCTTTTTTCGCAAAGATAGAAGAATTTCCTACGGAAGTCGACGGGATGATCATTCCATCTTCCGTTATCGAAACCGCTTCCACAATTGCGAAATCGATAGGATTTAATACGTCTGAACGCACTAATTCTGCTGTATGGGATAAATGTTGGTCAATAAACAAAATTTCCCCTTCGTTAATTTTTTTGCGCATAAAAGAATCAGCCTGGAATGGAAGCCTTTTGTTGACAATTCCTGCTTCTGCCATCATCTTATCAACGTCCGAGCCTAGTGAAGCGCCTGTATATACGTTTACTTTTAAGTGTTGTTGTTTCGCTTTCTCGATCAGTGCAAAAGGAACTGCCTTGGCATCGCCCGCGCGGGTAAATCCGCTCAAACCGAGCGTCATGCCGTTTTTTATCCATGAAGCCGCTGTTTCCGCCGTTACAATTCGGTCTCTTAAACGGGAATGACCGATTAGCTCTGAAATATGTTTATCCAACGCGACATCACCTCTTTTGTTTTTTTTTAAAATATTCTATCGATTTAGCTGTAAAAAATCATTTAAAATTGAATAAAAAGGCTTTCTTTAGTAATAAAAAAGAATTTTTGATACATAAAGAAGAAAAAATAAAAAACAACTTCGAAAAGGATAAGGATAAACCAGAAAAAACATTACCTATAAACGAAAATAAATACATAGATGGCAAAGCATCAGTGAATAGTTGCGGAAAATAAATAAAGAGCTCACTTCCATGAGCTCTTTAGAGAAAAGGGGATTGGTAAAAGGAACCGTACAGTGGGAGAAAAGCAGATAAATTATTATATTACTAAAAGCAGAGCAGTTTCCGAAAATGGCTTGCGTATGTTTGGCTGACAGGCACTTTCGAGCCGTCTTTCATCATCAATAAGAAAGTCGAATGTGAATCTGGATGAATCTCTGTAATGTGATGAATGTTAACGATATATGATCGGTGACACCGAACAAATATATCATCAGGAAGGGAAAATTCCAGTTCTGTTAAGTTATATTTATGATAGCCTTCCGCATAACTCGATTTTACGAACGTTTTCCGGTTTTGGGCTTCTAAATAGATAACGCTCTCAAAAGGAATAGGCAGCCAACGATCTGTCAGTCGGATCGTTAAATACGGCATTGTAAGCATCGGTTTTCTCGGCAATATCGCAGTAACGCAGCCTCTCGGGCTGCCATCATCTAAAATTGGGACGGATATCCCGAAATAAGGTACGCCAAAAACGCGGCTATCTTTTTGTTCTGCAATTTTTCGTTGGACGGCCAAGGCCTTGTAAGTGACCGATTCCGGTTTGATTTGGTCTCCGGGACGAATTTTTAAATCGATCTGTTTGCTTGGTTGGTAGTAAATATAGCGCTTATCATCAGAAATCACGAAAGACGCTTCTTTAGGAAATAATTCATTCATCACTTTTGCGATAGAGGAAACAGTAAATGAATCCATGTTATCACCCCTAGTGAACGATTTGCCACTTTACTTCGTTTGAAGCGGGGCTCTGACGACTTGTATGCTTTTGCTAAACGGCAGCGACATACAAGCCCCCTTACGCTTACCTTCCATCCGAAGATGTTCGTTTGAGCATCATTATAGCATTATGTCGTTCGTCCATAAAGGGCGGATAAGGAAATCAGTGGGGGAACAGTGTAGCCAAATTTATGATGAAAAAGAACAAAGTTTGCCGATATATTTTAGAAAATTGTGATTAGTTATGTTTTATAATCTTATTAGACATACCATCTTTACATAAGGGGAGAGGAACATGAATACACAATTTATCGCCGGGCACGCGCGGCTGCCGGCGGGAATGGCGGCAAAAAGCGTATATGATACGCTGACGATTACGGCGGAGATTGATAAAAAGTATGGGGTGATTGTCGATGCTTCTTGTACGCTGGCAACGGAGCACGGGCGCGATTATGTCGCCCGCTTGCTTAAAGGCCATTCGCTAAGGGAAGGAATTGATTCGATTTTAGAGCAGCTGAATGAAGGGTATTTAGGAAAGGCGAATTCGGCGTTATGTGCGGCGCTAAAAGATTTGTACAAGCAATATTGCAAAATGCAGGAGGGAAAAGAATAGACCCCCGCTTCAAGCGGGGGTTTTTACATTTTCATCGACTCCGGATTCCAAGGCGGCAGCGTTTTGCGCAGTGGTTTGTCCTGGCGGTAGCCGAGCACGTATTCCGCCTGCATAATCGTATGAATTTCCCGTGTTCCTTCGTAGATGACCGGCGCTTTCGAGTTGCGCAAGTATCGTTCGACAGGATATTCGTTCGAGTAGCCATATGCGCCGTGAATTTGCACCGCATCATCGGCGGCTTTATTGGCAAAGTCGCAGGCGATCCATTTCGCGAGGGAGGTTTCTCTCGTGTTGCGGCGGCCTTGATTTTTTAAAAAGCCTACCTTATAGACGAGCAAGCGGCTGATTTGCAGACCCGCTTCCATTCTGGCGATCATTTGCTGCACGAGCTGATGTCTCCCGATTTCTTTGCCGAACGTTTTCCGCTCATGGCAATACTTGACGCTTGCTTCTAAGCAAGCCATAATCAGGCCGACTGCTCCGGCGGCAACCGTGAATCTTCCGTTGTCAAGGGCGGACATGGCGATTTTAAATCCTTCGCCCTCTTCGCCAAGCAGGTTTTCTTTCGGCACGCGGACGTTGTCAAAGAACAGTTCGCCTGTGTTGCCGGCGCGGATGCCTAGTTTTCCTTTAATGGCTCTTGATGAAAAGCCTGGCATCGTTCGTTCGACAATAAAGGCGGAAATGCCGCGGTGTTTTTTCGATTTGTCCGTATAGGCGAACACGATAAAGTGATCGGCGATATCACAAAGCGAAATCCACGTTTTTTGCCCGTTTAAAATGTAGTAGTCCCCGTCGCGGACGGCGGTGGTGGTGATGGCGGCGACATCAGAACCGGCGTTTGGCTCCGTCAGGCCGAAAGCGCCGATTTTTTCCCCTTTTGCCTGCGGAACAAGATATTTTTGTTTTTGTTCTTCCGTGCCCCATTGCAGCAAGGTTAAGCTGTTTAAGCCAGTGTGCACGGAAACGGCAGTGCGAAACGCGGTATCCCCGCGTTCCAGCTCCTCGCAGACGATGGCGAGCGAGTTATAGTCCATGCCCATTCCGCCGTATTTTTCCGGAATGCATACGCCCATTAAGTTTAATTCCGCAAGCCGTTTGAAAATATTTGGATCAAAATATCCGCGTTCATCCCATTCTTTGATGTACGGCATAATTTCTTTGTCGACAAATTTGCGCACGGTGCTGCGAAGCATTTCTTGTTCTGGAGTAAAATCGAAATTCATCATAGTGAATTCTCCCCCGTTTCATTGATGATTTCTTTTATAATTTCGTCGTTGTGCTCTCCGGCAAGCGGAGGCGGCAGACGGTACGATACTTTTGTATCCGATAATTTGATCGGACTTCCGACAAGCTTTAGCGGTCCGATCTTGTCATGATGCATCGTAATGACCATGTCGCGGGCTAGCGTCTGCGGATGTTGGAACAATTGTTCAAGATTTTGCACTGGGCCGCATGGTATTCCTTTTTCGGCAAGCAGGCGCTGCCACTCGGCCCGCGTCCGTTTTTTCACTTCTTCATTAATGCGTCTGTTGAGTTCCTCGCGGTGGGCGACGCGACTTGGATTCGTTTGGAAGCGAGGGTCCGTTCCGATCGCCGGGTCTGACAAAAGTTTGCAAAACGCTTGGAATTGCCGGTCGTTCCCAATGGCGATCACGATCGGGCCATCGCTTGCTTCATACGTCGAGTATGGAACAATATTAGGATGTTCGTTTCCGAACGGCGTCGGAATGTCGCCGGACATTAAATAGTTGGCGGCGACATTGACGAGCGTGCTGACAGCCGAATCAAATAAAGAAAGGTCTATTTTTTGTCCGCGTCCTGTTTTCTCACGCGCGAGGAGAGCTGTTTGGATAGCGATTGCCGCATACAAACCTGTAAAAACGTCGGTAATGGCCACTCCGACTTTAAGCGGTCCGGATGAAGGGGTGCCGTTAATGCTCATCCATCCGCTCATCGCCTGGATAATGTAATCGTATCCAGGAAGGTGGGAGCAAGGCCCTGTTTCGCCAAAGCCGGTAATGGAACAGTAAATAAGGCGCGGATTCAACAACGACAAATCGTCATAACCGAGCCCGAACTTTTCCATCGTTCCCGTTTTAAAGTTGTGGATGACGACGTCGGCTGTTTTGGCAAGGCGACGGATGATTTTTCGACCTTCTTCCGTTTTTAAGTTGACGGTAATGCTTCGTTTATTGCGGTTAATCGCCGTATAATAGGCACTCATCCCGTTTTGAAAGGGAGGGCCCCAAAATCTTGTGTCATCCGATCCTCCCGGTGCTTCCACTTTAATGACATCGGCGCCAAGATCGCCTAAAATCATCGTCGCATACGGTCCGGCAAGCACGCGCGTCATATCGAGAATGCGGATGCCGTCTAACGCTCCTGGCATGGATTCCCCTCCTTATGCGGGAAAATAAAAAGCCGGCTCCTTTTCTTTGTCAAGAAAGGAACCGGCCAAACGGACTGAGGAAGCATTTCGGTGAGGAAATGCTGATCAGACCGTCACAGTTCTCCATTTATGACACTGATAAAATGGTTGTCTTCTTGTCCCATCATTACCGTCTGGGCGCGTCAGCGGCGAAACTGACGGGAGACGGCTTTGTTAAGTTTTATTATAAATAATAGATTTACAATTGTAAATAGTCTAAAAATTATTCAGGATAAAGGGAGCTCGTGATGGAGCCCCGTTAATGCGATTTTACTGTTTGAAAAATATGTTTCACGATATTGACAACGTATTTGCTGCCATGATCATTTTGTACATCCTCTATTAACATAGCAAGGAGGAGGTCAGGATGGTTTGTATTATAGGCGACGAACAGTCCATTTTCCTTTCCTTGTTCTCCTTTTTGCCCTTTCAGTTCAGCCGTTCCGGTTTTTCCAGCCAACGGGATGTTGTTCATATAAGCTCCGTGTGCCGTTCCGTTTGGATCGGCGACGACTTGTTTTAATGCGTCTGCGATCGTAGCGGCTGTTTTGGATGAAATCAATTGCGGTTTCCAAACGGTTTTTTGCTTCCCTTTTTCCAAAATAGGCTGCAGTAAATCGCCATGGTTGATAAACGGCGTGTACGCGGCGGCAAGGTGAAGCATGCTCATCTGCATTTCTCCTTGGCCGTAAGCGGTATCCGCCAGCTGCGGCCCCGGCTTCAGCTCGCCTGTATTCGAAATTTGCGAAGCTGGAATCGGGTATGGAAACGGCAATTTTTCGCCAAATCCGAATGAGTGTAACCCTGCTTTCAATTTATCCGGTCCGAGATCCAGACCGACCATGGCGAAATAAATATTATCGGAATAAATGAGCGCGTTTCGTAAATTCACTTGCTGCAGGCGATCGCTTACCCTGGTGACGAAATAATTTCCCCATGATCCGTCCTTTGGCTGCCACTTTTTCCCGGTAATCGTTTTTGGCTGTTCAGGAGTAATCACGCCTTGTTCGAGACCGATTGCCGCTGTCACCGGCTTAATGGCCGAGCCAGGTGCGTAGGTGGCAGCAAAACGATTAATCAATGGTTTTAGCGGATTATTCTCTAATTTTTTGTATTCCTCTGATGAAATTCCGAGTACAAACTGGTTCGGATTAAACGAAGGGGAGCTGACCAAGGCGAGAATTTCGCCGGTCAACGGGTGAATGGCAGCGGCGGTTCCCGCTCTTCCTTTCATGTTTTCATAAATCGTTTTTTGCAGTTTGGCGTCGATCGTCAGCGTAATCGTTTCTCCGTTTTTTGGTTTTGATTCAGCAATCGTCACCGTCGATCCATTTTCTTTTTCGATGTAGATTTTGGCTCCGTCTTGTTCTTTGAGACGTTCTTCAAACAGCTCCTCGAGCCCGCGTTTTCCGATGCGGTCGGATGGCGAATAACCTTTGTCTTTGAATTTTTGTAGTTCTTCTTCCGTAATATTGCCGATATATCCAATCAGATGGGCGGCGGCCTCCGCGAATGGATATTCCCTTTCTGATACTTCTTTTACTGCCACAGCTTGAATGTTGCGAGCGTTTTCTAATAGCGCTGTTTCTGATTTTGCCACTTTTTGAATGGGAACAAAATAATCAGGCTGCACCCAGTCGGCATTCAGTTTTTCATTAATGAATTCCACAGGGATATGGAGCAGATCGGCAAGCTGTTTTTTAATGGCTTCCTCGTTTTCGCCCATTTTCCCAGGAACAATGCCGATTTCATAAGCAGTTCCATTGACGGCGAGCGGCAGTCCGTTGCGGTCGTATATTTCGCCGCGTTTTCCAGGTGTAATGGCAATGCGGACTTTATCGTTTTTTTGCAATTGCGGGAAAATGTAGGTGGTATCCCATTGCACATGCCATTGTTCCTGATCCTGCCCTTTTTCTTTCACAAGCAGTGCTTCATGTTTAAATTGGATAGGGCCGGCGATCGTATCCATTTTTACGGAAAAAGGAAGCTTCATTTGGTCTTTGTCGCTATCTTCTTCTTTTTCTTTCACCGGCAATGGTGTTACCGATAAATTCGTTGCTTCGATGTCTTGATAAATTTTTTTGTAGCGCTTTACAAACTCTTCCTTGGATATGTTTTCTTTCGCCTTTTTCGACAGCATTGCGTACATATCCTCGAACCGCTCATCAGTCCATAGTTTTGTGTATTTTTGCAGCGCGTCATGCGGGGATGGCGGTTTGCTGCAGGAAGATAATGCAATGGATAGAAACAAAGCAGCAAAAAATAATAGGCTTCGTCTTTTCTTCATTTTCCATTCCCTCCCATTATAGTGAAGTATATTCCGGGCAGTTTCGTTTCTATGTCAAATATACCATTGCGCAGGAACGAATAGCCAACAAAAATAGTAGAAAAAGAGAGGAGAATGAATATTGGAATAACTGTAAAATTATATTGATATGATTTATTTACTATCATTTAGTGAAGTTATGACGATAGTCATTTATGAAAATGTAGATATTTTTATTACTATTCAAAATATTAATACGGATAAATGATGA
>NZ_BAWO01000054.1 GCF_000632715.1 Parageobacillus caldoxylosilyticus NBRC 107762 | reverse complement strand
GTTTATAAGGGAGGATTAGCTCAGCTGGGAGAGCACTTGCCTTACAAGCAAGGGGTCGGCGGTTCGATCCCGTCATCCTCCACCACGGTTGTATATAGAAACACCAAGCGATGCCTCGACATATTGAATATCCATGAATCATCTGTCATGGGAAATACAGCAAGGTTTACATAAATTTGTTTATATGACTGATTCGGCTCGGTAGCTCAGTCGGTAGAGACAAGCATAAGCATCGATGGATTCGCTCCGAGTTGCCTCGACGCATCCAGCATCTCCGAAGTTGCTGGTAGAGGAAGAGGCAGAAGAATTCCTATTTATATGTTGAAATTGTAAAATTAGGGCTCGGTAGCTCAGTCGGTAGAGCAAAGGACTGAAAATCCTTGTGTCGGCGGTTCGATTCCGTCCCGAGCCACCACCTACTTCTTCTCATGTGCCGGCTTAGCTCAATTGGTAGAGACGAGCCTAAGCTTCTGTGAATTTGCTTCGAGTTGTCCCGACGCATCCAACATCATTGAATGAGCTAGAAGAGGAAGGGACACAAAAACTAAGCATGTATGTCATACTTCTCGTGCCGGCTTAGCTCAATTGGTAGAGCAACTGACTTGTAATCAGTAGGTTGCGGGTTCAAGTCCTGCAGCCGGCACTGCTACAACAATGCGCGACCCATTAACTCAGCAGGGAAGCGACGAGCTAAACATCCATGAATTCGCTCCAAAGTTGCCTCGACGCATCTAACATCATTGAATAAGCTAGAAGAGGAAGGGACAACGAAAATACGGAGTGTTTTGATTCATCGCACGAGCCATTAGCTCAGTAGGGGAGCAACGAGCTTAGACTTCGTCGAATAAGCTCCGAGTTGTCCCGACGCATCCAGCATCATTGAATAAGCTAGAAGAGGAAGGGACAACGAAAATACGGAGTGTTTTGATTCATCGCACGAGCCATTAGCTCAGTAGGTAGAGCATCTGACTTTTAATCAGAGGGTCGGAGGTTCGAGTCCTCCATGGCTCACCACCTTGCGGGTGTGGCGGAATTGGCAGACGCACCAGACTTAGGATCTGGCGCCTCACGGCGTGGGGGTTCAAGTCCCTCCACCCGCATGCATAAGTGTACGCGGAAGTAGTTCAGTGGTAGAACACCACCTTGCCAAGGTGGGGGTCGCGGGTTCGAACCCCGTCTTCCGCTCCACCATTCGCCGGGGTGGCGGAATTGGCAGACGCACAGGACTTAAAATCCTGGGGTAGGTAACTACCGTGCCGGTTCGAGTCCGGCCCTCGGCACGTGCGCTCGTAGCTCAATTGGATAGAGCATCTGACTACGGATCAGAAGGTTAGGGGTTCGAATCCTCTCGAGCGCGCCATAGCGGGAAGTAGCTCAGCTTGGTAGAGCACATGGTTTGGGACCATGGGGTCGCAGGTTCGAATCCTGTCTTCCCGATTTTGGTCATATGGGGCCTTAGCTCAGCTGGGAGAGCGCCTGCTTTGCACGCAGGAGGTCATCGGTTCGATCCCGATAGGCTCCACCATCTGGTTTAAATGATTTGTAATTCATGGCGGCGTAGCTCAGCTGGCTAGAGCGTACGGTTCATACCCGTGAGGTCGGGGGTTCGATCCCCTCCGCCGCCATTGTAATGGACCTTTAGCTCAGCTGGTTAGAGCAGACGGCTCATAACCGTCCGGTCGTAGGTTCGAGTCCTACAAGGTCCACCATATTTTCAATTTGCTGGAGGAGTACCCAAGTCTGGCTGAAGGGGTCGGTCTTGAAAACCGAGAGGCGCCGCAAGGCGCGCGGGGGTTCGAATCCCTCCTCCTCCGCCATAGAGTTTGTCAATTATTCCTTTTTATCGTCGCGGGGTGGAGCAGTCCGGTAGCTCGTCGGGCTCATAACCCGAAGGTCGCAGGTTCAAATCCTGCCCCCGCAATCTGTATAGGTCCCGTAGTGTAGTGGTTAACATGCCTGCCTGTCACGCAGGAGATCGCGGGTTCGAGTCCCGTCGGGACCGCCATTCCTAAAAATTAAGCAACGAAATAATTGAAGTATAGACAAATTCCCTATGTCGGTGGTTTAGCTCAATTGGTAGAGACGAGCCTAAGCTTCTGTGAATTTGCTTCGAGTTGTCCCGACGCATCCAACATCATTGAATGGGCTAGAAGAGGAAGGGACACAAAAACTAATCATGTATGTCATACTTCTCGTGCCGGCTTAGCTCAATTGGTAGAGCAACTGACTTGTAATCAGTAGGTTGCGGGTTCAAGTCCTGCAGCCGGCACCAGACTAGATTGTGGCGACTATGGCGAAGTGGTTAACGCACCAGATTGTGGCTCTGGCATGCGTGGGTTCGATTCCCACTAGTCGCCCCATGCTATGCGGGTGTAGTTTAGTGGTAAAACCTCAGCCTTCCAAGCTGATGTCGTGGGTTCGATTCCCATCACCCGCTTCTCGGGCCTATAGCTCAGCTGGTTAGAGCGCACGCCTGATAAGCGTGAGGTCGGTGGTTCAAGTCCACTTAGGCCCACCATTATTGCATTTTATCTTATCATGAGTTAAACTATAATTAGACTGACTTTATCTTGCAATTGTTTCTCGACGAGGAATACATCAATAAATCCATTTCAAATTGCTTCAACGCATCTAGCTTCCTGAGACGGCTGATAGAGGAAGAGGCAGTAAGCATACCGAAAGACGGCTTTTTATTAGGTTTTATTGTTCCGCAATAGCTCAGCGGTAGAGCAACCGGCTGTTAACCGGTAGGTCGTAGGTTCGAATCCTACTTGCGGAGCCATACGGAGAAGTACCCAAGTGGCTGAAGGGGACGGTTTGCTAAACCGTTAGGTCGCAGTTTTGCGGCGCGCGGGTTCAAATCCCGCCTTCTCCGCCATTGAATATGGCCCGTTGGTCAAGTGGTTAAGACACCGCCCTTTCACGGCGGTAACACGGGTTCGAATCCCGTACGGGTCATCAAAAGCACCGGAATAACTGGTGCTTTTCTTCTTTTATGCACAAAAAATATTGATAACAGAGAAAAACGAAATTTGTCGAATTTTGCGTTTTATCGTTGCAATATCATATATTGTCTGCTATAATTAATACTGTTAGTTCCATTTGGCAAGAAAAAAAGTATAAGCTGTACGCAATGGGATTTATTATCATTACTCGCTTCATTGTCAATAACGGTTATGGGGACAACGCAGTGTTTCGTTTCTAGGAAGAACGAGGCATTGCGTTTTTATTTTTTATGTTAATAATTGAAACGCTGCCTCTCCTCCATGAATTTGGAAAAACATGTTTTTCATTGATTCCAATATTTTTTCACACTGTTCTCGTTGCATGGAAGGCAGTAAATAGACAATTTGTATGGCGTTTTTGGTTTCTTTGGTGACAGCAGTTCGCTTGGAATCGACAATTGGACTGCCGAAAGGTCCATGCATATCTTTCGACACAAGCTTTTGGGCAAAATTAACGGTACGCCCGTTGATTGCCATATATTCGTCTTGTTCGGTTCCGATATCAATCGTAATCGGTTCCTCCAGTTTATCGAGATCATAAATACCGATTGGAATTTTATAATACAGTGAAAAGAAATTATTGACGTCAGCTGCGGAATGAATCGTTGAGATAAAACTTTTCTTCTGAATCCGCCGGTACAAACTCTCAGAGGAAGGGCGGTATCTGCTTGGATCTGTTCCTATGGTTTTAAAGATTTTGCGCCATTCTGCCAGTTCAGGAATATCGGCAATGGCAGTTTCCTGAAGGTCAAAGTAAATCGATTCTTGAAATAATTGGAGTCTTCCTTTTAGCATTTGCGGAGAATCGTCGACAACGATATGATGATAAAGGATAATTCCTAATTTAAATGAAGGGATCATTTGTTTAAGAGCGTCGGCAACAATCGCTTCCATGTATTTCTCACCTCGGATTTTTTCTTTCATTGTAACATATATTGCGAAATTTGAGGAAAGGAGGGATTGCGATGGATGTGATGGCACTTAAACAGGAAATTATTGAATATAGCAAAACAATCGGAATTGATAAAATTGGCTTTGCCAGCGCGGATCCGTTTGTGGAGCTAAAGGAGCGATTACGTCGGCAGCAGGAGTTAGGATATCAATCGGGGTTTGAAGAACCGGATATTGAAAAGAGAACAACCCCTTCCCTGCTTTTGCCGGAAGCAAAATCGATCATTGCGATTGCTTTAGCATACCCGTCGAAAATGAGAAACGCTCCCCGCGGTACGAAAACGGAACGAAGAGGGATTTTCTGCCGAGCGTCATGGGGCAAGGACTATCACGATATTTTGCGCGAGCGCCTGGAGAAATTAGAAGCGTTTATTTTGGAAAAAGTGCCGCAAGCCCGTGTCAAATCGATGGTAGATACTGGGGAGCTGGCGGACCGTGCTGTTGCCGAGCGCGCAGGAATCGGCTGGAGTGGTAAAAACTGCTCCATTATTACTCCTGAGTTTGGCTCTTTTGTTTATTTAGGAGAGATGATTACCAATATTCCATTTCCTCCCGATGAACCGATTGAGAGCCGCTGTGGTACGTGCACGAAGTGTATTGATGCCTGCCCAACAGGAGCGCTTGTGCAAGGTGGACAGTTAAATGCGCAGCGATGTATCTCATTGTTGACACAAACGAAAGGCTTTTTAGCCGATGAGTTTCGCGATAAAATCGGAAACCGCTTATATGGCTGTGATACGTGCCAAATGGTTTGTCCAGAAAATAAGGGGAAAGATTTTCACTTACACCCAGAGATGGAACCAGATCCGGAAGTGGCAAAGCCAAAGCTGATTCCGCTTTTGCATATCAGCAACCGCGAATTTAAAGAGAAATTCGGCCCGGTGGCGGGATCGTGGCGCGGGAAAAAACCGATTCAGCGCAACGCCATTTTAGCTTTGGCACACTATAAGGATAAAACAGCGATCCCTCATTTGTTAAAGTTATTAAAAGAAGACAGACGTCCAGTCATTCGCGGTACAGCGGCATGGGCGCTCGGAAAAATCGGTGATACAAGTGTAATTACGGATTTACAAAAAGCGAGCCAAACAGAAAAAGACCCGGAAGTTCTTGCTGAAATAGAAAAAGGCCTGCAATTGTTGCAAGCATCGAAAGAATAGGGAAAGTTTCGCTCTTTGCCACATAAGGTAGTAACAAAAAAGAAAGTGGGGAGCGACGTGAAAAAGCAACTGCAACATTTGCTGAAAACGCAGGCGCAACTATTTGTTTCTACCAGGGACGATATGATGGAGGAAGCGGTAGAGAGAAAAAGGCGGCTGTGCGAAAAACGCGGGGCGGAAATAGTTCGTTGCACGATCCATTGCCAAGTTGTAGGCAAGCATGTAATGGAAAACGAAGCAAGGCTTTCTTATTGCGCTCATTATCAGTTTTTGATCAAGCATGGCCGTGAGATGTACGTCGAGGAGCAAATAGAGGAAAGACAGGCGTATTTTTTGGATGGAGAGTTAGTAAAAGATGAAAAGGTAAGCAAAACGGATGGGGAAATGGATTCCCCGCGTTTAGAACGCGAGATGCCAGTCGATGAGCGAATTTCCTATGAATATAATCGGGCAAAGGCGGTGCGTTATGCGGAAATATGGTGGAACAGCTATAATCCGGCGTTTCCGAAGTTTGATGTCGATTGCACTAATTTTGTATCACAATGTTTATATGCCGGCGGAGCGCCGATGACCGGATATCCGAACCGCGCTAAAGGATGGTGGTGCAAAAACAACAGTTGGAGCTATAGCTGGGCGGTGGCACATTCGTTCCGCTGGTATTTAAGCGGATCGCGCGTTGGATTGCAGACTGTGGAAGTATCATCGCCAGAACAATTGATGGCTGGGGATGTTATTTGTTATGATTTTCAAGGGAACGGCCGTTTTGACCATTCGACGATCGTCGTGGCGAAGGATAAAGATGGGATGCCGCTCGTAAACGCGCATACTACCAACAGCCGCATGCGTTACTGGTCGTACGAAGATTCTAGTGCGTACACGCCGAATATCCGTTATAAGTTTTTTCATATTATCGACCGAAAATAATGCTATCGTTTGGGGTGAAGCAATTATGCCATTACATGTCGTATTGTACCAACCAGAAATTCCAGCAAATACAGGAAACATCGCCCGCACTTGCGCGGCGACCGATACGGCGCTCCATTTGATTCGTCCACTTGGCTTTTCTACAGATGATAAAATGTTAAAGCGCGCGGGGCTGGACTACTGGCCGTATGTCAATATTTCTTATTATGACTCGCTAGACGAGTTATTTGAGCAGTACCCGCACGGAGAGTTTTACTTTATCACGAAGTTTGGCAAAAAATATTATGATTCCTTTGATTTTAGCGATACCGAAAAAGACCTTTTTTTTGTGTTTGGCCGGGAAACAACGGGATTGCCGAAAGATTTGCTCGAGGCAAATATGGACCGTTGCCTGCGCATCCCAATGAACGACAAAGTCCGCTCCTTAAATTTATCGAATACGGCGGCGATTTTGGTGTATGAAGCGCTGCGCCAGCAAAAATTTAATGGTTTATCTTAATAAAAAACGACCTTCTGAAAAGGAGGTCGTTTTTTTGGCATTAATTTTTCACGCCCGGTTTATCTTCATAACCAGCTGTAAAGATCGCGCTTAAAAAAGCGATGATCACGCCTAATACAAGCAATGTACGCATCGCGATTCCTCCTTTACGAAATGATGGCTCTGTCTCCTTCATTATAGCGAATATGACAAGCCTTGTGAATGGAGGAGCGGTTGGAACAATGAGACAAAATTTTTTTTGCAACGAATGATACAGGACATCCTTGCATACATTGTAATAATCTTGCTGTTAGACATCAAGGATAAGGAGGTCCTTTATGGATATTTTAAAGAAAATTGCACAATATCGTGAAGAAGAAGAACGGTTAAGATGGGAAGGAACGTTTGCGGAGTATTTAGAGATTTTGAAAGAAAAACCGTGGGTTGCTCAGTCCGCACATTCACGTGTTTATAATATGATTAAAGATGCAGGAGTAGAGGAGGTAAACGGAAGAAAACGGTATAAGTTTTTTAGTGATCACTTGTTTGGATTAGAAGAAGCGCTTGAACGCCTGGTGGAAGAATATTTCCACCCAGCGGCAAAACGTCTCGATGTACGCAAACGGATTTTGTTGTTAATGGGACCTGTTGGCGGCGGAAAATCAACGCTTGTTACATTGCTAAAACGGGGGCTAGAAGAATATTCGAAGACAGAACGGGGCGCCGTGTATGCGATTAAAGGCTGCCCGATGCATGAGGATCCGCTTCATTTAATTCCCCATCATTTACGTGACGATTTTTATAAGGAATATGGCATCCGCATTGAAGGAGAACTTTCGCCGCTGAACATGATGCGATTGGAAAAAGAATATGGCGGGCGCATTGAAGATGTAATGGTGGAGAGAATTTTCTTCTCGGAAAATAAACGCGTCGGCATTGGGACGTTCAGCCCGTCGGATCCGAAATCGCAGGATATTGCGGATCTTACAGGAAGCATCGATTTTTCCACCATTGCTGAATACGGTTCAGAATCAGATCCAAGGGCTTACCGATTTGACGGAGAGCTAAATAAAGCGAATCGCGGAATTATGGAATTCCAAGAAATGCTAAAATGTGATGAAAAGTTTCTCTGGCACTTGCTTTCTTTAACGCAGGAAGGCAATTTCAAAGCAGGACGGTTTGCGTTAATAAGCGCTGACGAATTAATTGTCGCCCATACGAACGAAACGGAATACCGCTCGTTTATCGCCAATAAAAAGAATGAAGCGCTTCATTCGCGGATTATTGTCATGCCGATTCCGTATAACTTGCGCGTTTCGGAAGAAGAACGCATTTATGAAAAAATGATTCGCGAAAGCGATGTCGCCGATGTGCATATTGCCCCGCATACGCTGCGAATTGCCGCTATGTTTACGATTTTGACAAGATTAAAAGAATCGAAACGGCCAGATGTGGATCTTATCAAGAAAATGCGCCTGTATGACGGGGAAATGATCGAAGGCTTTAATGAGGTCGATGTCGAGGAGTTGAAAAAGGAACACCCGGATGAAGGAATGAGCGGCATCGACCCACGCTACGTTATTAACCGGATTTCCGCGTGCATTATTCGCAAGGAAGTTCCATCGATTAATGCGCTCGATGTACTGCGTTCGTTAAAAGAAGGGCTTGATCAGCATCCATCTATTTCCAAAGAAGATAAAGAGCGGTATTTGAACTTTATTTCCCTTGCGCGAAAGGAATATGACGAAATCGCGAAGCAAGAAGTGCAAAAAGCATTCGTCTATTCGTATGAAGAATCAGCGAAAACATTGATGGACAATTACTTGGATAACGTAGAGGCATATTGCAATAAAACGAAGCTGCGCGACCCACTGACAGGCGAGGAAATGAATCCAGATGAAAAGCTGATGCGTTCCATTGAAGAGCAAATCGGCATTTCGGAAAATGCAAAAAAGGCATTCCGAGAAGAAATTTTGATTCGTATTTCCGCCTATGCACGGAAAGGACAAAAATTTGATTACAATTCACATGAGCGGCTGCGGGAGGCGATTCAGAAGAAATTATTTGCTGATTTAAAAGACATTGTAAAAATCACCACTTCCACCAAAACTCCGGATGAGCAGCAGTTAAAGAAAATTAATGAGGTTGTGGCACGCTTGATTGACGAATACGGTTATAATTCCACGTCTGCCAATGAACTGCTCCGCTATGTCGGCAGCCTATTAAACCGCTAGCATGCCTAAAGCCGTTAGGCATGCTTTTTTACTCCTCATTTGGGCACAAACGCAGAAGAAATCAGGCTTGTCCACTTAAAATTGAGTTTGTAACTCTCGTAATAATTTGTCAATTATTTTGATTTTTTGCATAGGATAGAGTAAACAAACTGTCATTTATATAAATATGTTTTTTGACGCCAACATAAGTATATGCTGAAAAGAAAAAAGTGTGAAAATTATTTTAGATGAGGAGGGGAAAAATGAAAGGAAACTTTGTTATATCGAAAGAAGACTGGTCCCTCCATCGGAAAGGACATGACGACCAAAAACGTCACCAGGAAAAAGTAAAGGAAGCGATTAAAAATAATTTGCCGGATTTAATTACCGAAGAAAGCATTATTATGTCAAACGGACGCGATGTGATTAAAATTCCGATCCGTTCTTTAGATGAATATAAAATTCGTTATAACTATGAGAAAAATAAACATGTCGGCCAAGGGGATGGAGACAGCCAAGTTGGCGATGTGGTGGCAAGAGAAGGAGCTGGGGAGGGACAGGGACCTGGAAAAGGGCAAGGAGCCGGTGACTTGCCTGGCCAAGACTATTATGAAGCAGAAGTATCGTTGATGGAATTGGAAGAAGCACTATTCAGCCAATTGGAGCTGCCGAATTTACAAAGAAAAGAAGCAGACCAAAATGTTGTGCAACATATCGAATTTAATGATATTCGCCGTACTGGTTTAACGGGGAATATTGACAAAAAACGAACGATGCTCGCCGCATTTAAGAGAAATGCGATGAATGGAAATCCAAGTTTTTATCCGATTTATCGCGAAGATTTAAGATTTAGAACGTGGAATGAAGTAGTCAAGCCAGAGTCAAAAGCCGTGGTACTGGCCATGATGGATACGAGCGGTTCTATGGGATTATGGGAAAAATATATGGCTCGCAGCTTCTTCTTTTGGATGACACGTTTTTTACGTACAAAATATGAAACGGTGGAAATCGCCTTTATTGCTCATCATACGGAGGCAAAAGTAGTTTCCGAAGATGAATTTTTCACCAAAGGGGAAAGCGGCGGCACGATTTGTTCCTCTGCCTATCGAAAAGCGTTGGAGCTGATTGAAACGCAATATTCACCATCGCGCTATAATATTTATCCGTTCCACTTCTCTGACGGCGATAACTTGACATCGGACAATGCTCGCTGCGTAAAGCTTGTTCAAGAACTAATGAAAGTGTCGAACATGTTTGGATATGGAGAAGTCAATCAATACAATCGCCATTCTACACTGATGTCCGCTTACAAAAATATTAAAGATGAAAAGTTCCGTTATTACATTTTAAAACAAAAGTCTGATGTGTTTCATGCGATGAAAACATTTTTTCGGAAAGAAGAAAATAAGGCATACGTATAACCCTTTGTTTCAAATAGGGTTTTTTTTTGTTTGCTGACATAAGAAAAGGTCCCGTTTGCGTGCAGAAACAGGACCAATTTTCTTCTTCAAATGGATAGATGATGAAGAAAGTATTCTAATTGGAGGAGCTGACAGATTCATTCGGGTCTGCCGCTTCTTTGTCCAGCTTTGCCGAATCCGTTTTTCGTATCGTTTCAATCATTGCTAAAATAGGAGCAAGCTCTTCCTTATCTTTTGGCGTTTGAATTATCACCAGCATAGGAACAGGGCTGCTTGTACCGATGACATGAACCGTCATGTTTTCCGAGTGTGCGGTATACCAAGCGGCTCCTTTCAATGATTCTGGAAGATTTGTGCTGTCCTGGCGAACAGCGTCGGAAGACACTGCTTGTGCGTGTTCTTCAGCTAGTTTCCCATAATCTGTTCCGTTTCCTTCCACATGAAGGAGGCGGATTCTGACGAAGCTGTTATCGTGCAGCAACACATCGGAATGAGGCTCTTCGGCATCAAGATTCCAGCCTTTTAGTACATATAAGGAAAAACCTTGGTTGTCGCTTGTTTTTAAAGAAGCAGTTTCTTTCACTTCTTTTCCATCGGCCATATAAGGTAATTGAATTTCGGAAGGACGCGTTTCTTGTTGGTTGTTTTCTTCTGCGCTAGTGGTGCCGTTTTCTGAGACGCCGCTCGAAGGTTGCGATGCCTCTGATTGCCCTGTATGATCCGATTGCGTCGTTTCCGTTTGGTTTGTGTCGTTATTAGAAGAATTCGGTTGTTTTCCTCCGTTTGTTTCTTTCGTTCCGCACCCTGAAACCAGAGCGATGACCATGATGGCAGTTATCAATGGCTTCCAAGCTAATTGCATCACCATTCCTCCTTAAGTTTATACACTTTATTATATCAGTTGAAACATGAAGGAGAAATGTTTCGATGATAAATGTTTTTGTTACAATAGTTACTGGACGATTAGCAGCGTAAAGGGAGAACATGTTTGTGGCAAGAAATAATTTTTGAAAAGTCATGATCTCCCAACATCACTTCTTTTATTTCATACGTCTGTCAATCGTTTTTTGCGAAGTTCTACCGTTGCATGAACGGTCGTTTTTATGATAATCTTCCCGCTTTGCTTGGGGATTGGCTTCTAAAGCTATATAAGCTCCAATCCATTCAACCGCACATAGAAACAAAATCAACAATATTCCGCTTATCATCGATTTATTCCTCCTTTATGTTGTTTGAGGATACAATAATGTATGAAACGCGTTTCAATGCAATAGTTTTTTGAAAAAAGGTGATACGATGGCAAATATCCGTGAAATCGCCAAAGAAGCAGGGGTCTCCGTGGCAACGGTGTCAAGGGTGCTAAACGGCTATCCTTACGTGCGAGAAGAGAAAAGAAATGCAGTATGGGAAGCGGTAGAAAAATTAAATTACACGAAAAACATTAATGCAGTTCATTTAGCAAAAGGAAAAACGTCGATTATCGGGGTCATGCTTCCCTACGTGAATCACCCATATTTCGGCGCCATATTGGAAGGGATATCAAAAGAGGCGCTTCGCCACCGGTACCATCTTTTGCTATTTCAAACGAATTACGATGTGGAAAAGGAATTAGAAGCGTTGGAAATGATGCGAATGAAACAAGTCGACGGGCTTATTATTTGTTCGCATGTGGCGGGCTGGAATGTAATCGAGGAGTACAAGGAAGATGGGCCAATCGTGTTATGCGAGAATGTCGGGGATAAAGATTTTTTATCTGTCTACATTGACCATTACGAATCGTTTGCTAAGGCGTTGCGCTATTTAATTCGGAAAGGGCATCGGCACATTGGTTATTGCATCGGAAGAACGACAGGGACAAATAGCAAAGCGCGGGAAACGGCCTATTATGACACGCTGCGGCAAATTGGTGTTGAACCGCGAAAAGAGTGGATTTTTGACCATTGTTTATACGTCGAAGACGGAAAGCGGGTGATCCATCAATGGATGGATCTGTCCGAAAAGCCGAGCGCGCTGCTTGTATCGAGCGATCAAGTGGCGGCGGGCATCGTGTTGTGGGGGAGAAAAGAAGGGGTGAAGATCCCTGACGATCTTGCGATTGTCAGTTTCGATAATCACCCGATTTCAGAACCGCTGCAAATTACGACGATGGAGCTGCCGCTTGCGCTGATGGGAACGAAGGCCTTTCGTCTTATCTATCATTACATCGAAACGGGGAATATCGTGAAGAAAAAGGAAAAACTGCCTGTTCGTTTCATGGAACGCTCATCGGTATAAGAACATGGCAGCTGTTTTTCTTATATGTGTTTCATCATGTACCGGTTTACCGGGCGCCCGATTCCGCCGTATTGAACGTCGAGAGTGACTTCCCCTTTCTTTTCTAAGTATTCTAAATAGCGGCGGGCAGTTACCCGGGCGATGCCGACCCCTTCGGCAACTTCTTCGGCGGAAACGGGGCTTGCCTGTTTCCGGAGATAATGTACGATTTTTTGCAATGTCACTTCGTTTAATCCTTTTGGTAGCCCGTCATGCGACAATGTTTGCTGTTCCGGCGTTTGCAAAAGAGCATCTAGTTCTTTTTGTGTTAGCGTTTCTTTTTCGGCTAACGTTTGGCGAAATGCATGGTAATTTTCGAGAGCCTGTTTGAGGCGTTCAAATTTAAAGGGTTTCATAATGTAATCAAACGCGCCGTTTTGCAGTACACGGCGTACGGTATCGATGTCGCTTGCTGCGGTGATGGCGATGACATCGACTTCATACCCTTTTGAGCGAATTTCTTTTAATGTTTCCAAGCCGTCCTGCTCGGGCATATAAATATCGATAATGGCTAAATCGGGATGAAGTTCGCGGATCAGTTGTATTCCTTCGATCCCGTTTCCGGCAACGCCGATTACTGTAAATCCTTCTACTTGTTCGATGAACTGGCGGTTCACCTCCTGTACCATCGGATCGTCTTCAATGAGCAGTACGCGGTACAATCTTCTTCCTCCTTACATGTCAAAAGTAATCGTAAATATTGTTCCTTTTCCTTTTTCCGACTTTACATCCATATGCCCTTTTCCTTTTTCCACAATGTGCTTGACTAAGTACAAACCGATGCCTCGTCCATTTTTGCCTTTGGTGGAGAACCCCTCCTCGAAAATGCGGTCGAGATGCTCCGGATCAATGCCTTGGCCGTTGTCTTCCACCGAGAGAGAACAAATTTCCTCATTTTGCTCGATGCTTACATATATTTCTTTTTCCCGATCCGTAATGCCTTGAAAGGAGTCAAAAGCGTTTTCAATCAAATTTCCAAGAATGACGACGAAATCATGATGGTCCAATGCAGGCGGAAAAGCATGCAGACGACTATGACGGTCGATAATCACATGAATGCCCAGCTCTTTGCCGCGACGGACTTTACTTAGAAGCAGACCGGAAATGCTTTCGTCTTTAATATGTTTGCTTAAAAAACGGGTTAACCCTTTTTGTTCTTCCGTCACTTGAAAGACGTATTCAAGCGCTTTTTCTTGGTGCCCTAATTGAATTAATCCGGCGATCGTATGAAGTTTATTCATATATTCATGATTTTGCACACGCAAAGCGCTGACGAAAGCTTTAACACCTGTCAGCTCTTCGGCCAGCTTCTTTATCTCTGTGCGATCTTGGAAAATAGCGATGGCACCGACGATTTTGCCATTGACTTTAATCGGAATGCGATTGCTCCAAATCGTCAAGTTTCCTATCTGCAATTCTTTATTATAAATAGGCTGGTTAATTTCTAATATTTCCGGCAGGTGCGTGTCAGGAATAACAGAACGAATCGGTTTGCCGATCACATCCCCTTTAACGCCGAGCATCTGTTTTGCCCGGTTATTAAAAATGGTGATTTTTTCATCACTGTCAATCGCAATGACCCCTTCGTGCATCGCGTTAAAGGCTTCGGTACGTTCGACAAGCAGTTTGGCAATTTCATGAGGCTCAAGCTGAAACATTTGCCGTTTAATATGGGAAGCAAGCAGCCAAGCCCCGATTCCGCCGATGAGTAAAGAAAGACTTATGGCAATCAAAATTTCTTCTTTTAAAGCATCGATCACTTCGAAAAAAGTTGGCAATCGATATGCCGCGATAACGACGCCGATTTGTTGGTGGTCTTGGTTCATAATTGGAACGAATGCGCGAATGACAGTGCCAATTTCGCCGCGCGCTTTCGACGTGTAAGTATGTTCCGCAAAGGCCGGACCTTCATCGGCGCCGCGGGAAACACTCCCAATCATGGATGGGACCGGATGGGAAAGGCGAATTTTATTCATGTCAAGAACAACAACATAGTCGGCGTTATGAATAATGCGAACACGTTCGACAATGATGTTGATGGAAGATCGTTCTTTTTGGGTTCCGACAATATGTGATTTGATTTCAGGAAGCTCGGATACCGTCCGTGCCGTCAACAATGCCCGCTGCCGCAATTCCTCTTCTTTTGTGTGAAAAAAGTCGCCGATGACAAACATTCCGCTTAACAATAAGGAGAAGCTAACGATAAAAAAAATTAAGATGGTGATTTTCCAGCGAATGGATAGCCGATGCATCACAACGAATACCTCGTCTTCATGAAAAATAATATAATTTTGTTGATTATTTTAGCATTTTTCGACAATATGATAAAATTTGATTAAAAAACTTATTCATAAATGGTGTGGAACATGAAAAAGCAATGGTGGGTGTTATCTCTTGTTTTGCTTATTTGTTTAGGATGTGCAGCGTTTTTACTAAAACAGCATTTTCGCAATGAAAATATGGTATATGATGATGAGCAACAAGGGCTAAAAAAGCAAATTGTTATCTATTTTAGCCATGTAGTAGCGGAAAATACGCCAAAAGGATTGGCGGCGCAAAAGTTTGCCGATCTTGTCGAAAAAAAAACAAATGGCCGTGTAAAAGTAGAAGTATTTTCGAACGGTTCTTTATATTCCGATGGCGAGGAAATGGATGCACTATTGCGTGGTGACGTGCAAATGATTGCGCCGACGTTTTCCAAAGTGACGGAATTAATTCCTGAATGGCAAGTATTAGATTTGCCCTATCTATTTCAAGACTACCACGATGTGGAGCGGACGTTTACAGGAAGTGTAGGCAAACAGCTTTTAGCGATGTTAGATTCAAAAGGAATTAAGGGATTGGCTTTGTGGAGCAACGGTTTTAAACAAATGACGAGCACAACTCGTTTGCTGGTCCGCCCTGATGATTTTCGCGGATTGCGCTTTCGTATTATGCCAAGCGAAGTGATTGAAGAGCAATTTCGCTTGCTGGGCGGCGAACCGATTGTCGTTTCGTTTGATCATGTATATCGTTCCTTAGAAAAGCATGAATTTGATGGACAGGAAAATACGATTTCTAATATTTACTCGAAAGGCTTTTACAAATTTCAGCCATATATAACGATCAGCAACCACGGATATCTTGGCTATGCGGTGATGATGAACAAATCGTTTTGGGAGAGTTTGCCGAGAGATATCCAGCAAAAAATAACGGAAGCGATTCAGGAAACAACCATGTGGAATTTACAGCAATCGAAAAATCAAAATGAACAGGAATTAGAAGAAATAAAGCAAAACGAAAATATTCATATTTATGAACTATCTGAAGAAGAAAAAAAGCGATGGGAACAGAAATTTGCGCCTTTGTATGACCAGTTTGCAAAAGAGTTTGGCGACAAACTGCTGCGCGAAATCAAACAAAGATAAAACAGAAAGCGGCCTTAAAATAAGGCCGTTTTTTCTTTGCAAGACCAAAAAGAACAAAAAGACCATTATTAACATAATATTTTTATTTTCTGAACATTGCGGTAACATGGTGATTGAAAGCGTTATCAGGACGACGAAAGGAGAGGGGAGAAATGCGGAGCAAGTTTAAAAGCTTAACCGTGCAAGTAATTATTGGAATTATATTAGGAATTATCGTTGGTTTTTTATTTCCTGAATTTGGCTCGAAATTGAAAGTGCTTGCTGATGCATTTATTAAGTTAATCAAAATGGTGATTGCACCGATTATTTTTTTCACGGTTGTGATTGGAATCGGAAACATGGGGGATTTGAAAAAAGTTGGCCGCATCGGAGGAAAAGCGCTTATTTACTTTGAAATTGTTACTACATTTGCCTTAGCAATCGGAATTATTGTCGTTAATTTGGTCAAACCAGGGGTAGGGTTTAATACTGATGCCGTAAAAGGCGGCGATGTGTCGCAATATACGAAACAGGCAGAAGAAGTAAATCACGGTGTCATTGAGTTTTTACTTAGCATTATTCCAGATAATGTTGTTGGGGCGCTTGCGAAAGGCGAATTGCTGCCGATTTTATTCTTTGCCGTGTTATTCGGACTTGCTGCGGCAGGGTTAGGAGAAAAAGCAAAGCCGGTTATTACATTATTTGAACGTTTGGCGGACATTTTCTTCGGTGTTGTGAATATGGTTATGAAAGTATCGCCAATTGCTGCGTTTGGTGCGATGGCGTATACGATTGGCACGTTTGGAATCGGTTCATTATTGTCGCTAGGAAAATTAATGGCTTCTGTATATATTACGATGGCATTGTTTATTTTTGGTGTGTTAGGTGCGATCGCTAAGTTTTATGGATTTAATATTTTTAAATTTATTGCTTATATCAAAGAAGAAATTTTGCTTGTGCTTGGCACTTCTTCTTCAGAATCGGCGCTGCCAAAGTTGATGGAACGCCTTGAAAAATATGGATGCTCCAAATCGGTTGTCGGGCTTGTTGTGCCGACGGGATATTCATTTAACTTGGATGGAACGTCTATTTACCTTTCGATGGCAGCTATGTTTATTGCGCAAGCCTACGGCATTGATTTAAGCATTTGGCAAGAGCTTACGTTACTCGGCATTTTAATGCTCACTTCCAAAGGAGCAGCGGGAGTAACGGGTTCAGGATTTATTACACTGGCTGCCACGCTGGCCGCCTTCCCAATGATTCCAGTAGAAGGCATCGCTTTGTTGCTTGGCGTTGACCGTTTTATGTCGGAGGCGCGCGCCATTACGAACATCATTGGTAATGCAGTAGCAACGGTTGTTGTTTCCAAAATGGAAAATGAATTTCATCCTTCTGCAGAGCAAAATGTAGAAAAAACGAATATCAGTATTGCGAACTAAAATAGACGAGTAGGGAAGATGCTTTTCTGCCGGCGTATTATTTTCTCCGCTGCCATGTCATAGCGGGGAATAGAAGGCGGGGGGGTTTTTCCCGCCAAATGGCAGGAAAGCATTTTTTTGTTGACAATGAAAGCCAATGTTTTATATAATAAATCTTGAATTCGAGATTTAAGAATTAAATATTTTGGCAGCCTTAAAGGAAGTAATGAATGAAAGAAAAAAATCGGACAAATTACCATTTGGGGAGTTCTGGGAATACTGTCAAAATGAACATGGAAAAATTTGTGCAAAGGAGAGAAGAATCATGGCAAATGTAAAATTGGCGATCATTTATTACAGCTCTACAGGTACGAACTACCAATTAGCAAGATGGGCGGAAGAAGCAGCAAAAGAAGCAGGGGCGGAAGTAAAAGTAGTCAAAGTTCCTGAACTTGCGCCAAAAGAAGCAATTGAATCGAATCCGGCATGGAAAGCGCATGCAGAGGCAACGAAGGACGTTCCGACCGCTACGTTAGCGGATTTAGAATGGGCGGATGCCATTATTTTCAGCGTGCCGACTCGCTTTGGCAATATACCTTCCCAATTAAAGCAATTTTTAGATACAACTGGCGGATTATGGGCGCAAGGAAAGCTTGCTAATAAAGTGGTTAGCGCCATGGCATCTGCAGGAAACGCACATGGCGGTCAAGAACAAACCATTTTGCAACTATATACAACCATGTACCATTGGGGTGCCATTGTCGTAGCGCCTGGATATACGGATCCATCTATTTTTGCCGCAGGAGGAAATCCGTACGGAACGAGTGTAACGGTGGATCAAAATGGAAAAATAGTGGAAAATGCAGAGGCAGCCGTGAAACACCAAGCGCGCCGTACCGTTCAAGTCGCACAATGGGTGAAAAACGGAATGCAACAATAAAAGATGAGGCTTTTCCTCATCTTTTTTATGCATATGCTTTGCTTTTTTCTCTTTGCGCCAACATAATAAAAGTGGAAAAATTTTAGAAAAGGAGAGAAAATATGAAACATTTACAAGATCGGGTGACATTACATAATGGGGTGCAAATGCCGTGGCTTGGACTTGGAGTCTATAAAGTAAAAGAGGGAGAGGAAGTAATCAACGCGGTGCGTACTGCGTTGGAAATCGGCTACCGCCATGTAGATACAGCAGCTTTTTATCAAAACGAAGAAGGGGTAGGAAAAGCGGTTCGTGAATCAGGAATTCCGCGTGAAGAAATATTTATTACAACAAAAGTGTGGAACTCTGATCAAGGATACGAAACAACGTTGAAAGCGTTCGAAACAAGCCTGAAAAAGTTAGGTCTTGACTATGTTGACTTATATTTAGTACACTGGCCGGTCAAAGGGAAGTATAAAGAAACGTATAAGGCGTTGGAAAAGCTGTATAAAGACGGTCTTGTGCGGGCGATCGGCGTCAGCAACTTCCAAATCCATCATTTAGAAGACTTAATGGCCGATTGCGAAATTAAACCGATGGTCAACCAAGTGGAATATCATCCGCGGTTGACGCAAAAAGAGCTCCATGCATTTTGCAAGCAGCATGACATTCAGCTTGAAGCATGGTCGCCGCTGATGAGAGGGGAAATTTTACAGGAGCCGACGATTGTTGAAATTGGCAAAAAGTACGGAAAAACGCCTGCTCAAGTCGTGCTGCGCTGGGATTTGCAAAACGAAGTCGTCACGATTCCAAAATCCGTAACCCCGGCGCGTATTAAAGAAAACGCCGATATTTTTGATTTTGAACTAACGCCGGAAGAAATGGCAAAAATTGATGCGCTTAATTTAAATAAACGAATTGGGCCAGATCCAGATAATTTCAATTTTTGATGGCATAAAATAAAGGGGCCTTTCCGTCGGGAAGGGCCCCTTTTTGCCAAAATAAAGTTTGCATTTGTGATTTCGCTTTTTTGTATCCAACGAAGACCATTGCTTTCTTTCGGCAAAAGGATGGTCGTCCACGTAATGACAAATTGTATGATTTGACGTATGAAATAACCATAAAGTACAATAAATATTAGTATACACATTTCTTAATATGGCGCAGAAATAACGGAGGGAGCTGTCATGCTGCTATTCCATCCGATGGATTTTCTTATTATCATCGCCTTTGGCATTGCGCTATGGGCGCAATTGAAAGTGTCAAGCAACTTCAATACTTGGTCGCAAGTTCCTGCTTCTTCCGGCTTATCAGGCGCGGAAGTGGCGCGGATGATTTTAGATCGCAACGGTCTTTATGATGTACCGGTCGAAGTGATTCCAGGAAGATTAACGGATCACTATGATCCGATCTCGCGTGTGGTCCGCTTGTCGGAACCGGTATATTATGGCCGGTCGATTGCTGCCATATCGGTAGCCGCACACGAAGTCGGACATGCGGTGCAGCATCAGCAAGCATACGGCGCGCTAGTGCTCCGTCATCGCATGTTTCCAATCGTAAACTTCACATCAGGAGTGGCGCCGTTTTTATTGCTGATCGGATTTTTGCTTCACCAACTTTCGCTGATTGGTTTAGGGATTATTTTCTTCTCCTTTGCCGTTGCTTTTCAAGTCATTACGCTGCCGGTAGAGTTTAACGCCAGCTCGCGGGCGAAAAAATTTATGCTGGCGGAAGGGCTTATTTATCCGGATGAAAAGCGCGGCGTCAACAAAGTGTTAGGAGCGGCTGCATTGACATATGTAGCAGCGACGCTCATTTCCGTATTAGAATTGTTAAAATACGTGTTAATTTTTACGCAAAATAATAATGAAGAATAACGGCATAAACTTAAACTTATCTGTAGGAGGTGTGATCCGGGCGCATGACCCGCGCCCGGAAACCAGTTGGACATAGCCAGTTTATTTTTAGTGGCAGTGCTTATTGCATGTACCGCTTTTTTTGTAGCTTCAGAATTTGCGATTGTCAAAGTTCGCAGCTCGCGCATTGATCAGCTAGTGAGTGAAGGAAATAAACGAGCGATTGCTGCCAAAAAGGTTATTTCCAACCTTGACGGTTATTTATCTGCTACTCAATTAGGTATTACCATTACTTCATTAGCTCTTGGTTGGCTTGGTGAACCAACTGTAGAGCATATATTAACGCCGCTGTTTGAACGTCTCCATTTGTCGGATTCGATTGCGCAAGTGTTATCTTTTGTGATCGCATTTTCGTTGATTACTTTTCTTGAAGTAGTACTTGGAGAGTTGGCTCCGAAAACGTTCGCTATTCATAAAGCGGAGTCGCTTGCGTTATTCACGGCGCAGCCGCTCATTTTCTTTTATAAGGTGATGTATCCAATTATTTGGACATTAAACTCCGCATCCCGCTTCGTCACGAAACTGTTTGGGCTGCAACCCGCATCAGAGCACGACCTCGCTCATTCTCAAGAAGAGCTGCGCCTGATTTTATCGGAAAGTTATAAAAGTGGCGAAATTAACCAGTCGGAGTACCGCTATGTCAATAATATTTTTCGCTTTGACGATCGCGTGGCGAAAGAAATTATGGTGCCGCGCAAGGAAATAGTCGCCTTGGATATCAACAAAAGCGTAAAAGAGAATTTGGAAATCATCAAGGAAGAAAAATATACGCGCTACCCGGTTATTGATGGCGATAAAGACCATGTGTTAGGGCTGATTAACGTTAAAGAAGTGTTTACGGACTTGGTGACAAATCCGTCAGAAGAAAAACAGATGAAAGACTATATCCGCCCCATTATTCAAGTGATCGAATCGATTGCTATTCATGATTTACTGGTCAAAATGCAGAAAGAGCGCATCCATATGGCGATTTTAGTCGATGAATACGGTGGTACATCAGGGCTTGTCACGGTCGAGGATATTTTAGAAGAAATCGTCGGCGAAATTCAAGACGAATTTGATGTGGATGAAATTCCATTGATTCAAAAGATAGATGAAACGCATACGATTATTGATGGAAAAGTGCTGATCAGCGAGGTAAATGATTTGTTTGGTCTTTCGATTGATGATGATGATGTCGATACGATCGGCGGCTGGATTTTAACGAAGCATTATGATATTAAAGCAGGCGACAGCGTGGAAATTGATGATTATTTGTTTACCGTAAAGGAAATGGATGGACACCATGTGAAGACGGTAGAAGTGGTGAAACAGAAGAAAGAAGAGCAGGCGGCAGATGAGGAATTGAATGAAAAAGAGGAATTGCATTTGTAAGGCAGACGTCAGGTGCAGGACGTCTGCCTTTTTTCTAATGATGATAAAACGGTGTGAGATCAACGGGAAAGTCATCAGCAGGGGCGAGGCAGGAAACCGGTTCATTGATAAAAGGATGGAAAAACGATAATTTCACCGCATGCAGAGCTTGGCGATGGAATGTCTCCCTTCCGCCGTACAACACATCTCCGACCAGCGGATGACCAATGTAACTCATATGGACGCGAATTTGATGGGTGCGTCCGGTATCCAGGGAAAGCTCTACGAGCGATGTTTGTTCATTAGGAAACGTATGTAAGACGCGGTAGTGCGTTACCGCTTTTGCCCCTGTTTTAGAGACGCGCCGTCTTGTCGGGTGATGGCGGTCGCGCCCGATCGGCGCGGATATCGTGCCGATTCGCTTTTTTATGATCCCATGGACGAGCGCTACGTATGTCCGTTTAATTTCTCGTTTTGCCAACATGCGATCAAGCGTTGTTCCGGCAAGCATATGTTTGGCAAACAAAATCGTTCCTGATGTATCGCGGTCAAGCCGATGAATGTGCCGGATTTTTGTTAAAATTCCTTGCGATTGTAAATGAAAGGCCACAGCATTCGCTAATGTCCCGGTTTGCGAAGGTTCGGAGGGATGGATGTCGATGCCGGCGTCTTTATTAATAATGAGCAGATGCTCATCTTCCCATAAAACAGAAAGTTCCCGATACTCAGGAAGAATGGTGGAAGGTTCAGGATTATAAAGATGCAGCTGAAGGCGGTCCTTTTCTTGTAATGGCGTTTGCCATGATACTTCTTTTCCGTTGAGCTTGATTCCTTTTTCCATGCGTAGCTGGTGGGCAAATTTTTTCGATGCATACCAGACTTCTTTTAGCAGCATTTCAATGGTGAGTCCCTGCCAAAAAGACGGAATGACACATTCCAGCCAGTCACCTTTTTTCGACCACATCATGACTTCACTCCAAATTTTCAATAGCGGTGGAAACACTTTCTATCTCTATGGATGCATTCTATATGATACACTCATAGTATCGTTTTATGTGTATAGAACGCAAGTGTTATGGTGAGAAAAGGTGGTATGAACATTGAAAGTCGTTTACGCCGTAACAGAGGAACAGGAAGAATATATGAATTATTTAGTTCGTTATTTTTACACAAACATTTTTCCATATTATTTTGCCGACGAACAGATTCAAGAGTTTGAAAAATTGCGAATTCTTTTGCTTGATGGAGAACATGTTACATATAATGGAACGATGAAGGAAGCGTTTCAAATCATTTCAGCTCTGCAATCATTGATTACGATCATTGAATATATAGGGGAAAACGGCGATTATGAGCGGTACCGTTACTTATTTGAACGAAATATCGACATTCTTAGGCGGTACGGCATTACATTTCCGTTTATGATTGAGCAGTTTGCGAACAAAAGACGCTATCCGTGCAGTGCGTATTTTCCTTCATCGAGCAAATGGTTAATGTAAATGGAAAAGGAGCTTGCCGTTTGCTGGCCAAGTTCCTTTATTTTTTGTGATGGGGAAGGGAAGAAAACCAGTCTTGGAAAACTGCTTTTTCATGATAGCCGTCAATTCGTTTTACTTCTTTTCCGTTTTCATAGTGAACAATCGTTGGTGTTCCGTCAATATGATACTTATCCCATCCCTCTTCGAATTCCAGCAAATTAAACATTTTTAAGTCGATCCCCATTTGTTTTGCCAAAGGGACAAGGAATACGGCCACAGGAAATGGAATGACTTTGGAAAAACGGAACTTTTTGCAAAAGATAGTGGTACAGGGAAATCGTCCCGCCAATGACCGACAGCGCCAGGCTATAGCGAGCGATGCCGTATTCTTTGCGAATCACAGCGATCCCTAATAAAACCACCTGAGGATACATAAAAATACGCTGAAACCAGCAAAGATCGCAAGGAATAAATTTTAAAATTTCCGAAAAGTAAAGGCTGCCTAATGTGGCGATCAATGAAATAACCCATGCGCTAACTAGAACATTTTCCAAGTTTTTGTTATCCTTCATTTCTAGGACTCCTTATTGCTCCATGTTTACTTATCAGTTTCATTATATTGAACAGAAGAGGGAATGTAAAATTTAAAATGAATCGCTGCTCCGTTTATTTTGTAGTACAATATGAATGTGCAATCGTTTTCGCAAACTGATATAGGAGTGAGAGAATTGGAACGTGCATGGTGGAAAGAAGCGGTCGTATATCAAATCTATCCGCGCAGTTTTTACGATTCCAACGGGGATGGCATTGGCGATATCCGTGGCATTATCGATAAACTTGATTATTTAAAAGAACTTGGTGTGGATGTGGTATGGCTATCTCCGGTATATAAATCGCCAAATGATGATAACGGTTACGATATAAGCGATTATCGGGACATTATGGACGAATTTGGCATGATGGAAGATTGGGAAGAAATGCTTGAGGAAATGCACAAACGCGGGATTAAGCTAGTGATGGATTTAGTCGTCAATCATACCTCAGATGAGCACCCGTGGTTTATCGAAGCAAGAAAGTCAAAAGACAATCCGTATCGCGATTATTATATTTGGCGGCCTGGGAAAAATGGAAAGGAACCGAATAATTGGGAGTCGTGTTTTGGCGGTTCCGCCTGGGAGTATGATGACACGACAGGAGAATATTATTTGCACCTTTTTTCCAAAAAACAGCCTGATTTAAACTGGGAAAATCCGAAAGTGCGCCGCGAAGTGTATGAGATGATGAAGTTTTGGCTCGACAAAGGCGTCGATGGCTTCCGAATGGATGTCATTAACATGATTTCCAAAGTGCCAGGATTACCGGACGGCGAACCGCAAAAAGGGAAAAAATACGCTTCGGGAAGCCGATATTATATGAACGGTCCGCGCGTTCATGAATTTTTGCAGGAGATGAATCGGGAAGTGTTGTCAAAGTACGATATTATGACGGTGGGAGAAACGCCAGGGGTGACCCCGAAAGAAGGCATTTTATATACTGATCCATCCCGCCATGAATTAAACATGGTGTTTCAATTCGAGCATGTTGGTTTAGATTCAGGACCTGGAGGAAAATGGGATATTCGTCCATGGTCGTTGGCCGATTTGAAAAAAACGATGACAAAATGGCAAAAAGAACTAGAAGGAAGAGGATGGAACAGCCTTTACTTAAACAATCACGATCAGCCGCGCGCTGTTTCGCGTTTTGGCGATGACGGCAAATATCGGGTGGAATCCGCAAAAATGCTGGCTACGTTTCTCCATATGATGCAAGGAACCCCGTATATTTACCAAGGAGAAGAGATCGGAATGACAAATGTGCGCTTCCCGTCGATTGAAGACTATCGGGATATTGAAACGTTAAACATGTATAAAGAGCATGTGGAAGAATACGGCGAAGATCCGCAAAAAGTAATGGAAAAAATTTATTATAAAGGACGCGATAACGCGCGCACGCCGATGCAGTGGGATGACAGCGGACATGCAGGATTTACGACGGGAACGCCATGGATTCGCGTGAATCCAAATTATAAGGAAATTAATGTGAAGGCGGCCCTTGCTGATCCAAACTCAGTATTTCACTATTATAAAAAGTTAATTCAACTTCGCAAGCAACATGACATTATTGTCTATGGAACATATGACTTAATTTTAGAAGATGACCCGTATATTTACGCATATACACGTACACTGGGAAATGAAAAACTGATTGTGATTACGAATTTTTCTGGGAAAAATCCTGTTTTCCGGCTTCCGGATGATATTACCTACAAAACAAAAGAACTGCTCATCAGCAATTACGATGTAGACGAAACAGAAGGGCTGAAAAAAATTCATTTGCGCCCATGGGAAGCGCGCGTGTATAAACTCCGTTTGTCATAAAAACATTTCTTTTTTTCGATGCCAATACAAAGCGATGCAAACATTATTTTCTACCTATATCCTCCAAAAAGTCGGCCACAATAATCGGTGAAAGGGGAGGATCACATTGAACAACAATAATAGCGGAAACAAAGTTCAACACATTATGACGAAAAACGTGGCAACTGTTTCTCCAAACCAAACGGTGCAAGAAGCTGCGCAAATCATGAGCCAAAAAAATATTGGTGCGCTTCCAGTAGTGGAAAACGGGCAAGTAAAAGGGATGATTACCGACCGTGACATTACGTTGCGTACGTCGGCGCAAGGAAAAGACCCAGCTTCCACTCCTGTATCGGAAGTAATGACCAATCGCGTGATTACCGGGACACCGGATATGAGCGTGCAAGAGGCAGCAAACGTGATGGCGCAGCATCAGGTCCGCCGTTTGCCGATTGTGGAAAACAATCAGCTTCAAGGAATGGTCGCTTTAGGTGACATTGCGACAAACAGCGCTTCTGATGAGGCGGCAGGACAAGCATTGACAAACATTTCTGAGCCGTCGCAGCCGCAAGGATAAAGAAAAGGAAGGATGTCTCTTTTTTCGGGACATCCTTTTTCTTTTTGGAAGTATATTGTATGATGATAACGAATACATAAAAATGAACGTATTAATATCGGAGGGATGTCGGGTGGATTGGAAAAGCAAATATGAGCAATGGATGGCATACGAGCAGCTAGACGGAGAATTAAAGCGTTTATTACAAGACCGCCAAGACGATCTAAAGTGGGTTGAGGATGGTTTTTATAAAAATTTAGAATTTGGCACCGGTGGCATGCGCGGAGAAATCGGTCCCGGAACAAATCGGATGAACATATATACCGTAAGGAAAGCATCGGAAGGGTTGGCGCGATACATAGAGTCCTTTGGCGAAGAAGCGAAAAAACGCGGTGTGGTCATTGCTTATGATTCGCGGCATAAGTCTCGGGATTTTGCAATGGAAGCGGCGAAAACGTTGGCCACTCATGGCATTCAAACGTATGTATTTGATGAACTGCGGCCGACGCCGGAGCTTTCGTTTGCTGTTCGCTATTTGCAAGCATTTTCCGGCATTGTCATTACCGCCAGCCATAATCCACCGGAATATAATGGATATAAAGTGTACGGCGAAGACGGGGGACAACTTCCTCCGGATACGGCAGATGCGGTAATTCGATACGTCAATGAAGTGGCAAATGAACTTGATATCCACGTTGAGGACGAAGCGATTTTAAAAGAAAAAGGGCTCATTCAAATCATCGGCGAAGAAGTGGACAATGCTTATATTGATGCTGTAAAAACAATCTCTCTTCAACCGAAGCTGGCGGAAGAAGTCGATATTAACATTGTTTTTACACCGCTTCACGGCACATCCAACAAACCGGTCCGTCGTGCCTTAAAGGAACTTGGATACCGTAATGTGTTTGTCGTCAAAGAGCAAGAACAGCCTGATCCGAATTTCTCTACTGTAGCCTCGCCAAATCCGGAAGAACACGCAGCATTTGCCTTAGCAATAGAGCTCGGCAAAAAAGTTAATGCTGACTTGTTAATTGCGACAGATCCTGACGCCGACCGGTTGGGAGTTGCCGTCAAAAATGATCAAGGCGAATATGTAGTGCTTACCGGAAACCAAACGGGCGCTTTGCTGTTGCACTATTTACTATCGCAAAGAAAAGAAAAAGAAATATTGCCGGAAAACGGCGTGGTGCTAAAAACGATTGTCACCTCGGAATTCGGACGCGCGATTGCGCAATCGTTTGGCCTAGAGACGGTGGATACATTAACCGGATTTAAATTTATCGGCGAAAAAATCAAAGAATATGAGCAAACGGGGCAATATACGTTCCAATTTGGTTATGAGGAAAGCTACGGCTATTTAATCGGCGATTTTGTCCGCGACAAGGATGCGGTGCAAGCAGCCGTATTGGCCGCGGAAGTATGCGCATTTTATAAAAAACAGGGTATGTCTTTATATGAAGGATTAATACACTTGTTTGACCGATACGGCTATTATCGCGAAGGACAGCAGTCATTAACGTTAAAAGGAAAAGAAGGAGCAGAAACCATTCAAGCGATTTTAACATCATTCCGCAATGAACCTCCGACAGAAGTAGACGGAAAAAGAGTAACCGTGATCGAGGATTATAAAACGAAAGAACGGATCCATACATTGACGGGTGAAAAAACAGTGATTACGCTTCCAACTTCCAACGTATTAAAGTATGTATTGGAGGACGATTCATGGTTTTGCTTGCGTCCTTCGGGAACGGAGCCAAAAATTAAAGTGTATTTTGGCGTGAAAGGAAAGTCATTAGCTGATAGTGAAGAAAAATTAAATCGCCTTTCTAACGAAGTGATGAAACGAGTTCATGACCTTCTTCGCACTGCTTCGCTATCTTAATCATAAACGAACAGACACATACAGAAAGGATAATTCTACATGTTAACAAACCAAGTAGCGATTGTCACAGGAGCTTCTCGCGGAATCGGAAAAGCCGTTGCGTTTCAATTAGCGGAGCAAGGAGCAAAATTGGCGCTGGCGGGAAGTTCTGAAGGGGTTTATGAAACGGAAAAAGAGCTAAAAGAGAAAGGATTTTCTTATGTGAAGGCGTTCCAAGTGGACGTTGCCAATGAACAACAAATGCAAAAGATGGTTACAGAAGTATTAGAAGCATTTGGGCAAATCGATATTCTCGTCAACAACGCAGGAATCGGATTTTTTAAGGAAGTGGAAGAGACGACCGTGGAAGAATGGGAGCGCATCTTTGCCATCAATGTTCAAGGCGTGTTTATCGGGGTAAAAGCCGTGCTTCCGCATATGAAAGAAAGAAAATCAGGAACGATTATTACCGTTTCTTCCGATGTCGGCCGTTACACGATTCCGAACGGTGCGGCATACACCGCGACCAAATACGCTGTTCAAGGATTTTCCGGTTCGCTTGCGCAGGAAGTAAGAAAGTACGGCATTCGCGTTGGTACGATTAACCCAGGAATGGTTGATACGTACTTTGCTAATTCCATCCAAGGCGTTCCAGAAAAACGCGATTGGCTAAAAGCCGAAGATGTCGCTCAAGCAATCGTGTATATGGCAAGCGCTCCAAAACATATGCTTATTGATGAGATTATCCTTCATCCGCTAATTCAACAATATCCTATTGCATAAGACGAAAAAAAGACAATGCCGATGTCGGCGTTGTCTTTTTCTATACAATTTGGGCGAGGAGGAAATTCGATGGACAGAGAGAAGCAGGATATTCAAGAATTGCTGACGCTAAAATCTATTGCGGAAACGTTGAATCAGTGCAATGATGTAAAGGAAATGCTGCAGACCGTATTAAAGGAATTAATACAAGTGATGAAATTGCAATGTGGCTGGATTTTTTTCGTTGATTCTAGAGAAGGATACTCTCTTGTTGCCGACTATCAATTGCCTTCAGCCCTGGCAAGAGAGAACAAAAAGCTGATGTGCGAAGGGGATTGTTGGTGTTTGGAACGGTACAGAGATGGGCGGCTGCAACGGGCTGCGAACGTTATTGAATGCAAACGGCTTGGAAAGGCAATCGAAGAGAAATGGGGAGATACCAATGGCGTCACCCACCATGCGAGCATTCCCCTTCGTGCAGGGGACGAAAAATTTGGGGTGCTCAATGTAGCCGCTCCGCATAAAACGAGCTTTTCCAATAAGGAACTGGCATTATTAGAAGCGGTTGCTTATCAAATCGGGACAGCAATAAAGCGAATCAAGCTTGCTGAAAATGAACAAAAACTCGCGTTAATTGCAGAACGTAACCGCTTAGCGAGAGATTTGCACGATTCAGTGAGCCAATTATTATTTTCGCTGCAGTTGACGGCACGCGGCGCAAAGGAAATGACGAAAGATGAAACGATAAAAGATATGTTCGCATACATTCAACAATTAGCGCAGGAAGCCCTTCAGGAAATGCGGGCGCTTATTTGGCAGCTTCGTCCGTACGGTTTGGAACATGGACTAGCCAATGCTTTTCAGCATTACGGAGATATGCTCGGATTAAAAGTAAACGTGAAGATTAACGGACTAATGGATTTACCTAACGAAGTCGAAGAGTGTTTATGGCGCGTGGGGCAAGAAGCATTGAATAACTGCAAAAAACATGCGGGAGTGTCCGAGGTGGATATTGCCATCCACGTCCAAAAGCACCATATCCATATGAAGGTCCATGATGAGGGATGCGGATTTTCCAAGGCTGATGGCCAGCCTTTTTCTCTCGGCTTAAATAGCATGAAAGAAAGGGCCGCATCATTAAATGGCGAAATTCATATCGAAAGTTCTGTCGGAGAAGGAACGACGATTGATGTCATCATTCCGTTGAAAAAGGGGAGAGGATAATGGGGATCAAAGTGCTTATTGTGGATGACCATCATGTTGTTCGGCGAGGATTAGTTTTTTTCCTCAACACGCAAAAGGAAATCAATGTAGTCGGTGAAGCAGCCAATGGCGAAGAAGCGGTGAAACAGGTGAAAGAGCTGCAGCCAGATGTCGTGTTAATGGATTTGGTCATGCCGGTTATGGATGGGGTGGAAGCCACGAAAAAAATAAAGGAAATATTTCCGCACGTGAAAATTCTCATTTTAACTAGCTTTTCCGATGTTGACCATGTTATTCCCGCCATTCGTGCCGGCGCGTCGGGGTATCAATTGAAGGATGTGGAACCAGATCAGTTAGTACAAGCGATTATATCTGTGTACCGAGGTGAAAATCAGCTTCATCCGAAAATCACTGCTCATTTAATGACTCACTTATCAAAAGGTGGAGGTCGTGAGGAGCAACTTATTGAAACGTTGACGAAGCGGGAAAAAGAAGTGCTTGCTGAAATCGCGAAAGGAAAAAGCAATAAAGAGATTGCCGCAGCATTGATGATTACGGAAAAAACGGTCAAAACGCATGTATCCAATATACTTGCGAAGTTAAATCTTGCGGATCGTACGCAAGCGGCACTCTATGCCGTAAAACATCTCAGACTTTAGTTGTATCGCGGCTCCTGCTATTTTCGGACGCAACGCTCCCCCGATTTGCCGACGAAAGAAACCTTTTCTTTGATTACATTATAATTAGAAACACAAAGGAGCAAAGGAGAGAAATGATATGCATATCGTGGTCGTAAACGGGAGCCCACGCAAATCGGGGAGAACGGGAATCGTCGCCAGACATATTGCAAGGCAATACAGGGCTCAGCTTATTGATTTGAGCAAAGAAGTGATCCCGCTATATAACGGGGAGGCCAGCCAAGAAGAATTGCCCAGTGTCCTTCATCTGCGTCAGCAAATGCAAAAAGCAGCTGGCATTATACTTTGCTCGCCTGAGTATCACGGCGCCATGAGTGGAGCGTTAAAAAACGCTCTTGATTTTTTAAACAGCGACCAATTTGAACACAAGCCAGTTGCTCTTATTGCGGTAGCAGGGGGAGGAAAAGGTGGTATCAATGCGTTAAACAATATGCGGACGGTGATGCGCAGCCTGCATGCGAATGCCATTCCTAAGCAGCTGGTTTTAGATCCTCCTGGTTTTGCTGGTGATCATTTAACGAAGTCGGCGGCTTTACAGGTGGATGCTATCTTTTCCGAACTGCAGCGTTATATCAACGCAGCCAAGTGGTGGAGGGAGAAGCTATGAGCAGCCTGTATCGCGACCGCCAGTTATATTTGTTGCTCGTTGCTAATCTGTTCTCTTCCGTTGGAACAGGAATCACGATGACGGCGGTTCCTTGGATGCTCGTGCAAAAACCTGATGGAGCAACGTGGTTTGGCTACATGTCCACAGCGATGACGATCATTATGTTTTTATTGACACCGTATGTCGGAATGTGGATTGATCAAATTTCCCGCAAAGTCATGTTGATGTTCGGTGAGGCGATAGGATTGGTGATCGCCGCTATGTTTGCCCTGTACGGAATGGCAGAAATGAAGTATCATGTATGGCATTTAGTGTTTTTATTTGCCAGCGGCTCTCTATATTATTTTCTCTTTTATCCGACGCTATTTGCATTTAGCCAGGAAGTATTTCACCCTGATCAATATAAAATGTTGAATGGGATTATGGAGATTCAAGGGCAATTGGCCACCGTCATTTCCGGCGGAGCGGCAAGCCTGCTTCTTGCGAAAGTGCCGCTTTACTGGATTTTATGGCTAGATGCGTGCACGTATGCAGTAGCGATTATTTGCTTTTTCTTTATCCCATATCAACGTTCTTTCAGAAATGGAAAAACATATTCATTTTGGACGAAAATGACCGAAGGATACCATTATATGAAAGCTCGGCCGCTGCTATTTTGGTTTTTGCTCGCTTCGCTCATGCCCTTCATTGGTGTGATGATGACCAATTATCTTCACCCGATTTATATTGTCGATGTCTTAAAGGAAGATAGTTCGGTATACGGAATCCAAAGCATGGTATACGGAATCGGGGCCGCACTCGCAGGGGCGGTAGTGCCGTTGTGGCTAAGGAAAGTCGGAACCGAAGTAAGCATCACCATCACCGTCTTTATGTATGCGATGGCGATGACCATGTTTCTATTTGTAAAAAACATGTGGATATTTTATGTGCTTGTAAGCCTTACGGCGTTTGGTAATGCGGGTACAAGGGTGGCTCGTAGTTCACTAATGATGGAACGAATTCCTAATGAGAAAATCGGAAGGGTGGATGGTTTATTTCGAGCGCTCGGTTTTCTTATTCGTTCCGCTTTGTTAAGCGTATTTACTGGTCTTGTGTCATTACAGCATGTCCTGATTCCATATGCCGTATTAAGCGGATTGCTTATCATTTCCGGGGTATTGGTGCTAAGGACAGGGGAATCAGTGAAAAAAGAACAAGTTCATCTAACATCCATGGGATAAAAGGGATTTTTTATACATTGGCGGGAGGCCGATATGATATGTAATGGGGAATTGGACCGGACCAATTCCCCGTTTTTTATTTACGAATAGAAGCATGCGTACTGCTCTGCTTCTGTTTTTGGTTCGCTTACTTCAAGAGCATGGTCGATGTAGCGGAGCAAAGACGTCAATCGCTCCTGAATCACGGAGTAATCATGTTCGAAGTTGTAAGCGTGAAGAAACTTCTCGATTTTTTTCGAAAGCAAGTCATCTTGCGTGCGCACCATTAAAATAAGCAAGTTATCCCATTCGGAACGGTGCGTGTAATACAACGCTTTATCATAATCAATCGTGTTCAATAAGCATGCCTCCTTTAGCGAAGGAGTTATTGTTAGTGTATGATGCTCGAACTTTTTTTACACTGTCAATGTTACGCAGGTAGGTAAAAAATAAATTATAACTGAAATAAGCGGGGAAAAGTAAAAATAAATGTTGCAATTTTATGACAAAAACAGTATCCTCAAAGTAAGGGGATGGTGAAATGAAAGAACGGCATGAGGGGAAAGAGATTACGCAAATGTGTAAAATGATCGCTGCTGTGGGATTGATTGTCGGATTTTCCTTGTTTTTGTTAAGTTTTGTTGCAAGCGGTTACAACAAAGACTTTTTCCTTACTATTGTAAGTTTAGGAATTATTGGCGCTTCGATGTTTATGTTCGGCTTTGGAACGTTTATGGGGATTTTAACGGAAACATATAGAAATACGAAAAAAAGTATGTAAAAACACCGGCTGCTAAACGCCGGTGTTTTATTTCTTTTTTTGCTGGTAGTACCAGTACAACGTCAGCAGGACAACGAGAAAAATAAAGAAAAGGGCGAAAAAAGAGCGGTACGAATCCATATATTGTTTAATTTTGATCCAGTTTTCCCCCAAATAATTGCCAATGGCAAGAAAGGTAAAAATCCATACAAATGCTCCGCTATAAGCATACACCATAAATTTTTTCCAGTCATATGCGTTCGCGCCAGCTAAAAAGGCGGCAACATGGCGGATGCCAGGGATAAAGTAGCAAATAAACAGCACGGAAGGTCCTAGTTTGGCAAATAATGTTTTTGTTTGCTCCATTCGTTTTTCCGTAATATGTATTTTTGGGCCAAATTTTCGCAAAAATGGCAAACCTAATACGACTCCTAAGCAGTAGCTAATGGAAATACCGATAGTAGCGCCAAAAAAGCTGCAAATAAAAGCAATAGGATAGGACAGAGAACCGACAGAAATGCGGTAACCGACATAGGTGAGCAGAAGTTCGTCGGGAATGGGCATGCCGACAATACCTAACATAAGTACAATCATGATGCCAATATAGCCAAAATGGTTGATAAAATAATGCAAATAATGCTCCACTGTACCACCACGCTTTAATGAATTTAGTCGCGAGCAAAGCGAATAAGCAGAAAATGAAAGGGCTTCATTATTCGCTAATGTTCATTATAAAACAATGCATGTGTTGAAGGGAAATTGCATTTTTGACCATCCAAAGAAAATGAATGATATATGTTTTGTTCGAGTATCAATAATAATGCCTAGCTCTTTCATTTTGCGTGCTGCAGCTAAAATACCGCAATATACCCTGTATTGTTTTCCTTTTACTACCTCGTCATAGTCTCCAGGAGTATGTTCCATCTAAATCAGATTTACCGGCAATATGGATTTCCCATGAGGCAAGATATAGAAATATGAAATGGACTTATACGTATCAAAACTCCTGTTTTCTCATACATTGTGATAAGAGGAAAAGGGGAGGAGATGTGCATGCGACAAGATGAGTTAAAGGAGTTGGAACGGGCGATTGCTGAGATTACGGAAATTGCCGAAGGATTTGGGTTGGACTTTTATCCGATGCGTTATGAAATTTGCCCAGCGGATATTATTTATACGTTTGGTGCGTATGGCATGCCCACAAGGTTTTCCCACTGGAGCTTTGGCAAGCAGTTTTATAAAATGAAGCTGCATTACGATTTGGGGTTAAGCAAAATTTATGAGTTGGTGATTAATTCTGACCCGTGTTATGCGTTTTTGTTAGATACGAATACGTTAATCCAAAACAAACTAATTGTCGCTCATGTGCTGGCGCATAGCGACTTTTTTAAAAATAACGTGCGCTTTAGCAATACAAAGCGCGATATGGTCGAAAGCATGGCAGCCACCGCCGAGAGAATCAAACATTACGAACACCAATATGGAAAATTGGAAGTAGAAAAGTTTTTAGATGCGGTATTGGCGATTCAAGAGCATATCGACCCGTCACTGCTTCGTCCAAAACTATCGTGGACGTGGGAAGATACGGAAGTATATGAAGAGGAAGAACCGCCAAAAAGAGCGACGCCATATGACGATTTATGGAGTCTTGATGAAAAAGATCGCCCAGCTCCGCCTCCGCGCAAAAAGCGCAGGAAGTTTCCGCCGCAGCCGGAAAAAGACGTATTGTTGTTTATTGAGGAGTATAGCCGTGAACTGGAAGACTGGCAGCGCGATATTTTAACGATGATGCGCGAAGAGATGCTCTATTTCTGGCCGCAACTTGAGACGAAAATCATGAATGAAGGCTGGGCAACGTATTGGCATCAGCGCATTTTGCGGGAAATGGACTTAACAAGCGACGAGGCGATTGAATTTGCGAAATTAAACGCGAATGTTGTACAGCCGTCGCGCACAGGAATTAATCCGTACTATTTAGGATTGAAAATTTTTGAAGACATTGAAGAGCGTTGGAACAACCCGACGGAGGAAATGAAAAAACGTGGGGTGAAGCCGGGATCGGGCCGCGAAAAAATTTTCGAAGTGCGCGAATTGGAATCCGATATTTCGTTTTTGCGCAATTATTTAACGAAAGAGTTAGTAATGCGCGAAGATATGTATTTATTCCAAAAGCAAGGAAAAGAGTATAAAATTGTTGATAAAAGCTGGGAGCACGTTCGCGATCAGCTCGTGAGCATGCGGGTCAATGGCGGGTTTCCGTACATTACGGTCAATGACGGGGATTATATGCGCAATGGCGAACTATATTTAAAGCATTGGTATGAAGGGATTGAATTAGACATTAAATATTTAGAAAAAGTGCTTCCGTATATTTATCAGCTATGGGGGCGTCCTGTTCATATGGAAACGGTGGTGGAAGAGAAGCCGATTTTGTTTACGTATGACGGGAAAATGGTGCATCGGAAATATATATGATCCGTGACATAAAGCTGCTCTGATGGCAGCTTTTTTTATTTGTTTACAGTTGCGTTCGCTTGTATAACCATAAAAAACAGTAACAGTGGCTAGGAACGGAAAAAAGGAAATGGTTCCATTAGACAATCAAACTGCGAATCGGAACGGATGAAGCGATCAAAGCATGGAGGGAAGTTTAGGCAAAGAGGGATTTGGCGTGTTACGGAAATTTAGCAAACGGAAAAATTACAAAAAAAGGATTCGATTTTTCTCATCCATTCGTTATTTTGGAAGTATGTAATCCAAAAGAAGCCGCACGTGTTCTTTCAGAAAATAGATTAGTTGGATACTTTTTGCCATGTAAAATAGTCGTTTATAAAGAGAATGGGACACCAAAAATTGGCATGCGAAAACCTACCTTGTTCATGAACATGGCAAATGATAAATCATTAAAAAGTTTAGCCGAAGATATCGAAAAAAGGCTAATAGCTTGCCTCAACGAATGTCGATTATCATTGACTCCCATCCTCTTATAGTAGACAGCTTGACGGAAAGGCTAGTATACTATAGGGGGTTTTTATTTGTCAACAATGTTTATGGAAGAAAGGTGTGTGGGAAATGAAGGAGAAAGCGCAAGCACCAACGGAGGACTCCAAATATATTCAACAGCATCTCGCCAATGAGCGTACGTTTTTAGCGTGGATTCGAACGGCTATCGCTATAACAGGAATTGGATTTCTTATCATTAACTTGCATATCAAATCGTCCCATCATTCTTTATCCAACATGGCAGTGCAAATGATTGGAACGTTGTCTGTCGTAACGGGAGTGTGTACGGTTGTTTTTGCCACTATTAGCTATTTCCAAAAAGCAAGACAAATTAATGAACAAACATTTCGTACCGCTCGTTTTCTTATTTGGTTTTTAGCACTTTTAGTGTTATTTGTCACGCTGTTGTTTGGTTATTATTTTTTTGTTTCTTTGTATAAAGTATAAGGGAATGGTTATCATCATTATCGGTGGTAACCATTTTATTTTTGGGATCCATAAGCATAATGGATAAAAAATTGTATGGTATAAAACATTTTTACATTTATAACCCTATTAATCATGACAAATTTGTGAAAAACATCACAATTTCGGTATCTTGTCAAAGTTTTTTTGTTATAATTGTTGACAAAATAAATAAGAGCAAGAGGAATCAAAGGAGGAAAAAATGTGTGGAAACGCCAAGAAAAATGGCTTGTGATGGTTAGTTTTTTTGTTGCAGTGATTATGCTTCTGTCGATGGTTGGCAGATTGTTTTCATAAAGGGAGGATATTGCGATGTGGAAATATGATCCAGTTCTGTTTAGCCGAGTACTTACGGAACTGACGCTGACGTTCCATATTATTTATGCAACGATCGGTGTCGGCGTCCCGTTAATGATTGCGATTGCTCAATGGGTAGGCATCCGCAAAAACGATGAACATTACATTTTGCTGGCGCGGAGATGGACGCGCGGCTTCGTCGTTACGGTAGCCGTCGGCGTTGTGACGGGAACGGCGATCGGATTGCAGCTGTCGTTATTATGGCCGAACTTTATGCAACTTGCAGGTCAAGTTATCAGTCTGCCGCTGTTTATGGAGACGTTTGCCTTCTTTCTTGAAGCGATTTTCCTTGGCATTTATTTATATACGTGGGATCGATTTGAAAATCAGAAAAAACATTTGTTGCTGCTTATTCCGGTTGCCATTGGTTCTTCGGCATCAGCAATGTTTATTACGATGGTAAACGCGTTTATGAATACTCCGCAAGGTTTTGAATTGAAAAACGGAGTCATCACAAATATCGAGCCGCTTGTGGCAATGTTTAATCCAGCGACGCCGACAAAAGTAGCGCACGTATTAGCGACAGCCTATATGACTTGTGCTTTTGTCTTGGCGTCCATCGCCGCTTGGCATTTAATGCGAGGCAACCGGCATATTTATCACAAAAAAGCACTGTATTTAACGATGAAAACAGCTTTGATTTTTTCACTTGCAAGTGCACTTGTCGGTGATTTATCAGGAAAATTTTTAGCTGAATATCAGCCGGAAAAATTAGCGGCGGCGGAATGGCACTTTGAAACGAGCACCCATGCGCCGCTTGTCTTGTTCGGGATGCTTGATGAAAACAATAATATAAAAAATGCGCTTATTATTCCAAACGCATTAAGCATTTTGGCGCATAATCATCCTGCCGCGGAAGTAAAAGGATTAAACGAATTTCCGAAGGAGGAAACGCCCCCGCTTTACATTCACTATTTATTTGATTTAATGGTGACGCTTGGCGTGTTTCTTACCGTTGTAGCGGCGGTTTATTGGCTTGGAAAAATATTTAAGTGGAAGTTTGTCGCGAAAAAATGGTTTTTCGGCCTGTTGGTAGCCTCCGGTCCACTTTCCATGCTGGCGATTGAAGCGGGATGGTATCTTGCCGAAGTCGGCCGGCAGCCGTGGATTTTGCGCGGTTATATGAAAACGGCGGAAGCGGCGACATCGTCAGCGCATGTCGATACGATGCTCATTTTATTTTCGATCTTGTATCTTATTTTAGGAATCGCGAGTGCGGCGGTGCTGATTAACATGTTCCGCAAAAACCCAGTCGAACGGGAGTTGGCGGAACGTTCAGGCCAGCAGGAGGTGATGGCGGAATGACGTTGGAGATTGTTGGCATTTCTGTTTTATGGCTGTTTTTGTTCGGATACGTTATAGTCGCCTCGATTGACTTTGGTGCTGGATTTTTCAGCGCATACAGCGATTTTGCCAAGAAAAAGCATATTTTGCATAAAATTATCCAGCGCTATCTTTCCCCGGTATGGGAAGTGACGAACGTGTTTCTCGTCTTTTTCTTCGTCGGCATCGTCGGCTTTTTCCCGAAAACTGCCTATTATTACGGCTCGATTTTGCTCGTTCCTGCCAGCATTGCCATTGTGCTTTTGGCGATCCGCGGGTCGTATTATGCGTTTCATACGTATGGCGGGACGGAAAGAAATTGGTATTTGCTTGCCTACGGGCTAACAGGGCTGTTTATTCCGGCGTCACTGTCGATTGTGCTGACGATTTCGGAAGGAGGATTTGTGGAGAAAAGCGGGGAAACACTCACTTTATTATATAAAGAGCTGTTTGTCAGCCCGCTTACTTGGAGTATTGTGTTGTTAAGCATTACGAGCGTTCTCTATATTTCCGCTACATTTCTAACGTATTACGCCAATGAAGCGGGGGATATGCAGGCGCGCGAATTGCTGCGGAAATATGCGCTAAGTTGGAGCGGGCCAACGATTTTATCGGCGCTCCTCATCATTTATCAGCTGCGGCATCATAATCCGGAGCATTATAGCAACATGTTCAACATTGCTTGGATGTTTGCCATATCATGTCTGTTTTTTGTATTGACCGTTTATTTGCTTTGGAAAAAGAGACATTTCGGCTGGGCGTTTATTAGCTTGCTGCTGCAATATGCGTTCGCGTTTTACGCATACGGCATTTCTCACTATCCATATTTGTTGTACCCATACTTAACGATTTACGACGGATTTACGAATCAAGCGATGGCGATCGCGCTTATTATCGCGTTTATCGCCGGTTTCTTGTTATTAATTCCATCGCTGTATTTGTTAATGCGATTGTTTTTATTCAACAAAAAATATGTAAAAGGACAATTATAGGGGGAGCATAACATGCAAACATTTCTTATTATGTATGCACCAATTCTTATTGTGGCGTTGTCTGTGGTTGCCGCGTTTTGGGCTGGATTGAAAGACAAACAGGTCGAGTAGGACTTCCTGCTCGACATTTTTTATATTTGTTAGTTGACATTTATGGAAAAATCGATTACTATAAGGACTAGGTTATATACCCATACATGTATATGTAAATAAAATATTTTATTTTGTAAAAACTATGATCGAGAAAAAACGAGGAGGAATTCTTGATGAAAGTAGCGATTATCGCAGCTAACGGTAGTTTATTTGACGCATACAAAGTATTCAATATTGCCACAGCGGCAGCGGCATCAGAGGCAGAAGTAGGCATTTTCTTCACATTTGAAGGGTTGAATCTCATTCATAAAGAAGCACATAAAAACTTACCGCTTCCAGAAGGAAAAGAGCATTTTCAAGAAGGATTTCAAAAAGCGAATGTTCCGTCAATCGAAGAGCTTGTAAAAATGGCGCAAGAATTAGGTGTGAAACTGGTTGCATGCCAAATGACGATGGACGTCATGGGTCTTGACAAAGATCAATTTGTCGATGGAATTGAAGTCGCTGGAGCGGCCACATTTTTAAACTTTGCGAAAGACGCCGACATTACGTTGACGTTCTAGTGGAGGGATGAAAATGAAACGAGTTACGGTATATACAACAACGACATGTCCGTATTGTGTAATGGTGAAAAACTTTTTACGTGAACAAGGCGTTCCGTTTGAAGAAGTAAACGTGCAGCAGGATCCTGCCGCGGCGCGGAAACTTGTTGAAACAACGGGGCAAATCGGAGTTCCGCAAATCGAAATTGATGGCCAATGGGTAATTGGCTTTGACCCGGACGCCATCATGCAATTGTTGCAGCGCTAATGAGGCACGGGACGTAATTCCTGTAAAAGAACCCGTTTCCAAGCGGTGTGAAACGATTCATTTTGGATGTACGCAACAAAGAGGAATTCGATGATTGGAAACGGAAGGAAAGAAGCATATACGATTGAAAGTGCGTCAAACGAATATAGAAAAATTTCAACCAGATAAAGAACAACGGGGAATGGAAAGCGATCCAAACCGTTGTGTGGTTTGCTAAAAATGCATCAGCAAGAAAAAGCTTCGGATTATGGATTCCGAAGCTTTTTGATTATAATAACCATTAAAAAAAGAATACAGGAGGATTTATGAATGGCAGGGCATCGTTTTCATCCAGAAAAGGCGGAAAAATTATTAGATCCGAAGCGAAAAGAAATCATTGATCCAGAAAGGGTGATAGAGATATTGCAAATCGGAACACAAGATGTCATTGCTGATTTAGGAGCCGGCAATGGGTATTTTACCGTGCCAATGGCGAAAAAGACGAAAGAAAAAGTATATGCGGTGGATGTACAACGAGAAATGTTGGAATTTTTAAAGAAACACGCAGAAAAAGAACAAGTGGATAATATCGAATATATACTTGGAGATGTATCTAATACATCTTTGCCTGCACAATCAGTGGACAAAGGACTCATGTCGTTTGTGTTTCATGAAATAGATGATCATGACGCAGTGCTTGCTGAGATCGAACGGGTAATGAAACCGAACGGAAAATTTCTGATCATTGAATGGGAAGCGGTGGAAAGCGAAATGGGGCCGCCGCTTCATGAGAGAATTCCTTCTCAACAATTGTTGGAATATATGAAAACAAAACACCAGAATGTGGAATTTTTCTCCTTTCATCCAACCGTATACGGCATATTGCTAACGTATTGAGGCAACAGCGGTTGTCTCAATACATGTCGGGATGATGAACGATACATCATTCATCCATATATTGTTAAAATAAAACAGTTGCTAATATACCTATTAGGGTATATAATAAGCGGGGATAACAGTAATGGATCGAGGTGATCGCCGTTTGTATATCATTAGCCTGATTATTTTCGGTTTATTATTTATGGCATTGTATCGCCGTTATTATCCGGTAAACAATGTTCCATGTATAGATATAGCCGATGAACGAATCAAGGATATGATTGTTTTAGATATTCGTGATTATAATGAAGCGACAGAACCGCCTATTGCTAATTCGCTTCATATTCCGTATGCTTATTTAAAACGGCATTTTTCTAATATTCCGAGTAAATCGATTCATATTATTGCAAACGATGAAATCGAAAAAAATTTAGGCATACGTTTTTTACGCCGTCACGGTTTTGACGTACAAAGCTATTCAATCATCCATTGTCCTTGTCGAGAAAGGGGAAATGAAAAATGGAATACAATAAAGAAATCAAAAACCGCTTAAGACGGATTGAAGGACAAATAAAAGGTGTTCTTAGCATGATGGAACAAGGAAAAGACTGCAAAAGCGTTGTCGCGCAGTTATCGGCGGCACGCAATGCGATCGATCGCGCCATTGCGGTCATTGTAAGCACCAATTTAGAAAATTGTCTCCGCGAAAGCATGGAAAAAGGGGAAAAAACGGAACATTTAGTCAAAGAGGCAGTAGAGCTATTAGTAAAAAGCAGATAAGTCAACTCTTCAAAAAGGGTTGACACACTCTTTTATCCATACTAATATACCTATAGGGGTAATAGTAAGATAACAAGGAGGTTATCCATCATGAATGTAAATAAAGTATTAGATGCGAAGGGATTAGCTTGTCCAATGCCGGTTGTAAAAGCGAAAAAAGCGATGGATGAATTAACATCAGGACAAGTGCTCGAAATTCAAACGACCGACAAAGGATCGAAAAGCGACTTGCCGGCATGGGCGAAAGCAAGCGGCCATACGGTTATTGACATGAAAGAAGAAAATGGCGTATTGACGTTTTGGATTCAAAAAGGGTAATTTTTTAGCTGTCCATATACCTATATAAGTATATGTATATGGAAGGAGGGGACTTAATGTCGCAACAAAAGAAAAAAACAACGATTATTTTATTTAGCGGCGACTACGATAAAGCGATGGCAGCTTACATCATCGCGAACGGTGCCGCCGCTTATGACCATGACGTCACGATTTTCCATACGTTTTGGGGATTAAACGCATTGCGAAAAGACGGGCATATTTCGGTGAAAAAAGGGTTTTTGGAAAAAATGTTTGCCAAAATGATGCCGCGTGGAGCGGATCGCATGGGGCTTTCCCGCATGAACTTTGGCGGCATCGGACCAAAATTAATCAAACACGTTATAAAAAAGCATAACGCGATGCCGCTGCCACAATTAATCGAAATGGCAAAAGAACAGGGGGTTAAATTAGTCGCGTGTCAAATGACCGTTGATTTATTAGGATTAAAGCCAGAAGAATTGATTGATGGCATTGAGTTTGCTGGAGTGGCAACGTATTTGGCGGATGCGTCAGAAGGGAACATAAACTTATTCATTTAAAGGTGATTACGAATGGCACAAACAGTAATAAATATCGTTTTATTCCTGTTGCTCGCTTGGTTTATTGCAAGCCGCGTCATTCCACCGCGCGGAGTACGGATGATGACGACAGCAGAGCTAAAGAAAGAATTAGGAAAAAAAGATGTGCAGTATGTGGATGTACGTACTCCCGCGGAATTTCGTGCGAACCATATTCGCGGATTTAAAAATATTCCGCTTCATGAATTGCCAAAACGCGCGAATGAATTATCCAAAGAAAAAGAAGTGATTGTAATTTGCCAAAGCGGAATGCGAAGCACAAAAGCCAGCAGACTATTGAAGAAACTTGGATTCCAATACGTAACAAACGTAAAAGGCGGAATGAACGCTTGGTCATAAAAAAAGGAGGGGATCGTTGATGAAACAATTAACGGCAAAAGAAGTAGAAAAACTTCTTCAAGAAGGAAAACAGCTGAACATTATCGATGTTCGTGAAGCAGATGAAGTGGCGGCCGGGAAAATCCCTGGTGCGATCAATATTCCGTTAGGATTGCTCGAATTTCGCATGAATGAGCTGGATAAAAACAAGGAATATATCCTTGTTTGCCGTTCGGGAGGAAGAAGCGGACGCGCAGCACAGCTGTTAGAAAGTCATGGATATCATGTGATCAATATGACTGGCGGCATGTTGGAATGGGAAGGACCTGTGGAATAAATAAAACGGCAAAAGGAGGAATGCAGCATGATTCGAGTAAATATGACCATTGATGCAAAAGGATTATCTTGCCCAATGCCAATTGTAAAAACAAAAAAAGCGATCAATGAGTTACAACCGGGACAAGTCCTTGAAGTACAGGCAACCGATAAAGGTTCGAAAGCCGATATCAAAGCATGGGCGGAAAGTACCGGCCATCAATATTTGGGAACGATCGAGGAAGGAAACGTGTTAAAACATTATATTCGTAAAGCAAGTGACCATGAGACAAAAGACGAAGCAACATATCCTCATGTGATTTCCAACGAGCAGCTGGCGGAAAAAATAAATGATGACTCTGTGGTCATTGTAGATGTCCGCGAACCGGCGGAGTATGCGTTCGGACATATACCAGGCGCTGTGTCAATTCCGCTTGGAGAATTAGAAGACCGCATCAATGAGCTGCCGAAGGATAAAACGATTTATGTGGTTTGCCGTACTGGAACGCGCAGCGATTTAGCGGCACAAAAATTAACCGAAAAAGGATTTGCTAATGTATGGAATGTCGTCCCAGGCATGTCGAAATGGGAAGGACCGCTCGATACAGCTCAATCCTGATTGAGCGGTTTTTTTAAAAAATAAAATATACTATAGGGGGTATGAAAATGGCAGTAAAAGAAATGACGGTGCAAACATTGACAGAAAAAGTATTAAATAAAGAACATCTCGTTATTTTCGACGTACGCAACGAAAGCGATTTTCATGATTGGAAAATTGAAGGGGAGAATTTTGAATATATTAATGTTCCATACTTTGAGTTGATTGATGGTGTAGATTCGGTTATTGACCGCCTCCCAAAAGACAAAGATGTTGTCGTCGTTTGCGCCAAGGGCGGTTCAGCGGCGTTTGTGGCAGAACAATTAGTAGAAGCAGGATTTGACAACATTTATACGCTCGTTGGCGGCATGAAAGCGTGGAGCGAACATCTTCACAGAGCAAAAGTATATGAAGATGACAAGATGAAAGTATATCAATTCATTCGTGTCGGAAAAGGGTGCCTCTCTTACATGGTGATTTCCGGAAAAGAAGCGCTTGTCGTTGATCCATCGCGGTTTATTGATGTATATGAACAAGTCGCGCAAGAAGAAGGAGCAGCGATTACGCATATCGTCGATTCCCATTTACATGCAGATCATATTTCCGGCGGAAAAGCGTTGGCGGAACGTACAGGTGCGACATATTACTTGATGAAAAGCGAAGGAGCGGTGTTTGATTTCGAACCGCTGGAAAAACATGACCGCATTGATTTTGCGCAAGTACAATTAGAAGTATTGGCGGTGAAAACGCCAGGACATACGCCGGGAAGTGTTTCCTTCTTCGTAAACAATCAACTGCTTTTCTCTGGAGATACGATTTTTGTCGGCGGACTCGGACGCCCGGATTTAGGCGGAAAAGCGGCGGAATGGGCCGCGGATTTGTATGACACGGTATACGAAAAAGTGGCTGCGATTGCGGATGATGTAATCGTTCTGCCTGCCCATTACGCTAATTTGGATGAAGAAATGAACAAAGCGGGATATATCGGCGACACATTAGGCAATATTCGCGCCCGCAACGAAATGATGCAGCATAAGCAAAAACAAGAATTTATCGATATTGTTGTTCAAAACGCAAACACAGAGACACCGCCAAACTTTGAAGACATCGTAGCGATTAACCGCGGGCTGAAAGCGGTCGACATGGAACAACAGCAAGAACTCGAAATCGGTCCAAACCGTTGCGCGCTGCATCATACCCGTTAATTTGAAGGGAGTTGAGAAAATGAATGGGAATAAGGTCGTCGATACAAAAGGATTATCTTGTGCCATGATCGTTGTGAAGGCAAAAAAGGCTATCGATGAATTGCCACCGGGTCAAATACTTGAAATCGAAACGACGGATCAAGGAGCAAAAAATGATCTAACTGCTTGGATAAACGTGAGCGGTCATGAGCTAGTCGATTATAAAGAAGAAAATGGTGTATGGAAATTTTGGGTTAAAAGAAAATAATCGTTC
>NZ_BAWO01000055.1 GCF_000632715.1 Parageobacillus caldoxylosilyticus NBRC 107762 | reverse complement strand
TAATAGAAAGAGGGTGTAATATTAGTGAAACGGCGGTTGCTGAAAAACGCAGTTATCTATGCGGAAACAGGGAAAATCGAGCAAGGGTATGTGCTGACAGAAGGGGACAAAATTGTAGAAGTAGGCCCGATGTCATCATGCCCGGCTTCGAGTGAAGCGGAGGTGGTGGAGCTCGACCCAAGCTTCTCCGTTGTGCCGGGATTTATTGATGTCCATATCCATGGCGCATCTGGAGCTGATGTAATGGATGCGACAGACGAAGCGTTGCGCACAATGGCAAAAACATTGCCAAAGGAAGGAACAACAAGTTTTTTAGCGACGACGATGACCGCACCTATTGAGCAGATTGAACGTGCTTTACAAAATGTTGCGCAATATATAGATAGAAGCAATCCATCTGGGGAAGCAGAGGTACTTGGCATTCATTTAGAAGGTCCATTTATTTCCCCAAAACGTGCAGGGGCGCAACATCCAAAAAATATCATCGAACCGAATATCGAACTATTTCAAAATTGGCAGAACATCGCAAATGGACATATTCGCCTTGTCACGCTGGCGCCGGAAGAAAAGAATGGCTTGGCGCTCACCGCTTACTTAAAAGAACATGGTGTTGTCGCCTCAATCGGCCATTCTGATGCGGTGTACAAACAAGTAAAAGCAGCGATTGACGCAGGGGTAAAGCATGCGACTCACCTATTTAACGGCATGCGCGGCATTCACCACCGTGAGCCGGGAGTTGCCGGGGCGGTGCTGATGCACGAGGAAGTAATATGTGAACTAATCGCTGATGGCGTTCATGTGGCGCCGGAGATGATTCGCTTCGCTTATCAGAATAAAGGAAGCACTGGGCTCATATTAATTACAGACGCAATGCGCGCCAAATGTCTTGGAGCGGGAACATATGAGCTCGGCGGACAGGAAGTGACGGTGCAAGGGGAAAAGGCGACATTGCGTGACGGCACGTTGGCGGGAAGCATTTTAAAATTAGGAGATGCGGTGAAAAATGCGATGGTGTATACCGGCTGCACTTTAGAAGATATCATCCGCATGACGAGCTGGAATCCAGCAAAGCAATTAGGCGTCTTAGACAGAAAAGGAAGCATCCGCGCCGGCAAAGATGCTGATCTCGTCGTATTAAATGAGCAGCATGATGTCGTAATGACGATATGCCGTGGTAAACTTGCCTATTCCAAATAAAAAGAGGGGGTCGGACGATGAAACTGATCGAAGCAGCCAACTATGAGGAGATGAGTCAAAAAGCGGCTGAAATCATCATTGCCCAAGTAAAGGAAAAACCCGATGCCGTTCTTGGCCTTGCCACGGGATCGACAATGCTCGGCACATATAAACAATTAGTCGAGGATCATCGCCAAAATGGAACATCTTATCGAAACGTTCGCACGGTTAATTTAGATGAATATATTGGTTTGTCGCCCGATCATCCGAACAGCTATCGTTACTATATGAATCAACATTTATTTTCCCATATCGATATTCCGCTTTCGCAAACCTATCTTCCAAATGGGGTGAGCGATGATGTGGAAGCGGAATGTCAGCGCTACGAACAGCTCATTGAAAACTTGGGAGGAATTGATTTACAGCTATTAGGAATTGGAAGAAACGGGCATATCGGTTTTAACGAACCGGGGACATCGTTTTCGACACCAACACATGTCGTCGAGCTGGCGCCATCAACACGGCAAGCGAACGCCCGCTTTTTCCCATCCTTAGAAGATGTACCTCACCAGGCGATTACGATGGGCATTGCAACGATTTTAAAAAGCCGGCATATATTGCTATTAGCGGCCGGAACGGCGAAGGCGCCAATTATGGCGAAGTTGTTCGAAGGAACCGTGACTATAGATATGCCGGCATCGGTGCTTCACACCCACCCGAACGTTACGGTGATTGCCGATCAAGAAGCATTGTCGCTTGTGCCAGATGAAAAACGAAAGGTGCATGCAAAATGATTAACAAAAGCTCGCCACTTCCGATCTATTACCAGTTGGAACAAGGAATTAAAGAAATGATCGAAAAAGGGCAGCTCAAGCCGGGGGAAATGATTCCATCCGAGCGCGAGCTGGCAGAAACCTACGACATTAGCCGAATGACCGTCCGCCAAGCGATCAATAACTTAGTGAATGATGGATATTTAGTAAGAAAACGGGGCAAAGGAACGTTTGTCGCCGCGATGAAAATCGAACAGCCGCTGAAAGGGTTGACGAGCTTTTCCGAAGATATGCGCGCACGCGGCATGGAACCGGGAACAACCGTGTTGGCTTTCAACATTGTTCCTGCCAGCACGTCGTTAGCACAGCTGCTCGATGTTCGCGAAGGAGCGAACCTTTACGAAATTCGCCGCATCCGTCTTGCTGATCAGCTGCCAATGGCGCTCGAAACATTATATATTCCATGTATGCTCGTTCCACATTTAACCCGCGAAATTGTGAGTGGTTCCGTTTATGATTTTATTGAAAAAGAATTGGGGTTAACCATTCAATCGGGCGTGCAAGTAATTGAGGCTTCTGTCGCCCGCAAGATGGAGGCGGAGCTGTTGCAAGTGAAAGAAGGAGCGCCGGTGCTTCTTATGCAGCGCAGAAGTTATTTAAATAACGGCCGGCCGCTAGAAGTCGTCAAATCGGTTTACCGCGGTGACCGCTACAAATTGACGATTGAGATGGAACGTTCAAAATAAAAGAGGGGGAATTTCAATGTTGGGATTTTTACAGAGGCTTGGAAAAGCGTTTATGCTTCCGGTTGCCGTCCTGCCGGCAGCGGGGTTATTGCTTCGTTTAGGACAGCCGGATTTATTCAATATTCCGTTTATCGCCGCGACGGGGGATGCTGTTTTTTCGAACTTGCCTCTCATTTTTGCGATCGGGGTTGCCGTTGGCTTTGCCAGAGACGGAAACGGCGCGGCGGCGCTGGCCGGGGCGATCGGCTACTTTGTGTTGACAAAAGGGGCCACTGCCATTGATAAAGATATTAACATGTCCGTACTAGGCGGAATCATTTCCGGGGTGATTGCCGGACTGCTGTATAACCGCTACCATAATATTAAGTTACCGGATTGGCTTGGGTTTTTTGGGGGCAAGCGGTTCGTCCCGATTGTGACCTCGTTTGTCATGCTTATATTGGCACTTGTCTTTGGATATGTATGGCCGCCGATTCAGGACGGCATTAACGCGATCGGCAAATGGATCGTCGGTGCCGGAGCGCTTGGGGTAGGCGTTTTCGGCTTCTTGAATCGATTGCTTATTCCAGTTGGCTTGCATCACGTCTTAAATAGCTTCGTATGGTTTGTGTTTGGCGAGTACAATGGAAAAACAGGGGATTTATGGCGGTTCTTCGCGGGGGATCCAGATGCCGGAATTTTCATGGCGGGATTTTTCCCGATTATGATGTTTGGTCTTCCAGCCGCAGCATTCGCAATGATTGCCGCAGCAAAAAAAGAGCGGCGCAAAGAAGTATCCGGTGCGCTCATCAGCGTGGCGCTGACTGCCTTTTTAACGGGAATTACCGAACCGATTGAGTTTTTGTTTATGTTTTTATCGCCATTGCTTTATGTCGTTCACGCTGTATTAACAGGTCTTTCGTTGGCGATCGCGACGATGCTGGGCGTCCACCACGGATTTACGTTTTCTGCCGGTGCGATTGACTTTTTCTTAAACTATGGAATTGCGCAAAAACCGTATCTATTAATCGTGCAAGGAATTATCTATGCCGTTGTTTATTTCGTTGTGTTCTATTTCTTGATTGTCAAATTAGATTTAAAAACGCCTGGCCGTGAAGAAATCGAAGGCGAATTTACGGAAAGCGACGCAGCGACATGGGGCGGCTACAAAGATGTCGCGGTGAAGTATATGGAAGCGCTGGGCGGTAAAGATAACCTCATCCAGATCGACAACTGTGTGACCCGCCTGCGCTTAAAAGTAAAAGACATGTCGAAAGTCAATGAGGACGAACTGAAACGTTTAGGAGCAAAAGGCGTCATCCGCCTCAATCAAACGGATGTGCAGGTCGTTGTCGGCACGGATGTCGAGTTTGTCGCCAGCGAGCTGAAAAAGCTATAACCGAGAGGAAAGCGTTCCAGCTCTTTTCGTTAGCGGAGGAGGGCTGGAATGTCTATTTTTATAGATATATATAGATCAAGGAGGAGTTTGCTAATGAAGCGGTTGCTAGACTGCAGCGCCTCGGATTTTTGCCGTATGAACGGAAAAGAGCTGAAACAATCGATTCAGGCAGCGGAAGGAAGAACGATCGTCGCGGAAGTAATCGGCTCCGTTGCCCCGCTTTATCCGGCGGTGACGAATGCGGAATTGGCCGCGGCGTTTAGCGCGGATTTAATTCTATTGAACATGTTTGATGTGTTCCAGCCGCTGGTAAACGGGTTGGATACGAAGGAGCCGCATCAAATGGTGAAGCGTCTGAAGCAGTTAACGGGGCGTCCAATTGGCGTCAATTTGGAGCCTGTTGACCCGAACGCGAAGCAGCTAGAGAGTCTTGCTTCTCTTCCAAAAGGAAGGATGGCAACAGAAGAATCACTGCAAGAAGCAAAACGTCTAGGTTTTGATTTTATCTGCCTAACCGGAAATCCGAAAACAGGCGTGACAAACGATGAAATTATCCGCGCGATCGAAACAGCCCGTGCTGTTTTTGGCGAAGACGGTCTCATTATCGCCGGGAAAATGCACGCAGCTGGCGTGGCCGGCGAAACAGGAAGCGGCATTATATCGGAAGACGTGGTGCTGCGATTCGTTCAAGCGGGGGCCGATGTTGTCCTTATGCCGGCGCCGGGCACCGTGCCTGGTGTAACGCTCGAAAAAATAGCGCGCCTCGTCCGCGCTGCCCATGAACATGGGGCGTTGGCGATGCTGACGATCGGCACAAGCCAGGAAGGGGCTGACGAGGATACAATCCGCCAAATCGCGCTCGCAAGCAAAATGGCCGGCGCTGATCTGTACCATATCGGCGACGCTGGCTACCACGGTATCGCCATTCCGGAAAACATTATGACGTATTCGATTGCCATCCGCGGCAAGCGTCATACATATATTCGTATGGCGAGATCGCCGCTGCGATAAAGAGATAATGTGAAAGCCTCACTGTGTAAATGAAGAAGGAGCGTTATTCCTTCTTCTTTTTTTCTAAACAGATTGTTCCTTCTCGCTAGAAAATTGATTCCTAAAAGTGAACATATCTACGTATTGCGTAAGCGAGAAGTAGTTAGAAGGATTAGAACAGGATCGATACGATATTGCTTACGGAATCCCTTGGGAAGACTTCCGATGATAAAGCCATCGAGCGGAAGGAGGCCCCCTTCTTCTATGCAGAAGCTTCTTCGATGGAGATGGCAAGAAACTCCCGCCTCTAATAGAATGAAGGTGGGAGAGGTTTATTTTCTACCATTCCTCTGTACTCAGGATAGCCCATATAAACATAAATTGGTTCATTATTTTGCAACCGCTTTGCCACAAACGGAACAAGATGGAGTGTTGGCAAACAACATTCTCATTATTATTTCCAAAATAGCTATAATTTCCTTTTTATTGAATATGTCGAAATATTTGATATTTTATATAAAATGGTGTACGTTGTTATCAAACCATTGTGCAGCGAAAAGGGAGGAAAGGAGGAAGGGGATGATTACCGAAGAATGGTTTCGTATTTTGATTTTTGTTAGTGTATTATTGCCACTTACCTCTCTTATCATGCTCTCATTGTTGAGTGTGGGAGAAAAAGAAATCGACTATTTGCAGTTGGAAAATGCGCGTGTGCGCCTCGAGAAAGAGTTGCAGCAAAGTAAGTACATGCAACTGCATCAGCAAATTCAGCCGCATTTTTTATTTAACACGCTAAATGCGTTTATTTCATTGGCTAGGTTAGGAAAAAATGAAGAAATGGTCAAAGGGATGGAACATTTGTCACTATTTTTGCGATATAGCTATCAATCGAAAGAAGCGCTTATCCCCGTAAAAGAAGAATTAGCCTATACGAAAAACTACTTAGCGATACAGAAACTACGGTTTGGTCGGAAATTAACAGCATTGGTGCGTGTCGATAAAGAGGCGGAAAGAGCACTAATTCCTCCATATACATTGCAAACGTTGGTAGAAAATGCGTTTAAACATGGACTAGAGAAGAAAATAGGAGAAAAATATATAGAAATTACATTATCCCGCGAGGGAAATTGGCTTTATTTGCGGGTTTGCGACAATGGAAACGAGGGACAAGCTGTATCTGTAGAGAAAGGTGGGATAGGATTGGACAATCTAAGGAAGCGGTTCAATCTTCTATTTGATATGCCAACAAGAATATCATTGCAAAAAAATAAGCGCGACTTGACAGAGGCGCTTATCGTTTGGCCTTACGTGCCAGGTGAAGAAAGATGAAAGTACTGGTCGTCGATGATGAATATTTGGAGCTGGAACAGTTAACGTATTTAGTGAAACGGAAGTATCCATATTGGGAAGTGTATGCCGCTGAAGATGCAGCGCAGGCAAAAAAATTAGCTGCGGTGCATCCATTTAAACTGGCATTCATTGATATTCATCTTCCAGGACAATCCGGGCTAGATTTGGTCCATACGTTAAAACAGCTCCATCCAATGATGACGTTTATTATTATTACTGCTTATCAAGATTTCGAATACGCAAAGCGGGCCATTCAGTTAGAAGTGTTGGATTATTTAGTCAAGCCGCTTATTGAGAGTGAACTAGATAGCGCCCTGCAAAAATTTATTCAAAAACACCCAGAGGCGTTAGTAAAATCCTCGATCATCCAGGAAGCAATCGAGTATATTCACGCAAATTATGGACAAAAAATTAGTTTATACGATATAGCAGAAGCAATTCATGTCAATCCAGCTTATTTAAGCAAACGGTTTACGGAAGAAACAGGAATGCATTTCAAAGACTATGTCATCCATTACCGGATTGAAAAGGCGAAAGAGCTACTTATCAAAAGGCAGGATTGGTCAGTGGCACGGATAGCGGAAGAAACTGGGTTTGCCAGCCAGCATCATTTTAGTAACTCCTTTCGAAAATACGTGGGCATGACACCAACCCAATACAAGGAGAAGTATGTATGATAGATTGGTACTCTCTTTTATTTCTCGCCTTTTGTTTATTGCTTACCGTGATCCATTATATCGGGGAACATTCGTCTGAATCTGTTTTGCATTTTTATCCAGAAAAGATAGGACTAAGCAAAGGGACGAATTTTCTGCTGATTCGTTTTGTTACAGGTGAGGTGTTGTTGTTTTCTTGTTACGCTTCTGTACAGTATGGGGCAGTTTCGGGATTTGTTATCGGAGCTGCCGGTGTTTTCTCGATCTACTGGCTGAAAAAGATAATGATGTATGTTACCATCAAGAAAAATCCACAAGAGTCAATGATGCATATATTTGCCGATCTGATGACTTCTCGTGCGTTTTCGTTTATGTATATATGGATTGTCCTTTTTTATGTGAACCGGCTCGTACTAGCTACAGCGCTATCTTCATTTCTCTTTAGGCATGTATTCCATCTCCCTAATTACGCGTTATTCCTTTTGCTATTATACGTTTATGTTTTTGCTGTTCTTGCCGGTACACGGGGAATTCAGAAGATCGGCACCATTCAATTATATTTGATTTATATAGCCGTTTGCATCGTTCCACTGTCCTATTATTTAGCGAGCGGAATTATGAAGAATTACTCTGTTCTTGTAGACAAGTTTCCTTCTTTCCTGCAGGCCAACTCAACTCAGTTGGTTTCACTGTTTTTCGCCGTACTAGAAGTGATGATGGGGCAGCTTATTGTAGATGAATATATGTGGCGCATTGGTTTAGCTATGAAAAAGGAACGGATGAATATGATCTTTCATGTAGCCGCTTTTTGTTGGATGGCAGTTCCGCTTGCGGTCACCGCGTTGTTTATTCCTTTTGCAGTCCAGCTAGGCGAAGGAAGAAGTATAGCAGGAATGCTTCATAATCTGTTTAAAGCCCCTTCCGCTTTTTTTGTATTTTGCCTGACAGTTGCTTTTCTCGCCTCTTTCTCCTCCAGTATTGCCATATCCCTGCAGTCTCTCCTTCGGCTAATGGAGATGCAGGCTGTTTCATGGTTTAATAGGAAAGTCTTGGATCAAAGCAAATATTGTATCGGTTTTTGTATCGTTATCATTGTTTTTTGGGTGCATCATTGTTTTTCTATGAAGCAGGTGATGCTCTTTTTTGTCATGCTTGCCTCTTCTTTTTATGGATTGCTTGCCTTGTTTTATTTACAAAGAAAGGTAAGACTGGCAATGTTAATCCCAATTGTCGTTTTCTTTTTTATCAATTGGCAATGGATGATGTCGCGTGGGGAAGTGATGATTGTTGTAACCAACGGAATGGAATGTTTTTTCAGTTTGTTTATTTATCGTATAATTCAAAACATAAAGAAATTATAAAAATTAGTGAAGAAAATGCAAAAGGACGCGGATCAACCCCTTTATAATAAGAAATAACAAATGGAAAAGGGGGAAGGAGATATGACGCTCATTCCATGTGAAACATCGATTTATGCGTTTAGTAAACATCACCAGCCTGTCAAAAAGGTGAAATCCGGAGGAACAGTGGTGATTGAAACGTATGATTGCTTTCAAAATCAAATTGCTTCCAACCATACGCCGTTTGACTCCATTGACTGGAACCATATTAATCCGGCGACAGGGCCAATTTATATTGAAGGAGCAGAGCCGGGAGATATTTTATCCGTCAAAATTGAAGCAATTCATTTAAAAGGACAAGGAGTAATGGCGGTTGGGCCGGGACTCGGCGTATTGGGCGAACGGATTCCACAGTTTGAAGCGAAAATCATCCCGATTCAAGGGAATAAAGCGATTTTTAACGAAAAAATTGCCATTCCATTAAATCCGATGATCGGCGTTATTGGAGTTGCCCCTAGCGGTGAGGATGTTTCCTGCGGAACACCAGGACCGCATGGCGGCAATATGGATACAAAGCTCATTACAACAGGAGCTACCGTATATTTTCCTGTTTTTGTCGAAGGTGCCCTTTTTGCGTTAGGGGATTTGCATGCAGCGATGGGGGACGGAGAAATCGGTGTGTCCGGCATCGAAATTCCAGGGGAAGTGACAGTTACGTTTCACGTTATTAAAGGTCATTCCTTAAAACACCCTCTTTTGCAAAACGAGGAAGGCATCGCGACGATCGTATCTGCCAAAACATTAGATGAAGCAGTGAAGCAGTCGGTGGAAGAGATGGTGGATTTGCTTCTTCCCCATACCGATTTAACATTAAATCATTTAACAATGCTGATGAGCGCGGTTGGACAGACGCAAATCAGCCAGGTGGTAGATCCGCTGGTTACGGCCCGATTCTTCGTGCCACGCTGGGTGCTCGAGGCATATCAAATTGAATTATTCCAATTGTAAAGGGGTGAAGGGCAATGGCACAGATGGAAGCAAAGCAGACGGGGCAGATAACTATTGAACAGCTTGGATATAAGCAGGAATTAAAGCGTTCATTAAGCTTTTTGGATTTGCTTATTTATGGACTTGTATTTATGGTGCCAATTGCTCCTTTTGGTATTTATGGATATGTAGCGGAAGGCTCCAAAGGCATGGTTGCCCTTGCCTACCTTATCGGAATGATAGGAATGATTTTTACAGCACTTAGTTATGCGCGCATGTCCGAAGCGTTCCCCATTGCCGGATCCGTCTACTCCTATGCACAGCGAGGGATTAACGAGCATGTAGGTTTTATTGCCGGCTGGGTGATATTATTAGACTATATTTTTGTTCCAGCCTTGCTATATCTCGTCAGTGCGGCGGCTTTGGCTGATATTGTTCCGCAAATTCCAATCTATGTATGGTTAGTGCTGTTCATTGGGATTAATACGGTGATCAATATTCTTGGCATTGAAATAACGGCGAGAGCGAATAAGATCATCGTCATTTTAGAGTTAATCGTTTTGGCGATTTTTGTGGTAACTGGCATTATTGCCGTCGCGAAAGGGGTAAACGGAGCGCAGTTCAGTTTTAAGCCGTTATACGACCCGCATCATTTTAGCATGGGAATGGTAATGGGGGCCGTTTCGATCGCCGTGTTAAGTTTTCTTGGCTTTGACGCCATTTCGACGCTGGCCGAGGAAACGAAAGGCGGAAAAAAATCGATTGGCAAGGCTATTGTATTTTCTTTATTAACGGTAGGGGTGCTTTTCATCATTCAAACGTGGGTAGCCGCTCTCATTTGGCCCGACTATACAACGTTTAAAAATGCGGATGTTGCTTTTTACCAAATTGCTGAAATCGCCGGCGGTTCATGGCTGAAGTGGACAACGATTTTGGCGACGGCATTTTCATGGGGGATTGCCAATGCGCTCGTAGCACAAGCTGCTATTTCGCGAATCCTGTATAGCATGGGAAGGGACAGAAAACTGCCAAAAATATTGTCAAAAGTACACCCAGAATTTCAAACGCCATATGTCAGTACCATTATTGTCGCTGTCATTTCCCTGATTGTCACTACCGTTTTTGCCTCGCAAATTGATAAGCTTGCTTCGCTTGTCAACTTTGGGGCATTAACAGCATTTCTGTTCTTGCACGTTTCCGTGATCAACTATTTTCTGCGCAAACAAGGAAGCAAAGATTATTTGAACCACCTTCTTTTTCCGCTTATCGGTCTAGTGATTATTGGCTATGTATGGTATAGCCTTGATCCGTTAAGCAAAAAACTTGGATTGATTTGGCTCGCTATTGGCCTTGTATATTTGCTCTTCTTAAAATTCACAAACAAAGACTCTAGTTTCGGAGATGAACTGCAATAACGTGATAAAATCCAACGTGTTTTCCGAGCGCGTTGGATTTTATTTTTGCCTAAAGATTCGGGAATGGAAACCCATATGATATAATAAACATAAATAGGTACCTTTAAAGAGAGGGGCTGTATGATGTTTGGAAAAGTCGCCGCTGATGTGCTTGGATTAAGTGATATCGGCTCGGTCATTAAGCCGGAAAACTACGATAAAGTTGATGCCGATGATTACGTAATGCATGAAGATGGGGAAAAGATTTATTTCTTAATTAAATCGAAATCAGATGAGTATTGTTTTACGAATAAAGCGCTTATTCATTTGGATGGCACGAGCGCAACCAGCAAGAAACGCGTATTGCGCCGCTATGATTATTACAAGCATCCGATTTCCGACGTGTCGCTCGAAACAGCGGGAACCGTTGATCTAGACGTGGAGATTAAATTTAAAATCGGTGCCCATGTCTATTCGATTGACGTTCATAAAAAGTATTTAGAAGAACTAAAAGATTTATATAAATCGCTGCTCGCCATCGCCGAGCTTTGTCATGAAAACGAAACGAAGCTGGAGTACGCGCACAAAAGTTTGGAATTGACCGCGAATGTATTCGGGCGCGTAAAAAGTGACACAAATAATTTCTTGGCTGATTTCAAAGCAGTGAATGAACTCGCGTTTCAATGGCTCGTTGACGCGAAGACAAAATATACGGTAAAAGACTTCGGTTTTGTGTTTGAACGCTATATTAATCATTGAATGGTTCCTTTGTCCCCCGCCATCGGGGGATTTTTACATACCTTGAATTCCATGAAACTTTCATTTTTTTATTGCCAAAGTTTTTCTTATCCTTTAATATTATAACTGTCAATTGTTCGACAATTTTATACATTCGCAGCAAGGTGCCAATGGAGCGATTCGCTCCGCACGGCTTAATAGGGAATCTGGTGAAAGTCCAGAACTGTCCCCGCAACTGTAAATGCGGACGAAATGAAATCGCCACTGTACGGTACGATGGCATGCGCCGTTTGCCGTATGGGAAGGTTCAGAGTAGGATGAAGCATGAGTCAGTAGACCTGCCTTGCCTGCTTATGCGTTTCCTAATCTTCGGGGGGTGAGAGTAGGAAACGGCAACGGTGGCTGCCTTTATGCATACATATTGCCGTTTCTTGCTCATTCCCATTCGGAATGAGTTTTTTTATTTCTGTAAAAAGGGGGAACAGCAATGAGAAAGTGGAAACAGTACATCGCGCTGCTTGTCGTCGTCCTGACATTCGGCCTATTGTTCGGATGCAGCGGGGCGAACGAAAGCAAAGCGCCTGCGAACAAAGAAGCAACAAAAACGGAACAATCGCAAGCCGCGTTTCCGGTAACGGTGAAAGATGGATTAGGGGAAGAAGTGACGATTAAGTCAGAACCGAAAAAAATCGTTTCCTTAATTCCAAGCAACACGGAAATTGCCTATGCGTTGGGATTAGGCGACAAAATCGTTGGCGTCAGCGATTTTGACAACTATCCGGAAGATGTGAAAAAGAAAGAAAAAATCGGCGGCATGGATTTCAACATTGAAAAAATTATTTCGTTGAAACCGGATTTAGTTCTCGCTCATGCGTCAGGCGCGCACAACTCAAAAGACGGGCTCAAGCAGCTGAAAGATGCAGGCATTACGGTGCTAGTAGTCAATGATGCGAAATCGTTTGCTGATGTATACCATTCGATCGAATTGATTGGCAAGGCAACTGGAACTGCCGGCAAAGCGCAAGAAATTATCAACAATATGAAAACGAAACTGGAAGAAATAAAAGAAAAGGCAAAACAAATTAAACCGGAAGAGCAAATGAAAGTATGGGTGGAAGTATCGCCGCCGCCGCAAATTTATACGGCCGGAAAAGGAACGTTTATAGATGAGATGATTCAGGCCATTTCGGCGAAAAACGTTGCCGGCGGCCTGGAAGGATGGCCGATGGTGACGGAAGAAAAAGCGGTGGCATACAAACCGGATGTGATTGTTACTACCTACGGCGGAGCGAAACAGGTGTTAGAACGCGCGGCGTGGAAAGATGTTCCAGCGGTGAAAAACAAGCGGGTATATGATGTCAATACCGATTTAGTCAGCCGTCCGGGCCCGCGTCTTGTTGAAGGAGTAGAGGAACTTGCAAAAGTTATTTACCCGGAAATCTTTAAGTAATGCATCGATGTATATCATTGCCGCAACGGTTGCGGCGGTCTCGCTTTTATTAGGGATATCGATAGGTTCGTTATCGATTCCCTTTTCTACTATTATCAAGATTCTTTTTTCGGCCTGGCTTGGATTGCCGCTGTCCGGCGGCGATGCTCCCGATGATCTTGTGCAAATCGTGATGATGATCCGCCTTCCGCGCGTGGTGCTCGCGTTTCTCGTTGGTGCGTCGTTGGCGGTCGCGGGCGCGGCGTTTCAAGGGCTGTTAAAAAATGCGCTTGCCGATCCGTATACGCTCGGCGTGTCATCCGGCGCTTCCGTCGGTGCGGTGCTCGTCATTTTTTTCGGTATTCAACTGCCGCTCTTTGGCACGTTTACTTTGCCGATCGTCAGCATTTTATTTGGGCTGGCGACGCTCGCGCTTGTGCTTTTATTTACAAGGGCCGTGGAACGGCAAATGTCGGTGGAGACGATCATTTTGGCCGGGATTATATTTGGAGCGTTTTTCAGCGCCCTTATCTCTTTGATGATTGCGCTGACCGGGGAAGAATTGCGGCAAATTATTGCCTGGCTGATGGGAAGCGTCGCGATGCGGGGCTGGAAATATACGGTGCTTCTCCTTCCGTTTTTTCTGCTCGGAGTCGTCTTGCTTCTTCTGAATGCGCGCGAGCTTAATGCGTTTGCCTTTGGCGAAGCGGCGGCGCTCCATGTCGGGGTGAACGTGATGCGCCGCAAAATCATGATTTTAACGGGGGCTTCGTTATTGACAGGGGCGGCCGTATCGGTGTCGGGGACGATCGGATTTGTCGGGCTCGTCGTTCCCCATATGGTCCGCCTTGTCTGCGGTCCGAACCACCGTTTGTTGTTGCCGTTGTCTTTGCTCTATGGTGGGGCATTTCTCGTGCTTGCCGATTTGCTGGCGCGCACGATCATTTCGCCGCGCGAATTGCCGATTGGTGTCATTACTTCCTTGATTGGCGCCCCGCTGTTTGCGTTATTATTTTTCCGAAGAATGAAAAGAAAGATGTGATCGATGTGCTGGAAGTAAACAACGTGTCTTACCGCTATCAGCGTAAACAAGTGCTTTATGATATTACCTTTACGGTGGAAAAAGGGGAAATATTTGGCATTTTAGGGCCAAATGGCAGCGGGAAAACGACATTGTTGAAGCTATTAAGCAAAGAGCTGTCTGTGCAAAGCGGCAGTATCACCGTGAACGGACGGCCGCTCCCTTCTTTTTCGCATAAAGAGTGGGCTCGTTTTGCCGCAGTGCTTCCGCAAACGATCGATGCGGCGTTTGGCTATACGGTCAAAGAAACGGTGGAGCTCGGACGGTACGCCCATCAGCATCGTTTATTGCCGATGTGGACGGAGGAAGATGAGCAGGCGGTCGATGCGGCGATTCATGAAGTCGGCCTCACCGAAAAAGCGGGAGAGAGCATCGAGCGCTTAAGCGGAGGAGAGCGCCAGCGCGCCTATTTGGCTCGGGCGCTGGCGCAAAATCCCGAACTGCTGCTGCTTGATGAGCCGACGAATCATATGGATATTACCCAACAGCTCCATCTATTAAATCAGCTTGTTCGTTCGGCAAAAGAGAAAAAACTGACCGTGATTGCCATTTTTCATGATATGAATATCGCCAGTTTATATTGCGACAGGCTTTTAATGCTAAAAGAGGGGAAGGCGGTTGCGCTTGGCACGCCGGAAGAGCTGATGGAGCCGGCGCTTCTCCATTCCGTGTTTCAATCTCCGGTAAACAAACAGGCACATCCGACCGTTTCCAAGCCACTGCTGGCCTTTTTGCCAGAAAGAGGATTGTCGGCCATCGAACAGCGGGGGCTGCCTGAACTCCTTACATGGACAACGATGGACGACTGCATCGCCATCACTGCGGCGGAGCCGCTCAAAGTGCTGTCTTCCGCACTTGTTGGCTCGGGGTTTCAATGGGCGACCCATTTTGTCAACCGGCAAGTTTCCAAAGACTATAACCGTGAAGATGCAGAATTAGAGATGAAGCAATATTTACGGAAACGAGGGCTTCCTGTTTCCAGTACGATTGGAATGATGACGGCAGTCGACATACATGATGCCGTTTGCATATATGAAAAACAAGACGCGTTTTCGCTCTGGGCGGTGGTGACGGCGGGAGTAGGAAATGCCGTCGATGCCGCGCATGCGTGGAAACGGAAGCAATTCGAACAAAAAATCGGAACCATTAATATGATGATTTTTATCGATGGAACGTTAACCGATGCTGCCTATGTGCAAGCGGTGATGACGGCGACAGAAGCAAAGGTGAAGGCATTGTATGAAGAAAACGTCCTTGATCCCGAGACGAACACGTATGCGACGGGTACTTCGACCGATTGCATCGTCATTGCCGCGACGCAGACGGGCACCGCTTTTTCGTATGCGGGAACGATCACCCCGATTGGCCAAGTGATCGGGCGCGTCGTTTATGAAGCAACAAAGGAAGCGCTGCGCCGATATCGAAAGCGAAGGGATTTTTCATGAGCCATCTGCTGGCGATTGCGCTGGCATTGATGCTTGATTTTTGGCTCGGTGATCCGCGTTGGCTGCCGCATCCGGTGCGGGGCATGGGAGCGCTTATCGCTTTTTTTGACCGGCGGTTAAACAAAGGAGCATATCGGCGCGTAAAAGGAATGGTGACGGTAACGGCAGTAACAGGAACGGTGTATATCATTTCGTTGCTTGCCGTCAAAATTAGTTATTCGCTTTCTTGGCTCTTTGGGGTTGTCGTAGAAGCGATCCTGATTTTTACCACGATTGCAACGAAAAGCCTACAAGAGGCGGCATGGAATGTGCTGCTGCCGCTCGAGCGGGGAGATATGGAGCAGGCGCGCCGCGAGTTAAGCATGATTGTCGGACGCGATACGGAAAACTTGGATGAACCGGAAATCGTGCGTGCCTGCGTGGAAACGGTGGCGGAAAATACAAGCGACGGCATTACCGCGCCGCTGTTTTACGCATGGATCGGCGGCGCGCCATTGGCGCTTTTTTATCGCGCTGTCAATACGTGCGATTCGATGCTCGGCTATAAAAATGATACGTACCGCGCGTTCGGCTGGGCGTCGGCAAGACTGGATGATGTCATGAATTATATACCAGCGCGTCTGACAGCGGCCGTCATGGTGTTCGCTCATAGCGGCAAGCGGTTCCGCTACTGCTGGCGCGTGCTGCTTCGCGATGCCCGCAAGCATCCAAGCCCAAACAGCGGCTGGCCGGAAGCGGCGATGGCGGCGCTTTTAGGCGTGCGGCTTGGCGGAACGAATACGTATCACGGCGTCGTTTCCAGGCGGCCGACAATCGGTGACCCGCTCGTTCCTTTGCAAACCAATCATATTCGCCGAGCGCTCCGAATTATGGTGGTGACCGTTTTGTCGTTTGTGCTGCTATTGTTGATAGGAGGGATGATCGTTGCGTTTACCGGCGCATGGGGCGAATCCTCGCAAGCTATATGAATACTGCAATATTCCGCTTCCGGAAAGGTACATCGATTTTAGCGTCAATACGAACCCGTATATGCTTCCGCCATCGCTTTGGCCTTCGCAAACGGAGTTTTGCCAATGGGCGATGGAGTATCCCGATCCCGAGGCGCGGCAGTTGGCGGAGCTGCTTGCTGAAACAGAAGGGGTATCGCCAGCAAAATTGCTTATCGCCAACGGTGCTTCCGAGTGCATTTATTTGCTCGCCAAACTGTTTGCCAATAAGCGGGCAGGCATTCTCGAACCGACGTTTTCCGAGTATCGCCGCGCCTGTCAGGCGCACGGCTGTAACATTGTCCTGCTTGTTGCAACGGAAGAACGAAATTGGAAATATGAGCAACAGGAGTTAATGAAATTAATAGAGGAGGTCGATGTTCTCTTTTTATGCCATCCAAACAATCCAACGGGAACGGTGATGAAAGAAGATGAGCTCTATGCGTTGCTTGCCGCGGCGGAGGAAGCAAGGACGTTTACGGTGATTGACGAGGCGTTTTACCCTTTTTGGTTTGGCGGCTTTACGGCAATGCAGTGGATGAATGACTTTTCCCGCTTAATCGTGTTGCGCTCCTTAACGAAAATCCATCATTTAGCAGGAGCGCGTATTGGCTATATGGCTGCAAATGAAGCGGTCATTGAAAAAGTAAAGGCGTTGCAGCCTCCATGGAGTGTAAGCCGGATTGCCCAGCAGCTTGCGCTCCGTTTTTTGCCGCTCGAGGAGTTTGCCGCGCAAACGAAGCAAATGATTGCCCAAGAAAGGGAAAGAATCACGGGCATATTGCGCGCATATGGCTATTCTGTTTCTTCGTCTGTCGCTAACTTTTATTTATTGCGGCGGCCGGGGTGTCCAACAGAAGAACTGTTTTTTTCTTTATTAAAGGAAGGGATCGTGCCGCGCCATACCGTCAATTTTCCTGGTCTTGACGGCCGTTATTTGCGCTTTGCCGTGAAAACGAAAGAAGAAAATGACGAATTATTGCATGTGTTAAAGCGGTGGGGAACATGATGGTGTTTATTAGCGGCGGCGTCCGCAGCGGAAAAAGCAAAGTGGCCGAAGGGTACGCGCGAAAGCTAGCGATCCCGGAATTCTCCTTGCACTATATTGCGACGGCAAGCGCTGATGACGACGAAATGAAGCAACGCATCATCCATCACCAAAAGCGGCGGGAGAAACAGCCGATTCAATGGGCAACGTGGGAGCAACCTGTTTGTCTTGACCAGCTGGTCGGATCGTTTACGAAAGAAGATGTCGTGCTGCTCGATTGTTTGACTAATTGGCTCGCCAATGAGCTGTTTCGTGATGACAGCTGGAAAGAGGAAAAATTATGTTTCCGTAAAGCGGCGTACATGTGGGAAACGCTAGAGCGGCTGGCGGGAGCGTGCAAAGCGTTGATTATTGTTTCCAATGAATTATTTTGCGGGGGAGTACCCGCTGATATCGGGACCTATCACTATATGAAAATGCTCGGCTGGCTTCACCAGCAAATTGTCGCGGAAGCGGAGGTCGCTGTTTTAGTCCAGCACGGGTTGGCAACGGTCAAAAAAGGAGAGTTGTTCTGATGAAAGCAGCTTGGAGCGGGTTATTATTATCGTTGCAATTTTTAACGGTGATTCCGGTTCGGAGGCAAATCGAGTGGAACGGTGACGTAGCGCGCTGGTCTGTCCGTCTTTTCCCGCTTATCGGCGCCATCATCGGAGCTGTCGCGGCCGTGATGTACTACCTGTTTTCTGCTTTTTCTTCCTTTTCTCCGCTGTTTCTGGCGCTGTTTCTTATGTGGCTGTCGGTTTGGCTTGCCGGCGGTTTGCACGCCGATGGTTGGATGGATGTCAGCGATGCGTTTTTTTCGTATCGGGATGTAAAGCGACGCCAAGAAATTATGAGCGATTCGCGCGTTGGAGCGTTTGCGGTATTATCTATTTTGTTTTTGCTTTCATTTCGCTTTTTATTTATGTTTGAAACAATATGTTCCGATTTTGATATATTTCTTATTGCTGTTATTCCGGTGTTTTCGAGAACAGCGATGGCATGGCTGCTTATTTGCGGAAAACCAGCGAAGCAAACCGGCATGGCTGCTGCTTTTCGGGAACATGCCGATCGTTACGATGCGCATGCCGCAATGACAATTGGCAGCTGTTTGCTCGCATGTTTATGCGCTACCCATCTTTCTGTTTTTAACACTATTATTTTTCTAGCATGCGGGACCATATTTGCTGCTTTCGCTGCACGTTTATTTTTTGAAAGACAATTTGGCGGCATTACCGGCGATACGCTTGGGGCGTTTGTGGAAGGGATGGAGACGTGGCTATGGTTTATTATTTGGCTATTACGTTCATACGTCACGGTATGACGCCGGAAAATGAAGCAAGGCGATATATTGGGCATACGGATGTGCCGCTTGCAGGGCAGGAAAAAACACGGCTTCTCCAAGCAGACTTGCAGTTTTTCAAGCCTGTTGATTTGCTTGTATCAAGCGATTTGCTGCGCTGCCGGCAAACGTGCGAGAGGTTGTTTAGAAACTATTGCGGCGCGAAATGCGAAATGGAGCAATGGCGGGAAATAAATTTTGGCGATTGGGAAGGAAAAACTTTTCCAGAGTTGAAAGAAATAAAAGAGTATCAGCAATGGCTGCATTCTCCGTTTTCCGTAGCGCCGCCCAATGGGGAAAGCTACAAAGCTTTTTGCCGGCGGGTGGAAGAAGCGCTTGAACAAACCATACTGCTTGCCGAACAAACAAACGCGAGGCATGTCGCCGTCGTCACGCATGGCGGCCCGATTCGTTACGTATTGGAACGCTACGCTCCGGTAGAACGGCCGTTTTGGGAATGGGCAGTGCCATTTGGCGGCGGGTTTACACTGCAATCGACGCTTGAGAGGTGGAAGGAGAAAAAACGATGCATTTCATTGTCGGAGGTGCTTTTCAAGGAAAACGAAAATGGGCGTGCACTTACTACCGAATAACAGAACGGAAGGATGTCGTTTGGTATAACGGATATGAATGCGAATATGGCGAGCCGGATGTGAATATACTCGAACGAATCGTTGTAATGGAAGGATTGGAAGCAGCGATTCGGCGTATTCCAGATTTAACTTATTGGAAACGTATGTTTCAAATGTGGCATGAGTGGGAACGACAAGATTCTGGACGAACGGTTGTGTGGATTGGTTCAGACATTACGCAGGGGGTTGTCCCGGTGGAAAAAGAGGAACGATTATGGCGCGATGTAACCGGTTGGTGTTACCAGCAATTGGCGCAGCTTTGCGACCGCATTGATCGTGTTTGGTGTGGATTAGCAGAACGAATGAAATAAGGGGGAGAAACGATATGAGGCTATATACGAGAACAGGTGACAAAGGGAAAACGAGTTTAATCGGCGGACGTGTCGATAAAGACCATCTGCGCGTGGAGGCGTACGGTACGTTAGATGAAGTAAATTCATTTGTCGGGCAGGCGATGACACTGTTAGATGAGGAGAAATTTCAAGATATTTACGCTGAATTGCAAAAAATTCAACATGAATTATTTGATTGCGGCGGCGACTTGTCCATCGTGAATGGAAAGCTTCCGTATAAAGTAACGGCGGATATGGTAGCCTTTTTGGAAACGCGTATCGATGAATATGTGAAAGAAGCTCCGCCGCTTGAAAAATTTATTTTACCTGGCGGCTCCCCGGCTGCAGCGGCGCTCCATGTTGCCCGTACGGTAACAAGAAGAGCGGAACGGTGCATCGTGTCTTTGAGCAAAGCGGAGCCGGTTAATGAAATTGTATTGCAATATGTGAATCGTCTATCTGATTACTTTTTTGCTGTTGCCCGTGTCATTAACGCGCGTTTGGGAGTAAAAGACGTCGAATATGAGCGGAGCGCCATCGTGTTTCGCGATAAGGAGGAGAAAAAATGATAGGAAGCCGGAAACGATTTGCCGCGACAATCGTGTTGATTAGTTTATCGGTGATCGGTTCGTTATTGAAGCTGCCAACTTCGCTTGGCAGCATTGCATTGGATAGCGCTCCAGCACTTGTTGCGGCAGCGATTCTTGGAGCGAACAGCGGCGCTCTCGTTGCCGCGTTTGGTCATTTCATATCAGCGTTTTTTGCAGGGTTTCCGTTAGGAGCGTTTCATTTGCTAGTCGCTGTGGAAATGGCAGCGCTTGTATATGGATTTGCTTGGCTATATCAACATAAATGGAAAAAGGCTGCTTTTTTCTTTTTCTTTGTTGGCAACGCCTTTTTAGCGCCGCTTCCATTTGCTTTATGGATGGGAAAAGCGTTTGTTTTGGCGATTATTCCTTCTTTGACGGCTGCGACGGCTGCGAACATCATCGTTTCATCTCTCGTTATTCCGGTGCTTTGGAAATTGACAATCATGGAATCGGAGAAGATGCCACGTGCGTGATGTATTGTTTGTACCTTTTTACGATGGCACAGAGTTAGTGGTTGCGACGGATGGTTCGGCAGCTATTGGAGAGAAAGAGAAGGATATTGTACACGCTCCATATGATGTCGTTGCGTATTTCGCTGCGCGCGTTGCATTCATGGAAGTATTGAGTGTTGGAGCAAAGCTGCATGCCGTGGTACTGCAAAATTTTGTGCATGATGAAGCGTGGGAAACACTTTGCAATGGCATTCGCAGGACGTGTCAAGAATTACATATAGACATTCCGGTCATCGGGAGCAGTGAAACGAATTTTCCAACGCTTCAGTCCGCTGTTGGCATAACGGTTGTTGGTACGGTGCAAACAGAGCGGAAACGGGTCGGAATAACACCAAAAGACGCAAAATTTGCGGTAATCGGCGAGCCTCTTGTCGGTGATGAAGTGTTGAAGCGCAATGAACGAGTTCTCTCTCTTTCGTTATTTCAAGCATTATTGAGACAAACGTGTATTTATGAAATTGTCCCGATTGGTTCAAAAGGAATTTATTACGAACTGCAGCAATTGCTACAGGCAAACGGCCTTGCTTTCTCATCATGTTCCTGCAAGCTGCCCCTTTTTGCTTCTGCCGGTCCGTCTACCGCTATATTAATTAGTTACCATCCTTGTGTGGAAGAGGAAGTCAAAAAGATTGCCAAAAGTTTATTTTTTCCGCTCTTCATAGATTAGTAAAATGGAAGAGAAAAGAAGGAAGAATATTTTGCAATATTCTTCCTTTTTTCACGTGGAAATTTTATCATGATTGTAACGAAACGATTTGTCGCGGCGACAAATGAAGTAGAATGGGAGGAGAAAGGATGGACTCCGTCTTTGAGGAGTTGTACGAAAAGTATCATGATGATATTTTTAATTTTTTATTTTATATGGTACGAAATCGAGAGCAGACAGAAGATCTCGTTCAGGAAGTATACATAAAAGTACTGCGTTCTTATAAGCGGTTTAAAGGGGAAAGCAGTGAAAAAACATGGTTGCTGTCGATTGCGCGCCATGTGGCGATCGATTTTTTCCGCAAACAAAAAAGCCGACAGCAGAAATTAGGAAAATTAGATTGGAGTGAAGAACAGCTTGGTGATGGACAGCCGCTGCCGGAGGAAATCGCGATTCAAAAAGAGGAGATTCAGCTAATGTACCGCTGTTTAGAACGTTGTACGATCGATCAGCAGCTTGTTATCGTGCTTCGCTTTATCCAATCGCTGTCGATTACGGAGACAGCGGAGGCGTTAGGATGGACGGAGAGCAAAGTCAAAACGACGCAGCACCGGGCGTTGAAAGTGTTGAAAAAGTATATGGAAGAAGAAATGGAGAAAGGAAGAGGACAGCGTGAAAAAGTTTCGGTGGAATGACGAATGCCTTGAGCATACGCTACAGCAGATGCCGATGATTAAAGATCATCGTTCGAAGGAAGAAATATATCAACAATTAATCAAAGCAAGAAAAACGGCACGCTGGAAAGCCTGGTTTCTTCCATCACTGATTTCCGTCGTTGCGGCGGTGTCTGTGGTGGCGATCTATGCACCTAGCCTTCCATTCACACAACGTCCGGAAAAAAGCTCTGAGAAGTTAGATCGGCATATGATAACGCTACAGGCGGAACAGCCGGCAAAGGAGAGCCAAACGCTTTTGTCTGCTAGGGAGCACGATTCGTTTTTATCGCGCATTGTGACCAAAGATGCATTGAATGATCAAGATATTGTCGTAGTAGGAATCCCTGATCAACAGTCGCAAATCATCATTCCCATTAGCGTTCCGGTAAAAAAATATGAACAAGCGGCTGAGCAGCTCAAAATGGCCAAATCACAAATTGATGAACAAAAATGGGGGTTATCAAAGCGGCTGCTTAATGGTGTCACGATTGTCCCTTCTCGTGAAAGCAATCGAGTCTGGCTGGTCCGGGTGTCAAAACAACATCCAGTTTTTTCCGAAGGATCGATGGGTGAATCATTGTTTCTTGCCAGCGTTGAAGAAACGATTCGCTGGATGGGTGGAAAGAAAGTCCGTTTTTTTACCGAAAAGAAGGAAGGAATGGCGTTTCATCATAAAGGATATATAAAGGAAGTGGAAATTCCGAATAAGAAGCGGGCGTATTATTTATATTGGTCCGGTTCGACGCATTCTGTGTTTCTTGTTCCGTCGCCGCAGCATGTTTCGACGTTTTTAGAAGCATTAAAACAGATGAAAAAAGATGGAGGTGGGCCGTTGCGCTCCACTGTCCCAAAAGGAGTTCGCATTAAGAAGGTGAGCGTGCAGAATGATCATGTCGTGATCCAGTTTACGGAAGATTCCAAGCTAAACGGACTGCCATCGATTCAATGGATGATGGAGGCGATTTTGCTTACGGCGAAAGAGTTCGGCTTTCGCACCGTTACATTTAAAGGCGGGGGAGTCAAGCAAATTGGCCCGTATATGTTTGGGAAAAAAATCGCCGTACCCGTTGGTCCAAATCCGATTACAGTATATGCATCTGCCCAATAAAAAGGAAGCGTTTTTTGTTACAATTTTGTTAATGTAGCAATGGCAACGTTCTATTTGCCGCTTTTCTCACATAATACAATATATGGCGGAATGATAACGAAAGGGAGGAACGGATGATGGGAGATGTGATGAGACGTTTGCTTGTCGTGGCAGGCATGGCTGCCTGCATTCGTTTGCTATTTATGGTTGGTATGGCGGGGTGAATGTGCGAAAATTCGCAAAACCGTTGTCCTCCTCATCTCTATGCGATATAATGATAGAAACGTAGAGGGAGGAGAGAGAAACATGTTAACCGATTATCACAATCATCTTGAGCGGGGAACGCTGACCCTCGAATATTTGCGGCAATTTACGGATGAAGCAGCAAGAAAGGGAATTCAGCATTTTGGCATATCGGAACATGCCTACCATTTTTACCAAACAAAAAATATTTTATCCAATCCATGGGTCGACGCGCGCCGTTACTATGATATGGATGACTATGTCCGGCTGTTCCATGAAGCGTGGGATGCCGGAATTGACGTAAAAATGTCCATTGAAATGGATTATACGCCGGGAAAACATGAAGAAATGGCGCAATTTATCCAATCTTATGAGTTTGATTATGTGATCGGTTCAATTCATTGGGTTGATGATTTTGGCATTGATTTGGCAGAGTACCGTCAAGAATGGGAACGCAGGGATCTATACGATACATACCGCAAATATTTTGACCAAGTTGTCACCTTGGCTGAGTCCAATTTATTCGATATTATCGGTCATCTGGATTTGGTCAAAATATTTAAATACGTTCCAGAAGATGAAGAATTTTTGCTCGAGCAATACGATCGCGCGACAACCGCGCTGGCAAACTCGAAAACATGCGTCGAAATCAGCACAGCAGGGCTGCGGAAACCGGTTGGCGAGCTATACCCGGATAAACGGCTATTGCAAATGTGCTACGATAAAGGCATCCCAATTGTGCTTTCCTCCGATGCGCATGTCCCTGAGCATGTAGGGGCAGATTACGACAAAGCGATTGCGCTTGCGAGAAGTGTCGGTTATACGGAGTTGATGACGTTTCATAAGGGGGAACGGAAGGCGGTGCCGCTAGGATAAAAGCGGTGATCACACAAAAAAGGAATGGGGTCGTGCCCATTCCTTTTTTGTTTTACACTTCTAATCTTTTTACGGTGTCAATATCTTCGATTTCGGTTAATTTTTGCATAACAGCATCATCAATTGGCTTATCTAGCGAAAGCAACATAATCGCTCTGCCGCCCGCTTCTTGTCGTCCGACTTGCATCGTGGCGATGTTTACTTGATGTTCGCCAAGCACGTTTCCGACTTTTCCGATCATCCCCGGGCGGTCTTGGTGTTGAATGTAAAGGAGATGTCCTTCCGGCGCAAAATCAATCGTAAATCCGTCAAAGTGGACGATGCGGTCGCCGTAGTTTGGAATGTGCGTGCCTTTGATCGTAAATGTTCTATTTTCGCCATGAACGGTAAGGGAGATGCAGTTGGCATAGCCGTGTGTTTCGTCAGAAAACTTTTCGCCGTACGTAATTCCCCGTTCCTTTGCGATCATGGCGGCGTTCACTTCGTTGACCGTCGAAGCGACACGCGGCCGTAAAAATCCAGCGAGCAGACTGCGCGTGATATAAGTCGTTTCTAAATCGGCGACGGTTCCTGCATACGTAACGGACAGTTCTTGAACCGGAATATTCATATATTGTGAGGCAATCATGCCCATCTTCTTCGCTAAATGGTAGAATGCTTGAATTTTCTCGTATACGTCTTTGGACAAGGCTGGCAGATTAATAGAAGATGTAACCGGTTTTCCTTCTAAAAACTGTAATATTTCCTCGGCAACTTGAGTAGCGACATTTAATTGCGCTTCGACAGTGGAAGCGCCAAGATGCGGAGTGACGATCACATTATCAAACGACAATAATGGATGGTCTCCCGGCGGTTCTTGTTCAAAGACATCGAGGGCGACCCCTGCCACATGGCCATTTTGCAAAAACGGAATGAGAGCCTTTTCGTCAATAATGCCGCCGCGGGCACAGTTGATGAGATACACGCCTTTTTTCGTTTTTGCCAAATTTTTCTCGCCGAGAAGTCCTTTTGTTTCTTTTGTCAGCGGAGTGTGCACGGTAATAATGTCGGCGCAAGCGAGCACCTCATCGAGCGTATGAATCGACACACCGAGTTTTTCGGCGCGTTCTTTCGTTAAAAACGGATCGTACACGTGCACGGTCATGCCAAAGGCGCGTGCACGTTTCGCTACTTCAGAGCCGATGCGGCCGAATCCGATGATGCCTAAATGTTTTCCTTTCAGCTCCATGCCAACAAACGCGGAGCGATTCCATTCCCGCGATTTGACCGAAATATGCGCCTGCGGAATGTGGCGTACGAGCGCGGCCATCATTGCAAAAGTGTGTTCGGCGGCGGAAATCGTATTTCCATTTGGCGCGTTAATGACGACAATCCCGCGCTTTGTCGCCGCTTCTACATCAATATTGTCAACCCCGACGCCGGCGCGGCCGATAATTTTTAAGTTCGGCATTTTTGAAAGCAGTTCTTCTGTCACTTTTGTCGCGCTGCGAACGAGCAAGGCATCAAATTCATGCAGTTCGTTTTCTGCTTCACTGACATTTTTTTGCACGATTTCAATTTGTTCGGATTTTCGTAGTGGGGCTAATCCTTCTTCGTTAATTGCGTCGGAAACTAAAATGCGAAACACGTCGATGTGCTCCTTTCTTATTCAAGAATTTTAAATTTCTGATAATTTACCATACTAAAGCGCTTTCTGTCAATGATATGAAAAGAAGTCATACCAATGTAAACGTTTTTATCATCGAATGTTCGGATTTTGCTTAATAAAATGCGCCCAAGCCGTTATGGAGACTTGGGCGCTGTGTTGTTTATTTATTTTTTTGTTCGTTGTAGCGGGCGATGCATTCTTCAATTAATTTGGCAGCAGCTTCCGGACCTTCCCATGTGCCGATTTCCGTCCGTTTTCCTTGCAAATCTTTATAACGCTCAAAGAAATGGGCGATTTCTTTTAATTTGTGCTGCGGAAGATCTTCAATGCTGCGGATTTCGTCGAAACGCGGATCTTCAACCGGAACGCCGATCAGCTTTGCATCTTCTTCGCCGCTGTCAACCATGTTTAAATAACCGATGACACGTGTGTCAATCACGCAGCCAGGGAACGTTGGGTTGGTGGTGATGACTAAAATATCGAGCGGGTCGCCGTCTAAAGCGAGCGTGTTTTGCAAATATCCGTATTCTGCTGGATAAAACATCGGTGAGTACAGGACGCGGTCTAGTTTGAAAATGCCCCGTTCTTTGTCGAATTCGTACTTGTTTTGGCTTCCTGCCGGAATTTCGATAAATGCTTCAACCACTTTATTTTCGAATGCCACAACACGTTCCTCCTTTAAATTATGTATGCGTTTCTATTATAGAATAGATGGTAAAGGGTAGCAACTACAGAAATAGGCCGTTCGCAAACACGTGAATGTGGATGATCCATTGCTTGCAAATATTTCATGTTGCGATGGAAAGCAGTTCAGACGATTCACGCTTTTCTGTCGTAACAGATGGACGAGAATGCCGGCCGGCAAATGCATTTGCCCGCGGAAAAGCAGCTTTTGCATCCATTTCGCTTGATTTTATTGACCAATCAACACTCTCGGCGAAACATAAATAAACCCCTCTTGCATTGTTGGCAAGAGGGTGTATGTTTATCAATCAAATTTATTTGGGTCTCCGTCAAACGGCTCGTCGGCGACTTTAATCGACTCGGTTGGGCAGCCTTCGTAGGCGTCCATCATGTCGTCGATCAGAATTTCCGGAACTTCTACGATGCCTTGATTATCATCTAAAGTAACGTAGGCGATGCCGTCTTCATCGTAGTCGTAAATGTCTGGAGCCGCCGCGCCGCACGCTCCGCAGGCGATACATGTTTCCTTATCCACAATCGTATATTTTGGCATGATAAAAACCTCCCCAAGTTCTATTCGAAACGGACGATTCATCTCCGTGTTCTATACTCGGAAATGAACTTTCAATTTTATAATAAGGCTGTTTCAGCAACTTTTCAACATAAAAATGTCACATCTGCGTTTTTAATATATAAACGGTGTCTACTTGCCTATTATGCATTCTTTCTAAACAGAAAAACTTTATGAGCGAAACAAGGCAGGTAATTCTGTTACAATATAATGTAGATTTGCATAAAGGAGCAGCTGACATGAAAGACGGATATGCTGCGTTTTTGCTGTCGTTTTGTCTGCACCGCTTCAACGGCGAAAGGTCGTTGGCGGCGGTCTATCACTTATTTTCCGGAAAAAAATCAGCGCAAACGCTGCAGGACAGTAAATGGTTTCAGCTTGCGCCGTTTTTTGGCGTATGGAAAGATATTACGTTCAGCGAGATCGAGGCAGCAGCACAGTCGTTGTTCGAAAACGGCTTGATTGTCCCTGTGCAAAATCGCGCTTATATATTGACAGAAAAAGGAAAAAGATGGCTGGATGAACAGCTGCAGCGGACATTTTTTCCGACGCATCTCAATGGATGGCGCTATCACGACTTGGAAAAATGGTTTTGGTACCGTTTGTCCCTGCTTGTGCAAACATTATCGAACCTCCTTCACCACACCAGTTTTGAGCCGATTCACCGCCATGAAAAAACATTGATGTGGGTGAAGCGCTATTTACTATCACAGCGAAGAACGGTGCGAACATTAGCAGAAACGCTTTATGGGGAGCTATACCGTCTTCTCGATGACGTTTCCGAGGAAGAGGCGACGGTGTTTACCTTGCGTTTGACGAGTTATGCGCGAATCGGCTGGACGAACGAACAAATTGCATCGTATTTGCAAAAAGATCGCGTATGCGTTCAGTTTCAATTTCAAAATGTGCTTCATTACATGATGGCGTCAGCAGAAGCGGACCGCTCCTCTATTTTATATGAATTAATGCACGGATTGTCATTGCCTATACCACTGACGCTGTCCGCACAAAAAACGTATGAATGGCTGTTGCGCGGGAAACCGCTCGGCGAAATTGCGCGGCTGCGCCGTTTAAAAAGAAGCACGATTGAAGATCATGTCGTGGAAATTGCCGCCAATATTCCACAGTTTTCAATCGCGCCGTTTGTGCATGAAAAAAAGGCGGCGAAAATTATCGAGACGGCGCGAAAGCTCAAGACCCGCAAATTAAAGCGGATTCGCGATGCGATCGGTGACGACGTCAGCTATTTTGAAATCCGCCTCGTATTGGCAAAGGAAGGGGAAATGTGGTGACGTTAACGCAACTGCTTCAGAAAAAGTTCGGCTATTCTTCGTTCCGCAAAGGACAGCAGGAGATTATCGAAGACCTTTTGCGCGGATATGATGTGTTGGCGATGCTGCCGACGGGCGGAGGAAAATCGCTTTGCTATCAGCTTCCGGCCTATTTATTGCCAGGCAGCGTCTTGATCATTTCCCCGCTTGTTTCCCTCATGGAAGATCAAGTACGGCAGCTGCGGGAGCGTGGGGAAAAGCGGGCCATTGCCTTTAATAGTTTTTTAGAAACAAGGGAAAAGTGGCGGGCGCTTGAGCAGCTCGACCAGTTTCGCTTTATTTATGTCTCTCCAGAAATGCTGCAGTCGGAGCGGCTGCTTATTGCCTTAACGAATACTCCTATTTCTTTATTTGTCGTCGATGAAGCTCACTGCATTTCTCAGTGGGGATATGATTTCCGTCCTGATTTTTTAAAGTTAGGGGAGATCCGGCGCCAGCTTGGGTCGCCGCCGTGCCTCGCATTGACAGCTACGGCGCCTCCGGAAGTGATGAATGATATTATCGATATTTTGCAGCTTTCTCCGCTGCGCTGCCATATTCATTCCGTCGACCGTCCGAATATCGCAATCAAGGTAGAAAAGCTGAGCTCACTTTCCGAAAAAGTGGACCGCTTGCTCGACTATGTCAAGCGTCTTCAAGGCCCTGGAATCATTTATTTTTCGAGCCGGCAATGGACAGAAACGATGGCGCGCCAACTGCAGCAGGAAGGAATCGAGCGGGTGGCGTATTATCATGCAGGCATGGATGCCGAACAACGGATGCTGGTGCAGCAGCAGTTTTTACGCGGTCAGTTAGACATCGTATGCTGCACGGCTGCGTTTGGCATGGGAGTCAATAAAGAAAATATCCGTTTTGTTCTTCATTTTCATATGCCCGGCCAAATGGAAGCATATCTTCAAGAAATCGGCAGGGCGGGGCGCGACGGAGAAAAGAGCATTGCGATTTTACTATATACCAATGGGGACGATGGCATGATACAATCGCTAATGGAAGCGGAACTGCCGGACGACGCGCAGGTGAAACAGCTGTGTGAAAATTTATTATATGGCGCTTCCCGAGATGATGTCGAGCAATACATGGATATGTGTCTGTTTACGGATGTCCAGAAGCGGATTTTTACGTACTTTTTGGAAAAAGAAGGGGTTTTTTCTTCCAACCGGCCGCTTGCCAAGCAAGAAATTGACCGCCTATATGGAAAAGTAACAAAGAACATCGAACTACGCCGGCAATGGAAGCGGAAAAAGTTAAAGGAAATGGAAAAATGGATTTTTCGCCGTTCCTGCCGGCGGGAGGCGATTGTCCAGGCCTTTGGGCAGACCCTGACGGACAAGCCGGAGCAGTGCTGTGATTGTTGCGGGCTGTCATTAGACGGCTACTTGCGTACGAACGAGGAAAAACACCCTACCCGTTTCCTTGGTTGGCGGGTCGAATTGCAGCGTATTTTCTTTTAAAGCGAGGCGTAGTGAAACATGAAGCGGCAAAGTGAACAAATCCAAATGATGAGCGATCGCGAAGTACTGCTCCATTTATATTTGACGCAATTATTGCTAATTGTCGCGTCCGTCGTGATCGCATTTTTTCTTTTTGATCTTTCGACGTTGCGGCGAATTTGGCAGTTTGATTTGGCTGCGGTGATTGCCTATGGCGGGGGAAGCGCCGCCCTCGTGTTAGCGCTTGATTTTTTGGCGATGCGCTATTTGCCGAAACAATGGCAGGATGACGGGGGAATTAATGAAAAAATTTTCCGTAGCCGCTCGATTCCGCATATCTTTTTTTTATGTTTATTGATCGCTTTCAGCGAAGAGTGGCTGTTTCGCGGCGTCATCCAGACATATTTCGGCCTGTTTGTCGCCAGCACGGTGTTCGCCTTGTTGCACATCCGCTATTTAGAAAAATGGTTTTTGTTTGTGATGGTAGTGCTGTTAAGCTTTTTTCTCGGATGTATTTATGAGTGGACTAAAAGCCTGTGGGCAACGATTTTTGCCCATTTTCTGATCGATTTTATTTTAGCGGTAGATATTCGTCTCCATTATGTGCGCGAAAGGAAACAAAACGGGGGTAATCGTGAGTGAGTGAGCAGCGTATCGAAGATCAAGCGGAAGTATTGCGGGAATTGGCGCAGCCAAAAAATAAGCCGGCAAAAGAAGACGGGCTGCCGCTTCCATCGCGCAGCGAGGTGCGTCGACAGAAGAAGACAAGAAAGCGGGAAAAGAAAAAGAAGTGGAAGCTGAAATATCCGCTCATACGTTTGTTAGTACTGTTTTTCATTTTGCTGCCGATTTCGATGTTAAGCATTTATTATGCGAATCAAGACTCAAAAACGGTGACGGTTGTCACCCGCAGCGAAACAGGCAGTTATGAATTAGTTGATATTGATCCAGTGAAGAAGGGAACGACCGAGTCGAGCAGTTCAACAACAAGGGCACAAAATCAGCCTGCATTAAAGAAAAACAAAAAAGAAACAAGAAAAAAAGTAATCACACATATCGTGCAGGAAAATGAAACGCTATACAGTATTGCGATGAAATATTATCAGAGCGATCGCGGAATGGAAATCATAAAAAAATGGAATCATTTGCAAAATGCAAAGCTCCATCAAGGACAAGTATTGCAAATTCCGGTGACAGATGTGGAAAAATAGAGAGATAGACAAACGGTCGTTTTTTCGTTCTAACGAAGCAGGCTCGTACATACGTTTATAATAAGAAAGGGTGGAGGAAAAATCGAGGGGATGGAATGATGGGAAATTTTCTCGAGCATGTGCCGATAGATGAAGTGACAAGGCAAATGCTGATTGGAGTGATTGAAAAAAAACAAAAATGGGAACGGCTGAAGAAAAAAGTTTTTTCCTTGCAGCTCGTTACTTTCGGCGGGTTCGCGCTGTTTTCCATCTACATTTTATTTTATTTAATTTTTCCAAGCGGCACATGGACGGAGCTGATCAACGGATTTTTGGGAAAAACGGTGCATTTATATATATTGTTACTGCTGTTTACCTCGTATTGGGCCGTTTTATATTACAAAGGAAAATGTGATAAAGCGGAAGAGGAATTTCATTCCCTTCGTTGCGAAATCATTCAAAAAAGCATCGATTTATGGAAAGATGAACAGCAATGGAAAGAGCGGCATAAACTGTTTGAAATGATGAAAAAGGAGTACGATATTAATTTGTATTATGAAAATAGCTGAATGGTACTCCCATTCAGCTATTTTCCGATTAGAAAAATTTCTTCCGGTCACGCTCTTCTTTTAAAATTTCGACTGCTTCGCGAAAACGTTGAGCGTGAATGATTTCACGTTCGCGTAAAAAACGAAGCCCATCGTTTAAATCTGGATCATCGCTCATATTAATAATCCATTGATAGGTTGCCCGCGCTTTTTCTTCGGCAGCGATATCTTCATACAAATCGGTAATCGGATCTCCCTTCGCTTGAATGTATGTCGCCGTAAACGGAACGCCGGCGGCATTATGATAAAATAAAGCGCGGTCATGATCGACATAGTGTGCGTCGAGACCTGCTTCTTTCAGCTGTTCTAGAGTGGCGTCTTTTGTTAATTTGTATACCATTGTTGCAATCATTTCTAAATGAGCCAATTCCTCTGTTCCAATATCTGTGAGTAAACCCATTACTTTATCAGGAATGGTGTAGCGTTGATTTAAATAACGAAGCGCGGCAGCGAGTTCTCCATCCGCCCCTCCATACTGTTCAATTAAATATTTCGCCAGTTTTGGGTTGCACGTGCTGACACGAACGGGATATTGCAATTTTTTTTCATAAATCCACATTATTATTTCCTCCTTTTACAGCGAGTGGCGTTGCTATACTTGCCAAGGCCAAGGAGAATCATTCCAATTCCACGGATAGTTGGAATAGCTGTTTCCATATTGTTGCAGTGGACCATAACAGGACTCAAACTGTTTCTTTAGCTGTTTCCGTTTTTGCGCAAGCTGGTTAAATTGCTGGATCGCTTGGTAGTCGGTAGGATGGGTGTCGAGGTATAACGTTAAGTCGACGAGGGCAAAATCAACTGCTTGGAGCTGCTCTAAAAGTTCATAGTATTCTTGTGGCACCTGCTTCATTGTCCATCACCTTTAGTTTTCATTTCGTAAGGACCGTAATATGGATCATAAAAAATTTTCCAGAGGGTACCTTTTTTCAATGCTTCATGCAAAGGGAATTGCGGCAAGTTAGGCGGTTGAAATCCGACATATTGGTTCGGCGCGGTGACATATGTTTTGACGCGAATTGGCGGACAAGGATCAAATGGGCTTACATAGGGTTCATATTGCTTTCGTGTGGTGAACATAAAAAACCTCCTTTTTATAAAACTTCAGTCTATATTTATGACTGCAACATTTTACTCATGCCTCCCTTTTTCGTGAATACATGTAGAAGAGGGAGGGGGGAAATGGTATGTGGGTTCGTCTGTTGTGTGTGATGGTTGGATTTTTATGCGGATATTTGCTGATTCATTGGATGCCGCCATTGACTCCGTTTGATTTCACCCTTTTTATCACCGAGCTTATTTTTAATCCTTTGCGGACGTTTTTGGCGCTGACCTGCTTTTTTATTGGTTTTTTGGCAAATGCGGTAGTGATTCGCACCGTCATTGAAGGAATTGTGTTATGTCTGCTGGGAAAGCGGGTACGCTGGATGGAATGGTTTGTTTGCTGTGGAGGGATAGCGACCTTTTATTGGTTATTTCAATGGGAAAGAAAGCTGGCTGTTTTATTTTTTATTTTCTCCTTTATTTATGGTATGATATCGATGGATTTGGATCGTTCTCGGCAATATCATCGAAATTTATAGGGGGCATTATACTTGGTTTGGATCGTCTTTTTTTCTTTTTTCTGTATATTGGCTTATATGTGGTGGGAAGCGCATCGAAACCGCGTTGTTCACATTGAGTTGACCTTTCCTCAGTTTCCAAGTAGTTTTCGGGCGTTTTCCATTTTTTTTATTTCCGACCTTCATCGGCGGATATTGGCGAAAAAAATTGTGGAGGAGATCAAAGGAAAGGCGGATATTGTTTTAGTCGGCGGGGACCTTACGGAAAAAGGGGTGCCCGCTGCGCGTGTCAAGGAAAATATTCGCCGCTTAAAAATGATTGGACCGGTTTATTTTATTTGGGGGAATAATGATTATGAAGCGGAATATGATTTGCACTCGCTTTTGCTCGAGGAAGGAGTGCATATATTGGAAAATAGTGCTGTGATGCTGCAATCCCGGGATGGGGAGAAGCTTGCCCTCATTGGAGTGGAGGATATGAGCAAACGGCGCGCAAGATTAGACAAAGCGCTTCAAGGGGTGGATGAGAATGCCTTCCGCATCCTTGCTTCGCATAATCCGAAAATTGTCGGGCGTCTTCGTCCCGAACATCGTATTTCGCTTGTGATCAGCGGTCATACGCATGGAGGGCAAATTCGTTTCTTTTCGTTTGGGCTCTATGAAAAAGGTGGTTTAAAAAGTGTGAACGGCACTGCCGTTTTTGTCAGTAACGGATACGGGACGACAACCATTCCGCTTCGCCTTGGAGCGCCTGCGGAAACGAATTTGATCACCATTCGTTCATGGAAAGAAGAAGATAAAGAAAAAATGCTTGTCTAAATGACGGAAAACGATGTAAACTCATTAATAATAACAACGAACCATTTATGAATTATTTCATACAATAAACATAAGAGATGGCTGTGTAGGTAAGGAGGGGTGTTGATGCGTCTTGAACGCTTAACCCACAATAAAATTAAAATTTTCCTTACGTTTGATGATTTGATGGATCGCGGTTTAACGAAAGACGATTTATGGAAAGATACGTTTAAAGTTCATCAATTGTTTCGCGATATGATTGAGGAGGCAAGCGAAGAGCTTGGCTTTGAAGTAAACGGATCGATCGCTGTGGAAGTATACTCTTTACCGGCACAGGGAATGGTTGTTATCGTAACAAGCGAGGGCGAATACGATGAAATGGAGGAAGAATTTGCCGACGATTACATTGAAATGCAAGTAACGCTCGATGAGAGCGATGACATATTTTACGAATTTCAAACGTTTGAAGATGTCATTCAGCTTGCTCATCGTCTCTATGCGATCGGTTGTTTAGACGGAACGCTTTATTCTTACCAAGACCGATTTTACTTGCATGTTGCGGAAGAACCTCCTATTCCGATCGATAATTTTGTCGCTTTGCTGGCGGAGTTCGGCAGCCCTTCGACGATAACGATACATCGTGTGCAGGAATATGGCAAAAAACTAATCGAGCATCGAGCGATTGAACAACTCGTTCATTATTTTCCGGCACGTTAACGCATGACCAGACTCCTTCATGTGGACAAGGAGTCTGGTTTTTTTTACCTCGGCTCTGTTGTTCAAGGGCAAGAAAAGCCGCCATATAATAAGGAAAAAACAGCATATAAACATAATAAAGATGGAAATAGTTATAAATAGTCATAAATCGTTTGCCATTTTATTTTTTTTTCTTTGCATAAATAGCAAGAAGGTGTATACTATGACATGAAAGGCGACAATATCAATATCATAGCGAGCTTATAGGAGGTTTACGTATGGTAGCCGACAAGCATACCAGCGAGGAAAAAGAACAAAATGAAAAAGAATATGACGTATTAGCAGCAACGCAAATCGTTATACATAGAGCTCTGGAAAAGCTGGGATATCCGGAAGAAGTATACGAGTTGCTTAAAGAACCGATTCGCATGCTGACAGTGAGAATTCCGGTGCGTATGGATGACGGTACGGTGAAAATTTTTACCGGCTACCGTGCCCAGCATAATGATGCGGTTGGTCCAACTAAAGGAGGAGTCCGTTTCCATCCAAACGTCACGGAGCGTGAAGTGAAAGCGCTATCTATTTGGATGAGCCTAAAATGTGGCATTGTCGATTTGCCGTATGGCGGTGGAAAAGGTGGAATTGTCTGTGATCCGCGTACGATGTCATTCCGTGAATTAGAACGGTTAAGCCGCGGTTATGTTCGTGCGATTAGCCAAATCGTTGGTCCGACAAAAGACATTCCTGCACCAGATGTCTTTACGAACTCGCAAATTATGGCATGGATGATGGACGAATATAGCCGCATTGACGAATTTAATTCGCCTGGATTTATTACAGGGAAGCCGCTAGTGCTGGGAGGTTCGCATGGACGCGAAACCGCTACGGCAAAAGGGGTTACGATCTGTATCCGCGAAGCGGCGAAAAAACGCGGCATTGATTTAAAAGGCGCCCGCGTTGTCATCCAAGGCTTTGGAAATGCGGGCAGCTTTTTGGCGAAATTTATGCATGATGCCGGCGCGAAAGTTATCGGTATTTCCGATGTATACGGAGCGCTTTATGATCCGAACGGTTTAGATATCGATTATTTATTGGAGCGCCGCGACAGTTTTGGCACGGTAACGAAATTATTTAAAAATACGATTACGAATAAAGAGCTGTTGGAGCTCGACTGCGATATTTTAGTGCCGGCAGCGATTGAAAATCAAATTACGGAAGAGAATGCACCGAATATTAAAGCGAGCATCGTCGTGGAGGCGGCAAACGGCCCGACGACGCTAGAGGCAACGGAAATTTTAACAAAACGAGGCATTTTGCTTGTCCCGGACGTATTGGCGAGCGCGGGTGGCGTAACGGTTTCGTATTTCGAATGGGTGCAAAACAATCAAGGATATTATTGGACGGAAGAAGAAGTGGAAGAGCGGTTAGAAAAAGTCATGGTGAAAGCGTTCAATAACGTATACGAAATGGCGCAAACACGCCGTGTCGATATGCGTTTGGCCGCTTATATGGTCGGCGTCCGCAAAATGGCGGAAGCGTGCCGTTTCCGTGGCTGGGTATAATAAAGATGAATTAACTTATTTGCAACATGCCAAAAAATCCCCTATCATATGATAGGGGATTTTTTGATGCTATAAGGAGTGAAGGGCATGGTGAAAGAAGAAAAGATCATTATTGTCGGCGGGGGGCCTTGCGGGCTTGCTGCAGCGATTGCTTTACAAGATGTCGGTTATCGTCCGTTAGTGATAGAAAAAGGAAATATTGTCCATTCCATTTATCGATTTCCAACTCATCAAACCTTTTTTAGCACGAGCGACCGCCTCGAAATCGGCGGCGTGCCGTTTATTACGGAAAATCGGAAGCCAAAGCGCAATCAAGCGCTTGCCTATTACCGCGAAGTAGTCGCGCGAAAGCAAGTGCGCGTGCAAACGTTTGAGGAAGTGAAGCAAGTAGAAAAACAAAAAGATGGAACGTTCCTTGTAAGCACGACAAAAGGACTATACCGTGCTGAATATGTCATTGTGGCGACAGGATATTATGACCACCCAAACTATATGAACGTGCCGGGGGAAGATTTGCCGAAAGTGACACACTATTTTAAAGAAGCGCATCCATATTTCAATACCGACTGCGTGGTCATCGGCGGAAAAAACTCGAGTGTTGATGCAGCGCTTGAGCTTGTCAAAGCGGGGGCGCGCGTCACGGTTTTGTACCGGGGAAGCGGCTATTCGCCAAGCATTAAACCTTGGGTTTTGCCGGAGTTCGATTCTCTCGTGCGCAAAGGTATCATTAAAATGGAGTTTAACGCTCATGTAAAGGAAATTACTGAAGATGCTGTCATTTACGAAGTAGAAGGAGAAACGAAAAAAATCAAAAACGATTTTGTCTTTGCGATGACGGGATATCATCCTGACCATGAATTTTTAAAGAAAATGGGAGTGGAAGTCGACCCTGAAACGGGGCGGCCGCTTTATAATCCCGAAACGATGGAAACGAACGTCCCTGGCATTTTCATTGCCGGCGTCATCGCCGCCGGCAATGATGCCAATGAGATTTTTATTGAAAACGGCCGCTTTCACGGCGGGCAAATTGCCGCTTGCATTGTCAAACGGGAGCGGGAGAAGCAGCAATAACGGGAGGAGGCTGGAACAAGCCAGCCTCCCTTGATTATTCCATAAACATTTCTTGCAGTTTTTGCGGGTTGTTTGTGATTTCTAGGGCGACAAGCAGTTTGATGCGTGCTTTTTGCCCGTTTAGCCCGTTGGAAAAAATGACGCCCATTTCTTTCAGCTGCTTTCCGCCTCCTTCATATCCGTAGATATCTTGTACAATTCCGTTAAAGCAGCGGGATACAAGAACGACCGGAATGCCGGCGTCAAGCAAAGAGCGCACCCCTTTAGCGGCGCGCGGCGGCAGGTTTCCCTGCCCTAACGCTTCAATGACAACTCCATCAAGCGGAAGCGTTTGAATGGCATGAAAAATTGCTTCATCCATACCTGCATATGCTTTTAATAAAATCACGTTTTTCGATATCGTTTGAACCGGATATGTCGTGCGTTTCGTCGGCGCGTGGTGAAAAAACACCCCCCGCTTTGTGACGATTCCAATCGGTCCGTACTGCGGGCTTTGGAATGTCGCAATGTTGGATGTATGGGTTTTCGTCACGTTTTTAGCCGTGTGGATTTCGTCATTGAGTACGACCAATACTCCTTTTCCGCGCGCTTCGTCACTTATCGCCACTTTTACTGACGAAATTAAGTTGTACAGCCCATCCGCGCCGATTTCATTGCTGGAGCGCATCGCGCCGGTAACGACAATCGGCACATCGGTCCGTGCGGTTAAATCTAAAAAATATGCCGTCTCTTCAAGGGTGTCTGTTCCATGTGTAACAACAATGCCTTCTATTTGTTCATTGGCAATTTTTTCTTCGATGCGATTGCGCAATTGCAGCATTTCCTGCGGCGTCATATGCGGCGATGGCAAGTGGAACAGCTCTTCTACATAAATATCGGCAAGGCTTGCCAATGGCGGCGCCACATCATGCAACGGATGTGTTTCATCAGGACGTACGGCTCCTGTTTCTTCATCCTCTTTCATGGAAATGGTGCCGCCTGTATGAATAATTAAGATTTTTTTCATTATTTTCCCTCCATTCGAAAGTTCGATGATGCAATAATAGAAGAAGGTCATTTTCAAATATTCCATTCTCATGTTACCATAAAGAAAACGAATGGAAACGGGGATTTGTATGTTCACATTAATTTCCGCTGGCGTTGCTCCAGGAATTGCACTGCTTAGCTATTTTTATTTGAAAGATGAATACGAAACAGAACCGTTATCTTTTGTATTGCGAATATTTATCATCGGAGCGCTGCTGGTGTTTCCGATTATGTTTATTCAATATGTGTTTCATGCTGAAGGAATGGCGACTTCTAAAGTCGCCCGCGCCTTTTTTTTGTCAGGATTGTTGGAGGAGTTCGTCAAGTGGTTTATCGTTTATTTTTTTGTTTATGACCATTATGAATTTGACGAGCCGTACGACGGCATTGTGTATAGCGCCAGTGTGTCGCTCGGGTTTGCGACGATGGAAAATATTTTGTATTTATTGGCGAACGGTGTGGAGTTTGCTGTGACAAGGGCGCTTTTGCCGGTTTCCAGCCACGCTTTATTTGCAGTCATCATGGGTTTTTATTTTGGCAAAGCAAAATTTACGAGAAAGAAACGGCGTTACTTATTTTTGGCGTTTTTGTTGTCCTTTCTTCTGCACGGAATGTACGATTTCATTTTGTTAACGCAGGAGAAATGGAGTTATTACATGGTTCCCTTCATGTTGTTATTATGGTGGTTTGCGCTTCGCAAGATAAAACAGGCAAAAGCATTACATGGTTACGAAAAAATTTTTTCTGCAAAAAGTCAAGCATAATAAGCTTGGCTTTTTGCTTTTTTTGCATAAAAAGGCAAATTCGAAAGAAAATAGGGATAAAACAATAGTTGCAATACGGGAGGGTTTGCGCATGGTTAGTAAAATGCAGAGATATCTATGGTTTAGTATTCTTATTGCTTGTCTGTTTATTTGTATAAAACCGGCTGAAGAGGCAAAAGCATTTTCGAACCAGGTGATTCAGCGCGGGGCAGTTGGGGATGACGTCATCGAATTGCAGGCGCGGCTGCAGTATATCGGATTTTACAATGGAAAAATTGACGGCGTTTTCGGCTGGAGAACGTACTGGGCAGTGCGCAATTTTCAATATGAATATGGGCTTCCAGTGGATGGCCTCGTCGGTAATAGCACAAAAGCAAAACTAGTAAAGGTATCGAAATATCATGAGCAATTTGTGAAGGAGCAAATTCGCAAAGGAAATGAGTTTACCCATTATGGAGGCAAGCCGTTAAGCCAGCAAGTAAAGAAAAATAATAGAGGCGGCAACGGAAACAGATCGGTAAAAGCGACAGCAGCCAATGTACCAAAAGGTTTTTCGCAAAACGATATTCAACTGATGGCAAACGCGGTACATGGGGAGGCGCGCGGGGAGCCTTATATCGGTAAAGTCGCGGTGGCGGCCGTCATTTTAAACCGTCTTGAGCATCCTTCGTTCCCGGATACAGTGGCGGGCGTAATTTTTCAACCTGGGGCATTTACCGCGGTAGCCGATGGACAAATTTGGCTGACGCCGGATGAAACATCGAAAAAAGCGGTACTCGATGCGATTAACGGCTGGGATCCTACCGATGGAGCCATTTATTATTTCAACCCGGCCACCGCAACGAGTTCATGGATTTGGAACCGACCGCAAATTAAAAGAATTGGTAAACATATCTTTTGTAAATAATGCAGGAGGTGAGTGAAATGATACGGAATTTATTAATCGGCGCACTGTCACTTGCTGTGGTAGGAACAGCGTATTGGGGATACCGGGAGCATCAGGAGAAAAATGCCATCTTAATTCATGCGGAAAATAACTATCAGCGTGCTTTCCATGACTTAACGTACCAAATCGATTTGCTGCATGATAAAATCGGAAACACGCTTGCCATGAATTCTCCCACTTCCTTGTCTCCAGCTTTAGCGGAAGTATGGAAAATTGCTGCGGAAGCCCACTCCGATGTCGGGCAGCTGCCGCTTTCCCTGCTACCGTTTAACAAAACACAGGAGTTTCTCGCTAAAATAGGGGAGTTCAGCTACCGGACAGCGATTCGCGATCTAGAAAAAGAGCCGCTTACGAAAGAAGAATACCGTACGCTGCAAGCACTATATAAAAATGCGGCAACCATTCAGCAAGAACTGCGCAACGTCCAGCATTTAGTTTTAAAAAATAACTTGCGCTGGATGGATGTCGAATTGGCGCTCGCCACTAACGATCGTTCCGGAGATAACGTCATTATTGACGGGTTTAAAGCAGTAGAAAAAAATGTAGATACCTTCTCGAAGTCGTCTGAATTTGGACCGACTTTTATTGGCCTCGAAAATACGGAAAAAGGTTTTGTCCGCGCAAAAGGAAAACCGATTTCCAAACATGAAGCAAAGCGCATAGCCCGTTCTTTTCTTGGGTTAAAGGGTACGGAAAGCATTAAAGTAACGGCGAGCGGAAAAGGAGCAGATGAGCGCTTTTACAGTCTGACGATTCATGATCCGAAAACAAAAGGCGATATTTATATGGATATTACAGCAAAAGGCGGTTACCCAATTTGGGTGATCAATAGCCGTCCAATTGCCAAACAAGCAATTAGTTTACATGAAGCGGCAAATAGAGGAATGAAGTTTTTGCAGCAACATCAGTTTAAAAACTTGGAGCTTTATGACAGCACCCAATATGATAACGTTGCGGTATTAACATTTGTGACAAATGAAAACGGAATTCGCATCTATCCGGAAGCAATTAAAATGAAAGTAGCTCTTGACAATGGAACGATTGTCGGCTTTTCTGCGCGTGATTATTTGTCTTCTTCCATCCAGCGTCCGCTCCCGAAACCGAAATTGACGGTGGAACAAGCAAAGAAAAAAATCAATCCGAATTTAAAGATTATGGAACAGCGCCAGGCCGTCATTATGAACGACATGAACGAACCAGTGCTCTGCTATGAATTTTTAGGGACGCTCGGAGAAGACACCTATCAAATTTTTATTAACGCAAACAGTGGAATGGAGGAACAAGTGGAAAGACTGCAAAGCACAGAACCAAGTTATAGTTAAGGTCATTGTTTAGGGAAAAGCTTGATGAAAGCTTTTCCTTTTTGTTTTAATAAAAATATTAAGGGGAAAACGAAAGGGAGAGACCATGTTGAAAATAGGGGACATGTTAACGTTAGAGCCATTGGATGGCGGGAAAGAAAAATATAAAGGCAAAGTAATGGAAATAGGAGATCACTATATCCACATAGGTTATCCGGTTGATGAAAAGGCAGGGAAAACGGTGTTTTTCCTAAACGGAATGCGATTGAAAGCAAGTTTTGTCGGGCAAGATGGCTGCCTTTATTTATTTGAGACAGAAGTGACCGGAAAGCTGCGGCGGCCGGTGCCGATGATCGTCCTTGCTTATCCTAGTGCAGACAAGCTCGTGCGCATTCAGCGCCGCCGCTATGTGAGAGTAAAAGTCAATGCCGATGTGGCGATTCACCCGTTTCATCAGGAGTTTGCGCCATTTGCGACGATGACGACCGATATTAGTGCTGGCGGAGCGGCGGTCGTATTGCCGCCGTCATACCATCAGCAGCTGCTCCCTGGAATGGTTGTCGAAACATGGCTAGTGCTTGCAATGAGGTCAGGCGAATATCACTATTTAAAATTAAAGGCAAAAATTATCCGTATATTTCAAGGTGCAAATGGCGTCTATAAAGCATCGCTGCAATTTTTAGACGTAGCTCCCCAGGACCGCGTGCGATTAATTCGCTATAGTTTTGAACGGCAATTAGAAGCAAAAAAGGCAGAGAACATAGTGAATAAATGGGAGGAAAGCGTGGAATAATGGCCTATAAAAAATGAAAGGCAGGCCGATATCGCAATGAAACGGTTTGAATCCCTTTTATGGAAGCTTGTCATTATTCAATTTATTTTTTTAATCATAGCGCAATGGCTTATTTTATATACTCCGCTTCATCTTTATTTGGGAAAAGTTTATGAATATGAAGGGGTTAGCAAGCAGGAAAAAACAAAAACGATCGAAACAACCGTCGACCATTGACGGTCTATATGATAAAATGACATCGAAGCATGCAGGGATTTCCTGCTTTTTTCTTTGATAAAAAATATTAAGTGAGCAGGAGGTATAAGCAGTTTGTTAAACTTTATAAAATCATGTAATATCTCCTGTTATTGAACGTAAAGAGATGGATGTTCTTCATCTTTTCCATCGTCCCCTGTCTTTTGATAAAAAATCCTCTCCCCCTTTTGCATGTAAAAAGGAAATAAAGAAGATTTAGCGAATATATGTTCTTAAGGATCCAAACAAGGGGGAAGGCAAGGGGATGAAAACGGTTCGGGGGATGAAAATCGTTTCTCATGATGCATCACAACTTCGTTCATTGGATGAGTTGATGCGCGTCTTTGGTTCCGCGAAGCGATACGCGTTCAACCGCTTGCTGGAGGGAAGGAACGCCAAAGACATCATCAAGCACCTTCCGCACCAATTTCGGCTCAACAAACGGTTTGCCGAAGATGCGGTCCTGCTTGTTCAATCACTGATTTCTTCCCAACGTGAGTTGCTTCCCATGCGCTTGGAGGATGTGCAAGCGAAAATCGAAAAAACCGAAAAGAAAATCGATGACTACCACCATGGAAGAAAAACACCGAAAAAAGTCGATCTTCCAACATGTCTTGGTGGATTGCACCAACGGTTAGAAAAGCTCAAAGCGAAAGAAGCCGAGCTAACGCATCATCTGGAACAAGGGACGATTCCACGTGTGATTTTTGGTGGAAAAGAGAACTTTTACAAGCGTTTGAAAGGAAAAATCACGAACGAAGAATGGAAAGATTTACGCTCGAATCAGTTGTACGCCAGAGGCGATAAAAGCAAAAAAGGAAATTTAAATATTCGCCTCCTGTATGACGATAAAACTTATGAATGTTATGTAGAAATTGCGAATCCACTTGGACAACAAGAAGGGAAACACGCTCCACGCTTGAGGCTGCCTGTGTCTGTTCCTGAAAAATATGAAGAGGAAATCATCGATCTCGTCATGGGAGAACCAGTCGGAGTGAATGCAAAAGGCAAACCGATCATCGAATATCAACCATATACCGTCGAAATCAAACGCAAAAACGGGGAATATTATGTCCATCTCGTCTATGAAGAAGAGGTATATGGCAGGGAACTTACCTACGATGAGCCGATTCAAGCGGAACGAATCGCTAGGATTGATATCAATATCGACCGCATCGCCGTAAGCATCGTTTCGAAACAAGGAAACTTTCTTCAATCAAAGGTGTTTTACTG
>NZ_BAWO01000056.1 GCF_000632715.1 Parageobacillus caldoxylosilyticus NBRC 107762 | reverse complement strand
AAGCGGTGTATAAAAGCACATAAAAAATCGAACATCTTGGAAATCATTACAGTAACTAAAACCAACTACTAAGGGGTGGACACTATCATGATTTCCAATTTTAACAGTGAAAAGGAGGAGTCTACTGATTAGCAGGCTCTATTTCTTTAAACTTTTATGGAACATATGTTCGTATTTGTGCTATAATAAAGTAGAGGTGATCATATGGATAATCTAAATTACTATCGAAGCATTTGTCCTTCTGAGCTAGCTCAATTACCGGTTGTGAACCTCTATAAGGAGCTCATCAGCGGAAAAAGAAAGGCCCTTCCTTCAGGTACATGGGAAAAAGACGAAAACGTGATCATTATTGTTCGTTATGCATTAGAAGTTAATCTTGGCTTAAAAAAGGAACAAATCCCCAAGATCAACCGAGCTGTCATAAGGGAACAGAAGCTTTGGGGAGCGTTAAATCGTTTTAAGTCTGTTCGTAAATTAATTCAATTTGTATATCCTGGCCGATACAATGAATTTGATTTCAGCCGGGTGCCGATTAATTACTGGAACAATATTCAAAATATACGTAACCGATTGGAATGGCATTTGCGCAGGGAAGGAATAAGGATTGCGGAGATACCGCGAAAGGTGAATTACGATTTGCTCGTTGAGTGGGGATTTTCCAACCCTTTGAAGCAACACGGCCATTCTCCATACCGCTTCATGAATGCCCTATACCCTGGCCGTTTTAAAGAAACGGATTTTAAAAAAATTCCTCAAGGTTATGCAACGAACCGCGAATTTTTAAAAGAGCAATTTATGGACATGCTTCGTCAGGAAAAGATTCGGTTTGAAGACGTGCCGAAGAAAGTGACGCGGCAAATGCTGATGAAGCATCGTTTTAGTGCGGCTTTAAAACATTACCGTAATTCGCCTCTAGAGTTTATACAATACCTTTTCCCCAATCAGTTTTCACTCGATGATTTTCGTACCAAACCAAATGGCTACTGGAAAGATATTGACAATGTGAAACGGGAGATTATGGATTTGATTAACAGGGAGAAAGTAGCCGAGCAGGATGTCCCGCGCTTTATGACGAAACAGCGGCTGGTGGAGGAAGGGTTGACTGGTCTGTTGCATGAATATCACGGTTCGCCGATTGAGATTATAGAGGCGGTGTTTCCGGGTAAGTATGATGTGACAGAGTTTCAGCGTGTGCCAAACCAACATTGGCATTCGCCGCAAAACCGAGCGCAGGCGCTGCGGACGTTTTGTGCCAAACGAGGGATCGGCCGCGAGGAGTTGCCGCGGTTAAACCGGGCGTATTTTCGCAAGCATTTCCCGCGGTTTATCAGCATGGTCGATCGCCATTACGACAGCAAATTTTACCGTTGGATTATGGAATCCTACCCGGAATACACGTTTTCCCCCGAGGAGTTTCGCTTGCTTGTAGGCGTGGACGGGCAATTGTGCGATTCAAAAGAAGAACTAGAAATCCATAACTTTTTGATTCGCGCGGTTGTTGATGGGAAAGTGGAAAGAGAAGGATGTCGTTTTGTGAACCACGAATATGACGAAGTATACATCCCTGACTGGGTGATCGAGCAAAACGACAGAAAGTGGATTGTCGAGTATTTCGGGCTATATGGTTCGACGCGTTACAAGTGGTATACGGAGAAGGCGGACCGAAAAATGCAGTTTTACCATTCGCTCGCTGATTATACGTTGATTGCGATCATGCCTGGTGATTTTCGGGAAAATGGTTTTCGCAGAATTGCAACCCTTTTGATTAGTAATGGGATACAGCTTCATGTTCATAGCTCTTATTGTCACTGAAGAAGGTGATGCAAATGATCATCCTAAAACAAGGCAATCTCTTGGAAGATGAAGCAGAAGCTTTGGTGAATACGGTCAATTGTGTCGGCGTGATGGGGAAAGGAATCACTCTGCAATTTAAGCAGGCTTACCCGGAAATGTTTTCGGAGTATGAAAAGGCTTGCCGCCGCAAGGAAGTGCAGCCAGGCAAAATGCATGTCGTTTCCACTAAATCGTTATTGAACCCAAAATATATTATTAATTTTCCTACAAAACGCCATTGGAAAAATAAATCTCGGATGGAAGATATTGAACTAGGGTTGGCGGATTTGATAAAGGTGGTTAAGGAGCTTAATATAAAATCGATTGCGCTTCCGCCGCTTGGCTGTGGAAATGGCGGGCTTAGATGGGATGAAGTGCGCCCGAAAATCGAAGCCGCTTTTGAACATTTAAAAGATGTGGAAGTGCATTTATATGAGCCTGCTGGGAGTCCAAATCCTGATCAAATAAAGATACGCACAAAACCTCCAAAGATGACAAGATCTCGAGCGTTATTGCTAATGTTAATGAATGATTATTCCATTCCGGGGTATAAGTTGTCGTTGCTGGAAGTTCAGAAGTTGGCTTATTTTCTTCAGGTTGTCGGCGAGCCGATGAGATTGCGGTTTGAGAAAGGGAAATACGGTCCGTATGCGGACAACTTAAATCATGTGTTACTGCGTTTGGACGGTCATTTTATTCGAGGTTTTGGAGACCGCAATCGGGATGCGGAAATTTATTTACTACCGAATGCGGTACAAGAAGCTGAACAGTATTTGCAGGGTGATTCTGAAGCTGATGAACATTTAGAAAAAGTGCGGAATGTCATTCAAGGGTTTGAAACTCCATATGGGCTGGAATTGCTTTCAACCGTACATTGGGTTGTGAAAGAAAATCCGGATATAAAAGACGATGTTCATTCCATTATTGAAGAGATTCACAGCTGGAACGAACGAAAGCGGAAGATATTTAAAGAAAAGCATATTACAAAAGCTTGGCAACATTTGAAAGGAATAGGGATGCTTAATTAGTAAAAAATTGCTTGTAGATTAAGCCTTGCTCGTTCAGGGAGTGAGGCTTTTATGATCAGTATAAACTTTATTTTTAAGAGTTTTTATTACCAAGTTTTCTACCCTGATCAATAAAAATACGTCTAGAACCTATAAAAGATGATGAAGTCAAATGTGCTATTCTAAATTACAATTTCTTCGTTAATGATCCTCTTTATATTTGCAAATAATCGACTAAGTTTTTACATATCGTGTATACTGTTAATAGGTCATAATCCCTTCCCAGCTTTGGTGTCCAATACCGCCCATGAGCCAACCAATGGCGCAATTGCAGCGCGCTTTTATAATCGCTAATATATTTTTTCATTTGAGGATGCTGCTCTTTCCAGTTTTCGAGAATATCTTCTTCGAGAGAAGCGCGTTCTGCTTTTTCTTTGTAAATCGATCGAAATATCCGGCTAAGGTTATCTTTTTTACGATTATATACTCTTGTTAAATAATCTATTCTCAGTTTTGCTTCCACGGCGGCTAGTAAGTCTAAACATATTAGATTTTCCAGTTCTTCAATTTTATCTCTAAAATATTGATCTAATTCCTCTGGTGTAAAACCGATGAATTCTTCGGGTATCTCTAACCCTTTTTTGATATTTTCTTTGCATTTTAAAAGTGCGCTTTTACATAGATTATACAAATTCACAATGTCTTCAAGGTTTTTATTCTCCCCCGAAAATGTGATGCGACTTTTCACTTGGCAACGACCTCTAATAATGCATCAGAAAAAGAATCTTTGTTCAAGTCAATAAATTTTATGTTTGGGGGAGGAGTTGCGATTTTCCAAACATATTCGGGATTTTTCGTTTCACGAATTTTTTCTAAGCCCTTTGACAGTCCATCGTTGAAATGAACCATAATTTTTGGGGATTCTGCTTCTTTATCTACTAATAAAAACGTAATACTACCATTTTTACCAGTCATATCTATTCTCCCCATAGCGCCTATAATATTTTTTCCAATTGGCTCTATGACTACTTTTTGATCAGGAAAGTTTACATATAATTTCTTTGCCGTATATTCGCCAAGGTATTCTTCATATTTCTTTACTTCTTCCCATTCAAAAGATAACAGTCCCTTTTCTTGAAGAGGTGTAAGGAACGATTGAATTTGTTTGTAGAACGTTGCAATTTCCATCAGCCACTGCTGTTTTTTCTGTTCCCAGTCAATTTTATTTTTTTCGGTTTGTTCCTTTTTCTTTGTTAAAAATTCTTCTAAATTCTCCATTCCCATTTACAATCTCTCCTTTATACAATATTTGTCATTTTTATTATATCTTATTTGGCGGCTAACAGGTAGATGCTGTAGGAAATGATGATGAAACAAATGATATATGAAAAATTTCTGTAAAATGGCAGTAATCGATCGGTATCATAGTGCGCCTGATGCATGGAATGGTTATAAGCAGCAACACAAAACTTTTCCGGGGAAGGAATTATATATTTTTCACACAAGCAAGGAGCAAATAGAGGTAGAAGAACAATATTTTATAGGGATTCGGGGGAGAGTATGAATATATTGTACACAAGAAATAATCCCCTGCTTTTTTATTTTCTTTTCCCCTTCACAACTCCCCATCTCCATCCGATATAAACAATAGATAGTGTTCATGCAAAGGAGCGGGCGTTTATGTCGGTGGAACGGGTTTCTTCACATTCTCTATCTTCTTTCTATGAACGTATTCGCAATGAAAAGGAAACTAGTGTGATAGAATCGCAAAAGCACAACCATGCGAGCACTTCAGAAACTCCGCAGCAAGACCTCCCGAAAGAAAAACTGGAAGAAGTCGTAAAAGGCTTAAACGAATTCTTGCAGCCAAGCCATACATCCATTAAGTTTGAGCTGCATGACGAGTTACAGGAGTATTACGTCCAAATTGTTGATGAACAGACACATGAAGTGATTCGCGAAATTCCGCCGAAAAAGCTGTTGGATATGTACGCGGCGATGATGGAATTTGTCGGCTTGATTGTCGATAAAAAAATTTAATGGTGGTGAGTGAAAATGGCAAGTACGATGCACATTGGCGGTTTGGCAAGCGGCATGGATATCGACCAAATCGTCAGCGATTTAATGAAAGCGGAACGGATGCCGCTCGATAAATTGTATCAAAAAAAGCAAATTTTAGAGTGGCAGCGCGATGATTATCGTTCGATGAACACGTTGTTGCAAGATCTTGATAACTATATTTTTGACAATCTAACATTGCAAAGCAGCATGTTAAAAAAGAAGGTCACGAGCTCAGATGAAAGTGCGGTAACAGTTACGGCTATCTCAACGGCACCAAATGTTACAAATCAAATTAAGGTTAATCAAATTGCGACAGTAACAACGTGGGTTTCAAAAGATCAAATTATCATTAATGGTGGAGGCAAACTTGACCAGGATGCAAATTTAAATACGTTTACATTTACTACCGGTGGAGGAAGTTACTCTTTTTCTGGATTAATTACACTTAAGTTAGATGTTGACTTACCTGATGGTACATCAAAGAGTGGGGTAACAGTAACTGTTGATCCTTCTCAGGATTCTTTAAATGACGTTATCACAAAAATTAACCAAACAACCGATCTAAATGTATCAGTGTTTTATGATGCAGCTCAACAAAAAATGGTGTTTTCTTCTAACAAAACAGGAAGTGGTGCACACATCAAACTTGCGAGTGATGCAAGCGCTGATGCAGTGAATTTTTTCAAGGCACTTGGTTTTACAGATGCGTCTTCAGGTAACGAAATTGCTCAGGATGGTGCTGGAAGGACAGATGGACAAGATGCAAAGTTTACATTGAATGGATATGACATGACAACAAAAGAAAATACATTTACGATTAACGGTATCACATATACGTTAAAAAAAGCTGACCCGACTGCAACGATAAATATAACTACTTCAACTGATGTCGATGCAATGTTTAATGCGATTAAAGGGTTTGTCGACAAATACAACGAAATCATTGGTAAAATTAATGCGAAAATATCCGAAGAACGTTATCGCGATTATCCGCCGCTTACTGATGAGCAAAAACAAGCGATGACGGACAAGCAAATTGAGCTTTGGGAAGAAAAAGCAAAAAGCGGTCTTCTTCGCAGTGACCCCATTTTATCAGGTGGCTTAAGCCAAATGCGTTTGGATGTTTACAGTAAAGTAAGTGGTGACAATATTAATTCTAATTATGATACCCTTTCGGAAATTGGTATTACCACTTCAAGCAATTACCTTGAAAACGGAAAACTCATCGTTGATGAAACAAAGTTACGCGAAGCGATTGAAAAAGACCCGAATGCGGTTTTTCAATTGTTTAACGCTAACGGAACTGATTTTGACACAAAAGGAATTGCCAAAAGATTACGCGATACCATTAAAGACACCATTGGCAAAATTGAACAAAAAGCCGGGAATACGCTTTGGACGAACCAGCAGTTTGCGATTGGCCGTGATTTAAATGATATAAACGACCAAATTAAACGTTTTGAAGACCATCTCAAAGAAGTCGAGGACCGCTATTGGCGACAGTTTACGGCGATGGAGGAAGCGATCCAGCGCGCCAATCAGCAAAGCATGTACTTAATGAATGCCTTTGGCGGGGGAATGCAGGGATAACGAAAAAAGCTGGATGAATGCTTGCGCTGCGTAATGCCTCGCTTCTTGAAGCGTGTGATTCCATCATGACCGAAAAAGGAGTGACCGAGATGACCATGAACAATCCGTATCAAAACTATCAGGTGAACGCCGTGCAGACAGCGTCGCCAGGCGAGCTGACGCTGATGCTGTATAACGGCTGCTTAAAGTTTATCAAACTGGCGCGCAAGGCGATTGAGGAAAACAATATTCCGGCGCGGAACGAAAATTTAATTAAAGCGCAAAACATTATTCGCGAGCTGATGGTGACGCTGAATATGGAATATGACGTAGCGAAGTCGATGATGACGATGTACGATTACATTTACCGCCGCCTTGTCGAGGCGAACGTGAAAAACGATGCGGCGATTTTGGATGAAGTCGAAGGGTATGTGACCGAGTTTCGCGATACGTGGAAGCAAGTAATCCAAATCAACCGGCAGCGGCAGTACGCGCAAGGCGGGCAGGCGTAATGAGAGTCGTTCGCGAGATATGGGCGGTGACAAAAGAGCTTCGGGACCTTGTCGCTATGCCGATAACAGCGGAAGCGCGCGACGAAAAGATCGCCGCCATCGAGCAGCTGCTTGCCGAGCGGGAAAAGCTCATGGCCGAGCTTCGTCCGCCGTATAGCGAGGAAGAACAGCGGCTTGGCCGGCAAATCGTACAGTGGAATCAAGAGATTGATGCGCAATTGCGGGAGCTGAAGCGGCAAATTCAGCGCGATTTAACAATGATGCGTCAGAAGAAAATAGCGAATCATCATTACATAAATCCATATGAGCAATCTTTAGCAATGGACGGAATGTTTTACGATAAAAAACGATAGGTTGTGATAAGATGACTGTGTTAACGACTCCGCAAATCGAAATGGTGCAAAAATACGTGGAGCTTCTTGATACGATTGAGGAAGGGTTTGCCTATGTCGAAGAAAGCTTTGTGAATTACGAGCGGACGCAGGGGGACGAGGTGCTAGCCGATATTTTTGCGGCGTTTGCCCAGATTGGTTCGACGAACATACATTTATGCCAGCTGTTTGCTGAGGAAACGGACATCGTCTATCACTTGCGGCTGTTTTCCGATGTGCTCGAAGAGGCGTATAAATTAGATGGAAATTTTGGCGATACGAACATGAAGCAGCGTATTATCGAGCAGCATCTTTCCCCCGCGTTTCAAGCGTGGAAGATGACCACCACCCAGCTGTTAAAACGGTATGTGGAGCAATGAAAACACCGGGCTCCATGGCGTGGGGCCCGGTGTTTTTATTTCTTTTATTCTTTTCTTTGCCCTTTCACAAAATTTTCAAAAAAACATTTTGCCGATTCAGGCAGGGGTTTTATGGGTATTGTAGAATATAGAAACCATAGTTTAATTTAAAGGGGGATCAGCAATGATCTATAACGTTCGCGGGGAAAACATCGAAGTAACTCCGGCATTGCGTGAGTATGTAGAGAAAAAAATCGGGAAATTGGAAAGATATTTAGATCACACGGAAGATGTACATGTCCATGTGAATTTAAAAGTATATAATGATAAACAAGGAAAAATTGAAGTGACGATTCCAATGCCGAATTTGTTATTGCGGGCGGAAGAACGCCATGACGATATGTATGCGGCCATTGATTTAGTTGCCGATAAATTAGAAAGACAAATCCGCAAGCATAAAACGAAAGTAAACCGCAAATTGCGCGATCGCGATAAAGAGGCAAAACAAGCAGTTGCCGCGCCTAACCATGCGGCCGCGGAGAATGAAGAAGAATTTGAAATTGTCCGCACCAAACATTTCAGCTTAAAACCAATGAACAGCGAAGAAGCGATTTTGCAAATGAACTTGCTTGGGCATAACTTCTTCATCTTTACAAATGCGGAAACAAACCGCACGAACATCGTGTATCGCCGCAAAGACGGGAAATACGGCTTAATTGAAGCGAACTGACCCCATCCCCTGCCAACTTTTGGCAGGGGATGTTCCATCCGCTAACGACATAGTTTGATTTCATGTTTCTGTTTCCTCGGTTTCCCTGTCCTCTTTCCCCGCGTCTTAGTTGTCACTCATTCGTGTACATGATATGATGTAAATTAGTGACTCTATCGAATAAGGAGCGTTTTTCTATGCTTGGAGTATTAAAAAAGGTGTTTGATCCCAACAAACGCCAACTGAATCGTTTAGAGAAAATCGCCGATCAGGTCGATGCGCTCGGCCCGGAGATGGCAAAATTGTCGGATGAGCAGCTGCGGCAAAAAACCGAAGAGTTTAAAGCCCGCTATCAACAAGGAGAGTCGCTGGATGATCTTCTTGTTGAGGCGTTTGCCGTCGTGCGCGAAGGGGCGAAGCGCGTCCTTGGCTTATATCCATATAAAGTGCAAATCATGGGCGGTATTGTCCTCCATGAAGGAAATATCGCCGAAATGAAAACAGGGGAAGGGAAAACGCTGACGGCGACGATGCCGGTTTATTTAAACGCCTTGACGGGGCGGGGCGTGCATGTGGTGACGGTCAACGAATATTTGGCGACCCGCGACGCGACGGAGATGGGCAAGCTGTACGAGTTTTTAGGATTGACCGTCGGTTTGAACTTAAGCGGCATGTCGCGCGAAGAAAAGCAGGCGGCGTATAATGCCGATATTACGTATGGAACCAACAACGAATTTGGCTTTGACTATTTGCGCGATAACATGGTGCTTTATAAAGAGCACATTGTGCAGCGGCCGCTTCACTACGCAATCATTGACGAGGTTGACTCGATTTTGATTGACGAAGCGCGGACGCCGCTGATTATTTCGGGTACGGCGAAAAAATCGACGAAGCTGTATATTCAGGCCAATGCGTTTGTGCGCACGCTGAAAAAAGATGTCGACTATACGTACGATGAAAAAACGAAAAGCGTGCAGCTGACCGAAGAAGGCATTAACAAAGCGGAAAAAGCGTTTGGCATTGATAACCTGTTCGACTTAAAGCACGTGACGCTAAACCATCATATTAACTTGGCGCTAAGAGCGCATGTCACGATGCATCGCGATGTCGATTATGTCGTCGAAGACGGCAAAGTCATTATCGTCGACCCGTTTACCGGCCGCTTAATGCATGGACGCCGCTACAGCGACGGGCTGCATCAGGCGATCGAGGCAAAAGAAGGACTGGAAATTCAAAACGAATCGATGACGCTCGCGACGATCACGTTCCAAAACTATTTCCGCATGTACGAAAAGCTGGCGGGAATGACAGGGACGGCGAAAACGGAAGAAGAAGAATTCCGCAATATTTATAACATGCAAGTCGTCGTCATTCCGACCAACAAGCCGGTGATCCGCGAAGACCGTCCAGACTTGATTTTCCGGACGATGGAAGGCAAATTCCGCGCCGTGGTGGAAGATATCGCCCAGCGCCATGCAAAAGGGCAGCCGGTGCTGGTCGGGACGGTGGCGATTGAAACATCGGAATTGCTTTCGGACATGTTGAAAAAACGGGGCATTCCGCATAATGTATTGAACGCAAAAAACCATGCGAAAGAAGCGGAGATCATCGCCCAAGCCGGCCAAAAAGGCGCCGTTACGATCGCAACGAACATGGCTGGACGCGGTACCGACATTAAGCTCGGTGAAGGAGTGAAAGAGCTCGGCGGGTTGGCGGTCATTGGTACGGAGCGCCATGAAAGCCGGCGGATCGATAACCAGTTGCGCGGCCGTGCCGGACGTCAAGGCGACCCGGGGGTATCGCAATTTTATCTGTCGCTTGAAGACGAACTCATGCGCCGCTTTGGTTCGGAAAGCTTAATGGCGATGATGGACCGCTTAGGCATGGATGACTCGCAGCCGATCCAAAGCAAAATGGTGACCAAAGCGGTGGAATCGGCGCAAAAACGGGTCGAAGGCAACAACTTCGATGCGCGCAAACAGCTGCTTCAATATGATGATGTATTGCGCGAGCAGCGCGAAATTATTTATCGCCAGCGTTATGAAGTGCTCGATTCCGACAACCTCCGCGGCATTATCGAAAAAATGATTCAGTCGGTCATTGAGCGCGTTGTTAACACGCATACGCCAAAAGAGGAACTTCCGGAAGAGTGGAACTTAAAAGGAATTATCGATTACGTGAACGCAAACTTGTTGCCGGAAGGCGATGTGACCGTTAACGATCTGCGCGGAAAAGAGCCGGAAGAAATGATCGAGCTCATTTGGGAAAAGGTCAAAGCGCGCTATGATGAAAAAGAGCAGCAAATTCCGCCGGAACACATGCGCGAATTTGAACGCGTCATCGTCCTTCGCGCCGTCGATATGAAATGGATGGATCATATCGATGCGATGGAGCAGCTGCGCCAGGGCATCCATTTGCGCGCGTACGGACAAATCGATCCGCTTCGCGAATATCAAATGGAAGGATATGTGATGTTTGAAAACATGATCGCTTCCATTGAAGAAGAAGTGGCAAGATATATTATGAAAGCGGAAATCCATAGCAATCTCGAACGCCAGGAAGTGGCGAAAGGCGAAGCGATTCATCCAAAAGAGGGAGAAGGAGAAACGAAGCGCAAACCGTACCGCAAGGCGGTGCATATCGGCCGCAACGACCCTTGCATTTGCGGCAGCGGCAAGAAGTATAAGCATTGCTGCGGGAAAAACGCATAATTGAAATGGCAAAGTGGGGGGATTTCCTCTCACTTTGTTTTGCGAGAAAACGGGATATGAATCCCTTGGCGAAAATAAAAAAATTTGAGTACAATAAGCAACGAGGTGAAGGTATGATGATTGATTTAATCGAGATTAAACACGAACTGGAAAAAATGGCTAAGCGATTAGCGGAAATAAGGGGGTCTCTTTGACCTCGAAGCAAAGCAGGCGCGCATTCGTGAGCTAGAAGAACAAATGGCCGCGCCAAACTTTTGGGACGATCAAAAAGCAGCGCAAACGGTGATTTCGGAGGCCAATGCGCTGAAAGACTTAGTGAGCGAATTTGAAGCATTGCAAGAGCGCTTTGAAAATTTAGAAGTGACGTATGAATTAATCAAAGAAGAACCGGATGAAGATTTGCAGGAGGAGCTGGTCGCGGAAGCGAAAAAATTGACGAAAGACTTTAGCGAATTTGAACTCCAGCTCTTATTAAATGAGCCGTATGATAAAAACAATGCGATTTTAGAGCTCCATCCGGGCGCAGGCGGTACCGAATCGCAAGACTGGGCTTCGATGCTGCTGAGAATGTATACGCGCTGGGCGGAGAAAAAAGGGTTTAAAGTCGAAACGCTGGACTACTTGCCTGGGGAAGAAGCAGGCATTAAAAGCGTCACGCTTTTAATTAAAGGGCATAACGCCTACGGCTATTTAAAAGCGGAAAAAGGCGTGCACCGGCTCGTGCGGATTTCGCCGTTTGACGCGTCGGGGCGCCGCCACACGTCGTTCGTTTCTTGTGAAGTCATGCCGGAGTTGGATGATGATATTGAAATTGAAATCCGCCCGGAAGAGATTAAAGTCGACACGTACCGCTCCAGCGGCGCCGGAGGGCAGCACGTCAATACGACCGATTCGGCGGTGCGCATCACCCACCTTCCGACCGGTATTGTCGTGACATGTCAATCGGAGCGCTCGCAGATTAAAAACCGCGAAAAAGCGATGAACATGCTAAAAGCGAAGCTTTATCAGAAGAAACTCGAAGAACAGCAAGCCGAGCTTGCCGAAATTCGCGGCGAACAAAAAGAAATCGGCTGGGGGAACCAAATTCGTTCGTATGTGTTCCATCCTTACTCGCTGGTCAAAGACCATCGCACCAACGTCGAGGTCGGAAACGTGCAAGCGGTGATGGATGGCGAGATCGATATCTTTATTGATGCGTATTTGCGTTCGAAACTAAAATAAGATAAAAAGGCATCTATTATCGCTCGTTCGATAGTAGATGCCTTTTTTTTGTGCAAACTAACTTTACTGCGTTACTGCTTTATTTCGCTGTCATTTACTTGCAGGAATGGTCGTGCTATACTCTCATGGGAGGTTTGGCGAATGGGAAGAAGAAATCGGTCTAGACATCCAAAAATAGAACTTGTCATGGAATATGTGTACATATTGATTGGCTCTGCCATCGTCGCGGTAGCGTTCAACGTCTTTTTATTGCCAAACCGCGTCGCTTCTGGCGGGGTAAGCGGCATTAGCACGATCATGTATGCGCTGTTTGGCTGGCAGCCGGCGTATGTCCAGTGGGCGCTCAACATTCCGTTATTTATTGCCGGCGTCGTGCTGCTGGGCCGGCAGTTTGGCATCAAAACGCTTGTCGGAACGGTGTTTTTGCCATTTGTCGTGTATGTAACGAAAGGAATTGATCCAGCCACTCATAACCCGTTATTGGGCGCGCTGTTTGGCGGCATTGGCGTTGGCCTTGGTCTTGGCATTATCTTTCGCGGCCGGGCATCGACAGGCGGAACGGATTTAGCGGCGCAAATTATCCATAAATATACAGGGCTGTCGCTTGGAATGTGCGTCATTTTGATTGATGGGCTGATCGTTTTAACGGCGGCGTTTGTGTTTGATATTGAACGGGCGCTTTATGCGCTCATCGGTCTTTATGTGACAAGCAAAACGATCGATTTGGTCCAAGTCGGCCTCGGCTATTCAAAAATGGCGCTGATTATTACGAACGAGGAAGAAAAGGTGCGCCAGGCGATTTTACATGAAATTGACCGCGGGGTGACAAAGCTGCCGGCCTATGGAGGCTATACGGATCACGAGCGCCCGATGCTGATGTGCGTCGTGCAGCAATCGGAGTTCACAAAATTGAAACAATTGGTCAAAAGCATTGATCCATCAGCGTTTGTCGTGGTGACGAATGCATCGGAAGTACTCGGCGAGGGATTTAGGCGTACATAATTTTTGGTGAAATCGGTTATAATAAACATGCATTATTTTTCAATAGGGGGAGTTCATCAATGAAATGGAAACTCGCTACTGTATTTCTTGGTGCTTCGTTAGCGCTCGCGGCCTGTGGCGGCAACAACAATGCAACGGATAACAACAATGGCAATAATGGTGGAGGGGATACTGCCGCAGCAGCAGAGCAAATTTTCCAACAAAACTGCTCTTCTTGTCACGGGAAAGATTTATCAGGCGGCGTCGGTCCAAACTTGCAAAAAGTCGGAAGCAAATATTCGAAAGATGAGATTAAAAAGATTATTGAAAACGGACGCGGTGGCATGCCAGCCGGCGTGATTAAAGGCGAAGATGCAGACAAAGTCGCAGAATGGCTTGCGTCCAAAAAATAATTAATGACCAAAGTCCGGTTCCCTGTCGGGGCCGGGCTTTAGTTTGTGTAATGTATTTGAAATATAAATGTAAAATTACAGCTTTCGAAATAATGTTATAATAAACCTTGCAGAATTTTGTATAATATGTTCGAATTGGCACGAAACACCTCGAGGCATGGCAACAAAGACAATGAGACTAGGTGATTAAAAATGATTGAAATGCAGAATGTATATAAAACATATCCGAATGGGGTAGTAGCCCTAAATGACGTTAGTGTCCGCATAAAACAGGGGGAATTTGTCTATGTCGTTGGACCTAGCGGCGCAGGAAAATCAACGTTTATCAAAATGATGTACCGCGAAGAAAAACCGACAAGCGGCACGATTATGGTCCATGGGGTTAATCTGGAAAAATTAAAAGACAGCAAAGTTCCATTATTACGCCGGAACATTGGCGTCGTATTCCAGGACTTCAAATTGCTTCCTAAGCTAACGGTATATGAAAATGTAGCGTTCGCTTTGGAAGTAATTGAGGAGTCGCCGAAAGTGATCCGCCAAAAAGTGATGGAAGTACTGGAATTAGTCGGCTTAAAGCATAAAGTCCGCTCCTATCCAAGCGAGCTTTCCGGCGGGGAGCAGCAGCGCGTTTCCATCGCACGCTCGATTGTCAACTCGCCGAAAATTGTCATTGCCGATGAGCCGACTGGGAATTTAGACCCAGAAACATCATGGGGGATTATGGAACTATTCGAGAAAATTAACAGCCGCGGCACGACGATCGTTATGGCGACGCACAATCGCGAAATTGTGAATACGATTCGCCGACGTGTTATCGCGATGGAAAATGGAAAAATTGTCCGTGACGAGGCGAAAGGGGAATACGGCTATGAGGCTTAGTACCCTGCAGCGTCATATGCGTGAGAGTGTGAAAAGCCTTGGCCGCAATGGCTGGATGACGTTTGCTTCCATCAGTGCGGTAACGGTCACACTATTGCTAGTCGGTGTGTTTTTAGTAGTCATGTTTAACATGAATCATTTTGCGAAAAAAATCGAAAACGATGTCGAAATCCGCGTTCATATTGATGTCACGGCGAACAATCAAGATAAACAAGCGCTTCGCGCGAAGATCGAGAAAATTCCTCAAGTGAAGGAAATTCGTTATTCCTCGAAGGACGAAGAACTGAAACGATTAATTAAAAGCTTCGGAGAGGAAGGATCCTCATTCCGTTTGTTTGAGCAGGACAATCCGTTAAGCGACGTATATGTAGTGAAAACGGCAAATCCGGTCGATACGATCAAAGCAGCGAAGAAAATTGAAAAATTTCCGTTTGTCCATAAAGTGAATTACGGCCAAGGTCAAGTGGAAAAATTATTCAGCACGTTGAAGATAGCGCGCAATATTGGGCTTGTGCTGATCATCGGACTGTTGTTTACCGCGATGTTTCTCATTTCCAATACCATTAAAATCACGATTTTTGCGCGGCGGCGCGAGATTGAGATTATGAGATTAGTAGGAGCAACGAACGGGTTTATCCGCTGGCCATTCTTTTTGGAAGGGCTATGGCTTGGGGTCATCGGTGCGATTTTTCCGATCGCTGCCGTTTCTGTCGTTTATTATAATATTTACAAATTTTTTGAGCCGAAAATTACGATTCCATTTTTCGAGCTTCTTCCGTTTAACCCGTTTATGTGGCAGATTAGTTTGCTTTTATTGCTTATTGGGGCATGCATCGGCGTTTGGGGAAGCATGATGTCGGTCCGCAAGTTTTTGAAAATCTAATAGAAAAAAAGGATTAAAGGGAGAGGGGAATGAATTAATGAAAAACAAGAAAGTGCTGGCGCTTGTTGCGGCAACGGCGCTGAGTTTCAGTGCTTTTCCGCATTTTGCAGGTGCCGTAAGCGACCGCGCTATTCAAGAAAAACGGAATGAGATCTACGACATTCGTGCAAAGCAGTCTACCGTTCAAGAAAAAATCAATCATGCCGATCAAGCAATTAAAAAACTGCAATCCCAACAAAAAGAGCTTTCCGAAGAAATTAAAAAGCTGGATTTAGCGGTCGAAGAAACGAGCGGGAAAATCCGCAATGTAACAGCGGATATTGACCAAACGGAACAAGATATCGCGCAGTTGAAAAAGGAGATTGCCGAAGTAGAGGCGCGTATTGAAAAACGAAATGAGATTTTAAAAGAGCGCGTCCGCTCTTTGCAGGAAAGCGGCGGAGTGATCAGCTATTTAGAAGTGTTGCTTGGATCGCAAAGCTTCAGCGATTTTATTGACCGCATGAGCGCGGTGACGACGCTTTTCGAAGCCGATAAGCAAATTATTCGCGAACAACAGGCGGATAAAGCGTTAAAAGAGAAAAAAGAGAACGAACTTACGGAAAAACGGAATCGTCTGCAAAAAAATTTAGAAGAATTAAAACAGCTGCAACAACAATTAAATAAACAGATGGATGAGAAAAACCGCTTAATGGCTAATTTGAAGCAAAAAGAAGAAGAACATCATAGTCACAAAATGGCGCTCAAAGAAGAACAGGAATTGTTGAAAAAGCAGGAAGCAGCCGTAAAAATGCAGCTCCAGCAGCTGGAGGAGCAAAAACGTGCTGAAGAAGAAGCGAGACGAAGAGCAGCCGTTCAGCCAAAACGTACATCTCAGCCAAAACGTACATATTCTGCTCCTGCGTCTGTCAGAAGCACGCATGATGATGGCGGCGATTCCGCTAGTTCGAACGTCCCGGCAGTTACAAGCGGTGCGTTTATGAGACCGGCAAACGGTCCGATTACATCCGGATTCGGTTATCGTAGTTTTGATAACGAGTTCCATCCGGGAATCGACATCGGCAAGCGCGGCTCTGTCGTCCCTGTGGTGGCAGCGGCAGACGGATATGTGTTCCGTTCCTATTTCTCTAGCAGCTACGGAAATGTGATTTTCATTACGCATGTCATCAACGGCCAAGTATACACAACGGTATATGCGCACCTCGACGCGCGCCTCGTCGGTGAAGGGCAGCGTGTTCATAAAGGACAAGTCATCGGCTATATGGGCAATACTGGTGAGTCGACAGGACCGCACCTTCACTTCGAACTGCATCGTGGACAATGGAATCCGGCAAAATCCAATGCGGTCAATCCGCTTAATTATATTAATTAATGGTTATACGCCGAGCAGTGAAACACTGCTCGGTTTTTTTGTTGACAATATACACAACTCTATTTTATAATTATCTCGAATTCAAGAATTATTAAATAAGGATAAATAGGAAAGGAGTATTTGTTATGATGGCAAGTATCGGATTATTATTAATCCGTTTAGTATTTGGCTTGACGTTTGCCGGACACGGAGCACAGAAGCTGTTTGGCTGGTTTGGCGGACATGGGCTGCAAGGAACGGCAGGATGGATGGAATCCATCGGATTAAAACCAGGAAAGGCAATGGCATTTGCGGCAGGGGCAAGCGAATTAGTCGGCGGTATTTTATTTGCCCTTGGTTTATGGACTCCGCTTGCTGCTTTATTCATGGTTGTGCCGATGATGGTGGCTATTGTCAAAGTGCATGGTCCAAACGGATATTGGATGACCCAAAATGGCTATGAGTATAATCTTGCCATTATTGCGGTGGCTATTGGCGTTGCGCTGATCGGTCCAGGACAATATGCGCTAGATGCCATCCTTTTCGGTAAATGATCCATGAAAGGAGAGATGGCTGAATGATCAAGGTTTATCCCGCCGAATCCCGTTATCATGCCGATTACGGGTGGCTAAAAACGTATCATAGCTTTTCTTTTGGTGAATATTACGATCCAAACAATATTCAGTTTGGGCCATTGCGTGTCTTAAATGACGATTTTGTAGCGCCGTTGCGCGGATTTGGTGCGCACCCTCATCAGGAAATGGAAATTGTTTCGATTGTACTGAAAGGACATTTGAAACATGAAGACAGCGCAGGACATACTGCGACGACAACGTTTGGCGGCGTGCAGCGGATGTCGGCGGGCACGGGCATTATTCATTCGGAAGTGAATCCGTCGGCAACAGAAGAGGTGAACTTTTTGCAGCTTTGGTTTTTGCCGGAGGTAAACGGGTTAACCCCTTCTTATGAGCGGACGACATTTGATGTGGCGAAAATGAAAAACGCGCTGCTTCCGATTGTGGCAAACCGCCCTTCTTCACGGGAAATTGCCCATATCCATCAAGATTTAACGATTTACCTTTCTGACTTGGAAGCAGGAAAAGAGATTACATTTACACAGCCGGAAGGGAGAAGAATTTTTTTATTTGTCATTGAAGGAGAGCTGACATTGAACGGGAAAACAACATTGCATCGGCGCGATTCCGCGCGCATTACCGAAATTCCTACCCTTGGCATCGCGTCCAAGCAAGGAACGCGTTTTATGCTGATTGATTTGCCGTGATTCAACAGGCATCACCTGCCATTTGGCGGGTGGTGCCTGTTTTTCTGCACCCATATGAGTTGAGAAAATGACGGTGAGCGTGTAAACTAGTAGCAGAGAACGCAAATATAATCATACTAGGTACAAGCCTGTCATATGATGAAAATAAAAGGCATCGCACGGCCTACTGTGTGGTGCCTTTCCTGTATGGCATAGGGTGAGGAGGAGACAATGTGAAGAAACAAACAACGGCAATATTAATGGTTTTATCAATGCTGGTTGGTGCTGGCGGAACATACGCGGGGATGCAGCTTGCCCAGCCGGATGCGAAAAGCGATGTTTCTCTCGTGATTCCTAATAAAGACACAGCGTCTGCAAGCGACGAAGAGATGAAAAAAGTGCAGCAAGCGTATGAGCTCATTAAAAGCCGCTACGTTGAAAAAGTCGATGACGATAAATTAATTGAAGGCGCGATTCAAGGAATGATTAGCACCCTAAACGACCCGTATTCCGTCTATATGGATGAAGAAACAAGCCAGCAATTTACGCAGTCGCTTGACTCTTCGTTTGAAGGAATCGGCGCCGAAGTCAGCATGATTGATGGAAAAGTGACGATTGTCGCACCGATTAAAAACTCGCCAGCGGAAAAGGCAGGATTAAAGCCAAATGATCAAATTTTAAAAGTAAATGGAGAAAGTTTAGAGGGGCTTGATTTATATGAAGCCGTGCTGAAAATCCGCGGCAAAAAAGGAACGGCCGTACAATTGGATATTCTTCGTCCCGGCGTAAAAGAAGTGATTAAAGTGAAAGTGGTCCGCGACGAAATTCCGATTGAAACGGTGTATGATTCTGTCGAAACGTATAACGGCAAAAAAGTCGGCTATTTGGAAGTAACGTCGTTCTCCGAAAATACGGCGCAAGATTTTAAAAAGAAATTGTCGAAATTGGAAGCGGAGCATATTGATGGATTAATTATTGATGTGCGCGGCAATCCGGGCGGCTACTTGCAAAGCGTGGAGGAAATTTTAAAACAATTCATCCCGAAAGATAAACCATATGTGCAAATTGAAGAACGCGACGGCGATAAGCAGCGTTTTTATTCCGATTTAACCAAGAAAAAACCGTATCCTATCGCTGTGTTAATTGATAAAGGCAGCGCCTCCGCCTCGGAAATTTTAGCCGGCGCCATGAAAGAAGCGGGAGGATATAAGCTCGTCGGCGAAACATCGTTCGGGAAAGGAACGGTGCAGCAGGCGATTCCAATGGGCGATGGCAGCAACATTAAATTAACGCTGTATAAATGGCTGACGCCAGATGGCCACTGGATTCATAAAAAAGGAATTAAGCCGGATGTTGAAGTCAAGCAGCCAGATTATTTCCATGTCAGTCCGCTTCATATTGAAAAAACGCTGGCGTTTGATATGAACAATGAACAAATCAAAAATGCCCAGCAAATGTTAAAAGGGCTTGGCTTTGATCCAGGCCGCACGGACGGCTATTTCAGCAAAAAAACAGAGGCAGCAGTCAAAGCGTTCCAAAAAGCGAATAAACTTCCACAAACCGGAAAAATCGATAAAAACACCGCCGAAGTGCTGCAAGCCAAAGTAATGGATGCCATCCGCAACAAAGATCATGATGTACAATTAAAAACGGCGATGAAAGTGTTATTTCAATAAAACAAAGCGGGCAACGCCAAGGGCGCTGCCCGCTTTGTTTTGCATGAAACATCATATAAAATCCCGTACCAGGCAACCGATAAGGAAAAATCGGTTTATAACTGCACCTTTTCTTTTTTCGGTAGCGTCGAAACTGACGGGGAGCGCAACACTTTTTCAATCGTAAACCGCGGCCGCCGCTTTACTTCTTGATAAATTTTGCCGATATACTCCCCGATGAGGCCGATTCCGATCAGCAGCAAGCCCCCGATAAACCAAACGGAAATCATCAGCGACGTCCAGCCCAATTCAGCATGGCCGAGCAACTTCACGATGAGCGCGTATATGCCGGCGGCGCTGCTGAGAAGGAAGGAGAGAAAACCGATGAACGTGATCCAGCGAATCGGCGCGATGCTAAATGACGTAATGCCATCAAAAGCAAACGCCAGCATTTTCTTTAATGGATATTTCGATTCTCCCGCAAAACGTTTTTTACGGTCATAAAATACTTGCGTCGACCGAAAACCAAGCATCGGCACCATTCCGCGCAAGAAAATATTGACTTCCGTATAGCGGCTTAATTCTTCGAGCGCCCGCTTGCTCATTAAGCGGAAATCCGCATGGTTGTATACTAGCTGGACGCCTAACTTTTGCATGAAACGATAAAACCATTGTGCGGTTGCCCGTTTAAACCATGTATCGGTATCCCGGCTGCGCCGCACACCGTAAACGATGTCATATCCTTCTTGGTATTTTATTACAAATTCACGAATGACGGAAATATCATCTTGCAGATCGGCGTCGATGGAAATGACGCAGTCGGAGTCTTGTTTTGCTGTTTCCAGTCCGGCGAGCAGCGCTTTTTGATGGCCAAAGTTGCGCGACAGCTTAATGCCGGTGACAAACGGGTTCCGTTTGCTTTCTTGTTCAATCAACTCCCACGTACGGTCACTGCTGCCATCATCGACAAACATGATTTTGCTTCCGAGTGCGATTAACTCGTCTTCCAATAAATTTTCCAGCACGTTTGTCAACTCTTTTGCCGTTTCCGGCAAGACCTCTTCTTCGTTATAACAAGGAACGACAATCGTCAAAATCGGCTTGTTCATCGTCTCTTCCTCCTTTCATTCCACTTCGTATAAATAAATTTTCCAGGCGGATTGTTTGTCGCTAAACGTTTTTAATAAACGAAGATGAATTTGTTTCGCGTTCATGATCGGGACGGAAGAGAAAATATAGCGTCCTCCCATCTGCTTAAACACTTTCGTATTGATATCGAAATGATGAATTTTTTTATGAGACGTTTTGCGGAACATATAATGTTTCCCAAGTTCCGCAGAAAACAGATAGACGCGGTTGCCCCAATGGTCAAAGTAATCTTTTAGGACAGGACTTTTATCGAGCTCTTTGGCGATGATTTTACGAAATTGATATTTGTAAGATAACGGATAAAAATTGTTATACGTATCGAGCGTGTAAAACCCGTTATATTGCGCGATCGCCGGATGAAGTCCGACACTGGCGACACGGTAGGACGACGGCGGTTTTCCGATATAGTCTTTGATTTGTTGAAACAAATGTTCCGCGTAAAATTCTTTAAACGACGGTGTCCCAATGAGGCGGTAGCGAATCTCTTCGTTAAAACCGCCAAGAATCAATAGCTGCAGCGCCAGGGCGACAGGGACAACGCGCCGCCACTTTATTCCCCGCTGCCAAAGAATTTGCAGCGCTAACGCAAAATCTAAATAGATCACCATTGGCCGCAAAAAGTGAAACCGGGCGAAATTAAACGTATTTAATAGAGAAAAGCGCTCTTTTAGCGGCTGCCATCCTTTGTAAAACCAAAACGCATACCATGTCGACAAGACAAAATTGAGCACGAATAGGAAAAGAAATTGTTTTTCCAGCGTTTCGTTTCGTTTAGCCAAAGCAAAAAAGAAAGCGATCCATAAGATAGGCAGAATGACAAAGGTATGAACGGTCATCACATGCGTATGGCCAAGCAAGTAGTTTTTGAACGTCAGCCGCACGCAATGGAAGAAACTCAGCCTCGAAGAAAGAAATTCGTTTCGGCTCGTTGGTTCTTCGCCAAATACAAGCGAGTAAACGAGCCGGTATTCAATCGCCAAGAAGATGCTTGTCATCAATGCGATCGCGCCAAAAAACGGCCAGTTCCATTGTTTGCGGACGAGAACGTCACGCAACCACAGCAGCGCCATGGCGGTAAGGAAAAAGAAAAAGCCAAGCACGAAACTCGCGTAAAACGGCAAGAGCACAAGGACAAGCCATTCTTTCCATGTCGCTTCGCCTTTGCGGATCGTTAAAAATGCCCATAGCGCCAGCGGCATGCCAAGAGTGCTTAACATTCCGGACGGCCAAAACGGAGTGAGCGCGAATGTCAATGATGCACCGACGCGAATGAGATAGGACTCTTTCGCAGGCAGGAAATGCCTCTTTAACAATAAATACATGCCAATGAAAGCAAAAACGCGGGTAATCGTCTGGCTAAGCGCATACGCTACCATCGAAGGAAACAGCGCATGAAGCCAAACGATGCCGCTGAATTCGGTGCCAAACGCGTTGCGCGGAAGGCCGTTAATCACTTGAGGAATGGTTGCGTTAATCGGGCCGAACAGCTCTCCGCTTCGCGTCAGCACTTTATACCAGGCGATGTTCGAATCCATGTTGTCATGAACTCGGATATGCGCATTTTCTCCTAGCACATAAAGCGGGGAAAGGTAAATAGCTAAAAGAAGCATAGCAATTCCTATAGCAACTCGCTCGTTCCTCTCCATGTTCTTCCGCTCCTTTTTGATGTAAAGCATCGTTCATTATAAATCACTATCATTAAAAAATAATAAAAAACAAGTGAAGAAGATGTTAAGGAAGTTTTTTCAAAAAAAAGCTCCTTCTCTCTTTTTACTTGGAAAAGGGAAAAGAGAGAAGGAGGGGGATCATGCAAATAGACTCATAATGCGGCTGAGACCACGGCGTTTCTTTTTTTGCGCTGCATTTTCCGTTTTACTCGCTTGTTCCTTATTCGTTCTTTCCTCTAAGCGGGCAATGCGTTGTTCGAGTGAGCGAAGATGGGTGACTAGTTCTTCAATTTCCCGGCGATGATGCAAAAGCTGCACGGAAACGATATCGTCGGCTTTTTGGTCGAGTTTGTTCTCGATTTTTTGGAGGCGGGAGGCGAACTGGTCAAGATGCGGTTCGACATATGCTTGAAACAACGCGTCGGCGGAGAACTCATTATTTTGCGGCTTTTCGTTTTGTTCACGTCGAGCATCCGCTTCTAATGTGGCACTTTGTTCAAATTTAATCCGTTCGAGCAAGGCGATGGCTTCAGCATCGAAGACGTAATGGCCTGATTCATTTTTGCGGTATGGAACATTATATTTACGGACCCAGCGCTGAATCGTTTTTGGCGATACGCCAAGACGTGCGGCGACGCTACTTGTTTTTAATTCCATTTTCACGATTCCTCCTTTTTCGTCTTGTTATATATTTTTTCCATTGCAAAACAAATTCCTTTCTCCTTGACAAAACTAGTGTCGATTCGGCAAAGAAAGTGGTTATACGGAAGAATCCGCCAGTGGTCGGCAAAAGATATTGAAAAAAATATGCATGCCAGCATAGGATTTATCCAGGCGATTTGGTAGAATAGTAGATAAAAGAATTGCGAGCATAGCGAGGTGATGGCGGCATGTCAGTATGGGCATGGGAGGCGCTCCGCGGCATTGGGAGTCTATTGATGCAGCCGTTGTTTTACTACGGGGTCGCGCTGGCGCTTGTTGTCGGATGGCGTCGAGTAAAACGGGAAAGAAGCCATTTTTATATTCGCGTCTATGACATGTTTCAGGAAAGCAAATTTTTTTGGCGAAACGGCCCCGCCGCCGGAGCGGTGTTGTCGCTGGCAGCAGTGATAGCCGGCATGGCGGTTCCGCGCGACACGATTTTGCTCGTTGCGCTTGTGACGATCGTCATTGGCTTGACGATGCAAATGCGGCTGCTTTCCCCGGCGTATACGATCGGGATTTCCTTTTTCATCATCAGCCTGTTTGGCCATCATTCCACTTTACAGCGGTTTTTTCCGGAGCTAGGCCGGACAAATATGGCGGCGCTTGTGATTTTGCTTGCGTTATTGCTGTTGGTAGAGGGATGGCTTATTTTACGCAACGGTGCGACGAAAACGTCGCCGCAGCTGGCAACAAGCAAACGCGGGTTAGTGGTTGGAGAACATTGGGCTCAGCGGCTTTGGTTTGTTCCGGTGCTGCTACCGGTGACGGGGGAGCTTCCGTCTCCGCTTTCCTGGTGGCCGTTGTTTCCAGCAGGAGATGATGCTTATTCGTTCATGCTTGTTCCGTTTTTGCTCGGATTTTCCCAGCGCATGCAAGGGATGCTGCCGCATGCGTCGGTGCGCCTGGCTGGGCAGAGGGTGCTGCTTTTGGCTGCTGTGGTTGGTGTATTGGCCATCATTAGCTGCTGGTATGCACCGTTTTCTTGGATAGCGGCTGCGCTTGCGTTGCTGGGAAGGGAATGGCTGGCGTTTCTCCAGCACCGCCAAGACCGTTCGCAGCCTCCATATTTTGCGAAACGGGAACAAGGGCTTGTCATTTTAGGCATTCTTCCGCAATCGAAGGCCGAAAAAATGGGGCTGCAAATCGGTGAAGTGATTGTGAAAGTAAATGGAATACCGGTAAAAACAGAAAACGAGTTTTACGAAGCGGTGCAACGAAACCGCGCGTTTTGTAAATTAGAAGTAGCCGATGAAGAGGGAGAAGTCCGCTTCGTCCAAGGAGCGCTCTATGAGGATGAACATCATGAACTTGGCTTGCTGTTTGTGAAAGAACGAGAAAATCGGGCATCGAAAGCCGTCTAATAAGGGGTTCTTCATATGTGGTTTATTGTCGCGTTAATCGTACCATGTTTACTTGTCTTATTATTCACCCGCGTGACGTACAACCATTATATTGGAACGTTATTGACCGTCGCCCTGCTTGTTGCCTCCTATTTTAAAGGGTATACCGATGAGCTGCATGAAATTTTAGCCGATATTGTTTCAACGACGGTTGGTTTTTTATACGCGGAGAAAATGGTGAAACGGTTAAAAAAATAGGCATAAGGGAGATGGCGAATGGCATTAGTGCTGTTCGCCATTTTCTGTTGGAAATGGTTTGTTTTTTTGGAACGAATATAGGTTCGCATTTTTTATGCATCTTTGTTGGCAATATGCTACAATGGAAAATAAGATGAAAGAAACAGGAGGTCTAGTCGGTGGGAGACCGTTTTGAGTTGGTATCAGCATATCAGCCGCAAGGAGATCAGCCGCAGGCGATTGCCAAACTGGTCGAAGGAATTCGCAAAGGAGTAAAGCACCAAACGCTGTTAGGGGCAACGGGAACGGGAAAGACGTTTACGATTTCGAACGTGATTAAAGAGGTAAACAAACCGACGCTTGTCATTGCCCATAATAAAACGCTGGCAGGGCAATTGTACAGCGAGTTGAAGGAGTTTTTCCCGAACAACGCCGTTGAATATTTTGTCAGCTATTATGATTATTATCAGCCGGAAGCGTATGTGCCGCAGACGGATACGTATATTGAAAAAGACGCGAAGATTAATGATGAAATTGATAAATTGCGGCACTCGGCCACATCGGCGCTGTTTGAGCGGCGCGACGTTATTATTGTCGCCAGCGTGTCATGCATTTACGGCCTAGGTTCGCCGGAAGAATACCGCGAGCTTGTCGTATCGCTGCGCGTCGGCATGGAAATCGAGCGAAATGCTTTGCTGCGCCGCTTAGTCGACATTCAATATGAGCGAAACGACATTGACTTTCAGCGCGGAACGTTCCGCGTCCGTGGCGATGTCGTCGAAATTTTTCCAGCTTCACGGGACGAGCATTGTATCCGTGTCGAGTTTTTTGGCGATGAAATTGACCGCATTCGCGAGGTGGATGCCCTAACAGGCGAAGTGATCGCCGAGAGAGAGCATGTCGCGATTTTTCCGGCATCCCACTTCGTCACGCGGGAAGAAAAAATGCGCATTGCCATTGAAAATATTGAAAAAGAGTTAGAAGAACGGCTGCGCGAATTGAGAGAGCAGGGGAAATTGCTGGAAGCGCAGCGGCTCGAGCAGCGGACGCGCTATGATTTGGAAATGATGCGTGAAATGGGCTTTTGCTCAGGAATTGAAAACTACTCCCGCCATTTGGCGCTCCGGCCGCCAGGTTCGACGCCGTATACGCTGCTCGATTACTTTCCTGACGATTTTTTGATTATTGTGGATGAGTCCCATGTGACCTTGCCGCAACTCCGCGGCATGTATAACGGGGACCGGGCGCGCAAGCAAGTGCTTGTCGACCACGGCTTTCGTCTGCCGTCTGCGCTCGATAACCGCCCGTTAACATTTGAGGAGTTTGAACAAAAAATCAATCAAATTATTTATGTTTCCGCCACTCCTGGTCCGTATGAGCTCGAACATAGCCCGGAAGTCGTCGAGCAAATTATTCGCCCGACCGGGCTTTTGGATCCGACAATTGACGTCCGCCCGATCAAAGGGCAAATCGACGATTTAATCGGCGAAATTCAGGAGCGCGTGAAGCGAAATGAACGGACGCTTGTGACGACGCTGACGAAAAAAATGGCCGAAGATTTAACGGATTACTTGAAAGAAGTCGGCATTAAAGTGGCGTATTTGCATTCGGAAATTAAAACGCTCGAGCGCATTGAAATCATTCGTGATTTGCGGCTCGGCAAATATGATGTGCTTGTTGGAATTAACTTGTTAAGAGAAGGGCTGGATATTCCGGAGGTATCGCTTGTCGCCATTTTGGATGCGGACAAAGAAGGCTTTTTGCGCTCCGAACGTTCGCTGATCCAAACGATTGGCCGCGCGGCAAGAAACGCGAATGGCCATGTCATTATGTACGCGGATACGATTACGAAATCGATGGAAATTGCGATTAATGAAACCAAACGGCGCCGTGCGATTCAAGAGGCGTATAACCGTGAGCACGGCATCGTGCCGCAGACGGTGAAGAAAGAAATTCGCGATGTCATCCGCGCGACGTACGCTGCGGAAGAAAAAGAAACATACGACGCGAAACCGTCTTACAGCAAGATGACGAAGAAAGAGCGGGAAAAGCTGATTGCCGATTTGGAGAAAGAAATGAAAGAGGCGGCCAAAGCGTTGGATTTCGAACGGGCTGCCCAACTTCGCGACATTATTTTCGAGTTAAAAGCGGAAGGATGATTATCAGTCTATGGCAACCGATAAAATCATCGTCAAAGGAGCAAGAGCTCATAATTTAAAAAATATTGACGTCGAAATCCCCCGTGACAAGCTCGTTGTTTTGACGGGGCTTTCCGGTTCGGGGAAATCGTCGCTTGCCTTTGATACGATTTACGCGGAAGGCCAGCGGCGCTATGTCGAATCGCTGTCGGCGTATGCCCGGCAATTTTTAGGGCAAATGGATAAGCCGGATGTTGACGCGATTGAAGGGCTGTCGCCGGCGATTTCGATCGACCAGAAAACGACAAGCCGCAATCCGCGTTCGACTGTCGGAACGGTGACGGAAATTTACGATTATTTGCGGCTTTTGTTTGCCCGCATCGGCCGCCCGGTTTGTCCGGAGCACGGCATTGAAATTACGTCACAAACGATCGAACAGATGGTCGACCGCCTTCTTGCCTATCCGGAGCGGACAAAAATGCAAATTCTCGCTCCGATTGTTTCCGGACGCAAAGGGACGCACGCTAAAACGCTGGAAGATATCCGCAAACAAGGATATGTACGCGTGCGCGTCGACGGAGAAATGCGGGAGCTGACCGAAAACATTGAGTTGGAAAAAAACAAAAAGCATTCGATTGAAGTGGTAGTAGACCGCATCGTGATGAAAGAAGGCATTGCTCCGCGGCTGGCCGATTCGTTGGAGACTGCGCTAAAGCTGGCTGATGGAAAGGTGCTGATCGATGTCATTGGGCAGGAGGAACTGCTATTTAGCGAAAAACACGCCTGCCCATACTGCGGTTTTTCGATTGGCGAACTCGAGCCGCGCCTGTTTTCGTTTAACAGTCCGTATGGCGCCTGCCCGGACTGTGACGGTCTCGGTGCCAAACTTGAAGTTGACCCGGATTTGGTCATCCCTAATGACGAATTGACACTGCGTGAACATGCGATTGCCCCGTGGGAGCCGCAAAGCTCGCAATATTATCCGCAGCTGTTAGAGGCGGTGTGCCACCATTACGGCATTGACATGGATGTGCCAGTAAAAGATTTGCCGAAAGAGCAGCTTGATAAAATTTTATACGGAAGCGACGGCGAGACGATCTACTTCCGCTACCAGACCGATTTCGGGCAAATCCGCGAGCAATATATCGTTTTTGAAGGCGTTATTCCGAACATTGAGCGCCGTTACCGCGAAACAAGCTCCGAGTACATCCGCGAGCAAATGGAAAAATATATGGCACAGCAGCCATGTCCGACGTGCAAAGGCAACCGCTTGAAAAAAGAAAGCCTCGCCGTGCTCGTTGGCGGCAAACATATCGGCGAAGTGACGGCGTTGTCGGTTACGGAGGCGCTCGAGTTTTTCGCTAATTTGAAGCTGAGCGAAAAAGAACAAAAAATCGCCCATCTCATTTTGCGCGAAATTACCGAGCGGCTCGGCTTTTTAAAAAACGTCGGCCTCGATTACTTGACGCTGAATCGTTCCGCCGGGACGCTTTCCGGCGGAGAGGCGCAGCGCATTCGCTTGGCGACGCAGATCGGCTCGCGGCTAACAGGGGTGCTGTATGTGTTGGACGAACCGTCGATCGGCCTGCATCAGCGCGACAACGACCGCCTGATCGCGACGCTCAAAAGCATGCGCGATCTTGGCAATACGCTGATCGTCGTCGAGCATGACGAAGATACGATGCTGGCTGCCGATTATTTAATCGATATCGGGCCGGGCGCGGGCATTCACGGCGGCAAAGTCGTCGCCGCCGGGACGCCGCAAGAGGTGATGAATAATCCAAATTCGCTGACCGGACAATATTTGTCAGGGAAAAAGTTTATTCCGGTTCCGACCGAACGGCGCAAGCCGGATGGACGATGGTTAGAGATTGTCGGTGCGAAAGAAAATAATTTAAAAAACGTGTCGGTGAAAATTCCGCTTGGCACGTTTGTCGCGGTCACCGGCGTGTCCGGTTCGGGAAAAAGCACGCTCGTCAACGAAATTTTGTACAAGGCGCTGGCGCAAAAACTGCAGCGCGCCAAAGCAAAACCGGGTGAACATAAAGCGATCAAAGGACTGGAGCATTTAGAAAAAGTGATCGACATCGACCAGTCGCCGATCGGACGGACGCCGCGCTCGAACCCGGCGACCTATACCGGCGTGTTTGACGATATTCGCGAAGTATTTGCCGCCACGAACGAAGCAAAAGTGCGCGGCTACAAAAAAGGCCGCTTCAGCTTTAACGTGAAAGGCGGGCGATGTGAAGCGTGCCATGGCGACGGCATTATTAAAATTGAAATGCACTTTCTGCCGGATGTGTACGTCCCGTGCGAAGTATGCCATGGCAAGCGGTACAATCGCGAAACGCTTGAAGTGACGTACAAAGGCAAAAATATTGCCGAAGTGCTGGAGATGACGGTGGAAGATGCGCTCGAGTTTTTCGCCAATATCCCGAGAATTAAACGGAAACTGCAGACGCTCTACGATGTCGGGCTCGGATATATGAAGCTTGGACAGCCGGCGACGACATTATCCGGCGGGGAAGCGCAGCGCGTCAAATTGGCGGCGGAGCTGCATCGCCGCTCGAACGGGCGCACGCTTTATATTTTGGACGAGCCGACGACCGGCCTTCACGTCGATGACATTGCCCGTTTATTGAAAGTATTGCAGCGTTTGGTTGATAACGGAGATACCGTTCTTGTCATTGAACACAATCTCGATGTCATTAAAACAGCGGACTACATTATCGACCTTGGCCCGGAAGGCGGCGAGCATGGCGGGCAGATTGTTGCAACGGGAACGCCGGAAGAGGTGGCGGAAGCAGAAAACTCCTACACCGGCCGCTATTTAAAACCGATATTGGAACGCGACCGCGAGCGTATGCGGGCGCTGTATGAAACGGCAAGGGCATAAGCCTTTGCCGTTTTTTTACCATATGCCCGGCGAAACTTTTCTGCATGGCTGCCGTATATAAATTATATAGAACAAAAGGAGGAATTTGTTGGTGAATTCCAATAAAGTGCTTGCATCCTTATGTTACTTCAGCATTTTCTTTGCCGGATTCATCTTTCCGATTGTCGTTTACTTTGTCACCGATCATCCGGAAGTAAAACGCCATGCAAAAAAAGCGTTGCTTTCCCATTTGATTCCAGCTCTGACCATTTTGTTGTTTATCGTCAGCTCTATTTTTGCTGGATGGACAGGGAGAGGCAGCGACGTGTCATTTTGGGTTGGCGGCGGCCTAGTATGGATTGGTTTTATTGCGGCAGGGATCGTTAACTTGGTTGTGGTCATTTGGAATATTATTAGGGGGATTCAAGTGTTAAAATAAATAATGAAAGGAGAGCGCCCCATGGAGGAAAAAAAGCGCATACTTAACATGGTCAAAGAAGGAAAACTGACGGTGGAAGAAGCGTTGATGCTGCTGGAACAGTTAGACCAAAAAAAGAGCGATAACGGTTTTTCATCATCGTCTTATGCGTCCGGACCGTATGCGGACGCCAAGCAGCATTCGGTCAAAATGGCCTCTCTCAAAGAAAAACTGGTGGACTTTTTCGATATGGCTGTCAAAAAGGTAAAAGAATTTGATTTCCAATTTGCCAACGCATTTGAAATAAAACATGTTTTCCATCAAAGCGATGCAAAGCTGCAAGAAATGGATGTATATATTGCCAATGGAAATATAAAGATGATACCATGGGACCAAGCGGATGTCCGCATTGAATGCGAAGCAAAAGTGTACCGTTCGGAATCGGCGGATGCAGCGCGCCGCGCCTTTACCGAAGAGGCGGTATTTTCCGCGCGGGATGGTTGTTTGCACTTTTCCGTTTCCAAGCCGTTTATGAAAACCGATGCCGTTATTTATATTCCGAAAACATCGCTTCAAGACGCAAAATTTCGCTTGCTTAATGGCAATATAAATATAGAAGACGTCCACATGGATAAGCTGCACATTAAAAACGTGAATGGGAGTATGATGCTGCACCGTCTTGTCGGTAAAGAGGCGGAGTTGGAAACGGCCAATGGGTCGATCGTGCTTGAACACAGCACATTCGAGGAAGTCGAAGCGGAAACGATTCATGGAGAAGTCAAGCTCGATGGCCATTATCGTTATGCGCGGCTGCGGACGTTTAGCGGCGGAATTACGTACGCGACGGAAAGAGAAGATGGAGTCGTGACGGGAAAAACGGTGACGGGAAACATTACGTTGCTTTTGCCGCGCGATATATGCTTGGAAGGAGAAATGAGAACGAACCTAGGTGGATTAGTGTACCGTCATCCGAATGCATTTTTAGTGGAAGAAAAGCAAGAAACCGCGCAAAAAGCAATTCGTTTTCAATGTCAAAATAGCGCAAAGCCGCCGTTTCATATTTATGTGGATTCCAAAGCGGGCTCTGTTTCCCTACATGTGGCTGAAGACGGCGACAAGTAGCCGAAAGTGATCATAAAAAGATGGTGATAAGATGCTCAACTGGTTAATTGGCGTATTTGTGAATACGGTATTATTGGTGGCGATTGATGGATATTTTGATTCCATTCGATTCAGCGGCATCGGCGCCGCTTTTATCGCCAGCATGATTTTAGCGATATTAAATGCGGTAGTGCGTCCGATTTTAATTTTGCTTACGCTGCCGGTGACGATTTTAACGCTCGGATTATTTTTGTTCGTGATTAATGCGATTACATTGAAGATGACCGCGGCGCTGATGGGAGATGCGTTTGAAATCAACGGGTTTGGCACCGCGCTGTTGGCTTCGATCGTTCTTTCCTTTTTCCATTTGCTTATTCAAAAAGCGATTATTGAGCCGCTGCGGCAAAAATAGGCGATTAGGGGCGGAACAAAGAGAGGTTTCCGCCTCTTTTTGTTTGCAGCGATGTTTTTCATTCAATGAAATTAAGAAAAGTGCTAAAATGGAAAAAGACAAGGAAAGGGGAGAAATGCCGACATGCCGAAAGTGCGTACGAAAGATATTATCGAAAAATTTCAGTTAGAGTTAGTCAGCGGTGCGGAAGGCATTTACCGCCCGATTACGACAAGTGACCTATCCCGTCCTGGCATTGAAATGGCAGGCTATTTTGCTTATTATCCGGCTGAGCGCATTCAGTTATTGGGCAAAACAGAACTGTCATTTTATGAAACGTTAAGTCCGGAAGAGAAAAGAACGAGAATGGAGAGACTTTGCACCGATATTACTCCTGGAATTATTATTTCCCGCGGATTGGAAGTGCCGCCGGAACTGATCGAAGCTTCCGAGCGGCAGTCGGTGCCGGTGATGCGTTCGACAATGAAAACGACCCGTCTTTCGAGCCGGTTGACGAATTATTTGGAGAGCAAACTCGCCCCGACAACGGCGGTGCACGGCGTGTTGGTCGACGTTTACGGTGTCGGGGTATTAATTACTGGGAAAAGCGGGGTCGGCAAAAGTGAAACGGCTCTGGAACTAGTCAAGCGCGGCCATCGCCTTGTCGCGGACGACTGTGTCGAAATCCGCCAGGAAGATGAAGATATGTTGGTTGGCAGCGCGCCGGAGTTAATTGAGCATTTGCTGGAGATTCGCGGGTTAGGCATTATTAATATGATGACATTATTTGGCGCCGGTGCGGTGCGGACGCATAAACGCATTTCACTAGTGATTGATTTGGAACTTTGGGATCCGAATAAACAATATGATCGTCTTGGCCTCGAAGAAGAAAAAGTAAAAATTTTGGATACGGAATTGCCGAAATTGACAATACCGGTTCGTCCGGGAAGAAACCTTGCCGTCATTGTCGAGGTCGCTGCGATGAATTTTCGTTTGAAGAGGATGGGAGTCAACGCCGCAGAGGAGTTTTCCGCGCGTTTGACCGATGCAATTGAAGACGGGGAGCACGATTACGAATAATAGTTAGGAGGAGAATGGATGGAGTCGACGATTCAGCCGCTAGACCGTGTCTTTTTGCATCTTGGTCCGATCACCATTTACTGGTACGGGGTGATTATCGGAACGGGAGTATTAATCGGGCTATGGCTTGCGACAAGAGAAGGAGTGCGGCGCGGACTGCCGAAAGAAACGTTTGTCGATCTTGTTTTGTTCGCCGTGCCCATTGCGATTTTGTGTGCGCGCGCCTATTACGTGATTTTTGAGTGGAATTATTATTCGAAACATATATCGGAAATCCCGAAAATTTGGGAAGGCGGCCTTGCCATTCATGGAGGATTGATCGGCGCAGTCGCGACAGGGATCGTCTTTGCGAAGGCGCGGGGGCTTTCGTTTTGGAAGCTGGCGGATATTGCGGCGCCAAGCATTATTTTAGGACAGGCGATCGGGCGCTGGGGCAATTTTATGAACCAAGAGGCACATGGCGGTCCGGTGACGCGGGAGTTTCTTGAAAGCTTGCATTTACCGGATTTTATTATTAACCAAATGTACATTAACGGCCAATATTACCATCCGACGTTTTTATATGAATCACTTTGGGATTTTGCCGGCTTTTTGCTGCTATTGTGGCTGCGGCGCGTCAATTTGCGGCGCGGAGAACTATTTCTCAGCTATTTAATTTGGTATTCGATCGGCCGGTTTTACATTGAAGGGATGCGCACCGATAGTTTGATGCTGACAAGTCATCTTCGCATCGCGCAAGTCGTTTCCGTTGCGCTCATTATACTTTCGGTATGTTTATGGGTATACCGCAGAATGAAAGGGTTAGCCAAGGAACGTTATCGAGATTAGCAAAGGAGAGAAGAGAGATGGCTGGCATATTGCGGCGCGGGTTTTTCGTCGGTTTGCAAACGACGTGGACGCTTGGAAAAGTGATTTTTCCGATTACGTTAATCGTATCGATTTTGCAGCATACACCGGTATTGCAATGGGTTATTCAGCTTGTCACTCCGTTCATGAAATGGATTGGCTTGCCGGGGGATGCGGCGATACCGCTTGTGCTTGGCAACTTATTAAACTTGTACGCCGGAATTGGCGCGATTTTAACATTGGACTTAACGGTAAAAGAAGTATTAATTTTGGCGATCATGCTTTCGTTTTCTCATAACTTGCTCATCGAGTCGACCGTCGCGTCGCGCACCGGCATGAGCATTGCGCTAATGATTATTGTTCGCATCGGGCTCGCGCTTGTTTCCGCTCTATTGATTCATTATCTTTGGCATGGGGGGAGCGAAACAGCACAATACGGTTTTGTTTCGAATTCTCCAGAGCAGTTGACAAGCTGGGGCGCGATTTTGTTTGACGGGGTGAAAAAAGCGTGTCTTGGGATCGTGCAGTTGGCGGTGATCGTGATTCCACTTATGCTTGGAATTCAAATATTAAAAGAGTTAAAATGGATCCATATTTTTTCGCGTTGGATGGCGCCGGTGACAAAAGTGCTTGGCATGAAAGAAAACACCTCTTTGACATTGGCAGCTGGGCTCGTGTTCGGTTTAGCGTACGGCGCGGGGGTGATGATTCAGGCGGTAAAAGAAGACGGCGTATCGAAACGTGATTTAACATTGGCCTTTATTTTTCTTGTGTCATGTCACGCCGTTGTGGAAGATACGCTCGTATTTGTTCCACTTGGAATTCCGGTATGGCCGCTGCTTCTCATCCGGCTGGCCACCGCTATTTTATTAACTATGCTTATCAGTTTTATTTGGAATCGTGTTGGAGAAACAAAAAGAAAGGAAGCCGCATAATGACGATTCGCACCATTTTATTTGATCTCGATGGAACCTTAATTGATACGAATGAACTCATTATTCAATCCTTTTTGCATACGTTGGAAATCTACTATCCCGGCAAATACAAACGTGAGGATGTATTGCCATTTATCGGCCCATCGCTGCATGAAACGTTCAGCGCATTGGATCCGTTGCGCACGCAAGAAATGGTTGATACGTATCGCTCATTCAATCTTGCGCATCATGACGCGCTCATCCGCGAATTTGAAACGGTGTATGAAACGATCGAAACGTTGCACCAGCACGGGTTCCGTCTCGGCGTTGTGACGACAAAAATTCATCAGACGGCAGTGATGGGACTGCAAAAAACGCGGCTTGCGCCGTTTTTTGATTGCGTCATCGGCCTCGATGATGTCAAGCGCCCGAAACCGGATCCGGAGCCGATTTATAAAGCGCTGGACTTGCTGCAATCAACGCCGGATGAAGCGTTAATGGTCGGTGATAATTATCACGATATTTTGGCAGGAAAAAACGCTGGCACAAAAACAGCGGGAGTAGCGTGGACGATTAAAGGTCGGGAGTATTTGGAACAATATGAACCGGATTTTATGCTGGAAAAAATGAGCGACTTATTGGCGATTGTAGGAGTGGAATAATAGGTGAGACGGACGACAAAATATCCGGTATCAGGAGCAAATTCTCTATGGCAAATTTATAAAACCGTGTCGTTTTGGAAAGTGCTCAAAAACGTGATCGTCATTCAAATCGGCCGCTACACGCCGTTTTTAGCGGTGAAAAACTGGCTGTACCGCACGTTTTTGCGCATGAAAATCGGCGAAAAAACGGCGCTTGCCTTTATGGTCATGCCGGATATTATGTTTCCGGAAAAAATTCAAATCGGCCGCAATTGCATCATTGGCTACAATACGACGATTTTGGCGCATGAATACTTAATTGATGAATACCGCCTTGGCGATGTGATTATCGGAGATGAAGTGATGATTGGCGCCAACTCGACGGTGCTTCCCGGAGTGGTCATCGGCGACCGCGCCGTCGTCGCCGCCGGCACGGTCGTCCATAAAGATGTCCCAGCCGGAGCGTTTGTCGCCGGCAATCCGATGCGAATCATTTATACAAAAGAAGAGATGGAGCGAAGAAAAGGTCATTCCAATGAATGAGTCTCCCACCTGCATTTATGTAGAGGCGGGAGACCGGTTTCTCCTTCATCCAGCGAGCTTGGCAGTTCCCAAGGTTCATTTGGCAGATTTTTAGCACTCAGATTCCTTCTTCACATCCATTCCTTTCTCACTTTCGTCCAATTTGCAAAGGAACTCTAATCTCTTTATTTTTGAGATAGATTTGTACGTTTTGGCTTCCGCTGTTTCTGTACATACGCCGTTCAGAAATAAGACTTACTCGAGCTTGCCCATAATTCGAATCATTTTGGTGATCGCATAGTCCAAGTCTATCAAGTCATCCTCGCTGAGTTTCCCTAACTTGTCACAAAATAGATGATAAATTTCCTCCCAGCGCTTTTTTACGATGTCTTTCCCCTTTTCAGTCAGCATGAGTATAACAACTCGCCGATCAGTAGAATCTTGCATTTTTACCACATAATCTTTTTCCTCCAATTTTCGAATTAGAGGGGTCAACTGCTGTTTGGAAATTCTCAAGTGTTGGGCCAACTCCGTCATCGAGATCCCTGTCTTTGCATGGAACAAAGTTTCCAAAATGTGAAACTGCAAATGAGTTAAATCCGATTTTTTTTTCGGAATCGGGGTAGCCTGGATGATCGGTTTGAAAACTTTGTTATCAAACAGAGGAAGAAGTTGAGCAAAGCTTTCGGCGACTTTTTGAATCCGTGTCATTTGTATACATCCTTTCCTTTTTTCAAAAACGCATGACATTTAGTAAACAATTATTTAGATTTTAGTGAATAATTATATGTGTTTTGGCTATATGGTTGGAAATAAAAGTAAATATTAATTAAATATTTTTCAGGCTTATAAAAAATATTTATTTACTAAAGTTAGTTTATCGTGATGCGAATCACAATGCAATTTCATTAGTTGTCAAGGGATGATTATACTCCGAAACCGGTGTTTTATACATTTCAGCGTTTAACATATTTACTGAGAAGTCTCCCACCTCTTAACGGAGTGTAGGTGGAAGAGGTTCATTACAGGAGTTGGGTATTTAATAGGGTGGTAGGTAGAATCATCTGTTGGGTTCTTTTTGCTGTATTCATCTCGTTGTTTCAGGATGGGTGAACTTCCAAAAAATATAAACATAAAGCACAATCCTGTAAGTAAAATTACAATCTCTATCATTGCATTTTCTCCGTTTGGTCATACAGCCATTTCAACAGCACATACGTAATTAAAGCGGCAAATAGTTGGTTATATACCGCATTTTTGCCGATCCAGATAGAGAATATAGGATTATTGTATCCTGGTTATTCAAATTAGGTTCCAAAGCATTTAAATTTTTGTCAAAGGCAATAAAGAAAGTTAAGAAAAAGTTTAAAAAGCAAGGATACATGTAAAGCTTGTAAATATGAAGATGTGACTAAACCTGGTAGCCGTTATGTTAACAGAGCGACTAATATATCTAAAGCAGAGTTCGAAAAAAATCTACTTAGAGATGGGTGGAAAAAATCAATATCTAAAGACGGAAAAACAATAATACTGACAAAAGATGGCGCAAAATATGTTCTTCGTGACGGTGCTAAATCCACAGGCGGTTCAACTGCTGACTTTTATCCAAAAGGGAGTAAAAGAATGACTTTAAAAATTAGGTTAAAATAGGGTGATTTCAGTGAATTTAGAAGCTTTATTTGTTAGGGACAAAAAGGAATTTAATAAGTTAATAGAAATGGCTAGTGATGCGTTTTATTTAGAAAATAGATTGCCTAAACAGGTATTCCGAGAACAATTCAATTATTTTTTGTTTGAAGAGTTTGACTGGGCAATGGACGAAGATTTTTGGAGCACAATCCAACAATTATCTAAAGAAACGAAAGATGATTATGTCCTTACCGCAGTGTTAGATCCTAATCCAGTAGAATATTTTTATAAAGAGTTTAATTATTATAATTGGATGAAACTCCCTGTCAATTTATCACCTGATGAATATTTAGATGTTCTTGAATTAGGCCCTGAGGAAAGCCCGGCGGATGCGGTGCTATACAATTCTTATACCGTTATTTGGCTACCTCCTTCAATGAAATGGGCAATATGGGGAGAAAGAAGTTATGGGGTTTGTGTTTTAGGGATTCAAGATGTAAACAATGGTACGGGTTTATTGCAGATTTTAAAAACTTGGCGTTCTTTTGATAAAACAGTTTTATCGTGGGTGGAACTCAATTTTGTAAATCAACAACTTTCACAAGAAATTGCTGATACTCTTTTCTTAAATTATTCTAACGGCGTTAAGTAAATGTAGATGCTTATCCCGGGCACAAAAATAAAACAAAGAGAACCTTGATTGGCTATAAGCCTTTCAAGGTTTCTTTTTTAGAAAGGGTGGAGTGGCGAATAAACCACAAGAGCAACAATCTATACACATAACCCACGAAACTCCTGCAAGATATTTTTTTTCGTTTTATTGTACACCAAAATCATCCAATTTTATAATTTCAGTTTGAAAAAGATGTCCAATTTTATAATTTTCATCAACAATAAACAGCTGAAAAATCATCAGTTACTACCATTTTTATCTCCCAAAAGCTCACCTTCGCTTTCTCCTTGCCTTTTGAAATTTTTTTCGCAACTTTTTCTCCCCTTATTCCGATTACTACAGCGAGAGAATTACTCCATCTCTATTAACTCTTGAATGTACGCCATTTGTGACGTACAAGTATGACGAAGACGGCCGGCGCATCCAAAAGAATGTGAATGGTATCATTACGAACTACCTTACCAAGGCGACAGCCTAAACGTTCTGTATGAAAACGATGCAAGTGGAAATGTGGTAAGATCATATATATACGGAGAAAACGGGCAACTCCTTGCCATGAAAAAAGGCAATGAGACGTATTTTTACCACTATAACGCGCATGGGGATGTCATCGCCCTGACGGATGAACAAGGAAACATTGTTGCCCGCTATCAATACGATGCGTGGGGGGAACATTCTTTCCCAATCCGGCGCTTTGGCGGGCGAAAACCCATACCGATATGCGGGATACCAATATGACAAAGAAACGGGTCTGTACTATCTGATCGCCCGGTACTATCATCCAACGCATGGCGTGTTCCTTTCTTCGGATCCAGACCCAGGGGATGTGGACGATATCCTCACGTAGAATGGGTATGCGTATGCGAATAATAACCCAGTCATGTATGTTGATCCTAATGGGAAATATGCAATAGTTTATAAGTATATAAAGAAGTATGATAAGAAATTTACAAGATGGAGTAAAAAGAAGTATGTATATAAAGAAGTTGGTAAGAGTGCTGCTAAAGGCGCGGTAACTGGTGCAATTTATGGTGGTTTAGCAGGTTCGGGATGGTCCGCGTTCTATAATTATATTAAAATAGGAAAAGCTTATGGAGGGTTAGTCGGTAAAAAGACAGTTCCAAGAGTGGGGACTATAGGAGGAGCTGTTATAGGTTATCATTTAGGAGCAGCTAAAGGAGCAATTTCTGCTTATGGAAAACACTTATTTGGGAAAGCTTATGTTTGGGACAAAAGTAAGTATAAGAGTTGGAGAAAAAAAAGATAGGATGTTGAATATTATAAATGTAAATAATTAGGAAAAGTGATGATGTATAAAATTTTGTGTAAAGCATTTTACTAGATCAAAAGAAAAAAGGTAGGGTATTCTCTGATTTGGACCAAAACATTCCAGAGAAAGGAGAACCCTACCTATGTCTAAAAGTATACCGAATGTAGACTGGGCAAATCAACTGGAAAGTGTCATTCGTCAGTTTGTAAAGGAAAAATTAGAACTGATCATGCGGGAAGAAATCAAGAATTTCCTCGAAATAGAGCAGGCCGGAACATCGAATATGAGAAACGGCTACTATCAACGAAATCTAGATACGCAATATGGCCGGATTGAAGGTCTTTTGGTCCCTAGAGACCGAAACGGAGAATTTCAAACCCAATTGTTCGCTCCTTACCAGCGCCACACCGGCTGGCTCGAGGAAGCCATCATCAGGATGTATCAAAGTGGCATGAGTACGCGTGAAATTGGCAAGTTTATTGAACGAATTCTAGGCAATGCCTATTCTCCTGCAACGATCAGTCGTATTACCGATGTCGTGAAGGAAGACATCGAGAAATGGCACACTCGTCCACTGCACAAGCGTTATTCCGTCTTATATTTGGATGGTTTATACGTAAAACTTCGTCGCGAAACCGTGGAGAAAGAAGTCATTTATGTGGTGTTGGGGGTCAACGAAGAAGGGTATCGTGAAATTCTTGATTTTTTCATAGGAGGACAGGAAAGTGCCTATGGATGGCAGGAGATTCTTCAACAGCTCTACCAAAGAGGCGTCAAGGAAGTGCTTCTGGGCGTATTCGATGGTCTTCCGGGGCTGGAGGAAGCCTTTAAGGCCGTTTATCCGAAAGCTGATGTACAGCGTTGTGTCGTTCACAAAGTCCGTAACACGCTCCATCGTGTTCGGAAAAAAGACCAATTCGAAATGGCGGAAGATTTGAAACTCATTTATCGATCTCCGAATAAAAAAATTGCACTGGAGATGTTTGAACAGTTTGAGTCAAAATGGTCGAGCAAGTATCCAAGAGAAGTCCAATCTTGGGCCAATGAGTTGGATGTCCTCCTTACATTTATGGATTATCCAAGCAGTATTCGAAGTGTGATTTATACGACCAATGCCATCGAACGAACGATCAAGGAGATTCGGAAACGTCTAAAGCCGATGAACAGTTTGAATAGTTTAGAAGCCGCTGAAAAAGTCGTATATTTGACCATTCAAGATTTTAATGAGAAATGGGCAGGACGAAAGTTACGAGGATTTGCCGAAGCACAGGAAGCCCTCGAGCGAATGTTTGAAGAACGTTATCATTAACCAAATACTGTAAATAAACAAAATAAGGGAATTCTCCCTTTCCACACAGGAGACTGAATATTCAGTCTCCTGTGTGAAGGAAACCGGTTCCCTATCCATTTCAAATCCATTTCAGAGATACCCTATCTATCTTACATTACACAAAATTCTTGACGGTACCGGAAAAGTATATATGATTTAAAATAAGTATATGAAAGGATGAAGAGGTTGTATTTACTAATATTTGGTTTCTTAAGTATAGGAATTATTTTGACTACTGTTTCTGTATATAAAGCTATACAAGAAATCAAACAAGAAAAATCAGGATTTGGAAAATTACAAGCCTTTCTAATAATAATATTTGACATATTTATTGAAAACCCACTCTCTGGTATTGCAATTGGTTTTCTATTTGGTATGGTATCACTAGCTGCAGGTTTAATTTTCCTTTTATTAGTTATATTTGATATACCTGTATAACTTCAAATAATGTATAAAACTATGAAACTATTTGTCTTAAAGTCTTTTCACAAAAGTATTAATGGAAGGAGGAGAGAGGCAAAATTCTTTTCTCCTTTTGATAGTTATTTACTGCACCCATTGTGGTGCTTTTTCTTTTGTACAAAACAAACACAAATAGTCGGAGGTGGCAGGTGGTGTAGATGGCGGCTGATCACATTAAAGCTGAAAAAGATTATGTAAAAGGGATGAAATATAAAGACATCGCTAGTGAAACAACACAGTCGTGGCGTAATTTTTTCAATAGGAGGAACAAAGACTGGTTGCACAGAATTTCTTTACATATATAGAATATTGTACGATGAGGAAACGGGTAGGTATTACCGGACGGCACGGTACTATCATCCAACGCATGGCGTGTTCCTTTCTTTGGATCCAGATCCGGGGGATGCGGATGACATTCTCACGCAAAACGGATATACGTATGCGAACAACAATCCGGTGATGGTGGTGGATCCGGATGGGAAGTTTGCTTATGCTGTAGGGCTTTATTTTGTTCCTGGTGTTGGACAAGTAATGTTAATTGGTACTGCTGCTGTTGTCGGGGCCTATGGAGCGTGGTATTTAGGAAAAAAACTTGGGGAGATAGACTGGGACCATATTAAAGAGGAGCCCGGTCCTAAATCTAATAAAAAGATGAAAGATGGGAAAAACCAAAAAGTAAGTTTAAAAGTAATAGAACTTTAAAGAGAACCACTAGAGCAACTGCGAGGACAAAGCCCGTAAGAACAGGTAGATATGGTAGAACCATCCATGAAAAAACATTTAAAAGACCCGTAGGAACAGATACTAGGGGGAAACCTACTAATAGAGTAAGAGTCATTAGGGAACCATCCGGTAAAGTTGTAACAAGTTTTCCTTTCTAGTTATATTATTTTCGGGCGTTATTATCTTTTAAAAGATAATAATGCCTCTCTATAAAAAGAAGGGGTGT
>NZ_BAWO01000057.1 GCF_000632715.1 Parageobacillus caldoxylosilyticus NBRC 107762 | reverse complement strand
TCATCGGTTCAACGGTGTTTATTAACATGTTTTAGCAAAAATATGTTACAATAACAGGTGAATTGTTGTTTTTATGGAGGATGCACCATGGCGACACCAAAAGGAACGATGCATGATTATACGATCTACAGCAATGAGCTCGAAGAAGAAATAACGCTGCTTGCTTATTTGCCAAGCACGTTTTCTCCGCTTCATAAGTATTCTCTTCTTATCGCACAGGATGGGAAAGATTATTTTATGTACGGGAAAATCAAAAGCGTTATCGAACAACTGATGGAAAGCGGCAAGATTGATCGCACCATTGTCATCGGAATCCCGTATCATGATGTTAAAGACCGCTACGAGAAATATCATCCAAGCGGAAAGAAAAACAGCCGTTATTTGCGTTTTTTAGCACATGAGCTCGTTCCGTTTTTAGATCAAACGTTTCCTACGTACCAAATCGGGAAAGGGCGCGCGCTCATCGGTGATTCCCTTGGCGGCACCGTCTCTCTGATGGCTGGATTGTTGTATCCGCATACATTTGGAAAAATTGCGATGCAGTCGCCATATATCGATGAAGGGATCATCGAAAAAATTTTGCATTTTCCGGAACCACCATTATTGCAAATTTATCACTCGGTAGGTACAAACGAAACAGCAGTAAAGACGACGGACGGAAACGTGCGTGATTTTATCACTCCGAATCGAAAGGCACGTGAAGCGTTTATCCAAAAAGGATTTTTGTATGAGTACAACGAATTTGACGGCGGTCATGCATGGACATATTGGCAGCCTGACGTTCCGCGCGCAATTGCGCATCTCCTTTCGTTGTAAACACTACCATACTTTTCGGAATTTTGTTATAATTAAGTACTACTTATCATAAGGAGGGGTTTTTATGAAATATGGTATTGCTTTATTTCCTTCGAAGCGAATACAGGATTTTGCCAATTCCTATAGAAAGCGTTATGATAGCCATTACGCCCTCATTCCGCCGCATTTAACCTTAAAAGAACCTTTTGAAGCTGACGACCAGCAAATTAAAGAAATGGTGAAAGAATTGCGCAAAATTGCGGCTGAAACAGATCTCATTCCGTTAAAAGTGACAAAATTTAGCTCGTTTTATCCAGCGAGCAATGTTATTTATTTAAAAGTGGAGCCGAACGAAACGCTGCAGCGCCTTTATGAACGGCTTCACAGCGGAATTTTTGCCGATAAACCAGAATACGTATTTGTTCCTCATATTACCATCGGCCGTGATTTGCCAAGTGCTGAATATGCTGATGTATACGGACAATTACAAATGCAAAAGGTTCATTTTGAGGAAACGGTTGACCGCTTCCACCTTCTCTATCAATTGGAAAACGGCTCATGGACAGTATACGAGACTTTTCTTGTTGGAGGAAAGGAACAGGAGTAACATGAACGTAGTGATTGGAAAAAAAAGCGATCCGTCATTATATAAGGATGCCTTGCTTGTTCGGCGAATCGTGTTTATTGAGGAGCAACGTGTTCCAGAAGAGGAAGAAATCGATGAATTTGAGCAGGAAGCTATGCATTTTGTTTTGTACGATGGAGAAAAACCGGTTGGTGCTGGCAGATTTCGCATGATCGATAACGGTCTCGGTAAGATCGAACGAATTTGTGTTTTGCCATCGTATCGCGGCCGCGGGGCAGGAAGACTGATTATGGAAACGATTGAGCAGTTTGCGAAAAAACAGGGTGTCCCAAAAGTAAAGCTGAATGCGCAAACACATGCAGAGCCATTTTATCAAAAACTTGGATATCAAACTGTTTCCGATGTGTTTATGGATGCTGGAATCCCCCATGTAACAATGGTAAAATCGCTTTAAGACCGTATCAAACGATGGTACGGTCCCTCACCTCATTTTCCCGGCAATCGATAAAGAATGGCTTCGTACGTTGGTCACTGTCTTCCCGTCTTGGACGAGCTTTGTTAAATAAGCGGTTATTGCCGTACGATATAGCAGCCAGGAGGAAATACAATTCCATTCGCTTCCCCAATAGATGCCCATTTCATGAATTTGCTCCGTACTTTTTAAGCTCGTTTCATGCATCTGCGCTTCGGCCATATAACCGTCATAACGTCTTTTTTTGTAATGACAAACATGTTGATTAGCGAGAATAATCATCGCTCAATCAACGCTATTTTGTCAATATAAACGGCCTCTCTGTCCAATAACTTCATCGGCATTTTCAGTGACGGCCATCATTTCTTGAAACAAATAAATGATAAATGGCAAAAGGGAGCTCCGATTTGGAAGGCTCCCTTTTGCCTATTTTTTGTTGTTCAGCATGTTGGCGATCGTGCTGAAGTCAAGCTGTTTTCCGTTTTGAATGATCGTTTTCACAATTTGGTCTTCCAATTCTTTCGGCACTTTCCGGTTCGCGATTTGTGCGACGCGCTGAATCACATGACGTACCGTTTTTTCATCTTTAAAGTTGGCATGTTGTAAGGAGTTTGCCAATTCCAATATGTCTTTTATGTTTACGCCTGTTTTCTTTTCAATATTTTTAAAAAACTGATTATCCATTTACCAACTCCTCCTTTTCCTCCTATATGGTATGAAATGAAAAAAAAGAAGTGCATACATGTGAAAGAAAAAGTACGAGCTGCCCGCCGAATAGAACAGCCCGTACCCGTTACATGACATTAGCCGATAATTGAAGTACCGACAATAATTAACAAAATGAACAATACAACAATCAACACAAAGCTACTGCCGCCGCCAAAGCCGTAGCCTCCGTAGCCGTAACCTCCGTAACCGTAACCTCCAAAACCGCAGCATCCAAAGCCCATAGTGGTGCACCTCCTTACGCTTTGTTACTTCATCCTATTCATCGTACTTGCAACCGGTATAGGCACATGTGGAAATATGTTACCCAAATATGCGGAATAACTTGGCAAATTCATTTTCTTTTTTGGCAAACCACTTGTTGATATAATCCAAATTTCCTTGCACATCCTTTAAAAATTGATTGTTTAACTTTTCGATTTCCTGGATTTGCTTATCGAAATTTTTTCCCCACTGTTCAAATAGCTGAATAAACTGCTCATGCCCTTCTTTTCGCGAATTGGCCCATGTTTCAAGCGCCTTTTCCAATTCTTTACTCACTCCTTCTCCCTCCTTCCTTACCATTTGTGTATGCAGCATATACATTGATGTGCCAAGGCGTTTCAATTCTTTCTTTCGGACAAAATATGATAAAGTATAAACGACATCATTTTGTTCGAGGAGGAAAGAGCATTGAAAGAAATACAAACGGCCGAGCAATTCCAACAAATTATCTCCAGCGATAAACCGGTGGTTGTCAAATTTTATACAACGTGGTGCCCAGACTGCATGAGATTGAATATGTTTATCGATGACATTGTGAAGGAATATTCGCAATACGATTGGTTTGAAATCAATCGCGACAATTTTCCAGAGCTTGCTGAAAAATATCAAGTTATGGGCATCCCAAGTTTACTCGTCTTCCGAAATGGAGAAAAAATGGCCCATCTCCATAGCGCCAATGCGAAAACACCGGAAGAAGTAAAAGCGTTTTTGCAGTCATTAACCGTATAAATTTCTACAAAAAGAAAAAGCCGCTTGTCGGATAAATATCCGCAGCGGCTTTTTCCATAAAAAGCTCTATTATAACGGTCGATGACCGCACCACCATACGAAATACTTCCTCATACTCCTGTTAATACTCAATCTCTTCATAATCTTTTGGCTGGTGCGTCACATTGTTCCCACTGTGCATAAATTCGATCGATATTTCTTCATCCGTCGTATTTGCTTTTTGCCCGCGGTCGCTTTTTTTCAATTCGATTGTAATTTCTTCATCGGTTGTTCGAGTTCGTTTTTGTTCCATCATGATGCCTCCTTTAGTTTCTTAAAAATGGCTCCACTTTTTGCAATAACGTTTGCATTTTTTCAGCATTTGTTTGATAGAGCTCTTTTGCTTCTTTTGACTCTGTCTGCAAAGCGAATAATTCAAAGTCCGCTTGCACTTTTTTGATCGCTGCCAGCAGCAGTTTTTTCTCTTGCGGCTCAGAAATTTGGATTTTGTCATCATACAAATCCAATGTCAGCTGTCCGTAAGAATCCACTTGCGCGAGAAATACGTTTTCGATGGCAACCCCTTGCTTGTCTAGCTGCTGCTTGAGCCAGCCGCGGCTCAGCCCCATCGTCGCCAGCGGCTCATCTAAAATCATGCCGTCCATAATGACCGTTTGCGGCTCTTTTTCCGATGGCGGGTTTGGAAATACATCGCCGACCGTTAGCGGCTGTTTTTCCCGTTTCAACAGTATGTTTAAATCGCCGTTTGGCTCCAAAACGGCAAATTCGACGTCGGCCACGCGAAATACATCTTTTTTGCGAAGTTGTTCAAGAAGTTCATCTACTGTATACTTTTCGCGCTTTAAATTTTCCTCTAATATTTTTCCATTTTTGATAAAAATAGTGGAATTCCCTTCCACAAAATTACGAAATTTTTTATTTCGTAGTGAAATGCGAGAAGTGAGCACGGGAAACAACGACCAAATCAAAATGCTGGTAATGCCTTCCTCCAAGCTAATACCTAAATCCATTGACAATGTTCCAGCGATATCACCGACAGTAATGCCGATGATATACTCAAAAAATGAAAGCTTAGATAATGGTTTTTTTCCCAGTATTCGCGTAATGATAAACAAGCCAATGATGATGGAAATCGAACGAATTGCTACTTCTAACCATACAGGCATCGATCATGCTCCTTACTTTCCATGATATTGTGGCTCCTCTCGCTCCATTTTGCCGATGCGATTTTTAATATCGGCAATGATTTCTTCCGTCATCATCATCGCTTCATGAAATGTTCGCTGCGCTTCTTCATCCTGCGAAACGAGGGCGAGTTCCTGCAATCCGGCATGAATGCTTTTTAAGCTTGCTAAACTTTGCTTTACTTGCGAAGCAACAGTCATCGTTCTCCCTCCTATCCTTTCGGGCGGAATAATAGCGCGCCGATAAAGCCGAAAACAATGGCTGCGGAAATGCCGGCGCTCGTCACTTCAAACATTCCCGTCAACACCCCGATAATCCCGTGCCTATCTGCTTCTTGCAGCGCCCCATGGACAAGGGAGTTTCCGAAACTGGTGATCGGGATCGTTGCGCCGGCGCCGGCAAAATCAATAAGCGGTTCGTACAAACCGAACCCATCCAAAATAGCGCCAGCGACCACCAATATGGTCAGCGTATGCGCAGGCGTTAATTTAAATACATCCATTAAAATTTGGCCAATGACACATATAAGCCCGCCAACAACAAACGCCCAAAAAAACGTCGCCAGCATCTTACGCTTCACCTCCATACTCAATTGCCACCGCGTGGGCAATGCACGGGATCGTTTCGTTTTGCTGGAACGACAGCGGCGATAACAGCGCGCCGGTGGCAACCGCGAGAATGCGTTTAAATTCCCCGCGTTTCATGCGATTTAATAAATGCCCGTATACAACCACCGCAGAACACCCCGCACCGCTTGCTCCCGCTAGCACGGGCTGTCCTTCGCGGTAAATAATCAAACCGCAGTCCTGATAACGTTCTTCTTCTATCTTCACTCCATGCTGGCGAAGCAAATCGAGCGACACGTTGCGACCAATTTTCCCTAAATCGCCTGTGACAATAAGATCGTAGTAAGAAGCATCGACTTGCATATCGCGCAAATGCGCCTCGATCGTATCCACTGCCGCCGGCGCCATGGCTCCTCCCATATTAAATGGGTCACTCAGACCCATGTCAACGACGCGGCCGATCGTTGCTGCGGTGATGCGCGGCCCGTCTCCTTTCGGGCTAACGAGCGCGACCCCTGCTCCTGTTACGGTCCATTGAGCTGTCGGCGGCTTTTGTCCCCCATATTCCGTCGGGTAGCGGAATTGCTTTTCCACCGCCGTGTTATGGCTTGCCGCTCCTGTCAGTATATAGTCTGCCCCGCCGTAATTCGTAATAAAAGCGCTTAATGCCAGTCCTTCCATCGAAGTAGAACAGGCGCCAAACACGCCGAGGTAGGGAGCACCAATCGTTCTTGCCGCAAAACTGGTTGGAGTCATCTGATTAATAAGATCTCCGGCGATCAAAAATTGCACTTTTTCTTTTTCTATTCCGGCCTTTTCCATCGCTTTAAACATCGCTTCTTCCAACAGTACTTTGTGGGCCTTTTCATAAGAATCTTCACCGAGCCATAAATCTTCATGCAGCAGGTCGAAATCGTCGGCGATGCGGCCGTTTGCCTCAAACGGTCCGCCGACCGTTGCCGTCGAGATGATGACCGGTTTGTTGTCAAATACCCATGTCCGATGCCCTTTTAACATTATAAACCACCCCACTGTGTGGCGATTGTTTTGACTAAGGCAACGACAAAAGCGGCAAACGTGCCGAATAAAATGACCGAACCGGCAAGTTTGAACATGTTGGAGCCGACCCCAAGCACAAATCCTTCTGTCCGGTGCTCAATCGCTGCTGAAATCACTGCATTCCCAAAACCGGTAACTGGAACGGCGCTGCCTGCCCCAGCAAATTGGGCAATGCGGTCATATACCCCAAATCCGGTTAAAATCATCGAAATAAATACCATCGTTGCTACCGTCGGGTTTCCCACCGTTTGTTCGGTAAAATCGAAAAAATACATATAAAAGTATGAAATCGCTTGTCCAACCATACAAATGAACCCGCCAACAAGAAAGGCGCGAAAGCAGTTTTTTACGACGGGACGTTTCGTTTCCCGCGCTTTTTCAAATAAATGGTATTCTTGTTGTACAGGAGTAAGTTTTTTTCGTTTTTCGTTTGCCATGGTGCCACCCCTTATGCGGAATCTTCGCTTAACCGCTTAATTTTTTGAATTTGCTTGTTCGTTTTTGTTTCATCCCATTTTTTATTTTCCAGATTATCCACTAACTCCTTTGTTTTCCAAAATATTTTCAGATCACTAGATGAAATAATTTGATAATCTGGAAATAAGCGTTTTAGATGATCGTGTATTTCTTTTTCAATTTGTTTGCGGTAAAAGCGATCCATGTGCTTGATTTGATAAGCAACGAGCAGTTTCTTCCTTGTATTGACCGCAACGGCATCTTTGATATCATCCCGTGAACGCACATATGCCACTGCCCGTTCTGCCGGCCGCTGATCTATACTGGCTCGTTTTGCTGTTCCATCTGTATTTGTGCGAATTAGATTCGTTCCTTGCATGGATTGTTGTTTTACTCCTTTTTCTTTGGCGCAGCCGCCCATCACCATGACGATGGCCAGCGCTATGAGCAACCACTTTCTCATGTTCATCAACCCATTCCTTTATGTATTTATTTTCAAAAAGGTTGGCCGGTGACCAACCTTTTCCCATCCATGACTCCAACACTTGCTCTTCTTACGTTATTGTTGTTTATATTGTGGCTCTTCGTTTTGAATTTCTTGCACGCGCGAGTTGACTAAATCAACGATCGCTTGTGTTTGTTGTGCTGCTTGTTGATAAAGTTGTTTTGCAGCTTGGTTTTCTGTCTGCAATGCGAATGTTTCAAAGCTTGCTTGTGCTGCTTTTAAACCTGCCAATGTTTGTTGTACTTGTGTTGCAACTGTCATGTTTGATTACCTCCCGATTTGTTCAAAAATGGTGATTACAATTGTTAGAATGGCTTTTTAGCGGGAAAATATAAATGTAACTTTTTACAAAAACAGGCTGTCCGTTGGATTGGACAGCCTGCGTTTTACCTATTTTCCTTTATTCACCTTGTCGGAGTAGCCGCGGCCAAGGGACGGATTGATAACCCCTGCTACGACAAGAATGCTTAAAAACGCTTTGTATAGCCGCTCATATTTCCCTAAATCGGTATCAACGCCAAGTGTTTGCAAAGCCAAGATGGCAAAAGAACCAATGGCAAGCCAGAACCCATAGTTTTTAAAGCGTTCCACTTACGCTTCTCCATCCGTTTTCACTAATGCTTAAATCCAGGAAAAAGGTCTTCTTTCCTCTTTACGATCATCATGTTCATGATCCTCACGCGGTGATTCTTCATGAACATCTTCGATTGCTTCTACATCGATGCGATGCGGAAACAACCATGGGTCGCGAATGCGGCCGCGCGGAACAATGACCACATCGTCAGCGTGAATAATTAACTTATCGACACGAATAACACGAAATTTTTTACGATCAGACACGCCTATTCCTCCTTCCTGTCGACTTGTTGCATTGTTAGACTATGCAACTGGGCCAATGGAGGTATAGGCGTTTTTCATAGTTCATCCATTATTTCTTTTTATCGTTCTGACGCAGCCACATCCTCCTGCCCGCTTCGCAGGCGTCATTTTAGGAGAAAGCACCCTTTTTGCCTTAATTTGTTTAGAAGATGGAATTGGTTTTTTCATCGCTATAACCTCCAAGCTGTGTAATGTATTATTAGTTTATGTGGTACAAACAGAATGCGTTTCTCTTTTTTCATCACGTTTTGCTTTTTCGGATATCATCAGCATTTGCCAAAAAACAGTTGCCAAAAATTCACGCAATGTAAAAGCAGAACCGACAGATCCACAAGCAGCAGTCACTATTCAATGATGTCGCAGCGCTTCTTGCTTTACTTGTATTCGTGGACAATTATAGCAAACAAAAAAGAGCGGGAATCGCTCTTTTTACGCATCCACTTTTTCCATCGCCCACTCGACTAGCGAGGCACCGCCGGCAATCGCCAAGATGATCAGCAGCGGTTGAAATAATACAGGGTAAAGCATATCTCCGATATAAAGAATAGCCGCACACCAAATTCCTGTGCACCAATAGCAACTTAACAGCTCGCCAATCCAATGACGCAATCCGCTTCCTTTAATATGCAAAAATGACTGTACCGTTCCGTCAGGCAATGTTTCTTCGGTGATTTCATGGAAAGGCTTTCGCAAAAAAGATGTAATCGCATCATACATCAACAATCTCGTTAGGCGAAACGTTCCTAAAATAAAAAGAAAAAGTTCAGTCGCCGTCACGCTGTTCTGCTTCCTCCTTCCCCGATAACCCAATTAACGTAACAGAAACAACCTCCTTTCTCGGAATGACAAATGTTCCCGAAACCGTATCGATGGTGATTTCCGTTCCATCATATTTGCGAATTATTCCTTCCTTTTCTCCACCCTTGCTAACAAGCTTGCATCTCATATGAGAGTGGGGTTCAGTCAGGCTTGCCAAAAACGATAATTGTTCCTCCAATGACATCTGTTGAAACTGCTTTTCCTGCTGCTGAGTCTGGTTTTCTTGCACAATTTCGTCGTTCTCCCATTCGCTTTGCTCGATGGTCGCTTTGCTTTTAAACGTCTGCTGCATATAAGCGATTGCACGCTCCAATTTAGGCTGCACAATATAAAGAAGCGGTTCGTTTTCCACTATGTCACGCCGTTTCATCGGTAGCCCCCTCCTTTTTCGACTGTTGCCTTATATATGTATGCGATTCATTTTGAGAATATTGCCAAGAAGTTGGGCAAAAAAATTGAGCTGCTCCATTATCTATCGGAACAGCTCAAACAGTCAAACAGTTAAAGATAGCGGCTGCCTGCAATCTTTTTATGTTAATATCCTAAAATATGATATCCAGAATCAACATGAATAATTTCGCCCGTAATGCCGCGCGACAGGTCGCTAAATAAGAACAGCGCCGTATCGCCAACTTCTTCTTGCGTCGTCGTGCGGCGAAGCGGGGCGCGTTCTTCGATTTGTTTTAAAATCGAATTAAAATCGCTGACCCCTTTTGCCGATAATGTACGAATCGGTCCGGCAGAAATAGCATTGACGCGGATGCCGTATTTTCCTAAATCGTTGGCTAAATATTTAACGCTTGCATCGAGCGCCGCTTTTGCAACTCCCATAATATTATAATTTTGGACGACGCGCTCGCCGCCAAGATATGTCAGCGTAACAATGCTTCCACCTTCCGTCATCAGCTCTTTTGCTTCTCTGGCAACCGCGGTTAATGAATAAGCGCTAATATTATGGGCAAGCAAAAAGCCTTCGCGGCTCACTTTCATATACTCTCCATTTAAGTCTTCTTTGTTTGCATAGGCAATACAATGGGCCACACCGTGAATGACACCGACTTGTTCCTTAATTTGCTTAAAGCATTGAACAATTTCCTCATCTTTTGTCACATCGCAAGGCAAGAGAAGGGAGCTTTCATCTTCAAGCGTATCGACAAGCGCGCGCACCTCTTTTTCAAAACGCTCTCCGGCATACGTAAAAACGAGACGCGCCCCCGCGGCATGCAAAGATCTTGCGATTCCCCAGGCGATGCTGCGTTTATTCGCCACTCCCATCACGACATATGTACGTCCCTTTAACGATAAATTCATTCGTCATCCTCCTATATCCATTACAATTAATATTTGTTATTAGTACCTAGTGTTAACTTTATTATATGATAAGTTACTAGGAAAGTAAATGAGACAAACCCCTTTGCAAAAATATCGTAATTCGTTAATATGATATATGGCACGTTTTTATCATGACGGAGAGGATCATCATATGGAACGAGATCGTTTATCACAGTCCAAGCTGGATTATAATTTGTTGTTTATTTTGTTTTTAATGGCTATCGTCAGCGCGATCGCAATTCATAGCGCAGAGGCTACATTACCGGAAAAATTGCAGCATGTCAATTTCGCCTATAAGCAATTGCAATGGTATGGAATTGGCGCCGTTGTGATCGCCTTAACGATGATTATCGACTATGACCGTTTTTTTCAAATCGCCTGGTATTTATATGGATTTGGCATGTTGCTGTTGCTTGGGTTAGAATTGAACGTCCCTGGCACTGTCACGATTAAGGGGGCGACAAGCTGGTATGCTCTTCCAGGCGGAAACTTTCAGCCGTCCGAGCTGATGAAAATTTTTATGATTATCGTCCTTGGCCGCGTTATCATCAATCATCGCGAGAAATATCCAGAGCCGACCGTGAAAGATGACTTTAGGCTGCTTGGCAAAATCGCCTTAACTGTTTTGCCGCCGCTCATCTTGCTGATGAAACAGCCGGACTTAGGAATGTCGATGGTGTTTGTCGCCATTACCGGTTCGCTTGTGCTCGTTTCCGGCATCCGCTGGCGCATTATTTTTGGCATCATCTTTTCCGGAATAGCGGCTGCGGCAATTCTTGTGTTTATTTTCTTTCAATTCCCTGATTTTTTCCACAAATATATTTTAGAGGATTACCAGCTAAACCGCTTCTACGGTTGGCTTGCCCCGTACGAATATTCGAATGAACAAGGATTCCAGCTTATTCGCTCCCTGCTTGCGATCGGATCAGGAGAATTGTATGGAAAAGGATTTGGCAATATTCAAGTATACCTCCCGGAAGCACATACCGACTTTATTTTCGGCATCATCGCCGAACAGTTCGGGTTTATCGGCGCCAGCGTCGTCATTTCGCTCTTTTTCCTGCTTGTTTACCGCATGGTTCATATTGCGTTAGAAAGCAACGACTTATATGGAAGCTACCTATGCGCCGGCGTTATCGGCATGATTACCTTCCAAGTCTTTCAAAACGTCGGCATGACGATCGGTCTTTTGCCAATCACCGGTCTGCCTCTTCCATTTATTAGTTACGGGGGAAGTTCGCTCGCCACTTACATGCTGGCAATTGGTCTTGTGCTCAATGTTCATTCGCGCACGAAAAAATTTATGTTTTCCACTGAAGAGTAAAAAGCCGCATGATCAGCGGCTTTTTATTTTATACTAGTCATATGAGAAAGGAGAACAACCTCATGCAAATCGATATTATTGGCGATGTTCATGGATGTTACAACGAGTTTGTCAAGCTTACGGAACAGCTTGGCTATCAATGGAACAGCGGCATTCCCATTCATCCCGATGGACGAAAGCTCGGCTTTGTCGGAGATTTAACCGACCGCGGTCCGCAATCATTGCAAACGATCGAAACCGTCTATTCTCTTGTCAGGGAAAATCTGGCATATTACGTTCCCGGCAATCACTGCAATAAACTATACCGCTTTTTTTTAGGAAGAAACGTGCAAATTGCACACGGTCTTGAAACAACGGTAGCGGAGTATCGCTCGTTGCCGCCGAGCGAGCAGGTGATGATTCGCAAAAAATTTATGAAGCTGTATGAAACGGCGCCGCTGTATGCCCAGCTCGACAACGGTCGCCTGATTATCGCCCATGCCGGAATCCGCCAAGACTACATTGGGCGAACCGACAAAAAAGTGCAAACGTTCGTGCTTTATGGCGATATTACGGGGGAAACGAATCCGGATGGAACGCCCGTGAGACGAGACTGGGCAAAACATTACAAAGGAGAAGCATGGATTGTATACGGCCATACTCCCGTCAAACAGCCTAGAATCATCAATCATACGATCAACATCGACACCGGCTGCGTATTTGGCGGCGCTCTGACTGCTTTTCGCTATCCGGAAATGGAAACGGTCTCGGTTCCATCTTCTTTACCATATGTTCCGGAAAAATTCAGAACGTTTGATTAGCACCATCCCTGCCCCTATTATCGGATCCGCTCGATCAGCCGCTTCATATCATCAGGAAGCGGACAGGAAAACGTATATTGCTGTTGCTTCAACGGATGAAAAAACGAAAGCTCTTTGCTGTGCAGCGCCTGGCGGCTAATCGCTTCCCGGCTTCCGCCATACAATTCATCCCCAACGAGCGGATGCCCAATATGGGCCAAATGAACGCGAATTTGGTGAGTGCGGCCTGTCTCTAACCGCAGTGATAAGTGTGTATAGTCATGAAACCGTTGCAACACGCGAAAGTGAGTAACGGCTCGCTGGCCGTCTTCGCGAACCTCTCGCGCAATAATGCTGTCGTTTTTGCGGGCGATGGGCGCATCAATGGTCCCTTCGTCCTTGCCGACACGTCCGTGACAAATCGCTTCATAACGCCTCGTTACTTTGCCTTGTTTTTGCAAAGTGGACAAAAGATGATGAAGATGACGGTGCTTGGCGACCAGCACAAGCCCGGAAGTGTCACGGTCGAGCCTCGTGACAACGTGAATCGTTGACGCTAGCTGCTGCTTTTGATAATGATAAAGCAAGGCGTTCGCCAGGGTCCCTCCAGGGTGCTGGCGCGATGGAATCGTCGCCATCCATGGCGGCTTGTTGATCACCAATACATACTCATCCTCATATACGATATCCAACGGAATCGCCTCCGGTGCCATTCCTTCGCTTGGAAGCTCCGGAGGAAATACGACCCGCAGCCTCTCCCCTTCGCCAAGGCGGTGGCGGACCGTCACCGGCTGATCATTGACATAAATAGCTCCGCCATGAAATTTAATATCGGTCAACGCCGTTTTCGAAATGCCATTTTCTTTTAAAAACTCGCGAATAAGCTTGCCTTCCTCTTGTTTCGTAATAACCCAAGTGAGCGTAAACTGCGACAACACTGTCTACCTGCCTTTATGTGTTTATTTGTCAATCGGCAATAAAGGAATCGCGCACCCGCTTCCAAAACGGAAACGGCCGGAAACGGGCAAACCGGATTTTTTCGTCTGCGACGCGGCATTGAATCGATTTCACATCTTTATGCAAAAGCGATAGATGGTCAATCGTAATTTGAAAATCGACATCGTTTACCGGCTTTAACATACATGTATGATGGGCAGGGAGAACAAGCGGCGACCCGATCGTTCGGAATACCCGGTTGTTAATCGACGCCATCTCGGTAACTTGAATTGCTTCAAGCGACGGATGCAAAATCGCGCCGCCCAATGCCTTGTTATAGGCCGTGCTTCCCGTTGGCGTAGAGATGCATAACCCGTCGCCGCGAAACGTTTCAAATAGATCGCCGCGGATTTCTACATCAATGACAAGCGTACCGCTGACGCTCTTTACCGTGCATTCATTTAAGGCAAGATATTTTGCCTCCCGTCCCCCGTTTATGTAGCGGATAATTACTTCCAGCAATGGGTATTCGACAACCTGATACGGTGTTTTCGCAATAGCGATGACAAGCTTTTCAATTTCCTCCGGCACCCAGTCGGCGTAAAAGCCTAAATGTCCGGTATGTACGCCAACAAATGCCGTTTTATCCAAGCGACGGCAATAGCGATGGAACGCATACAATAGTGTCCCGTCACCGCCCACGGAAATGACAAGATCGGGAGTATCCTCATCGTACTGTAAATCAAAATCCAATAGATACGTTTTGATTTTTTGCGTCAGCGTGTTGGATGTTTCATCCCCTTTGGAGGTGATTGCAAATTTCAGCGGCGCTTGTGTTCCTCTCATAATTGTTCCCCTTTTGTTTCCTGTTTTCGTGAAAAAGCGGCTTGCGCTTCTTGAATTTCAAAACGAATTTTCGACATTTCTTCATCTAAACGATAGGCTGCTTCAGCGGCGCGCTGCAGTCTTGCTTTAATATCTTCAGGAAAACGGCCGCTATATTTATAATTTAACGAATGCTCAATCGTCGCCCAAAAGTTCATGGCAAGAGTGCGGATTTGAATTTCAGCTAAAATTTTCTTCTCTCCATGTATCGTCTGCACTGGATAGCGGATGACGACATGATAGGAACGATAGCCGCTTTCCTTCTTCTGTGTAACGTAATCCCGCTCCTCAACGATTTCAAAGTCGTTTCGTTTCCGCAGCAGCTCTACTACTGTCTTAATGTCATCGACAAATTGGCACATCATCCGCAGCCCGGCAATATCTTGCATTTGTTCTTCCAGTTTATCAAGCGGAATGTTTTTCTTTTGCGCCTTATCCAAAATGCTGGCGACTGGCTTCACTCTTCCAGTGACAAATTCGATCGGCGAATGCACCCCCAACATTTCAAACTGGGCGCGCATCCCTTTGAGCTTTACCTTTAGCTCTTCAACTGCCTGCTTATACGGTGCCAAAAATAAATCCCAATGTTTGACCATCGTACCACCTGCCAATGTTATGTAAGAAAAATTTCTTTTACGGCCTGCTCCATTTGTTCGCCATAATTGGCATTGCCGTCAATATTTTCGATCAAATAAGTTAACTCTTCCTTAAAGCTTGTTAATTCAAGCTCCAGCTCTCCGCTTTTTAGTACAACGGCAGCCTCTTCTGCCAATGCTTGTTTCACATCGTTCCAAAACTCATATGGAATCGCGACGTAAATAAAATCTTCGTCCGTTTCCAATATATAAATAAACGAAAGATGGTCGGAATCCACAAGCATATGACCTTTTGGCCTCGCTTCTTCAAGCGAAAATGGAGGATGATCATTAATGAGATATAATCGTCTGTCTTTTCTTTCCACTTTTTCGATCACTAATTTTTTGCGCATGCCAAATCTCCTTCCACATCAACAATCCTCTTTTATTTTACCATAATCACCCTATGCGCAATAAATAATTGATATTCAATGATAAACATCCGATAATAAAACTGAAACGGATGGATAGAGGAGAGAAACGATGCGTCAAGAAATCGAAATCGAATTTAAAAATTTACTGACAAAAATGGAATTCACACAAATCCGTGAAGTGTTTCACATTAATGACCACGCTTTTGAACGTCAAGAAAATCATTATTTGGATACACCGCAATTCGCATTAAAGGAAAAACAGGCAGCCTTGCGCATCCGTGTCAAAAACGGCATTTACACATTAACATTAAAGCAGACGAAGGCAGAAGGAGTGCTGCTCGAGACACATCAGCGCCTTACAAAAGAGGAGGCGGGCGCCCTTTTAAACGGCACGGCCGTTGTTCAAGGGAAGGTAGCGGCCATTCTTCAGGAAATCGGCGTGCCGCCCGCAGCGCTCCATCATTTTGGCACGTTAACGACCGATCGCGCTCAATGGACGTACAAAGGTGGAACGCTGTTTCTTGACCGTAATTATTACCTAGGTACAGAGGATTACGAGTTGGAATACGAAACGGAAGATGTAGAAAACGGAAAACAGCAATTTTTACAGTTGCTTTGTTCGCTGCATATTCCGATCCGGCCAGCGCCAAATAAAATTCAGCGCTTCTATGCAAAAAAATATCAAATGGAGGAGTAGCGATGACCGTTCCTACCATAAAATTACTATTAGAGCTTCAGGCGTTGCAAAATTTCTCCGCCCAACGCCCAACCTCATGGGAACAAAATCAGCCATGGTCGTTTACGCAGCTGTTGCAGCAATACATAGCAAAGCAGCCGATGCCGCAAGCCGCTGAAAATCAAGGCACGGCTGCGCCAGCCAGCCATGAAGCGGCATCCAGCTTTAAACATACCGATATCGATACACTGATCGCCCAAGCTGCCAAAAAATATGGTGTAGACGCGCAGCTGATTCGCGCCGTTATTCGCCACGAATCGAATTTTAACCCAAACGCACGCAGCCATGCAGGCGCCCTTGGCCTTATGCAACTGATGCCAAGCACCGCAAAGATGCTTGGGGTCGATAATCCATTCGATCCGGCGCAAAACATTGAAGGTGGCACAAAATATTTGCGCAAGCTATTAGACCGCTATAATGGCAATGTCGCGCTTGCCCTTGCCGCATACAACGCCGGTCCGGGGAACGTCGACCGCTACAAAGGAATTCCACCGTTTGCCGAAACAAAAGCATATGTAAAGAAAATCCTTGACACATACTACTCGTAACGCGTTCACAATTGAATCCATTTTTTGAAGCAATTGCTTCTTGTTCTTCAAGTCACTTTATTTGAGATAAATACGCTTCATTGCTAAAATAGCAGTAAAATCATTGTACACCATATTTTACGCACAAAGGAGCATTCACGATGGCTGAACAATGGCAAACACTTTACGAGGCGATCGGTGGGGAAGAAACGGTTGCAAGGCTTGTGGAAGCTTTTTATAAACGCGTTGCCAAACATCCAGATTTAAGCCCCATTTTCCCGGATGATTTAACGGAAACAGCACGAAAGCAGAAGCAATTTTTAACGCAATATTTAGGCGGGCCGCCCCTTTACACGCAGGAGCATGGGCATCCAATGCTGCGGGCGCGCCATTTGCGGTTTGAAATTACGCCGACCCGGGCTGAGGCATGGCTTTCCTGCATGCGTGCGGCGATGGATGAAGCCGGCCTGTCTGGACCTGCGCGCGAGCAATTTTATCATCGTCTCGTGCTAACGGCCCACCATATGATTAATACCCCAGACAATTTGGAAAGAAAGGAGCATTCCCTTGAATGACAAGTTAGCTGGGAAGCCAGCACCGGAGTGGTGGTCTGCTTCCCAGCCGCGCTGCAACGAGAAAAAACCGTTAGAGATTTATTTGTTCATTGATCCTTTATGTCCAGAATGCTGGGGGCTTGAACCAATTATTAAAAAGCTGGTAATTGAATACGGACGCTTTTTTACATTGAAACATGTCCTAGGCGGAAAATTGTCGACGCTCAATACTCGGAAGCACCAAAAGCCAGAAACCATCGCCAAAGTGTGGGAGCGGACGGCGAGCCGTTCAGGAATGTCATGTGATGGAAGCCTATGGCTGGAAAATCCGATTTCTAGCCCGTTTGCCCCATCGATCGCTATCAAAGCGGCAGAATTGCAGGGGAAACGCGCAGGAATCCGTTTTTTGCGCAAATTGCAGGAATTATTATTTTTGGAAAAACAAAATGTATCTGACATCTCTGTATTAATCGATTGCGCTGCACACGCTGGACTGGATGTCGATGAATTCATTCGCGATTTACATTCGCCAAGCGCAGCAAAAGCGTTTCAGTGCGACTTAAAAATTACGTCAGAGATGGATGTCCATGAAATTCCAACGCTCGTCTTTTTTAACGAAAACATTGAGGATGAAGGCATTAAAATTTCCGGATGTTATCCTTATGAAATTTACGTTGAACTTATTTATGAAATGCTTGGCTTCCAGCCAGAACCATCCCCTCCTCCCCCACTCGAGTCATTTTTAAGCCATTTCAAATTCGTCGCCACGAAAGAGATTGCCGTTGTTTACAATATGACTGTCCATGAGGCCGAAACAGAAATGAAAAAGCTGCAGCTGAAACAAAAAGTTAAAAAAGTACCGGTCAAACATGGGACATTTTGGCGCTATATTTCCGAAAAAAAATAAAAAACAAAGAAAAAGCCCGGCATTCAGCCGGGCTTTCAGACTGTTGACAAAATGGGTTTCAGATATTCATCTGAAACCCATTTTGTCGTTTATTGTCAAGACAACAAAGGGGATGGGAGAAATTTTTCACGGTCAAACAAAGGGGTATTAAGTTTTGTGATTTCATTCACGATATTATCTTAACAAATCGCAGCAAGGTTTGACAACCACTTTGTGCTTTTGTTCACATTATTGTCATAAATGTGGAAAAGCGCATGTATTTCTTTGCGCCATTCATATAATAAAAGTAAAAATCCACTAAGGGGGAGGAAAAGCATGAAAAAACGAATGGCACTATTTCTCTGGGGGATCGCCATGCTGACGGCATTTTGCCTAAATTTGTTTGGCCTCATGCATCTTATTCCTATGCTTATTACAATGCCGCTTTTATTTTTGACGATTTTCGGCTTTATCTCCACTTGGAACAGCCGCAACCAATTTAGAGGATTTTATCAAAAACGAATGTGGCATTGACGCCACATTCGTCTTAAACCAGTTATGATAACAGCTTTTCCATTTCCTCCAGTTTCTCCGCAAACACTTGGCATGCTTGACGAATCGGTTCCGTGCTCGTCATATCTACCCCGGCTTTTTTCAACACTTCAATCGGATAATCGGAGCTTCCCGCCTTCAAAAATTCAATATAGCGCTTCACCGCCGGCTCTCCTTCTTCAAGTATTTGTTTGCTTAATGCCGTCGCGGCGCTGAAACCCGTGGCATATTGATACACATAATAATTGTAATAAAAATGCGGAATGCGCGCCCACTCTAAGCCAATTTCCTGATCAACGACAATGTCATCGCCAAAATATTTTTTATTTAATTCATAATAGAGAGAAGTCAATGAATCAGCAGTCAGCGCCTCTCCTTCCTGCGCTTTCATATGGATCATATGTTCAAACTCAGCAAACATCGTTTGCCGAAAAACCGTTCCGCGGAACCCCTCTAAATAATGGTTAAGCAAATATAATCGTTTTTTCTCATCGTCGATCGTTTTTAATAAATAATCACTTAACAGCGCTTCATTGCATGTCGACGCGACCTCAGCGACAAAAATGGAATAATCTCCATATGGATACGGCTGCGTTTTGCGTGTGTAATAACTATGCACAGAGTGGCCAAATTCGTGAACTAACGTAAATAAATTATTCACATTATCCTGCCAGTTTAGCAAAATATACGGATGGGTGCCATATGCCCCTGACGAATAGGCGCCGCTCCGTTTTCCTTTATTTTCGCGCACATCGACCCAGCGATTTTCAAGACCTTCTTTGACGATGCTAATATATTCTTCACCGAGCGGAGCAAGTCCTTTTAACATGTACTCTTTCGCTTCTTCATACGTGACTTCCATTTTCACGTCTTGAACAAGCGGCGTGTATAGATCATACATATGAAGCTCATCAAGTCCAAGCACTTTTTTGCGCAGGCGGATATAGCGGTGCAACAGCGGCAGATGCTCATGGACCGTTTCAATCAAATTATCGTAGACACTTTCCGGAATATTGTTGCTGCTTAATGCCGCTTCCCGTGCCGATTTGTAGCGGCGGACGCGCGCAAAGAAGTTATCTTTTTTCACCGCTCCGCTTAACGTGCTGGCAAACGTATTTTTATATTTTTCATACGTATCGTACACGGCTTTAAACGCATCACGGCGCACGCGTCGGTCCGTGCTTTCTAAAAAGCGGATAAAGCGGCCGTGCGTCACTTCCACTTCTTCTCCATTTTCGTCAATAATCGTCGGGAACGTTAAATCGGCATTATTCAGCATGCTAAAAGTAGACGAAGACGATTGCATCACCTCTGCCGCTTGGGCAAGCAGCGCCTCTTCCTCTGCCGATAGCACGTGCGGACGCTGGCGGTTAATTTCGTCTAACGCATGTTCATACAGTTTCAATTCTTGTTTCTCTTCTAAAAACGAACGCAATTTTGCCTCATCGATCGATAAAATTTCCGGAACGATAAACGCCATTGCACTCGACGCTTCGCTGTACAAGCTTGTTGCTCGATCGTTAAGACCTTGGTAAAAAGCGTTTGTTGTATCTTGGTCATAGCGCATATGTGCATATGTATACAGCTTGCCAAGGCGCATGGACACTTCGTCCTGGTATTGGAGCGCTTCGTACAGCACATCCGCCGATTCTCCTAATCGGCCTTGGTACTCCGCTAATTTCGGAATCATTTTTTTCACTTCTTGAAATTCTTGCTCCCACGCTTCGTCCGTCGGGAAAATATCCTCTAAACGCCACGTTTCCTCGACAGGAATTTCGCTGCGTGACGGCAGCGATTTTTTCGTTTGTTTCGCTTCCATTTTGTCAACCTCCTTTGGAAAATTATATCATACATCATATTCGCTTTTTTACTATCATTTCCTGTTTTCAAAAATAAATGTTTACGACCAGTGCTTCAGTTCCAGCTTCCATACATAATCGCGAAGCGACGGCATCATTTTTATTTGTTCGGCCATCTGCTTGTCTTGCTTTATCACTTCATCCATGGTTGTCGGAAACGTAAGCGGTTTTACGAAACGGATCGCATGGCGGTTTTTCCACTGGATATAGCCCAGCCCCGCAAGCAATTGCAAATACTCATAAACCGCCTGTGTATAGCGCTGTCCTGTGGCAAGCGGCAGCACGCGGAGTGCAACCCGCCCTGTCCTTATTTTTTCCTCGATAAAGCGATAAATGGAGTGGAGCGTGACAGTCCGCCCTTCCGATCGCAGCAATGGAATCAGCACGTACGTTTGCCAAATAAACGGCGGTGTTTCCAACAAATAGCCATGGTGAAGCGGCCAGCCTGCTTCGGTGGGAAAAAGGGAAGGAATGATGCCAAAACGGTAAAAATCGGCACAAATCAACCTTGTTGTTTTATTTGGATATAAAGTAAACGTAAGCCGCCATTGCTTTTTATGATGGAGCCACTCGTCCCAAAATGACGGTGGCAGCAAATCCGCAGAAGAAAAAAGCAAATCGGAGAACGAAAGCGAATGTAACGGGAAAACGAGCGGAATGGCAAATGCATGGCGAACGGATAGCGGAATAAGGCGAACGAGGCGGGTAAGCCGTTTGGTATGCGGACAGTAGTAAAAAAGAAGCGGGCGGGGAATAAACGGAAAATGATGAGCAAACATCCATTGAAAGCGGGAGATGGAAACATAGCGGGGCATGTTGGACTGGTAGCGCAAATGGTGGGCGCCGAGGATCCAAATTGGACGAATTCCTGCCAGGCGATAAGCGTGGTTGCGTTTTTGAAACAGCGGTTCACTAATCGTAGAACATTGATATTCCAAGGCATAAATATGATGGCGATACTGAACCAAAATATCCGGCCGCTGCTGCGTCGATGGCAAATATGGCTCCAATTTGACCGGTATGCCCTGTCGCTTAATCCAGGCAAATAAATCTAATTTTCCGGTTACATGGCGGGCGGACTCTGGTTCATGTTCGTACGGACAAGCCGTGCCTTTTTTATGGGCAAAATGCGGAATACGGTGATTGCCGAGCTTTAATACCACTTCCTGCCGGCACGCGGGGCAAAAGAACGTTTCTCTTTTCTTTAACTGAATCAGTCTTTCTTTTGCCCATCTTCCTGCTAATGAAACCATTTCCCCATTTTGCAGCATGGCAATCAGCAAAGCGGGCACATCCTTTCGCATTATGGGATATGGTGAATATTTCGACAAAAGCGGCGGTTTTTCCTATCGTCGAATAAAAAAAAACCGGGGCATCACCCGGGCGCATGTTTACAACAAAGGCGACAACAGCCGTGATATCGATTCGACGACGCGAATCGATAATGGACGCTGCTGGAATACTTTATAATCGATTTCATTGGCATCGTTTAAATCTTCCATAAAATCAGCGACCAGCTTGTTCGTGCTATCGGTATGGTATAAAAACGCATTGATCTCAAAATTCAGATGAAAGCTGCGCATATCCATATTCGCTGTGCCGATGGACGCCAGCTCGCCATCAACGATCATCACTTTACTGTGCAAAAATCCTTTCTCATATTCATAAATTTTTACACCAGCTTCCAACAACTCCGGAAAATAAGATCTGGAAGCATAAAAGACAAGCTTTTTATCCGGCCGCTTTGGCGCTAAAATACGGACATCGATGCCGCTTAAGGCGGCAACTTTTAACGCCGTTAAAATGTCCTCATCAGGAACAAAGTACGGGGAGGCAATCCAAATCGACCGTTGTGCTGACGTAATCATCGCAAAATATAAGTGCTTGATAACCTCCCATTTTTGGTCCGGTCCCCCGGCGATTAATTGAACCCCTCCTTGGCCTTCGTAATGAACTAGTTCAGGTGATAAGTATTCTGGGGTAAATAATTTTTCTTCGGTCATATAATACCAGTCTTGCAAAAAAATAAGCTGCAGCGTCCGCACCGCTTCTCCGCGAATCCATAAATGCGTATCACGCCAAAAACCAAAATATTTGTTTTTGCCTAAATATTCATCACCGATGTTTAAACCGCCGACAAAACCAACCGTCCCATCAATAACGATAATTTTCCGATGGTTACGAAAATTTATTTTATTGTTTAAAAATGGGAGGCGAACCGGCGAAAAAGGAATCATTTCTACTCCCGCATCACGCAGCTCTTGAATATAGGTTTTCGACAATTTCCAGCTGCCAACGGCATCATAAAGAAACCGGATTTGTACTCCTTGTCGGGCTTTTTCCATTAAAACCTTTTTTAGTTCTTGTCCTACTTCATCATGACGGACAATATAATATTCCAAATGAATATGGTGTTTCGCTTTTTTCAGCTCGTCAAAAATGGTAGAAAAAGTTTCTTGTCCATTCGTCAGCACCTTCGTTTTGGAAGCGAGAGAAACAGGACTTTTTCCAATATGATATGCAAGATAAAGCAATGGTCGCTGATGCTCCGCAATTGGCAACCGTGTGATGTTCCATTTTGTCTGCTCTTGAAATTTTAAGAATGTCTCTTCATCAAATTCGGCTTTCTTTTTAAAACGGCGCTGTTGCCAGTAATTCCTTCCAAATAATAAATAAAACAAAAAACCAACAAGCGGAAAGCTTCCTAACACAGCAAGCCAGGCAATCGTCTGGGCCGGCTTGCGATTTTCTAACGAAATAACAAAAGCGATAAAAACGACCGAACAAGAAATGAACACACTTAAAACGCCAAGTAGCCTTTCTTCCCAATAATTTTTCGTCAAAAATAAAAAAATTGCTACTATTGACGCAAAAATAACAACCCTTAACGCGTTTCTCAACAAAGTTCCCCCTACCTACTTTAAGCATTATAGCGGAGAAAACGCCGATTTCCAACAGCGAAATCGGCGGCTACTTTTCAGGTGCAACTATTTCAATGGAAAGCATGTTTTAAGCGTCTCTAAAGCATTGTCACGAATGACTTCTTTCCCATATTCCTCTAAACGGTAAATGGTTACTTGCGAATCCGTTCCATATTCTAAAAGCAAGCTGAGTATATTGTCAATCTCATGTTCTGTATAATCTTCTTCGTTAAATTGCACAAACAAATAGTAACGTTCTTCAAATTGGAAAAGATGGTTGACAAGTCCTGTAAAATCAGCACGATGGGCTAGGGCAATGACGTCTTCGATATCTTTGAAACAAATGGTAAACTGGAGAACTTCATGGTCGTCCTTATCCGCAAACGACTCATCGCCGCGCGAAATATGGAAATGGTGATCCAAAATCTCCTCAATTTTTTCATCAACCGGAACGGAAAAATCACGCAATTTGTCCTCTGGAAGCGGAAGTTCCAGCTTGCTTCCATCTTTTGATAACTGCGCTTTCGTCACCAAAACTTCTAATCCTTTCTCTAACGCCTGCACCTGGATCCAAAGAGGGCCATCAAGGGAAAAATCCCCTTCACTATGGACTTCATCCATCATTTCCCAAAATAATTCTTCACTGCGCTCACGGTTATACCAAATTTCTTCGCGGTCAAAACCGCGCTCTTCTATATCAACATAAGAAATATAAAATTTAACGGTATATTCATTAATGCGTTCTATTTCCACCTGCCGAACTCTCCCTTCTGAAAAAGAATAAAATTGAAGGGATTTTTACCCCCAAAAATTCTATTTAAATACAAGATTATGTCTTGTACTTTTATTTTATGATAAAAAGCGAAAGAAGGGAAACAAAAAAACGCATTTTTAAAAATTGGGCATGAAATACACCCTGTCCTACTATAATGATGATGAAAACAAATGAAACGAGGGACACGCGAAATGGACGAATATGTGATCTCCATTCTGCTCATCATTGGCATTGATGTTATCCTCGGTGGGGACAATGCTGTGGTCATCGCGTTGGCAAGCCGAAAGCTGCCGGAACAAAAGCGAAATATCGCGATTGTTCTTGGTACAGCGCTGGCCATTTTCGTTCGTATACTTCTGACGATCATGGTGGTAATGTTATTAAAAATTCCTTTTTTACAGCTAATTGGCGGTTGTATTTTGCTTTGGATCTCCTTAAGGCTGCTCGTTCAAAAAGAAGAAACACATGCATCGATTAAATCGGAAACATCGCTTTGGAAGGCGATACAGACAATTGTAATAGCCGATGTAGTCATGGGGTTGGATAATGTGATCGCGATCGCTGGAGCTGCTCAAGGCCATGCTTCCCTCGTGGTCTTTGGCTTCTTGTTTTCTGTTCCTATTATCATTTTAGGCAGCAAACTCATTCTTTATGCGATGGAACGTTACTCCTTCCTTATTTACATCGGCGGAGCGTTGTTGGCCTATACTGCCGGGAAAATGATCACGGCCGAACAGCAAATCCGCCATTTATATGACAGTGCTTTCGCATGGAAACCAGTATTTCCGTTTGTTACGGCCGGGGTGACCGTACTGCTTGGTTTCATGATTAATCGGCGCAGGTTTCACCGCTGGACCTAAACCGAATTCGTTGCTAAATTCCGGAGATGATAAAAAACTTCTACATGGCGGACCATGTAGAAGTTGATTCTCCTTATTCGTTAACAAGCCGCTGCGCTTGGCGAAGCTGATATGCCCGCACTTTGCGCGGCAAGAAGCGGCGAATTTCATCTTCGTTGTAGCCGACTTGAAGCCGTTTTTCATCGATAATAATCGGTCTCCGCAAAATTCCTGGATTTTTTTGAATTAGCTCATATAAATCTTGAAGCGGCAATGTTTCAAGATTTATATTCAGCTTTTGAAATACTTTTGATCGTGTTGAAATAATCTCGTCGGTTCCCGTTTCTGTCATACGTAAAATTTCTTTAATCTCCTCAATCGTTAACGGTTCGGAGAAAATATTGCGTTCAACATAAGGAATATTATGTTTTTCCAGCCATGCTTTTGCTTTCCGGCATGACGTGCAACTTGGCGAAATATACAATTTCACCATCTATCTCACTCCCTTTCAACAAGGATCACCTTGTCTTCTATACCAACAGAACGAACTAGCTATCCATTGTGCACGGAACCTCTGCACGATAGAAATCGGCAGGTTCTAGCGTCCAAAGGAGTTTTTTCTACATCTTCGTGTAGACGGTCACTCTGGTTCCACTGGACTTTCATGGACAAACACCTCGTTGGTGCTGCGCGTCCTGTCGGCTCGGTTCAAAACCGATCCTCACTTCATCCCGATGGCTCCAGCCACGGGCTTTCGTTATCCAATTTAAAATTAGTCTAACATGATATATTATACAATAAATATATAAATAAAGATATAGTTTTTCAAAAAAGTCCCTTATTTTCTTACTTAATTTTCACCGCTTCTTCCAATAAACAGAAAAATCCTCTACAATAAAATTAGAACGACTGAAGGGGGAAGGAGCAATGGCGCAATATTTTATCGATTTCATCATCACTTCCGTATTGATCGTCGGAATTACTGCATTAATGGGGGTCATTGCGAACGGCATTGGTGAACGCATTTTCGGCGGTTCAAAACGAAAAGAACACGTCAACGAATCAAAATATATACAAAGCGGCTGGAATCTCGTCGGCGGCAAAAATAAAACGATCTCTTAAGCTGAGATCGTTTTATTTATACATCGATTGATATGTTTTATATTCCGCCTCTGAGCATAATACGAAATGACCTGGGGTAATTTCGCGGAATTCCAGCTCTTCCCCTTCTTTATAATTATGCTGTGACGGGTCGTAAATAATCCGTTTCCGCGTCCGTTCCGTTTCCGGGTCAGGAAGCGGAATTGCCGATAAGAGCGCTTTTGTGTATGGATGAATTGGATTGCGGTACAATTCTTCCGCATCGGCAAGCTCGACCATTTTGCCGAAATACATTACGCCAATGCGGTCGCTAATGTATTTGACCATCGACAAATCGTGCGCGATAAACAAATACGTCAATCCTTTTTCGCGCTGCAGTTTTTTCATCAAATTCACCACTTGCGCCTGAATTGACACGTCAAGCGCGGAGATTGGCTCATCGGCAATAATAAACTCCGGTTCCACTGCTAGAGCGCGGGCAATCCCGATCCGTTGGCGCTGGCCGCCGGAGAATTCATGCGGATAGCGGTTGGCATGTTCACGGTTTAAGCCGACCGTCTCAAGCAGCTCATATACACGCTGCATCCGCTCTTCTTTCGTTTTCGCCAGACCGTGAATATCGATGCCTTCAGCGATAATATCCGCAACGGTCATGCGCGGATTAAGCGACGCGTACGGGTCTTGGAAAATCATTTGCATTTTTCGCTTTAATACTTTTGACTCTTTGGCTGAGTGCTTGCCATGGACATTGATACCATTAAAAAGAACTTCTCCGCCCGTAGCCTTATATAGCCCGATAATCGTCCGTCCCGTCGTTGATTTACCACAACCTGATTCCCCAACAAGACCAAGTGTTTCTCCTTTATAAATGTCAAAGGTAACGCCATCTACAGCTTTAACGACATTCCCGCCACCCACTGGAAAATATTGTTTTAAATTTTTCACTTCAATGAGCTTTTGTTTTTCAGGCATATTACTCACTCTCCCTTACAATAATTGGTTGAGGGTAGTTAGTGGAGAGCTTGCGTAATCGACGTTTTACCGCTTCGGGTGGCTCTACTTTTGGTGCATCCGGATGAAGCAGCCATGTTGCCGCATAATGGGTATCAGAAATTTGGAACAACGGCGGTTCCATTTCAAAATCAATTTTCATCGCATACGGATTACGTGGCGCAAACGCATCTCCCTTTGGAGGATTCGTCAAATCCGGCGGCGATCCTGGAATCGATGCCAACTCTGCCTTATCATCACTATCAAGACTTGGCATGGAAGCAAGCAAGCCCCACGTATATGGATGTCGCGGATCGTAAAAAATTTCATCAACCGTTCCCATTTCAACAATTTTCCCTGCATACATCACAGCAACGCGATCAGCTACGTTGGCTACTACGCCTAAATCATGAGTAATAAAAATAATGGCTGTCCCTGTTTTTTTCTGTATATCTTTCATTAATTCTAAAATTTGCGCTTGAATGGTTACATCGAGAGCAGTGGTTGGTTCGTCGGCAATTAATAACTTCGGATTGGAAGCCAAAGCAATGGCAATCATCGCACGTTGTCTCATCCCCCCAGAAAATTCATGCGGATATTGATTTACACGCTTTTCTGGCATTGGAATTCCAACCAATCGCAGTAATTCAATCGCCCGCTCTTTTGCCGCTGATTTAGGCAACTTTTGATGTTTCATGATCACTTCCATAATTTGATGTCCGACTTTCATCGTTGGATTGAGCGATGTCATCGGATCTTGAAAAATCATTCCAATATCTCTTCCACGAATTTGTTCCATTTCTTTATCCGTTTTTTTGACAAGATCTTCCCCATCAAATAGGATTTGACCGTTTTTTATTTTTCCAGGCGGAGTAGGAATAAGACGCATAATCGTTTGTGAAGTGACGCTTTTTCCAGAACCTGATTCCCCTACAATCGCTAATGTTTCACCCTTATTTAAATAGAAGCTCACTCCACGAACAGCCTGTACTTCTCCACCATATGTTTGAAACGATACCTCTAAATTTTTCACTTCCAACAGTTTTCCCATACTCTCACATCCTACTTGCGTAATCTTGGATCTAATGCATCACGTAGCCCGTCTCCCACTACATTAAAAGCAAACATAGTTAAGCAAATAAATGTAGCCGGGAAAAACAGACGCCATGGATAATATTGCAATGCCTGTACCCCTTCTGAAGCCATTGTTCCCCAACTTGCTAACGGCTGTGGAACACCTAATCCTAAATAGCTTAAAAATGCCTCTGTAAAAATGGCGTTCGGAATCGTTAACGTCATCGTAACAAGGATCGAGCCCATGGCATTAGGAATCAAATGCTTAAACATGATTCTGGACGTGCTCGCGCCAAGCGTCCGCGCTGCCAATACATATTCTTGGTTTTTCAACTGCAACACTTGTCCCCGAACAATACGAGCCATATTTACCCAGCCAGTAATCGTCATTGCAAGGATCATGGTTCCTAACCCTTGTCCCAAAATAACCATTAATATGATGACTAAAAGCAAATATGGAACTCCATATAAAATATCAGCGATGCGCATCATGATTTCATCCGTTTTTCCGCCACGGTAGCCAGCAATTCCTCCCCAAAGCACTCCGATCACCAAATCGATCAGCGCAGCTGCCAATCCGATAAATAAAGAGATACGAGCACCATACCATGTGCGAGTAAATATATCACGTCCAAGTTCATCGGTTCCAAACCAATGTTTGGAAGAAGGCGGCTGGTTTGTATTCATTAAATCATTCGTTGCATAATCATATTTTGTCATGTACGGACCAAAAATGGCCATGAACACTAAAAGAATTAATAGAATTAATCCAAACATAGCCAATTTATTTTTTCGAAAACGTATCGAAACATCTTTCCAAAACGAAAGGCTCGGTTTTGACAACTTCTCCGCTTCTCCAACATTGGCTACCGCTGGCTGGAACATCTCTTTCGGAATCTGCTGCATGATTACTCCCCTTTCTTACCACCGGCTAACTTAATGCGTGGATCAATAAAGCCATAAGCAATATCAACGAGCAGCACAGACAATAATAGTAGAATACTGTAAAACACCGTGACACCCATAATCGTTGTATAGTCGCGATTGGTAATGCTTGTTACAAAATGGCTTCCAAGTCCTGGGATGCCAAAAATCTTTTCAATCACAAAGCTACCCGTTAAAATTTGTGCAGACAAAGGACCTAAATAAGTTACAACTGGAAGTATCGCATTGCGAATGGCGTGTTTTACTGTGATTTGTCCTTGTGAGAGCCCTTTCGCTTTCGCCGTGCGAATATAATCATTGCCTAATACTTCTAACATACTGGAACGAGTTAAACGGGCAATAAATGCCATTGGCATTGCTGCAAGAGCAAGCGCAGGCAAAACAGTATGTTGCAGCGATTCCCAACGCGCAACTGGAAACCAGCCTAGTTTGATCGCTAAAAAATACTGCAAAATGGACGCCATAATAAAGCTTGGAACAGAGATTCCTAGAACCGCGAAAACCATCGCCGCATAATCTTGCCATTTATTATGGTTTAAAGCCGCAATAATTCCCAGTAAAACTCCAATACTTATGGCGATTAATAACGATTCCATACCGAGGAAAAAGGAAACCGGAAATCCTTCATTAATTAAATCGTTAACAGTCTGTCCTTTATATTTAAATGAAGGACCGAAATCCCATTTAGCAATAGAAACCAAATAATCAAAGTATTGGATATACCAAGGGCGATCGAGTCCATAATATTCGTTCAAGTTTTTCTCGATCTCTGGCGGAACTTGTTTTTCGCTCGAGAACGGTCCTCCCGGAGCAGCACGCATTAAAAAGAATGTCACTGTTACAATTAAAAACAAAGACATAAGCATGTAGAGCAAACGTTTGCTTATATATCTCAACAAATTTCCTACACCTCCATTTTCTGCAAAAAATACCTTAACAGGAATGAAGGTATATGAGGTCTCCCTCATATACCTTCTTATCACCTTTCACGACGTACGATTTTATTCAAAATATGCCCATTTAAATTGGACATCGCCAAGGCCGGACATTTCTACACCTTTTAAGTTATCTTTTTGCACCCACGTATTCGTGTAGAAATAGATTGGCGCGATTGGCATTTCATCCATTAAAATGGCTTCTGCCTGTTTTAGCATTTCTTTGCGTTTTTCAGGATCTTTTTCTTTTTGGGAATCGATTAATAACTGTTTATATTTCGGATTTTCCCAGTTTGTATCATTATTTCCGCCCTTTTTGTCGCGGAACAGCTCTAGGAAGTTGATTGGATCGTTAAAGTCGCCTAACCAACCCATACGGCCGATTTGATAGTCGCCAGAATGCAATTTATCAATGTAAACTGCCCACTCAGCATTCTCAAGTTTTACTTCAACGCCCAAGTTTTTCTTCCACATATCTTGAATCGCCTGAGCAATTTTCACATGTTGATCATCAGTATTAAACGATAGGGTAATAGGCGGCAAATCTTTCACATCTTTTAATCCAAGCTCTTGAAGGCCTTTTTTCAAGTATTCTTTTGCTTTTTTCACATCATTATCTTTGAAATAACCTTTTTTGTTCTCAGGGAACATCGTTGGCGGCACTGCAGCCATAGCCGGAATTTGTTCGCCTTTTGTTACGTTTTCAACAATCGCTTTGCGATCGATGGCGTACGCCAGCGCTTTACGAATGTTGACGTTGTTCAACGGCGGTTTTTCCGTATTAAATTTATACCAGTAAACACCAGCAATTGGTTGAACGTGTAATTTACCTTCCTCTTTTAATTTTGGCAAAGAGTCTGGAGGCAATTGACCAGTAGGCATACCTGCCCAATCCAACTCACCATTATCAAACATAGAAAGCTCTGTGTTGGTATCGTTGACCATAACCATTTCAATTTTTGTTAATTTTACATTTTTCGCATCCCAGTAATTTTCGTTCTTTTCCAAAACGATTTTGTTATTATGTTCCCAAGAAACCATCTTGAATGGTCCGTTCGAAGTGTAGTCAGGACCAGCGTTTGTATACCATTTTGGATTTTTCTGAGCAATTTTGCTATTTACTGGGAAATACGTATAGAACGCTGTTAATTCTAAGAAGTAAGGTGTTGGGTTCTCAAGCGTAACTTGTAACGTTTTATCGTCAATTGCTTTTACACCAACATCTTCTGCTTTTGCTTTTCCTTCGTTAAATGCTTGACCATTTTTAATGTAATAAAGCTGATATGCATATTGCGATTGATTTTTCGGATCAAGTGCCCATTTCCACGCATATTCGAAATCTTTCGCAGTAACTGGATCGCCATTGGACCATTTTGCATCGCGCAATTTGAATGTGTATGTTTTTAAATCTTTAGAAACTTCATAACTTTCAGCCATAGCTAACTCAGGTTTGCCGTTTTTAATACGGGTTAATCCTTCAAATGTTTGGTTTAAAACGTTACTAGAAACACTATCATTGGCTAGACCTGGGTTTAGTGAGAATGGCTCTGTTTTAATGTTAATATGCAATTCTTGCGGAACATTGGCGGCTTTGTCCCCGCTTTTTCCTTTCTCACCGGCGGATTCATCACCTTTTTGGAAACCACCACACGCAGAAAGGAAAAGGCTCAATACTAGCATTAAGCTAAAAAGAACAGAAAGCCTTTTCTTCATAGATTTCCCCCCTAAAAATAATTTTTTATTCTCAAAAGTTCCGCGTAAAGCGTAGAACTTTTGTTAATAAATTAAAATCATTTTTTCTAAGCAAAACAAAAAATTTTTTCACTATCTTTATTTATCGGAATATTTATTTTAATTTTCATTATAAAGGTTATTAATATATTTAAAAAGAAATTTTTATTTTATTATTTTCTGAATTTTTATTATATATTGAATCATTCATTCTAACTATCTGTAATTTTATATTTTTTTTCGACAATTGTAAATAAAAAATTTATTTTTTGTAAACTTTAAAGCGCTTACATACCGTTTTTTTGTATCGTGTTAAGGAAGACAACTTTCGCATGTTTTTATCTTTATTTTATTTACCACTAAAAACATAACTTTATTAAGATAATTTAGAAAATAATGTATAGATAAAAAATTATTAAACAACACTTTGAAATAAGAATAAACGCTTTCCCGTATCGGTAGTGTCAAAAAGTTTTGTGTAAAGCATGGCAGATAGGGGGAAATATATTTATCTTGACAAGCTGACAAATGGCACTCTTCAGTTGATTTCCCCAGTCTACATTCGATATACTTTTAGACATAATCAGGGTTCTTTTTCTCTAGAGCGTTGACTCAATCAAATAATACCCTATCTTTTTTCTTTTGTGCCAGCCAAAAGCTTTATACAAATTTTATACATCATCATTTTTTATCCATGTTATTTATATATTTTATTTAACTTTCTCCTATTCCTTGCTATAGTATAAAAAGAAACTTGCACATAGCAACTATATATTTTACAATAAAAATCAACAAAACTGGACGGAACATGCGATGAGAAAGAAGAGTACATATTGCGATGCCTTCAGAGAGCTTGTGGCTGGTGCGAACAAGCGGCTAGCAATATGGAATGGGCTTTCGAGCATCCGGCTGAACCGCAAAGTAGTAGGCTTGGACGTTTGCCTTACGTTATCGAGGCGCCATGTGCAGGCGCACATGGGCAAAGTGATTGCACGCAACGTGCAATAACTAGGGTGGCAACGCGGTCCTACCGTCCCTAACGTTTAGGGGGTAGGGCCTTTTTCTATTACAACTATATAAAAGGAGTGGTCGTATGAAAACAAGCTTTTCCGGCATTCAGCCAAGCGGCGTCATTACGCTCGGCAACTATATCGGAGCGATGCGCCAGTTTTTGGAACTGCAGCACGAGTACAACTGTTACTTTTGTATTGTCGATCAGCACGCGATTACCGTTCCGCAAGATCCAAAAGAGCTGCAAAAAAATATCCGCAGCCTAGCTGCCCTTTACCTGGCGGTCGGCATCGATCCAAATAAAGCGACGCTGTTTATTCAATCGGAAGTTCCGGCGCATGCGCAGGCGGGATGGATGTTGCAATGCATTGCCTATATTGGGGAACTCGAAAGAATGACGCAGTTTAAAGATAAATCGGCAGGCAAGGAAGCGGTCAGCGCCGGACTGCTCACCTATCCGCCGTTGATGGCGGCCGACATTCTTCTCTATAAAACCCATATTGTACCTGTCGGAGAGGATCAAAAGCAGCATATTGAATTGACACGCGACTTAGCGGAGCGGTTCAACAAGCGGTATGGCGAGATTTTTACAATTCCGGAACCGCGCATTCCAAAAATCGGGGCGCGCATTATGTCGCTGGCCGACCCGACAAAAAAAATGAGCAAATCCGATCCAAATAAAAAAGCGTTTATCACCCTTTTGGATGACGCGAAAACGATCGAAAAGAAAATCAAAAGTGCGGTCACTGACTCTGAAGGTGTCATCCGCTATGATAAAGAAAAGAAACCGGGAATCTCTAACCTGCTCAACATTTATTCCATTTTAGCGGGTAAAACAATCGAAGAGCTCGAACAAGAATATGCTGGAAAAGGATACGGCGTCTTTAAGGCAGACCTGGCTCAAGTCATTATCGATACCCTTACGCCGATTCAAGAAAAATATTACGATTGGCTCGAAAGCAGCATGCTCGACCAAGTGCTCGATGAAGGTGCGGAAAAAGCGAATAAGACAGCAACAGAAATGCTCGAAAAAATGGAACAGGCGATGGGGCTTGGCAGAAGACGCTAAAGAAAAAAGTGGCTGACGCAAAATCGCGTCAGCCACTTTTCCTGTTTCATCACCTCAGGCGTGTTGATGAATCAATAAATAAATCGTTCACAATCCGTTTTTCTGACGAAATTAGCTCATAAAAAGCGAAAACATCCCATCATTACCTGTGTTGCTATTTAATTCACTTTCGGTTCTTGCTCCATTTCCCAAATTTTTTCAAAAAACGGCTGTCCTTTGATTAATTTTTCGCAGAGCTGCTCATGCCGTTCCGACCATCCGCATTTTGTCTCCTCGTATAAGTGCTGCCACGCCTCTTCAAATGACATTTTTTGGATGTCAGGGTATTTTTGCGGCGCCCATTCCGTATACCAGTAACGCACTTCTGCCACATTTTTCGTCGAGTAGAGCTGATCAAGCGCCATAAATAAAAGCTGTTTCAACTGCCGTTCTTTCCGTGTCAGCCCATGCATTAGCTCAGGTGATGGAGATAAAATGTGATACTCTTTTTCGTATGTTGGCAGCGGATATGGTTCTTCCTGCTGATCGGCTACCATTTCATACACAAGCTGTTCCTGTCTTGGAATGAGACGGCTCTTCCGAATCGGAATATTGTAGCCAATCGTATCAACGGCAAGAATGCCAAATCCATCTGTTACCACAAAACAGTAATCGAGCTGAATGCGTTCATGATTTTTACGCACATACGCCTTCTGGTATACATCCTCTAAAAGTGGTTTTGGAATCTCTGATAAGCTGTTTTCAATATAGTCAAATAAGGCGGAAGAAACTTTTAACAGCGGCACTTGATCGAGCAATTCCACTTGATCATCCTTTCGCCACTCATGGAAATGACATACGTTGTATCCGTTCTCTTCCCCTTCAAACCAGTTCACCCAAATGTCATGCAGATACAGCATACGATACCCCTCACTTCCAAACCTGTTTGTCCATCAGTATAGGCAGAGGGGAAGAATTTTATTCCATGCAAACCTCTTTTCTCCATTACGGTTCTCGGCCGGGAAAATATAAACTTCCCCACATAAGCAATACGCCAATAGGAAATAAATAACACTCGCTTCTCGTGCAAATATAGAAAAAATATTCACTCCATCCCCGCTCTGGCGTCATGATGTTTAAGTATGTAATGATCATCATTCCGCCAACAACGGAAAAGCCAAAGCCAACTAAGTAAAGAAATATGCGAACCATCGGGTCCCACTTCTTTCATCTCAACTTGTCCATCCTAGTTTTACATATATGAGCACCCGATGGTAATCATGACTATTCGCCGCCTTCGAACGCGGCAATCTGCAACATTTGCTCCGAATCCATATCCATCAACTCGGCCAATTCTTTTCCCCGCTCCAAGCAACGGCAGACAATCGCATACCCAACCGCATATCCAACCATGTCCGGATAAAAACCTAGTCCGTAAAGGATGCGGGAACATAACGGGTGTTGCGTCGAAATCGAGCGATGCGGCGCGACATAACGTTGCCAAAAATGATGAAGCAGCTCATCGGAATAATAAGAAGTCCAGCTGGCCCGATGATCTTTTCCGACATAACGCTCTACGGCGCTTTCAGCAAGCCCTTCTAATATGACCGCATCTAAAAGCGTCATCTTTTCGTATTTCTTTTTCTGTTTATTTAGGCGGCAAACATGATTGTACTCATGCGTTACTAACGCTTCGATTTCTTTATTGGTGTGGTGCGGCAATAAAAAAAGAAACAGTTTGTCATGAAAAGCGACGCCGCCTTTCCCGTTAAATTCACGCACTAATTTTCGATTATAGGAATCAGCCGGAAATAGAAAAATAGGGACATCCGGGCCGTTCCAATCTTTTTTCCGCTTCTCGTAAACCGCTTCGACCCGTTTCCACATATCCTTTTGTTTCATTTGTTCCACAATCTCTTTTATAGTTTTCGCCGGTCGATACATACCATAAGGAAGCAAATAATGATAAATGTCCTGGGCGCTCGCATCTGGAAAATAACGAGTAAGGCGCTGGCATAAGCGAATTGGCTGGTCGCCGTCTTTCTCGAGCCATCGGTCTGTTCGGCAAACGGCCATGTCCTCTCACCTCTTTTTTCACTATCGTATGATTCAGCAAAAAAAAGGTGAAAAAAGAGGCTATCTCACCGTTTGGAGAGATAGCCTGACCGTCATTTTACATATTTTTTAAAAATCAATGTCGCATTATGCCCGCCAAATCCAAACGAGTTGCTTAACACCGTGTTTACTTCCTGCTTTCTTGCCACGTTAGGCACATAGTCCAAATCGCATTCCGGATCCGGAGTTTCATAGTTAATTGTCGGCGGAATAATTCCGTCTCTGATTGACAAGATCGAAAAGATCGCCTCAACGGCGCCGGTCGCTCCAAGCAAATGGCCAGTCATTGATTTCGTCGAGCTGACGGCGAGTTTGTACGCATAGTCGCCGAATACTTCTTTAATGGCCATCGTTTCATATTTGTCATTATATTCCGTGCTTGTGCCGTGCGCGTTAATGTAATCGATCTCTTCCGGCTTCATCCCCGCATCTTGCAATGCCTGGCGCATCGCACGCACGCCGCCTTCTCCGCCCGGAGCCGGTGCAGTAATGTGATACGCATCTCCTGTTGCTCCGTACCCGACAATTTCCGCATAAATTGTTGCGCCGCGGCGCAAGGCATGCTCTAGTTCTTCTAATACAAGAATGCCGGCACCTTCGCCCATGACAAATCCATCCCGGTTTTTATCGAACGGACGGCTTGCCGTTTTTGGATCTGGATTCGTCGATAAAGCGGTGTTGGCGCAAAATCCGGCAAACGCCATTTTCGTAATTGGCGCCTCCGTGCCGCCGGTAATCATCACATCGGCATCGCCGCGCTGAATCACTTTAAACGCGTCGCCGATCGAATTGGCACCTGTCGCGCAAGCAGTGACGGTACAAGAATTGATTCCCTTTGCACCTAAAATAATAGATACTTGCCCTGCTGCCATATCCGGGATCATCATCGGCACAAAAAACGGGCTGACCCGGCGGTAGCCACGTTTTTGGAAAATTTCAAACTGCTGTTCAAACGTTTCCATGCCGCCGATTCCCGAGCCGATCCAAACGCCGACTCTTGCTGCGTTTTCTTCTGTGATTTCCAGCTTGGCATCTTTTACCGCCATCAACGAAGCAGCAACCGCATATTGCGTAAAGCGGTCCATTTTCCGCGCTTCACGGCGGTCGATAAAGCTTTCCGGATTAAAATCTTTTACTTCCGCTGCTACTTTCGCCGGAAACTCATCGGGATTGACACGGGTAACAATCCCGATTCCGGACTGGCCGGCAACGATGTTTTTCCATGTTGTTTCCACATCGTTTCCAAGCGGGGTTACTGCCCCAAGACCTGTAACAACGACTCGTCTTTTTTCCATCGCTTCGTCTCTCCTTTTTCATCCATCTTGATCTGTTATCGGCCCCAGCGCAAAGCGATTGCGCCCCACGTCAGTCCTCCGCCGAATCCGACCATAATAATCAAGTCATCTTCTTTGATTTTTCCTGCTTCGAGCTCCTCAACAAGCGAAATCGGAATCGAGGCAGCTGACGTATTGCCGTATTTGCGGATCGTTGTCGACATTTTCTCCTCCGGCAGCTCAAGGCGTTGTCTTGCTGCTTCCACAATGCGAATGTTTGCCTGATGCGGAATAAGAAAATCGACATCTTCTTTCGATAGGCCTGCTTTTTCTAAAACGTTAATGCTCGATTCTCCCATTTGCCGAACGGCAAATTTAAACACTTCCCTGCCGTTCATCACGATATATTCGTCTTTATATAAATGTTTTCCTCCTGTTCCATCGGCCCCTAATTCAAATGACAAAATTCCGCGGCCTTGCGAAACAGGCCCCATGACGACTGCTCCGGCGCCATCGCCAAATAATACTGCTGTATTGCGATCGGTCCAATCCATGATTTTGGATAGTTTTTCTGCCCCGACTACCAATATATAACGATACGCTCCATTGTCAATAAATTGGCTTGCTGTCACCATTCCATAAATAAACCCGGCGCACGCCGCGCTAATGTCCAGCGCCGCTGCTTTAACGGCGCCAAGCCGCTCCTGCAGCATGCAGGCGACAGATGGAAACGCCCTGTCAGGCGTTACTGTCGCTACTAAAATTAAATCAATGTCTTGTGGAGCAATTCCTGCGTCTTCCAATGCCTTTTTTGCCGCCAAATATGCCATATCGGAAGTGTCCATGTCGTCTGCAGCAATTCTTCGTTCTTCAATCCCCGTTCGTGTTCGAATCCATTCATCGGACGTATCCATCATTTTTTCCAAATCAAAATTTGTCAACACCTTTTCCGGTAAATACCGGCCGATTCCAATAATACCTGCTCCCACACCGAACATCTCCTTTAGAATTATATAACCAATTATTATTACTTGGTACTAATTTTATCGAAAAAATGAAAAGTGCGCAATAT
>NZ_BAWO01000058.1 GCF_000632715.1 Parageobacillus caldoxylosilyticus NBRC 107762 | reverse complement strand
TCGCCAAAGAATGAAGCTAAAAACGCAAGCGTTCCTAAAGAAGAAGTAACGATGAGTGCATTGACGGGCACGCCGCGCTTATCCAATTTCGCTAAAAATTTCGGCGCCTTTCCTTCGCGGGCCAAGTCCCAAAGCATGCGGGTCGATGCGTACATGCCGGAGTTGCCTGCGGATAATACGGCGGTTAAAATGACTGCATTCATGACGGACGCGGCAAAGGCAATTCCTGCTTTGTCAAACACAAGCGTAAATGGACTTACCGACACGTCGTCATTAGCCAGCTTATCATCTGTATAAGGGATTAACAAACCGATGGCCAAAATCGCCAGCACGTAAAACAGCAAAATGCGCCAAAACACCCTGCGAATGGCACGGGGAATGCTTTCTTTCGGATTTTCTGTTTCTCCGGCGGCGACGCCTAACAATTCTGTTCCTTGGAAGGAAAATCCCGCTGCCATAAAGATTCCTAGCATCGCCATAAAGCCGCCGTGAAACGGTGCATCTTTGATGGTAAAGTTTTTAAAGCCGACCGCTTCGCCGCCCATGATGCCAAAGATCATCAGAAAGCTGACAATCAAAAAGATGATTACCGTTGCCACTTTAATAATGGAAAACCAATATTCCGCTTCGCCAAACCCTTTAACGGATAAATAATTTAATAAGAACATAATCGCTAAACAAAGCGCGCTCCATAAAAGCGATGGGCTGTTCGGAAACCAAAATTTCATAATCATCGTCACCGCGGAAAGCTCCGCCGCAATGGTAATCGCCCAGTTATACCAATAATTCCAGCCCAACGCAAATCCTAACGCAGGGTCGACGAATTTCGTCGCATAGGTGCTGAACGATCCGGAAACGGGCATATAGGCAGCCATTTCGGCAAGGCTTGTCATTAAAAAGTACACCATAATGCCGATCGCGATATAGGCGGCAAGCGCTCCGCCCGGTCCCGCGGCATGCACTGCTCCGCCGCTGGCTAAAAATAGTCCCGTGCCGATGGTGCCTCCAAGGGAGATCATTGTTAAATGGCGTGTTTTTAATTTTCGTCTTAGCCCGCTTTCCGAATGCGAAACAGTTAAAGAGCCAGCCGTTGTTTTTGCTGGTGTTGCCATCATTGAACCACTCCTTTTTGGATTAGGCTAATAAACTGAGAATGCATAACTTTTACTTATAAAATAAAATCTTCTGGATCCTATAAATAAAAAAGCCGTCGAAGGAGATTCGACGGCAGTATGGTTTGGCAACTGCATCCATCAAATTCTCCCACGAAGATAGCGCTCCATGCGTGCACATTCGTGCGCGCATGACAGTGTTGCCCCTATTCGGCGACAACCCCAGCCCAAACATTCAGAGCAATGTTCAGGCTTCGGCAGCTTTTCCTTTCCGGCAAAGTCTTTGACGTGCTCTGCGTCTCGTTTACCGTACTCATAAAAGCTGCGACCTCTACTTCGATGGTCGAATGAGCGGTTTTATTCTATTATGTTAATATATTAATATATTATGGCAATTATTGCAACAAAAAAATAGAAATAAGAGACAAGTATTGATAGATGCTGCCATATAATAGCGGTATCGAAGTTTTTCTAGCGCGCCGGTTTGTTGGTAAGCAAGCCGAAAAACGATAGGGTGATCTCCGATGTTAAAAAAAATAATGGCCACTATTATTGGCAGCATTTTTCTGGCTATCGGCATCAATGTATTTTTAGTTCCCCATCATTTACTCGATGGGGGCATTATTGGAATCGGTTTAATCGTGAAATACATTTGGCATGTAAAAGCGGGGCTGACCATCATTTTATTAAGCATTCCCCTTTATATTATAGCTTGGTTTTACTATCGTCCGTTTTTTTTATAACAGCCTGCATGGTTTATTGTTTTCTTCGTTGATGATTGATGTATTTTCTGTGCTCCGCGGCGCTATTGTGCTCGATCCGATTCTTAGCTCTATCATTGGCGGCGTTTTAGTCGGCTTTGGAATCGGTATGATGTTGCGGGAAGAGACAAGTACGGGGGGAACGGATTTATTAGCGCAGTTTATTGCGAGAATGACCAATTGGAATGTGGGAATTATTATTTTTCTGATGGATGCGCTGATTATTACGATTGGCAGCTTTATCATTGATTCGACTTCATTTCTTTATTCGCTCATTGTCGTCACCGTAGTAGGGGTGGTGACTACGATGCTGACACAGTCGAAAGGATGGAGACATTACGTGATGTAACCATCTCCATCCAGCTGGCTAGCTCGAGCGGCTGGCTAATTCCAGCGCACGATAGACGTTGATCAAACCATATCCGTAATACGGATCTTTGCCGCTGTTCCCAAGATCAGTAGCGGTGTCGATAATAATTTGCTTCACCTCATCGTTCGACAAGCGGGGATTTAAAGAACGGATGAGACCGGCTAATGCCGTGACGTGGGGGGCGGCCATCGATGTTCCAGACAGCGCCGCGTATCGATGATGCGAGAACGTGCTGGCAATATTGGTCCCTGGTGCGACTACATCCAAATAATTACCGTAATTGGAATAAGAGGCGAAGGAAAGATCTGGATTTACTGCGCCGACGCTGATCACTTCCGGATAGGCGGCGGGAAAGCTTGGCTGAGAAGTACTGTCGTTTCCTGAAGCGGCAACAAGCACGACATCGCGGTCATAGGCATAACGAATCGCTTCTTCCAATACGGTAGAAGGCTGATAATTGCCGAGGCTCAAATTGATCACTTTTGCCCCATGATCGACTGCCCAGCGGATTCCTTTTGCTACGTCAAAACTGGTGCCATAACCATCTGCATTTAACGCTTTAATAGGCATAATCGGATTGAACCACGTGATGCCGGCAACGCCTTCATGGTTGTTTGGCTGCGACGCAATAATGCCTGCCACGTGTGTGCCGTGGCCGTTTTCATCTTCCGGAATATTGTTCTCGGTAAAAACGTTATAGCCCGTTTGCAGGCGACGGGCAAGATCTGGATGATCCAAATCGACCCCGCTGTCGATAACGGCAATGGTAACGCCTTTTTTTCCGCGTGATAACATCCAGCCAGCTTCGGTGTCGATCGCCGGCAAATTCCATTGATAACGCGAATATAATAAATCATTTGGAATTTCGTTTTGTAAATAAATATAGTTTGGCTCGCTATAAGAAACAGTTGGGATGGATTCAAAATATTGATGTAATTCAAGATATGTTTTGCTGTTAGATCGAAAGATGAAAAAGTGATCAAACTGATTGATCAATTTTCCGTCGATTGCCCGTTCTATTCGTTTGATCTCTTGTACTGCAGGAAGTTTTCGAAACCGAACCGTGATTTCATGGTTAAAATAATGGCTTTTGTCGTGGCCGTTATGATCGATTTTTATAATTTTCGGATGACGGTTCAACTGATTTTTGATTTTTTCCCCCATTGCCAAACTGTCCAATGTTACGACAGTCGGATGAGAACGAGGAGTGGTTGCCTGATAAGGGGCTGGTTTCGGCTTTAGCTGATTCGTTTCTTCATGATGGACTGTCGGACGATATGTTGTCACCATTGCTATGATCATTGCAAAGACGATGATCATTCCAGCGGCGATGGCAAAAAGAGCACGTTTATTCATCTGTGTGTCACCTCACTAGTTATAGGATGAACCAACAGAAAAAAATTATGAAAAAATGGGATTCTTCCCTTGATGGTTGAATCCCATTGAAAGCAGTTAGCGTGCGTTACTTGTTTGTAGCGCCTGCTGCGCTGCCTGCATATCGACGCGCAATTGTTCTTGGACGTTTGCCAGATGGTAATACCCTTTGTTAATCATATATTGGCTAATTTGTTCGTAAAGCTGAATGGCGTCGTTCAAATGTGAAATATTGTAAAAAAAGCTGGTCCCATTAACGGGATCCAGCTTTTTTAGTTCATCATTCGCACAAGTTTTTTCGTAAACAATAGCAAAATCAGCCCTAGTCCGATGGTTACGCCGCTAATTAAGCTGAAAATTTCTAAATAACCTAGAGATTGGGTAAATGCCGCTAATTGACCAGCCAACAATTGTGCGACACCAGTTCCTGCTAGCCATACCCCCATGAGAAGCGATGCTAAGCGAACAGGAGCAAGTTTACTTACCATCGACAATCCGACTGGCGATAAGCAAAGCTCACCGAGCGTGTGAAGGAAATAAGTGAAAATGATGAATAATAAATTCGCTTTTTCGACGATATGTTGTTCGTCGCTTCCTGTTTGTAATACAGCTGGAATTAATACGGCAAATCCAAGACCAAGTAAAATCATACCAAGACCCATTTTTGCTGGAATTGGCAAGTCACCGCGTTTTGAATTCGAAAGCTTAATCCAGATTTGTGAAACAATCGGTGCCAACACGATGATAAAGAATGGGTTTAGTGATTGGAACCAAGAAGTAGGCATTGTCCAGCCGCCGATCGATTTATCTACAAATTTGTCTGTATATAGTGTTAAAGAACTTCCAGCTTGTTCAAATCCAGCCCAGAAGAAAATAACGAAGCACGTTAAAATAAAAATAACAGCAACGTTTTGTTTTTCTTGTTTTGTTAAAGGAGCTTTTGTTTTTGTTTCCTTGTTTGTTTTCTCTGGTGCGCCGACAGGTTTTTTACCAATATCTCCTAAATAACGATTTCCAAATAAATTGAAAATTAATTGTCCAATGATCATACCGATCGCAGCAGCTAAAAATCCGTATTTAAATCCGTAATGGATGACGCCATTAATGTTCGTTGCGAAATATTCTTCCGCTAAAAATCCGCATACGAGTGGTGAAAATAATGCCCCTAAGTTAATTCCCATATAGAAAATGGTGAACGCTGCGTCTTTTCGTTTATCGTTTGGAGCATAAAGTTCCCCGACAAGCGTGGAAATATTCGGTTTAAAGAAACCATTACCAATAATTAATAAAAGCAATCCGATGTATAGCCCTGTTTGATTGTTGATGGCAAACAGGACGATGTTACCGAGCGCCATCGTAATACCGCCAATTGTAATCGCCAATCTTCTTCCTAAAACTCGGTCAGACAAATAACCGCCAACAAGCGGAGTGAAATAAACTGCACCAGTAAAAAATCCATAAATCGTCATTGCGACGCTTGGTTTGATTCCTAATCCGCCGCTAACAAGTTCTGTTGTTAAATAAAGAACAAGGATCGCTCTCATTCCATAGTAGCTAAATCGTTCCCAAAGCTCTGTAAAGAATAGTAAATAAAGCCCGGGTGGGTGTTTCATTTTTGTGGGTTGATTTTGCAACGTCTGTGTTTCTGGTACTATACTCATTATATTTCCTCCTTGCTGATATAATGACACTACCGGCTTTAATGTCTTTTTATGTCTTTTCGTGTCTTTTTATGTCTATTTTAATTTACAAAATATTTATATGTCAACAAAATTATATATAAATATATAATTCTAAATTTTTAACAAAATTAAATCCGCTATTATAGGCATAAAAATTAAATTAAATATTTTTTTTAAATAATTTTTTATGGTATTTTAATAAAATTTTAAAAATTTCATATGTTATAAGTTTTTAACATTTTTCCGAGAAGTCTTCCTCCTCTATACAGAGCAAAGGCGGGAGATGAATTGGAAGGTTTTTGATTCCCAAAAACGAACATATCTACATATTGCGTAAGCAAGAAGTAGTAGAAGGATTGGACTGCTCCATCGGTTTTGTGCCGATGTTGCTGGAAGATTGCTGATGAATTCATCGAATGAAAGGAGACCGCCTTCTTCTACGCGGAAGCTTTTTCGATGGAGAGGGTAAGAAACTCCCGCCTCTAATGTAGGTGAGAGCTTCATTTGTAGTAAAATGGTTAATTTTCATGGGAAGGGGTACACTATGCCTGTTGCATATTCTTGATGGACGGTGAGAAAAAAGGAATGCGCAAAACATATATCATCATGATCATTTTCCTTTTGTTGTTAATTAGTGGGGAATTTTTTCTCAATACCAATTTCGAATATGCATTCTTACCTGAGAAAGACGATGTAGTGAAGTATGAAGCGAATAATCAAACGGGGACAGATATTTGGGGAAAATGGATTAGCGCGGAAACAGGAAAAGTGAAAAAATTATCAGATGGTACAGAAACGCCTGTCTCTGCTAAACAAGGTGCTATTGCTGTTGATAAACAGCTCCTTCAATTAGGACGCGAAGTGTTTTATAAAGAAACATTTGGCAATGAGGTGTTTTTGACGGATATTATGGGTATTGTGAATGGACCGTTAACCATGACGAATATCGCTAAGGCGATTATTGCTTTAAAAGGAAAGGGAACGACAAATTTACAAGTTGAGCTGGCAAAAGATATTACCATTGGTAACCGGACGTATAAAAAAGGAGAAAAAATTGACACAGGCATTGATGTCCCTAAAGGATCCTTGTTGCCGTTAGGGATGCCGGTTGTTTGGGATCACGGTAAACTTCGCATTGGCATTAGTTGCGCTGCTTGTCACGCGACGGTTGATCCGAAAACGAAAAAAGTGGTGGAAGGAGCACCTAACAATGATTTAAATGCTGGATTGCTCATGGCATTAGCAACCAATTCAGCCGCTTATTTTACACATGCGGACATAAAATCACTGAAAAACTATATTCGTTCTGTTGATCGGGTAGTGGTGGATTCAAAAGGGCGGAAATCATCGCTTCCTGATCCGCAATTGCTTGAAAAAGAGGTAGACCGTATTTTCGCAAGCTGGCCGCGGGGGAATTTCGATTCTACTATCGATATGAAAGCAAATCCGTCGCAAATACCGGATTCATTTACATTAGGAGATCATCCATATGGATGGAGCGGGTTCGCAGCAGCTGGACCGTTCCGTGGGCTTTCTACGTTTAGCAATAACGTTCACGCACAAAACGCTGATTCTCTTGCGCAATCGGAAATTAGCGAAGCGTTATTTGGAGTGGATAAAGAAGTGTATATTGGAACGATACTGCAAAATGCCGCTAGCCCAAAATTTCGTTATAAGCCGAATGTGAACGAAAAACCATCGGAGTTTTTTGCAAAGGTAGATCCGACCCCTGGTGTTGTCGGTGTCAACAAACTCGTTGCTCCACCGCAATTTCCGAAAGTATCGCTCGTTGCACCGGACGGGCTAGTTGTTAGTGAACCTGGATATCGATTTAATGAACAAAATAATGCTGTAGCTGCTTGGCAAAACACGATTAATCCGCCATCCCTAAGCGCAAAAATAAATGCAGTGCAAATAGAAAGGGGGCGTGGCGTATTTGTTAGAGCTGGATGTATACGCTGCCATGCGGGGGCATATTTAACCAATCATCGTGTTGTTTCGGCGAAGGTTGTCGGAACCGAGCCATCGCGGGCACAAGCATTAAAGAAAACAGAAAAAGTATTTGGTGAAGCGGTTTTCTATGCTCCGGATACACCTGTTCCAATTCCAAAAAACGCTAAAGTATTAAAAGTACCGACAGAACAGCTAGATAAAGAACAAATACGTTTAGCATTTGCACATGGCGATTCTCCAGGGGGGTATAAAGTGCCTAGCTTAATCGGCCTTTCTTGGAGCGCTCCTTATCTCCATGATGGGGGTGTTGCGGTCGGACCAAACGGGGAGCTCGGTTTAGCCGAAACGCTGGGAAAAGGGATTGTGCCCGATGCGCGCAATAGTCTTCGCGCGTTGATGGACCGAACGCTGCGGCAACAAGTGATTCGTGCGAACGCTTCTGATCCACACCTCCGTGCTGTGCATGTAAGCGGTGATGGACATCGTTATTGGATTGACCAACAGTCGGGATTTACGAAAGAAGAACAAGAAGCAGTGATCAATTATTTACTTTCCCTTACCTATCCGTAATCGATTGGGAGCAGTTCACTCGCAAAAACATATCCTCCTCGGTCCACACTAATGGATAGAGGAGGGAGCTGCATGGACAAAACGTGTTTTTATTGCCAATGTGAATGCGATGACCAAGTTTATTATGTATCGTTTTATGTTTCAGACGAAGAACGTGAAGAAGCGTTATGTCCGGAATGTTACGAGGAGTGGCTTCACGGTATAAAAGGATAGGATAAAAAAATAAAACCGCACCTTACGGCGATACGGGTGCGGTTTTTTTGGTAAGCGGCGGAGTTGCGATCGTCTCGTGAAGATCGCTTTTTTCGTCGTAAGAACGGTAAACGATGGGAGCGGAGTTAGACGAAGAAACAGATATAAATAAAATATGTTCATCGTTTCCTTTCGTCTTCTTTGTTTCCATTGTTAAGACGGCATTGTCCAAACGAAGGGAGTAAAATCGATACGTTAGACCAAGCCATGTTTTTTCGGATACCGAAGTATCGGGATGCTCCCGGATCAGCTGGGCGATATCGGAAAAGGAATGTTTCTCCCACTGCAGCCGGTCTATTAGCGCATTTGTCGTCTGTTTCATCCAGTTTTTCCATGACTCGAACATTGCTCTCACCTTTTTTATTCAAGTATGCCCCTGCTCCTAACTTGTTTATGCGGGCAGCCTGATGGAAAAAGAAGTCATTTGTTCATTAGAGGTACATGTAATTTGCCCGCCGTGATCTTCAATGATTTTTTTGCAAATGTAAAGGCCAATCCCTGTTCCTAATTTTTTCGTTGTAAAAAACGGTTCGAAAATCGTTTGGACCAATTCTTCCGGAATTGGCGGGCCGTTGTTGGTGATTTTAATATAAACGGACTTGTCCTGACGGCAGGCGTCGATATAGATGCAGCGGGGCTTGGCTTTTTCTTTCACCGCTTCAATGGAATTTAACAAAATGTTGATGAACACTTGGCGAAGCTGATCTTTATAGGCAAATATATGTATCGATGGGTCAATGGACACCGAAATTTTCACATCTCCGTCGACAATGCTTGCATATAGAAATTCAATAATTTCCTCGAATAGCTGCAAAAGCGAAAAGATTTCTTTTTCGCTTTCGACTATTTCTTTTCTAGAAGCATGAAGAAATTGGGAAATGCGAAATTTAAGCTGCTGCAGTTCATGGTCAATAATATCAAGATACGGCAAACCCGGGTGTTCAAATTTTAATAATTGAATAAATCCGATAATAGCTGTCAGCGGATTGCGAAATTCGTGCACGAAGCTCGATGACATTTGCCCAAGCAAGGTTAAGCGATCCTTATGGGATTGGGTGATAAACAAGTTTTTTTCCCGCAATTCCGCTTCTTTTAGCTCGCTGTATTTCGTAACGGCGTAAAATAAAAATTGATCAAACACGCAATTGATTTCATCGATCAGCGGGAGCAATTCTTCGATCGACAATGTTGACTGAAGTGCATACTTTATCACTAATCTTCGTCCGAGATTGGTATTGTAAACAAATTCGCCGATGCTCATATTTGTTTCTGCTCGTTCTTTCGCGATTTTGTAGGCAAGCTGCTCGATGTTTTCCCGATTGGATGCGGAGTGAAGCAGTGTGTCTTTGACGAGCTGAAACACGGCTATTCCGTTATGCATGACGTGATCGATATATTTATCGTTATCAGCGATATACATATGACTTTGCCAGTAAGAAAGAAAGTCGGAAAAGTGCGCATCTAAATGCGCGACTAATTTTTGCGCCGCGGACGTCAAACGATGTCACCCCGTTTTTATTAATTTACTTTTTATTATAAAGGGGAATGTACAAGTAGAATAGATGGAAAATGGCTTCAATTCATTGATCGTTAAATGTGAACAATATTTCACAAATCCTTCACAATATTCATTTATAATGGACTTGTTGATGAAAGGAGGGGGCGGGGTGAGGAAGGCGCGCCTATTTCTTCTTATTTTGGGACTGTTCTTGGTGTATGGATGTGAAAAAACAACATTTCCGGCGGTTCCAAAGCGGCCGCAAATATTAGTCAGCGTCAATGTGAACGATGAAAGTGTCGCATTTTTCGATGCGAAAACAGGGGCGGCTCTGGCAGAATGGAAAGTGAAGAAACCGATTCAAGGCGCCGCGCTGCTTCGCGATCGGCGAACATTGTTGCTATACGGCAATGAGTTAGATCGTGTTTACCTATATGATATCAAGACCGGAAAGGCAACACAGGAATGGCAAACGGGAAAAGGAATTGTTCATGCGCTCGTATCGGATAAAGGAGATGCCGTGTTTTTGGCAGACGAGCGGCAAAACGCCATCCGCATCTTTAAGGAAAATGGACAGGAGGCTGGGAAAATTGCAGTGGGCGACAAGCCGCTGACATTATTGCAAAACGATGCAGGGACGCTTCTGTATGTCATTGATTTTCGCAACAAAAAAGCGTATATCATCCAAGTTGGCAAACGGCGGGTAGTTCGGACGTTTTCTGTTCCGAAATTTGCCGTTGGCGGCTTGTTACGTGAGAAAGAAGGGGAATTATGGATTGGAGGCCACGGAAGCGGCAACACCGTGGAAACGAATATTCATATTTACTCAGCTAGCACAGGAGCGTTGGGCAAAACGGTGAAAGCGCCCGTGATGCCGGTAGCCTTTGCGGAAACAGAAGAAGGAATTTATGTTTTAAGCCACGGCTCAAGTACGCTATGGAAATGGGATGCTTCAGGGAAATTGGAATCATCTGTAATCGTAGGGGCGAATCCGTTTGCCATGATTGGGGCAAACGAACGGCTGTATATTGCTAGTTATGATAGCAATGAAATATATGTTGTGGATGGGCGTACGATGAAAGTCATCGACCGTTGGAAAACAGGAAAAGGTCCGTTTCAATTGTTGATGGCGGAAGGAGAATGATGGTGGAAAAGAAAACGGTATTAATTGTAGATGATGAAGAAGATATGCGTTTTTTAGTCAGGATGTATTTAGAAAACGCTGGCTTTTCTTGTCTGGAAGCCGAAGATGGCGACCGGGCGCTGGAAGTTTTGGAAGATGCGAAAGTAGATGCCGTTTTAATTGACGTTATGATGCCGAAAATGGATGGCTTTACCTTATGCGAACGAATTCGCCAGCAATCGGATGTTCCTATTTTGTTTTTAACCGCAAGGGGAGAAGAATGGGATAAAGTAAGAGGCTTGAAGCTTGGCGGCGACGATTATATTGTGAAGCCGTTTAGTCCGGGAGAATTGATCGCCCGTATTGAAGCGGTGATGCGCCGTGTTTATCACGCCGGCAATAGCGGCCTTTCATTCGGCTCGCTTATGATTGATGAAAGAGGAAGAAAAGTAACGGTAGACGGGGAGCCGGTGATTCTCACTTTAAAGGAATTCGATTTGCTTTTATTTTTGGCGAAACATCGCGGACAAGTGTTTAGTCGCGAAGAGCTGCTCGCAAAAGTATGGGGATATGATTATACGGGAAATGCACGAACGGTCGATACCCATATTAAAACGCTGCGTATGAAGCTAAAGCAGGCAAGCGATTTCATTCATACAGTCTGGGGAATTGGATATAAATTTGAGGTGTCGTGAATGCGACAAAACACATTGACATTGGAGCAAAAAATATGGTTGGTGATTAGCCTTGGCGTTATTTTGACCGTATCGTTTTCCTCTTTTTTATTAGATTATTTTTACCAAAAACTATATGTGGATAAAGTAGAACAGACGCTGCTCCAAGAGGGAAAATCGCTGGCATCCGATTATCACGGCGGTGCGGTTAGCGAAACGTTCCGCAAACAAATTGAATGGTATGATAAAAAATCAACTGCTAAAGTGATGTTAGTGAATAACCCACGCGAATTAAGCGCTTGCCTGCCGTTTGACATTAACTATCAATCGTTGATTAGCGGCAAGGATCGCGCGAAGCTGCTGAACGGTGAAACAGTGACGAAAATCGGCTACGAAAAGCGATTTCACCGCAAAATTATGGGAGTGATGATCCCGCTTTTAGATGGCCGTCGCCTGCAAGGGGTGATTTACCTTTATATTCCGCTCGCAAGCATTCAAGAATTAACGAAAGATGTCGCAATGATTTGGCTTCCGCTCGCGGTGCTGTTTGTCTTTGTTCTTCTTTTCGCTGGAAAGCGGTTTGTTCGCCATATAACCGGTCCGCTAAAGGAGATGGAAGAAGTTGCTTATCATATGTCGCAAGGAAACTATGAAGCGCAAATTCCGGTGCGGACGAACGATGAAATAGGCAGACTGGCGAAAGCGTTCAATGTCATGGCGAAAGCAATTGCGGAAGAAGATATGCGAAAGCGCGAGTTTTTGGCAAACGTTTCTCATGAATTGCGGACGCCATTAAGCTATGTGAAAGGATATAGCGAAGCGGTATTGCAAGGATTAGTGAAGACGAAGGAAGAGGAAAGAAAGTATGTGCAGCTGATTCATCGGGAAGCGGGCCGAATGGAGCGTCTTGTCCGTGATTTGCTTGATTTGGCCCAATTAGAAGGAAATAGTGTGCCACTGCAAAAAACACCGCTTGTATTTGCGCAAGTGATTGAAGATACGGCCGTAAAATACGAACCGTTTTTACAAAAAAAACAAATTGCACTTCATGTGGAATTAGATCACGATATTATTTTGGAAGGAGATGCCGACCGGCTTGAACAGGTCGTGCAAAACCTTTTAGATAATGCCGTTCGTTATACCCCAACCGCTGGAAAGATCGATATACAATTGAGAAAAGTAAATGCGACGAGTTGTCAGCTTATCATTCGTGATTCAGGAAAAGGAGTTCCAAAAGAAAAGGTGCCATTTCTTGGACAACGCTTTTTCCGCGTTGATCAGGCACGTACGAGAAAAGAAGGCGGTACGGGATTAGGTTTGGCGATTGTCAAACAAATTGTTTCCCTTCACGATGGCACAATGTCGTTTTTCAGTGAAGAAGGGAAAGGAATGGAAGTGGTGATTCAGCTTCCGATATACACGGAGTAGCGATTATTGAAAGAAAATAAAAAAAGTCCTATAATCATATGAGAATAATTTTAATAAAGGTTGGGGACTTATGATGAAACTATACAACTCTGTTTTAGACTTAATCGGCAATACACCAATTGTAAAATTAAACCGGATTCCTGATCCACATGGTGCAGATGTGTATATGAAACTAGAATCGTTTAACCCGGGAGGAAGCGTAAAAGACCGGGCAGCGTTCGAAATGATTCGGCGCGCAGAACAAGAAGGAAAGATTACTCCGGGGAAAAGCACAATTATCGAACCAACTTCTGGAAACACCGGCATCGGCTTGGCAATGGTTTGTGCAGCCCGCGGCTATCGCTGCATTATCACGATGCCGGATAACGCGACGGTCGAACGGGTGAAAATTTTAAAAGCATACGGAGCAGAGGTCCATTTAACGCCGGCGGAAAAACGGATGCAAGGAGCGATTGATGAGGCGAACCGGCTTGCCGCGCAAATTCCAGACAGCTTCATCCCGATGCAGTTTGAAAATCCGGCGAATCCGGATGCACATCGCCATAGCACCGCACAAGAAATTTTGGAAGCATTTGATGGCAAGTTAGATGCGTTTGTGCTTACTGCCGGTACGGGTGGAACCGTGACTGGCACCGGAGAAGAATTGAAAAAGCATATCCCAAATTTGCGCATTTATGTCGTAGAGCCATATGGTTCCCCTGTATTGTCGGGCGGAAAGCCAGGACCACATAAAATCCCGGGTACAGGTCCGGGGTTTATTCCGAAAATTTTAAACCGCAATATTTATGACGATATTTTTCTTATTAAAGATGAAGACGCTCAAATGATGGCGCGCCGGCTGGCGGCCGAAGAAGGAATTCTTGTCGGCGCTTCTGCTGCGGCCAGCGCCTATTATGCCGTCAAAGTGGCCAAACAGCTTCCAAAAGGGGCGCGTGTCCTTTGTATGGCGCCGGATTCGGGAGAGCGTTATTTATCGTCCGATTTATTTGCGGATTAACAAAAGGCTCGCTTAGGCGAGTCTTTTTTATTTGCTTGTCATCCCCGCGCAATATCCTGCCAAAAAATCGTTGTGACAAACACAAAGTGAGCGATGGGCCACTTCAACGTTCCGCAACGAAGCTGGTAACTATGCGAATCGGTTTGCGGTGATGGGATGGAAAGGCAAGACGGCCAATCCATTCGAACGTTAACAAAAAAATCCGCCACGTATACATATGAAATGGAACATGCGAATTTTATTTTCAAACTCTTTGTATTTTTTCATACAAAACTACCATTTTAGCTAATGACCGCTCACGGTCAATTGTGATAAACTAAATAAAAAAGGAGGAATGTGTGTTGTACTCAACAACGTATTCATCTAGTCCCATTGCTAAACTAACCGTTACATTTTTAGTAGCATTAGCAGTGGCAACAGGGGGTCTTTACGTCGGACAATGGATTCCGGCAGCGATGCATTTACCACTTGCTGTACTGGAGATCGTTTTGCTGCTTGTGATGATTTTTGCCCGCAGCAAAAAAGCGGTCGGCTATCCGCTTATGTACAGTTTTATGCTCGTATCTGGTGCAACGCTCTATCCGCTGATCGGCTATTACATTTCCGTTATCGGCGCCGATGCGGTGTTGAAGGCGTTTGCCCTGGCAGCCGTCTCGTTTTCCGGCGTGGCCATTTACGCGGCAAAAACGAAAGAAGATTTCTCTTTTCTCGGCGGCTTTTTAATGCTTGGCGCGTTTGCGCTGCTCGGTCTCTTGATTATTCAATGGTTTATTCCGTTTTCCAGCGTCGGGCAAATGGGAATCGCTGCCTTAGGGATTCTCATTTTCCTTGGCTTTACGATTTACGACATCAATCGCCTTGCCCGCTATGGATTTACGGAAGCTGACATTCCGATGATTGTCGTCAACATTTATCTTGACTTTATTAACTTGTTTATTTACGTTTTGCGCTTTTTTGCCAGTGATGAAGATTGATCGAATGTTTATACAAAAAGGACTGTTTTCCCTGTTGGCCAGGAAAACAGTCCTTTTTTCATTGCAGTAAGCAGCCAGACTGCTAAATCGCGCTTCGAAAAGATGAGAATGGTCGCTTTCGCCCAATTTTGCCGGTTTTTCGTTTGCGAACATCGACGAAGCAATCCACTTTATCCAACGTCACGAAAAAACGCTGGCACTATATTTGTTTTCGGAGGATCGCCGCGTGCAACAAGCGGTGTTAGAGCGCGTTAGTTTCGGCGGCTGCATTAACGATACGCTCATGCATATCACGATGCCGTATTTGCCGATTGGCGGCGTCGGACAAAGCGGATTTGGGGCGTATCACGGCAAAGCGAGCTTTGACGCTTTTTCCCATTATAAAAGCATCCTCAAACAAACGACCGTATGGGATATCGCTGTGCGCTATCCAAATTACCCGAAGGCGCTTCAATGGGTAAAACGGTTGCTGAAATAAGCAGGAATACGGCATCTCCAGCGAGAATGATAAGCAATATTCGTCGGAAAGGAGGAAGAAAGAATGAACGAGTTTGCTGTTAACATATCAACTATTTTTACAGAAATGCCGTTTTTACAACGATTTCAAAAAGTAAGAGAGTGCGGTTTTTCGTTCGTGGAGTGCCAGTTTCCATACGAATATCCTATCGAACGCATTCGCGACGAGCTTCATCAGCACCAATTGTCTCTCGTATTAATCAATTTACCGCCAGGAAATTGGGAAAAAGGGGATAGAGGACTCGCGATTTTCCCAGACCGAACGGACGAGTTTCAGCGTTCCGTAGAAGAAGGAATTCGATATGCGGTCGAGTTGAACGTTCCGTATATTCACTGTATGGCGGGAGTGCTTCCAGCCAATTTAGACAGGCAAAAAGCGAAAGAAACGTACATGCGCCATCTTTATGATGCGGCAAAACAAATGGCGAACCACTCGTTGACACTTTTAATCGAGCCGATCAATCCATTTGATATGCCGAATTATTTTTTAACGAATATTCATGAAGCCGTTTCGATGATTAAAGAAATCGGACTAGCAAACATCAAGCTTCAATACGATTTTTATCATATGCAGCGAATTCAAGGAAATTTAGCAACGACATTTGAAACGTATTTTGACTGGATTGCTCATGTACAAATTGCTGATGTCCCGGGACGGCATGAGCCGGGAACGGGAGAAATTCGCTATGAATATATTTTTCGCCATTTAGAGAAATGCGGGTACAAAGGGATGGTCGGGCTTGAATATATTCCATCGGGGCGAAGCGAACAAAGTTTTGGATGGCGTATGTTATTTTCCCCTTCAGTAGAAGGGGTTACCCAAGAATCCCCTGCTTTTTTGCATGGGGAGCGGTCTAACATTGGCCATTGATTTCGGAGACGAAGCAGAAGGGAGGGAAGTTTCGCTGCAATGGATCATTATTCAAGTGGCGAAGCGAGAGGAATGAAGGTTGGATTTATTGGTACAGGTGTGATGGGAACAAGGATGGTAAAACGGCTGCTTGGTGCAGGCTACCAGGTTACTGTATACAATCGTTCTATCGAAAAAACGAAACCGTTAGTAAAGATGGGGGCAAACAGAGCCGACACGATCGCGGAACTGGCCCGGCACTCGAATGTCATTTGTACGTGTTTATCGATGCCGGACGATGTTATCGACGTTTATTTGCGAAAAGACGGTGTCATCGACCATGCTGGTCCGGGAACGATTTGTCTTGATTTTACGACAGTCGGACCGGATACAAGCAAGACGGTGGCCAAACGGGCTCAAGAAAAAGACATTTACTATTTAGACGCACCGGTGAGCGGCGGGCCGGAAGGAGCGGAGCAAGGAACGCTGACGATTATGGTTGGCGGGGCGAAGCCCGCTTGGGAACAAGCGTTGCCGCTTCTGAACGTTCTTGGCGAAACAGTCGAATATTTGGGGGAAAGCGGGGCGGGCAGCGCGGCCAAACTAATTAACCAATATCTTGTCGCTGTACATTCCGTTGCCGCGTCGGAGGCGATGGTCGCCGGAACAGCGTTTGGATTAGATGCAGAACAGCTTTATCGGATTTTGAAAGTGAGCTACGGGGATAGCCGCATGCTGCGCCGGCATATGGAGCAATATGTGCTGCCGCGCCGGTTTACGCCGGGTGGAGCAGTAAAGTATGTACATAAAGATGTTCGTTTGGCCAACGAGCTGATGAAGGAAATGGGCATGAAGCAATTTTTAGGGCAAATGGCGGAAGCAGCGTTTTCCCTTGCCATGCAACAGGGGTTGTCCAATTTAGATATGTCTGCGGTCATTCAGCTTTTCGAACAACAATGCAATGTGACGGTAAAAAAGGAGAATGAATAGAATTATTCATAAATTCAAAAAATTCGTTGAAAAAAATAAAAATAGATGTTTTAATAATAGTAAAAAGCAATAAAACATGCAGTAGTCGATGAGTCTTGCATTTGCCGATGCATGGCCTATTTTTTACAAAATAAAAGAAACATCGTTTCTTATTACGAAACAACAGGAGGTGCAAAGGGTGCTGCCGTTAGCATGGAAAGACGATTTAACCACATTTTTACCAGAAGAACAAGTGAAGATAGACGGTCAAACGCACCCGCTTGGCAACGGCGGCCATGTAACCGTTTATCCGCAAACAGAAGCAGAGATTTCCGCCGTATTGCGTTACGCCAACAGCCACGGAAAAAAAGTATGCATTGTCGGCGGCGGAACGAAGCGGGGATTCGGAGGACAAATGGAATGCGCCGATATTTTGCTATCGCTAGCCAACTATAGCGGGATTGTCGAACATGCCGCTGCCGATATGACGGTTACCGTTAAATCAGGAACCGTGTTTGGGCAGCTGCAAGATTACTTGGCGGAATACAGGCAAAAAGTCGCGCTTGACCCTGCATGGCCGCAATACGCGACGATCGGCGGCGTCATTGCAGCCAACGACAGCGGGCCCAAACGGCTCGGCTACGGCTCGGCGCGCGACAGTGTCATTGGCTTGAGAACGGTGTATCCGGATGGAACGGTGATTCGTTCTGGAGGAAAAGTCGTCAAAAATGTGGCCGGCTATGATATGAACAAGCTGTTTATCGGAGCGATGGGCACGCTTGGCGTGTTATCGGAAATCACGCTGAAGCTCCGTCCGCTGCCAAAATATGAAAGCCTTGTATTGCTGTCATTTCCGTCGGGGAATTTGGAAGAAGTTCGTTCGTTTGCCGTTCAATTTCTCGATTCGATGATGGAGCCTGTTTGTTTTGAATTGCTGAGCCCATCGCTGTCGGAGCGGCTGATCGGCAAGCGTGCTTATACGCTAATGATCGCGTTTGAAGATGTAGAAAGCGCTGTTCATTATCAAGAAGACTATGTACAGCGTCTCCGTCCGTCCCATACGACGATTCGTATTCTTCCGCAGGAAGAGGCCAAATCGTTTTGGCAAACGTTCTACACGATCGGCCCGAATGGCGCCGCACCGCACGAACCGGCTGGAAACGAAGTCGAAGCGGCGGTGAAAATCGGCGTCGTGAATTTGAATGTCATCTCGATCATCCGCGAGAGCGAGCTATTAGAAGACTGCTGCCACGTCCATATGGAGGCGCACGGGGCTCTGGGGCACGGACTTTGCCAAGTGTATTTGAAGGGAAGCGAGGAGTCGATCATCACGGCGATCGAACAGCTGCGGGCGGCGGCGACAAGCTTGGGCGGATACGCCATCGTCAAGCACCTGCCTTTCGCGCTGCGCACCCGCGTCAATGTATGGGGAGAAAAGCCATCGTACTTTTTTCTGCTTGAAGGAATTAAACGAAAAATTGATCCAAAGCAAACGTTAAATCATCAGCGGTTTGTCGGGGGGATATAAGATGAGTTTACGAGAAAGCGAGATAAAAAGCGGACCGGCCTGTACGACCGTCAGCCTTGGGAACTATCGCTTTAGCGATCCGCCGGATCCAAGCAAATGGGCGGACTGCGTGCATTGCGGCATGTGTTTAGAATCATGCCCGACTTACGAACAGACCGGCCAGGAACAACATTCGCCGCGCGGACGCGTGCATTTGATGAAATCGGTGGGGGAAGGAAAACTAGAGATTACAGAAGATTTAATCGATCCTATTTTTACATGCCTAGACTGCCGCGCTTGCACGACGGCATGCCCTGCGGATGTCGATGTCGGCGGACTGATTGAACAAGTGCGCGGACAAATTCGCCAAGCCATTCCGTTAACAGGATGGAAAGCGTTGGTCAGTGATTTCTTCCTCAAAGGGGTGTTTCCGTATCCATCTCGTCTTCATCTGCTTGGAAGCTTGTTAAAACTGTATCAAAAAAGCGGACTGCAGACTTTCGCCCGCAAAGCAAAACTGCTTCGTATGATGCCAAAGCATTTGGCGGAGATGGAAGCCATTTTGCCGGAAGTGGGCGTACCGGTGCGGAAAAAATATAAGCATACGAACGTTATTAAAGCCAAAGGCGAAACAAAGCATACGGTCGCACTACTAACCGGCTGCGTGATGGATGTCATGTTCAGCGACATTAATGAAGCAACAATCCGAGTGTTGACCCGCAACGGAAACGATGTCGTTATTCCGCAAAACCAAACGTGCTGTGGAGCGCTTCATGTCCATGCCGGCGACCGCGAAACAGGCCGCAGGCTGGCAAAGCAAAATATCGAGGCGTTTAGGCATGTCGACCGCGTCATCGTCAATGCGGCCGGATGCGGCTGCATGTTAAAGGAATATCCGGAATTGTTCCGCGACGATCCAGAGTGGCATGAAAAAGCAGAACAATTTGCCCAAAAAGTCGAAGATATTTCGAAATATTTGCATGACACCGGATATGACAAACCGAAGACCGAGTTAAACATGCGCATTACGTACCATGACGCCTGCCATTTGGCCCATGGTCAAGGAATCCGCCAGGAGCCGCGCGCTCTATTAACAAGCATTCCGGGAGTAGAAATGGTTGCCATGCCAAACGCAGATCGCTGCTGCGGCAGTGCGGGAATTTACAATCTCACCCATCCAGAGATGGCAGGAGCGGTATTGGAAAGCAAAATGGAACACGTTCCGCAGGATGTGGAGCTGATTTCGATGGGCAATCCGGGCTGCATGCTGCAAATGGCGCTCGGCGTTATGAAATACGGACGAAACCAAAAAGTCGTCCATACGGTGCAAATATTAGATTGGGCGTACCAAAAAGAAGAAGGAAAGGAAGTACGCATATGAGAAAAACGGCAATACAAACGAAGGACCCGCATATTCAAGCGTTAGCACGCATTGTTGGCGGCGAAAAGTCGATTTTATACAAAAAAGAAGATTTGATTGCCTATGACTGTGACGGGTTCACCGTTCACCGCCATCTGCCGAAAGCGGTCGTATTTCCGAAAAATACGGAGGAAGTCGCAGCGATCGTTAAGTATTGCCATGACCACGACTTGCCGTTTCTTGCCCGCGGAGCCGGAACCGGATTAAGCGGCGGCGCGATTCCGCTAAACGGGGAAGTTGTGATTAGTTTGACGCGGATGAAGCGGCTGCTTCATGTCGATCTGGAAAACCGCCGCGCGGTGGTGGAGCCTGGGTTTGTGAACTTAAAGCTAACAAATTCGATCGCTGATCGAGGGTACTATTATGCTCCTGATCCATCGAGCCAATATTGCTGCACGATTGGCGGAAACGTCGCCGAAAACGCGGGAGGAGCGCACTGTTTAAAATATGGCGTCACTACGAACCATATTTTAGGACTTGAAGTCGTGCTGCCAAACGGGGAAATTATTGAAATCGGGGAAAACGGCATTCCTGATCCGCCGGGATATGATTTATTAGGGCTGTTGACTGGTTCAGAAGGAACGTTGGGGATTGTGACCAAAATTACAGTTCGGATTTTAAAAAATCCAGAAGCGAAGCAGACGGTGCTCGCCTATTTTGATCGTGTCGAAGACGCGAGCCAGGCCGTTTCCGATATTATTTCCGCAGGGATGGTTCCGGCGGCGCTCGAGATGATGGATCAAACAGCGATCGAAGGGGTGGAGGCCGCCGCTTTTCCGGTCGGACATCCGAAAGATATTGAAGCGCTTTTATTAATTGAAGTAGACGGGATTTCTGCCGGCATTTCCGAGCAAATTAATGAAATTTTGCACATTTGCAAGAAGCGCAACGTGCGCGAAGTAAAAGTGGCTCAATCGGAGGAAGAACGGGCGCGCTGGTGGGCCAACCGCAAAACCGGATTTAGCGCGATGGGGGCCATTTCCCCGGATTACTTAGTGCAAGACGGGGTTATTCCGCGCAACAAATTGCCGGAAGTGCTAAAAAATATCCGAGCGATTAGCAAAAAGTATGGATTGCGCATCGCCAACATCTTTCATGCGGGCGATGGAAATCTTCACCCGCTTGTGCTGTTTGACGCAAGAAAGCCAGGAGAAACAGAAAGAGCGCTTGCGGCAGGAAGCGAATGCCTGCAGGTATGTGCCGCGGTTGGCGGTTCGATTACTGGGGAGCACGGGGTTGGTATCGAGAAAAAAGAAGAAATGCGCTTCATTTTCAGCGATGAAGAAATTGTTGCGCAAACCGACATTCGCGACGTGTTTAACCCGAAAAATTTGCTGAACGCCGGAAAGCTGTTCCCAACTCCGGGGCGATGCGTCGAGATGAAACAAGTTGCTTCCTCCATAAAGTGAAAATTTTGCGAAAATCATTGAAAGTGATTTCATTTCATGCTATCATTTTTTTAAACAATCAGGAAACAGTGTTTCGTAATAAGAAACAAAAAGGGGAGAGAGGGAAAGGAAATGGAACAATACGTAAAAATCGGGAATCTACAAGTATCGACATTGCTCTACGAGTTTATCAATGAGGAAGTGCTTCCTGGAAGCGGTGTCGATGGGAAAAAATTTTGGAAAGACTTTGAAACGCTAATTGCCGATTTAACGCCAAGAAACAAGGAGCTGCTTGCCCGCCGTGATGAGATCCAAGCAAAGCTAAACGAGTGGCATAAAAAACATCGCGGCAGCTTCGATATGGAACAATATAAAGCATTTTTAACCGAAATCGGCTATTTAGAGCCAGAGGTGGAAGATTTTGAGATTACAACCGAAGGAGTAGACGAGGAAATCACGGTGCAAGCGGGACCGCAGCTAGTCGTTCCGGTGACGAACGCGCGCTATGCGCTAAACGCGGCCAACGCCCGCTGGGGAAGCCTTTACGACGCGCTGTACGGAACGGACGCGATTAGTGAAGAAGACGGCGCTGAACGCGGCAGCTCCTACAATCCGGTGCGCGGCGCCAAAGTGATCGCCTATGGGCGCGAGTTTTTGGATCAAGCAGTGCCATTAAAAGAATATTCTCATAAAGATGTCGTACAATATGCGGTAGTCAACGGGAAATTAACGGTTACTGTCGAAGGCGGAAGCACTACGACGCTAAAAGAGGAAGAAAAATTTGTCGGCTTCCAAGGAAATCCGGAAAATCCATCCGCTATTTTGTTAAAAAATAACGGCCTTCACATCGAAATTCAAATTGATCGCAACCATCCGGTCGGGAAAACGGATAAAGCGGGGGTAAAAGACATTTATTTGGAAGCAGCCGTCACAACCATTATGGACTGCGAAGACTCGGTAGCGGCTGTGGATGCAGAAGATAAAGTGCTCGTATACCGCAACTTGCTTGGCCTTGTCAAAGGAGATTTAACGTCTACATTTGTAAAAAATGGAAAAACGATGACGCGGGCGCTAAATCCGGACCGTATTTATCGAACACCGGATGGCAAAGAGCTTACGCTGCCAGGACGTTCGCTTATGTTCGTCCGCAACGTCGGCCACTTAATGACAAACAACGCAATTCTAGACGCCAACGGCGAGGAAGTATATGAAGGCATCATCGATGCGGTTGTAACAAGCTTGATTATGAAACATTCGCTTATTGGCAACACCCGTTACTTAAATTCGCGTAAGGGCTCGATTTATATCGTCAAACCGAAAATGCACGGTTCAGAAGAAGTGGCGTTTGCGAATGAACTGTTTGACCGTGTTGAAGATATGCTCGGCCTAAAACGCAACACCATTAAAATCGGCGTCATGGATGAAGAACGCCGCACGACATTGAATTTGAAAAACTGCATCTATCAAGTGCGTGACCGCATCGTCTTTATTAATACAGGTTTCCTAGACCGGACAGGGGATGAAATTCATACGTCGATGGAAGCGGGCCCGATGATCCGCAAAAACGAGATGAAATCGTCGCTATGGCTGCAAGCCTATGAAAAATCCAATGTTGCGATCGGTTTAGCGGTCGGCTTCCAAGGCCGCGCCCAAATCGGAAAAGGAATGTGGGCAATGCCGGATATGATGGCGGAAATGCTCAAACAAAAAGGCGGACAGCTGAAAGCCGGCGCCAATACGGCATGGGTGCCTTCGCCGACAGCAGCGACGCTGCACGCGCTTCATTACCATCAAGTAAATGTAGCAGAAGTGCAAAATGAGTTGCGGAAAGATCGCAAAGATTACCGTGATGAAATTTTGCAAATTCCAGTCGCTAAAAATCCGCAATGGACGCCGGAAGAAATTCAAGAAGAGCTCGATAACAACTGCCAAGGCATACTAGGCTATGTGGTGCGCTGGATCGATCAAGGTATCGGATGCTCGAAAGTGCCGGATATTAATAATATCGGGTTAATGGAAGACCGGGCAACGCTGCGGATTTCCAGCCAGCATATCGCTAACTGGCTTCACCATGGCATTTGCACGAAAGAGCAAGTGTTAGAAACGTTAAAACGGATGGCGAAAGTGGTGGACGAGCAAAACGCCGGCGACCCGAACTATCGGCCGATGGCTCCGGACTATGATAATTCCGTTGCCTTCCAAGCGGCGTGCGATTTAATCTTTAAAGGCTATGAACAGCCAAACGGCTACACCGAGCCGATTTTGCATCGCCGCCGTCTAGAAGCAAAAGCCAAATATGCAGCGGTTCAACAATAAGAAAATGATGAACAAGGGCGTCTTTCTCTTCCATGAACGCCCTTGTTCATTCGTATTATTCGTCGAAATATTCAAATAAATAAACAAGGAGGTGCAAATCCTAGTTACTACAGATTTATTGTAGTAAGCACAGCAGCACAAAAGGCGGCAGAAATAGATGGAAAAAGGTTAGTAGCTAGGTAAACGATCATGCGGAACCTGCGGGAAAAATCGCTACTGGTTCATCAGCAAGCAAAAGGAAAGCTATATGTAGATGTCAAAGTCCCGATCGAAAATGCAGATGATTTAAGCGTCGTTTATTCTCCGGGAGTGGCGGAGCCATGTAAAGAAATTTATGTCAACCCTGATTTGATATATGACTACACGATGAAAGGAAATTTTGTGGCGGTTGTCTCCAATGGATCTGCTGTATTAGGACTGGGGAATATTGGCGCAAGCGCATCCATGCCTGTCATGGAAGGAAAAGCCGCCTTATTTAAAGCATTTGCCGGCATTGATGCTGTGCCGCTTTGCATTAACACCGATGATCCGGAACAAATCATTCAGACCGTCAAATTGTTAGAACCGACGTTCGGCGGCATTAATTTAGAAGATATTGCCGCGCCAAACTGTTTTTTGATTGAGGAGCGCCTCAAGCAGGAGCTATCGATACCAGTATTCCATGATGACCAGCATGGAACCGCAATTGTAACGGCCGCCGGGTTAATCAATGCGTTGAAGGTCGTGCAAAAGCGTTTGAGCGAGTGCAAGGTGGTCATTAACGGAGCCGGCGCCGCTGGCATCGCGATTGCGAAGTTGCTTCTTTATATGGGAGTGGGCGACATCATTTTATGCGACTCCAAAGGGGCGATTTATGAAAACCGTCCATACGGTATGAATAAGATAAAAGAAACGCTCGCAAAGCAAACGAATCGCGGACGCGTTCAAGGAACACTAAAAGAGGTCATTCAAGCCGCCGATATATTTATTGGCGTTTCCGTTGCCGGGGCGCTCACGCCGGAAATGGTTCGCTCGATGAACGACAATGCCATTGTCTTTGCGCTGGCTAATCCGGTTCCGGAAATTATGCCGGATGAAGCTAAAGCGGCAGGAGCAGCCATTGTTGCAACGGGACGATCTGATCTGCCAAATCAAGTCAATAACGTCCTCGCCTTTCCAGGAATTTTTAAAGGAGCGCTGCGAGTGCGTGCCTCTGAAATTAATGAAGAGATGAAGCTAGCAGCGGTTAGTGCGATTGCCGGTTTAATCAGCCCAGAAGAACTAACGAATGATTATGTGATTCCAAACCCGTTTGATAAGCGCGTAGTCGCGGCTGTGGCCGATGCGGTGGCGCGTGCGGCCATCAGAACGGGAGTCGCCAGAAGCAGGGATACGGAAAAAGAACAGGAAAACGTTATGTGAGAGGAGTGGCATCATGAAATTTGCCAGATTTACTGCAGATGGAAAAACGCATATGGGAGTAGTGAATGGCGAGGTGATTCGCGAAATCGTCGGTGATTTATTTACGGGATGGGAATATACAGGGAACGTTTTCAGCAGGCAAGAAGTAACATTGCTGGCGCCGCTCGTTCCAAATGAAATCATCGGAATTGGCGCAAACTATGTAGCAAAACGAGAACAATTGCCAAATGTGCTTCCGGAAATTCCTGTCTTTTTCTTTAAGCCGTCTTCATCGGTTATTGGACCGGAAGCGGAAATCGTTATTCCAGCGGGAATCGACAAAGTCAAATTTGAATCAGAATTGGCTGTAGTTATTGGCAAGGAAGCAAAGAACGTCCCTGAATCGGATGTCTGGCAATATGTATTTGGCTATACTGTTGCCAACGATGTAACGGCGCCGCAATTTTTCCATCCGGACGGCCACTGGACAATCGGCAAATCGTTCGATACGTTCACGCCGTTAGGCCCTGTCATCGAGACGGAGCTGAACCCTTCTTCTGTTTGGGTGAAAGCGAGATTAAACGGAGTTGAAAAACAAAACAGCCCGACAGAACTGATGATTATTCCAATCAGCAAAATGATCGCCTATTTAACAAGCGTGATGACGTTAAAACCGGGCGATGTGATTTTAACGGGAAGCCCGGTTGGCGCCGAACTGGTTGGAGCCGGCGATGTGATTGAATGTGAAATAGCGGAAATCGGTACGCTGCGCAATACGTTTGTAACGGCTCGGGAGCGGGCGAAAACATGCTAATGGAGCGGAATGTACCATTATATGTAAAATGCCTGGCAATTGGTGTATAATGGCAGTGGACGAAGGAATAGTCGAGGTGAACACGATGGAAAGAGAAAATATAGTAAAATCCGTAAGCCGGGCATTACATATTATTGATATCGTCAGTTCGAAAAAAGATGGGTTAGGCGTCACTGAAATCGCCAATCAAATGGATATTAATAAAAGTTCCGTCTACCGCATTTTATCGACCCTTGTTCAATACGGCTACATCGAGCAAGATAAAGAAACGGAGCGATATAAGCTTGGCTATAAATTTTTAGAAATCAGTTCCAAACTGCTTGAATCGATCGATTTGCGGAAAGAGGCGAAACCGTATTTGCGGGAATTGGAAAAAGAAACAAACGAGGTCATTCACCTTGTGGTATATGACCAAGGAGAAGTCATTTATATCGAAAAATTAGAGGGAACGGAAACGCTGCGCATGCATTCGAAAGTAGGAAAACGGGCGCCGATGCATTGCACCGCCGTCGGAAAAGCAATTCTTGCCCATTTGCCGCCTCATATAGCATTAGAGATCATCGATCGAAAAGGCTTGCCAAAGCATACCGATTTTACGATTACGGACAAGAATGAATTTCTCAAAGAATTAGAGAAAGTAAAACAAAAAGGATATGCATTGGATTTAGAGGAAAATGAGTATGGTATTCGCTGCATCGCTGTTCCGATATTTGATTATTCGGGCAGCGTAGTGGCCGCCGTCAGCATTTCCGGTCCGACGATCCGCATGACAGACGAGCGGATGGAAAAATTGCAGGGTCGCATTCAGGCGATCGGCAAACAAATATCCGCCCGGCTTGGATATCGGCCAGATCACCCCGTCCAGTCTTGATGACTGGGCGTTTTTTGTGTGCGAACATTGTTTTTCGTGGCAATTCCCACCTCATTTCTATTAAAATAATAAAAGTGATATCGTTGAGGTGAGCATGGATGAAGAAAAAGAACCTGCATGAATTAATTGAACAATTGCGCAAAGATCCAAATGTCGTATATTGGCATGAAATCGAGCCGCAGGAAGCCAATACGGTTCCAATGCCAGATAGCCTAGACGTGCGCCTCAAATCAGCGCTTGTAAAGCGCGGCATCGCCTCGCTTTACACCCATCAGGCGGCGGCGTACGAGGCGGTGCGAAACGGCAAGCATATCGTCGCGGTGACGCCGACAGCTTCCGGGAAAACGCTTTGCTACAATTTGCCCGTGTTGCAGGCGATCGCCGAAGCGGAACATAGCCGAGCGCTTTATTTATTTCCGACCAAAGCGCTCGCCCAGGACCAAAAAAACGAATTGCACGAAATCATCGAGGAAATGGGCGTGCCGATTTATAGCTATACGTACGATGGCGACACCGCCCCAGGCATTCGTCAAAAAATTCGCCAGGCGGGCCATATTGTCATTACCAATCCCGATATGCTTCATTCGGCAATTTTGCCGCATCATACGAAATGGGTATCTTTATTTGAAAACTTGCGCTATGTTGTCATCGATGAGCTCCATACGTATCGCGGCGTGTTTGGCAGCCATGTTGCCAACGTCATCCGCCGCTTAAAGCGCATCTGTTCGTTTTACGGAAGCAAGCCGATCTTTATTTGCACATCGGCAACGATTGCTAATCCGAAAGAACTGGCCGAACATCTGACGGGAGAACCCATGACATTAATTAATAACAATGGAGCGCCGCGGGGAAGAAAACATTTTGTTTTTTATAATCCGCCAGTAGTTCATTCCTCTTTTAACATTCGGGCAAGCGCAACTGCCGAAGTGAACCGGTTGGCAAAACAGTTTTTGGAAAACGGCATTCAAACGATTGTCTTTGCCCGTAGCCGCGTGCGCGTCGAGTTGATTTTAAGCCATTTGCAGGCGATGGTGAAAGACCGGTTGGGACCGAAAACGATTCGCGGCTATCGCGGCGGCTATTTGCCAAAAGAAAGACGGGAGATCGAAAAAGGGTTGCGCAGCGGGGAAATTATTGGAGTGGTGAGTACGAACGCGCTTGAACTTGGCGTGGATATCGGCCAGCTGCAGGCATGCATCATGACCGGTTATCCCGGCACCGTAGCGAGCACGTGGCAGCAAGCCGGACGGGCAGGAAGACGCCATGGCGATTCCATCGTCATTATGGTGGCGAGCTCTAATCCGATTGACCAGTACATTGTGCAGCATCCGGAATATTTCTTTGACCGCTCTCCGGAAACGGCTCGCATCAACCCGGATAACATGCTGATTCTTGTTGATCATCTTAAATGTGCAGCATATGAACTTCCTTTCCGAAAAGGAGAAAAGTTTGGCGGCCTCGAAGTGGAAGACGTGTTGGAATTTTTAACAGAGCAAAAAGTCTTGCACTACCGTGCCGGCAAATGGTATTGGATGAATGACGCGTTTCCGGCTCATAATATTAGCCTGCGCTCCGCCTCGCAAGAAAATGTCGTCATTATCGATATTTCCGAAACAGCGAACCATCGCGTCATCGGCGAAATGGACCGTTTCAGCGCAATGACGCTGCTGCATGAGGAAGCGATTTATCTTCATGAAGGAGTGCAATACCAAGTAGAAAAGCTCGATTGGGAAGAAAAGAAGGCATATGTCCGCGAAGTGAACGTAGAATATTTTACGGATGCGAATTTAGCGGTGCAGCTTCATGTCCTAGAAGAAGACCGAAGCGAGCAAAGGCAGCAGTTAAGCCTGCATTATGGCGATGTTTCTGTAAGGGCGATGGCGACGATCTTTAAAAAAATCAAATTATCGACATTTGAAAACATTGGTTCGGGACCGATTCATTTGCCGGAAGAAGAGCTGCATACATCAGCGACATGGATCGAACTGGGAGAAGAGCTGTCTGACATCGACGCGCCGCTGCTTGAACAAGTCTTGATCGGGATATCGAATGTTCTCCGTCATCTTGTCCCGATGTTTGTCATGTGTGACCGGTCGGATATTTATGTCGTGCCACAAATAAAAGCACCGCATTCGGGAAGGCCGACGATTTTTATTTATGACCGTTATCCGGGCGGGATCGGTTTATCGGAAGCCGTTTTTGAACGATATGATGAAATGATCGAAAAAGTGAAGCAATGGGTGGAAAACTGCCCGTGTGAAAGCGGCTGTCCTTCTTGCATCGGCATTGTCGAGGGGCAGCACCATTTGGCGAAGCAGCGCATCATTGCCTTTTTGCGACAATTGCTAGCCAATGAGAAAGGATGAACACGATGTCAATGAAGCAAAAACTAGCGAGATGGAAGGAGCAGCTGGCATCCCGCCATGGCGCCGCGTCTGAACATGCAGACTCCCCTGCTGCAGGGCGGCACAGCCTGGAAATTCCGTTTTTGGATGAATGGCAAAACAAACAAGTGCAGCCGTTCTTTTTTGACGAGGACTACTGCCTCATCCGCGAAGTGGTATACCCGCTCGATTACCGGCACGGCCGCTACCAACTTGGAGAATTGCATCATGTCCATCAGCGGTGGCAGGCTGCTCCTTTTGCCCATCCGCTTTCTTGCAAAGGGTTTAAAGCAAGCGATTTATTTTTCTTTGATACGGAAACGACCGGGCTTAGCAGCGGAACAGGGCATGTCATTTTTTTGCTTGGCCATGCCCGCGTGTATGCTGACCGGGTTGTCGTTCGGCAGCATTTTTTGCCGCATCCGGGGGCGGAAGTGGCTTTATACCAAAGTTTCCTGTCGGAAGTCGATTATACAACACTTGTTACCTATAACGGGAAAGCATTCGACTGGCCGAAAGTAAAAACGCGTCATACGCTGATTCGCGATGCCGTTCCAAAGCTGCCGGCGTTCGGTCATTTCGATTTGTATCATGCCTCAAGGAGAATGTGGAAGCAAAAACTTGAGTCGATTCGTCTTTCTGAGGTGGAAAAAGAAATACTGCAAGTGGAGCGGAAAGAAGATGTTCCCGGCTTTTTGGCGCCGATGATGTACGCCGATTTCCTGTCTACACCGCATCCAGACCGCATTTTTCCGGTGTTTCAGCATAACGAGCGTGATATTTTATCGTTAATTTGTCTTTATATTCATTTATCCAATCAGTTATTGGACGCCTTAGGGCTAGACGATGCGCTTGAGCAGCTGGAAACGGCGCGCTGGCTGGAATCGTTAGGAGAAACGGCTGCCGCCAAGCAGGTGTACCATCATGTCACCAAAAAAGAAACCAAAGAAGCATGGCAGGCAAAATGGCAGCTGTCGCTTTTATATAAAAAAGAAAAACGGTATGAAGAGGCCGCGGCGATTTGGCTGGAACTATGGGAGCATGGAAGCGATGCATGGAAGGTAAAAGCCGGATTGGAGCTGGCCAAAGCGTATGAACATTATTTCCGCGATGTTTACGAAGCTTACCGCTACGCTACCCGTGCCTATGAACGATGGAAAACGCTATTCCGCACATATAAACAGGGAAACAGTGCTCAAGAGTCGGAGTGGAGGAAACGGATCGAGCGCCTCAAGAGGAAATTAAATAATAAAAATATTTCCTTGGCAAGCGCAAAATATGACAGAAAATAAAAAAAACTAACTTTTCTATTTCGAATCTTGTAGAAAAAATAAAAAATGTGTACAATTTCATCGGAATCACTAAAAATGAAATAATGGCGGGGAGAAAGCGATGCGGAGCATGTATAAAAAAATCTTTTATTTGTTTTTTATCGTCATATGCTTAACGTTTGTTGTTTTTACTAATTTAACGTAACGTTAGCAGTATGTTTTCAACGGACAGGAAAAATGGGTATCTATACTAGTACGAGTCCGCTCCTTTCATCATAGGCTAGTAGTGTAAAACAGAAGCCTATGAAAAGAAAGGAGAATGATGTATGTTTTGCAGACCACATGTAATGGCACCGATTGTTCATCCGCCACAATGTTGTGTACAACATCATTTCGGGGCAACGATCGTACCACACATTCATCCATCGCATACGACACATGTCAACCATCATCTTTTCCAACATCAACATTATTTCCCGCATACGGAGTCGGTTGTCAACGAAGTAGCCAACCAACATTGCATGTTCCCTGGTCCTGCTCCGTTCCCATGGGGATTTTAATCCCGATGAAACAGGAGCCGCCAAGACGGTTCCTGTTTTTTTACAATGAAACGCAAATTGACAATCGATTTGATTTCTGAAAAAATAAAGTAAAGACAATAGCGGAATGTAGAATTGAGGTGAAAGTGATGTTAGCCGGTCGTATTAAGTTAACGCCAAAAGAAATTTTAGAAAAAGAGTTTAAAGTAAGTATGCGGGGGTACAATCAAGACGAAGTCGATCAGTTTTTGGACATTATTATTAAAGATTACGAAACGTTCCAACAAGAAATTGAACAGCTGCAGCAAGAAAACGCTCGTCTGAAACGGCAAGTGGAAGAGCTGCAAAAACGGCCGTCTGCGCAAGTGGGAACAACAAACTATGATATTTTGCAGCGGTTATCTAATTTAGAAAAACATGTATTTGGCAATAAATTATATGAATAATTCCATGCAGACAAATGCACTATACTATACATACAAAATGGATACTTTTTCTATTGCAATTACTCGGAAAATGAACTATACTACAATGTGCAAACGGCGTTAATAATGTTCGGGTAATCGCTGCGGCAATTTTTGCCGTAGAGGAAAGTCCATGCTCGCACGGTGCTGAGATGCCCGTAGTGTTCGTGCCTAGCGAAACCATAAGCTAGGGCAGTCTGGCGCAATGCTGGGCTGACGGCGGGGAAAGAACCTAAGTCCCAATTGGGATATGGTTCGATTACCCTGAAAGTGCCACAGTGACGCAGCTCTAAGGGAAACCTTAGAGGTGGAACGCGGTAAACCCCACGAGCGAGAAACCCAAATGATGGTAGGGGCACCTTCCCGAAGGAAATGAACGGAGGGAAGGACAGATGGAGCTTTTCCATCTGTAGATAGATGATTACCGCCGGAGTACGAGGCGATAAGCCGCTTGCAGTACGAAGGTACAGAACATGGCTTACAGAACATTATTAACGTCGTAACGGATACCGTGAAAAGCTCTCCTGCATGAAGGAGAGCTTTTCGTATTTTTGCAATGAATCACATCTTCTCTGCTAAATCCATAGAGAGATGGAAAGAATTTTTTATTATACATGACCTACTTTGTGCATATCAGTTGCCACATTAACGGTAACGGGAGGTATCCTATGAAGTCTTTTGCATTAATTGCCACAGCAGCCATGGGACTGGAAGCGGTTGTGGCTGATGAAGTGCGCCGTCTCGGCTATGAGTGTCAAGTGGAAAACGGAAAAGTGACGTTCGAGGGCGACGAGCTGGCGATTTGCCGCGCGAATTTATGGCTGCGCACCGCAGATCGCGTGAAATTAAAAGTTGGAGAATTTAAAGCGACAACGTTTGAGGAGCTGTTTGAGCAAACAAAAGCGTTGCCGTGGGCGGACTATTTGCCGGTGAATGCCAACTTCCCGGTGATCGGAAAATCGGTAAAATCCACGCTTTTTAGCGTTCCGGATTGTCAGGCGATCGTCAAAAAAGCAGTGGTGGAAAGTTTAAAAGAGAGGTATCACGTTTCTTGGTTTGAAGAAACAGGGCCGCTTTACCGTATTGAAGTTGCGCTTCATAAAGATACCGCCACGTTGACGATTGACACGAGCGGGGCCGGTTTGCATAAACGCGGTTACCGCGCCCGCCAAGGGGAAGCCCCGTTAAAAGAAACGCTGGCGGCCGGGCTCGTGCAGCTGACAAACTGGACGCCGGACCGCCCATTTGTTGATCCGTTTTGCGGATCGGGAACGATTCCGATTGAAGCGGCGCTGATTGGTCAAAATATCGCGCCAGGATTTAATCGCGATTTTGTGTCTGAACAATGGGGGTGGATTGGCGAAAAAACATGGGAGCGGGCCCGCGAGGAAGCGGAAGATTTGGCCAACTATGACCAGCCTCTTGATATTTCTGGATTTGACATTGACCATCGCATGGTGGAAATCGCAAAAACAAACGCGATGGAAGCCGGCTTTGCCGATTTAGTGTCATTTAAGCAAATGCAAGTAAAAGATTTTCGCACGCGCAAAGAATACGGCGTCATCGTCGGCAATCCCCCGTATGGCGAGCGGCTCGGCGAGCGTAGGGAAGTAGAAGCAATGTATCGGGACATGGGCAAAACGTTCTCCGCCTTAGATACGTGGTCCATTTATATTTTGACGGCGCATAAAGAGTTTGAAAAACATTATGGAAAAAAAGCGACGAAGCGCCGAAAATTATTCAACGGTTTTATCGAAACACATTATTACCAGTACTGGGGGCCGCGGCCGCCGAAAGAAAAAACGAACGGTCAATAAAAATAGGCGCTTCCGGCAAGGAATAGAGGCATTCCTTTCTGCATATAATACGGATATTATCCATGAACTATTTTTGCAGGAAGGGGATGAAAATGACGTATTGTTCGCTTGACTGGATGAAAATTTCCGAAGCGCTTGATCGCACATACGAATGTTTAGTGCAGCAAAATGCCGATAGCGAACATTTAAAACAAATTGAAGCGGCAAAAAACATGTGGAAACAAGCGTTTACATACCGCATATCCAGCCCGTTGAAAGCATAAGGAGGCTAAAGAAGTTTTCGCTCGTTCATCGGCGGATATTATTTGACTTCTTGAGAATGATCAATCATAATATTATTTTGTTAGACTTTATAGAACCGTAAGCGCGCAGCAAAAGACCGTTGCGCGCTTATGCATGCATACATAACAAATACAGTGGGCAGGAAGTTTTTATTTATTATTTTTGGAGGGTTTTTAGACGATGAGCCGTGAGCGCTATCCTTTTAAATTAGAAAAAAACGAGAATTTTTTTGATAAGTTAAGCCAGTGGATTGGCGATGTGTTTTATGACATTTTGCCGGAAGCCGGTTTTGAGCTGCGGGATGAACAGATTTATATGGCGTTCCAGTTGGAGCGCGCGTTTCGCGAGAAAAAAGTAATTTTTGCCGAAGCGGGAGTCGGTACGGGAAAAACGATTGTCTATTTGCTGTATGCGATTTGTTACGCCCGCTATACAGGGAAGCCGGCCATTATCTCTTGCGCCGATGAGACGCTGATTGAGCAGCTGGTAAAAAAAGAAGGGGACATCGCGAAATTATCGGATGTGCTTGGTTTACATATTGATGTGCGGTTGGCCAAGTCCCCGGATCAATATTTATGTCTAAACAAACTCGAAGAAGTAACGACATATGATGACAAGGATATCGAGCTTTACGAACAAATTTATGATGAACTTCCGGCATTTGTGCATGACAATAAGCCAATGCAAGCATTCTATCATTACGGGGACCGGAAAGAATATGCTCATTTAACGGATGAGCAATGGAAAAAAATCGCTTGGGATCCGTTTCAAGACTGCTTTACATGTGAAAAGCGCCATCGCTGCGGACAAACATTGTGGCGCGAATATTATCGAAAAGCCACTGATTTAATCGTTTGTTCCCATGACTTTTACATGGAGCATGTTTGGACATATGAAGCACGTAAACGCGAAGGACAGCTTCCGCTTCTGCCGGAAGCGAGTTGCGTCGTATTTGACGAGGGGCATTTGCTCGAATTTGCCGCGCAAAAAGCGCTGACATACCGGATGAAAGAAACGACGCTCGAATCGCTGTTAACAAGACTTTTAGAAAACGATATCCGTGAAGAGCTGGCCTATTTAATTGAGGAAACGCTGCAAATCATGGTCCGCTTTTTTGATGAACTGAAATCATGTGCAAAAGAAGTCGCCGGCTCCAACCGTCAAGAAATTATGTTTTCGCCAAAGTTGCTCCGTCTTGCGAAACAATTACACGGCAAAATAGTGGAGATTGGCAATGAGCTCGTGTTTGAAAGCGAGACATATACGATCGATCACTATCAATTAAATATTGTCGATGAATATTTAGATCAAATTGAATATTCGCTTGATTTGTTTATGAATAATGCCGACGCGATCATATGGCTCGAATCGTTCCGACAAGAAACGACGCTCGTCGTCATGCCGCGTACTGTGCAGGAAGTATTGCGCGAAAAAGTATTCAGCAAGCGCATTCCGTTTATATTTTCTTCGGCGACATTATCAAGCGGCAAATCGTTTCAATATATTGCGAATAGCCTTGGCATTGATGAGTATTTGTCTTTCAGTGTCGACTCGCCGTTTGATTATGAACGGCAAATGACGATTTTTATGCCAACGTTTAGAAATGATGAAACATTATTTGCGCAAAAGTATGCGTATGCCCTCGAAAAAATTCGTGAAACAGAGGGACGAGCCCTTATTTTATTTCCGACACGGCAAGAACTGCAACAATTTAAAGAGGCGGCGAGCGGCGAGAAGCAATTCACCTTTTTGTTTGAAGGCGATCGGGAAATTAGCGAGCTCGTCGCCATCTTCCAAGCGAATGAAGAAACGATATTGTGCGCCGAACATTTATGGGAAGGCCTTGATATCCCGGGACCGTCGCTATCAAACGTCATTATTTGGTCGCTGCCATATCCGCCGAATGATCCAGTTTTTCAGGCAAAGCGAAAAGCGTACGAAGATCCGTTTTGGAGTGTCGACGTTCCATATATGCTGCTAAGGCTGCGCCAAGGGGTAGGGCGCTTGATCCGCACCCATGAAGACCGCGGCATCGCATCCATTTTTGTGACGGATGACGAAAATAAAAAAGTGATTGAAGCTATCAAAGGAGTACTGCCGACATCAGTGAGGGAAGAATAATTTCTTCCCTCTTTTTTTATCGTAAAAAAGAGGAAAACAGCCCTTCATCATGGAAATATTATCAATGCAGCCAAAAGCACCAAAGGTATAAGCAGTTTGTTAAACATCTATAAAATCATGTAATATCTCCTGTTATTGGACGTGGAGAGGTGGATGTTCTTCATCTTTTTCATCATCCCCTGTCTTTTGATAAAAAATCTTCTCCCCCTTCCTCATGTTAAAAGGAAATGAAGAAGATTTAGCGAATATATGTTCTTAAGTTCCAAACAAGGGGGAAGGCAAGGGGGTGAAAACCGTTCGGGGGATGAAAATCGTTTCTCATGATGAATCACAACTTCGTTCATTAGATGAGTTGATGCGCGTCTTTTGTTCCGCGAAGCGATACGCGTTCAACCGTTTGTTGGAGGGAAGGAACGCCAAAGACATCATCAAGCACCTTCCGCACCAATTTCGACTTAACAAACGGTTTGCCGAAGATGCGGTCTTGCTTGCTCAATCGCTGATTTCTTCTCAACGTGAGTTGCTTCCAATTCGCTTGGAGGATGTGCGGGCGAAAATCGAAAAAACGGAAAAGAAAATCGATGACTACCAACATGGAAGAAAAACACTGAAGAACGTCGATCTTCCAACGTGTTTAGACGGATTACACCGACGATTAGAAAAATGGAAATCCAAAGAAGCCGAGCTAAAGCACCATCTCGATCAAGGGACAATTCCAGGTGTGATTTTTGGTGGAAAAGAGAACTTTTATAAGCGCTTGAAAGGAAACATCACGAATGAAGAATGGAAAGATTTGCGCTCGAATCAGTTGTACGCCAGAGGCGATAAAAGCAAAAAAGGAAATTTGAATATTCGCCTCACCTATGACGACAAGACGTACCAATGTTATGTAGAAATCGCCAACCCGCTGGAACAACAAAAAGGGAAACACGCTCCTCGCTTGAGGCTGCCTGTGTTGGTTCCTGAAAAATATGAAGAGGAAATCATCGATCTCATCATGGGAGAACCAGTCGGAGTGAATGCAAAAGGAAAGCCGATCATCGAATATCAACCATATACCGTCGAAATCCAACGCAAAAACGGGGAATATTACATTCATCTCATCTATGAAGAAGAGGTATATGGCAGGGAACTTACCGATGATGAACCGATTCAAGCGGAACGAATCGCTGGGATGGATATCAATATGGACCGCATCGCCGTCAGCATCGTTTCAAAACATGGAAACTTCCTCAAATCGAAAGTGTTTTACTGCCATGAACTCGAATATGTGCGGGCGAATAAACGAAACAACATCGTTGGAGAAACCGTACGAGATGTGTATGACTGGCTGCTTCAAGAGAATGTGGGGGCAGTGGTCATCGAAAACATCCAACTAAGACAGCGGCACGATACGGACAAACGATTCAATCGTTTCACCCATAACTTCAAAAAGAAAAAACTGACTGACACCATCATTCGCCGGGGGATGCGGCTGGGGTTTCGCATCAAAAAAGTGAATCCGGCGTATACCAGCGTCATCGGACGTTTCAAGTATAGGAAAAAGTATGGGTTATCC
>NZ_BAWO01000059.1 GCF_000632715.1 Parageobacillus caldoxylosilyticus NBRC 107762 | reverse complement strand
AGAGGAAATGGTTTTTCCTCTACGTTCTTTTAATCCTTCTTCTCCATACTGTTGATAGTTCTTTACCCAAATACGTACCCTTTTAGGATCTTTTATTCCCATTCTCTTGGCCACTTTTCGATAGCCTAATTGTTCATTCAAATACATCATGACTGTACGTAATTTAAATTCAAAACCATAGCTTTTGTATTTTGCATTTGATTTATCCAAAAAAATCCCTCCTGTATAGCAGTGTGTCCTTTTTCTACACTGCCTACACAAGAGGGATAATATCACTACTATGGAGGGGATATTTTTATGGGCAAAATCAGAAAAACTTACAGTAAAGAATATAAATTAGACGTAGTGAAGAAATATTTGGATGAGGGATGGACGAAGCGCGAGATCATGGATCCATTTCACATTTCTTCTTCCATGTTACATAGATGGGTTACTCACTATAAAAACGAAGGAATTCAAGGATTAGAAGAGAAAAGGGACAAGACAAAAGGGTTACGTAAAGGTAGACCAAGAAGCAATCCTTTGAACCTGAACAAGAACTGGAACGTTCACGTGCGGAGAATGAATAGTTAAAAAAGCTATAGCGCTAAGAAAGAGGGAGAGAAAGTAAGAGACAAATATCAGGTAATAGAAGAGCTAGAACTATTCCATTCGCCTACTCTGTGAGGTATCCGGTGTTTCAAGAAGTGGATTCTACAAGTGAAGAAAGAGAAAATTCATGAAGACGAAAAAACAAATAGAGAATGAGCAGATCAAAGCAAAGATTCGGGAGTGTTACCAAGCTGTCCATAGAATTTACGGTTATCCTCGAATCACAGCTTGGCTCAGGAAAAAATACAACCTAACTATCAACCACAAAAGAGTATATCGGTTAATGAAAGAACTAGGGATTCAAGCAAAAATTTGGAGAAAGCGAAAGTATTTTGGAAAGAAAGAGGCATATGTAGTACGGATAACCATTTGAATCAAGAATTTCAAGCCAAAAGACCAAATGAGAAGTGGGTGACGGATATTACGTATCTTCAAAGCAATGGCATCCGATTATATTTATCCGCCGTGAAAGATTTATATAACAACAAGATTATTGCTTATCAAATCAGTCATCGAAATAATGTCAGGCTCGTCATCGATACCGTGAAGCTAGCGATAAAACGAAAAAAGATGTGTCTGGAATCCTCATCCATATTCACTAATGATTTCCGTACACATCAAGACAATATCACGCACTACTTAAACAATACAATATAAGGGCCGGTATGTCTAGAAAAGGGAATTGTTTAGATAATGCTTGCATGGAAAACTTTTCTAGCCATTTAAAGACAGAATGTATCTATATGCACTCATTTGAAACGGCTGAAGAAATGAAGCAAGCCGTTTTACAGTACATAGAATTCTACAACAATGAACGGATACAAACGAAATTAAGCAGCTGTAGCCCTAGAGAATATCTGGCTACAGCCGCTTAATAAGATTCCTTATTATTTACTGTCTACTTGACAGGGGTAAGTTCAGTAATTGTTGACTCTTTCTTGTAAATGTACCGCATCCGGTTTGTACATCAACTTTATGAGTATAGGAATTCCCATTGTGGCTACGATTCTGGATTGAAAAGTCCGCCGAGATAAAAATTGATGAGGCGTTCAAAAGTTTCATATATATTATATGTCACACAGGCTTTGCCGTTTCCTTCCGGGTGACTTCGTCAATTTTATCTACAAACATTTGGAAAACACGTCTTTTCTCTTCTAAATCACGAATAGCTTCTTTCAGTTTTTCATATTTCTCTTCAAATGGTATATGGTAACGCTGGCGAATCGTTTTAATGATTTCTTCGTTCACTGTCGACTGAATCACTTGCTTTGTAATGCTGTATTTATACGCGTAAACTCTTAACTCTTGTTTGACTTCCTCATATTCTTGATTAATCTGGCTCAATACTTCAGATATATCTTCCTTCCATTCTTCAAGGGATTTCTGTATGTATGATTGTTTCGTCATTTCATCCATGAAAACACCTTCCCACCGTCTATATAGTTTGTCCCTTCTTTATTTTAACGCAACTTTTTTACACCCCGTTTACTGAAAAATTACATTGTCATTTCATTTATGATTTATTTTAGGTGGGAACTATAAATAAAAACTACAAACATTTGAATTGTCCATAATGTATCACCGGCTTGTACAACATGATGACCGAGTTGTATGAAACAAGGTAATTTACGAAGGGGCTTTGACATGTTTCGCATAGCAGAATCATCGATAAGGAAAAAGTCCTGATGGCATTTGGCAAAACAGGAATATATCATGATTTATCCTTACTTTCCTTATGTTACCATTTGTATAGTGTGTAAATGGGGGAGAGGAAATCAAGGTGTCGTCTTTATGGGAATCGATCGAAAAAGAAGTGGAACACAGGGCTTACGGGACGATGATCGATTGCCTTGAGTCCTATCAGGGGCAAGTCAAAGAAGCGATAGAGGAGTTTTATCAAGGCACTCGTGGCTTTTATCGCGCAAATGAGGAGTATGTTCCGTATTGGCAGGGAGAGTCGAGGGCAGCGTATGAATTGATATACAGGGACTTGCGGCAAATCGAGGCACATATTGATGCGACTGCAGATGAACTTTTTCATGAAATAAGCAGGGAAATTGCCCAAATTCGGCGAAAGATAGAGGAGCTATAATGACGACAACCGAATCGAAAACGAATTACGATTGCGTGTTTGAACGGGGTGTTGTCGCGACTGCATCGTTGATATGTAATACGAAAACACCAAACTTCCTTTAAAAAGCCCCCTCTACATGATGCCAATATAGGCGAGAGGGGGATTCGAGCACGACTCTTATCAACTTCGGGGGTTTTATTCTATTTTTTTAATGGCGCCAGCGACATCATAGTCAAGAGGGTCTAATTCTGTTGGTTTTCCGAGCACGAGCTTGGCCAGTTCAGAACCTAAGTAAGGACCAGCTGTCAGTCCGGATGCGCCTAATCCGTTGGCCACATAGATGCCTTTAAAACCTGGAAGCGCTCCAAAGACTGGAAGAAACCCAGGAGTGTATGGACGAAAACCAACTCTTGTTTCAAGATGAGTACAATTTGCCAGCCCTGGAGCTATGGTTAAGGCTTTGTCTAATACTTCGTGCAAACCGCCAGCCGTTATTCTGCAATCGAAGCCAGCCTCATCCTCATGAGTTGCGCCAACAACGATACGGCCATTTTGAAAGGCAAGGAGATATTGATTACTTGGCGGCATGACAACAGGCCAGTTGTCTGTATCCTGTTCTGGTCTTTCAAGATGGACGATTTGTGCTTTTTGCGGCACCACTAAAAATTCAATGCCTAGCGGTAGAAGCAGCTCTTTTGACCACGCGCCAGCCGTTGCAATGACTGCATCTCCTGCATATTGTCTTCCTTCGACTTCAACACCGATGACCCGAGCACCTTCATGGATAAGTGTTGCGTTTCCTCTGATATAAGTAGCCCCAAGCTTTTGAGCTGCCTTAACTAAAGAGTCGCGAAGTGCTCTTCCATTGACGCGGGCGGCGCCGCTGACATGAATGGAGCTATACCCCTTTGCTAATGGCGGAAATAGCGCTTTTGTTTCCTTCGGAGACAGCCGCGTAATTTCGCCCATTTCCGGTGCGTCTTCACGACGTTGTAATGCTCTTTCCTCTATCTTTTGCAGCTTTTCTTCATCTGTATGGAGACAGATTGCTCCTACACGCTCATATCCCGTTTCCGTTTCACCATAGGATCTAAGTTCTTCTATTAAAGCAGGATAAAATCTCGCTCCGCCTTTCGCTAAACGATACCAAAGCTTATTTCGGCGCTGGGAAACCCATGGACAAACAATTCCAGCCGCGGCATCCGTTGCTTGGCCTTTGTCACCTCTATCTACTAATGTTACCTTCGCTCCTTCTTTTGCTAAGTGATAAGCGGTAGACGCTCCTAAAATTCCGCCTCCAACGACTATGTATGATTTCATAAAAAACACCTTTTCTGTTTTTTCTTTTTCCATCATTAAGAATAGCACATAATGAAGCATTTGCGAAAAGAAACAAGAGTTCATTTCTAAGGGGGACACCTTAGCGAACAGTGCCTGCCACTGTTCGCCATTTTTTTGTTTGATTGTAAATTTATATTTAGTGCATTTGCTCAAGTATAGTTAGGATTTTGCTATAGAATTATGTTCCCTTGTTTTTTCAGGCACCCTCCACAAATACAGCTTGAAATTAATCGTACAAAATTTGTCACGTAATTATCGTTATGACAATTTATGTAAAATATTTTTGCTATTTTCGTATTATTCAAAAAATATATTGACAAGATGAGGATATGTAAATAACATTAATTATGAGAAAAATATGATCAAACAAAATGAGTATTTTTACAAGTTCATAATCACAGGCAAAGGTGCCTAAATGTGTAGAGCTTTTTTCTCTGCACAGGGCACCTTTTTGTTTTGGGGAGGTGAAAATGTTGTGATAGGAGAGCCAATTCGGGCGAAAGTGCTAGCGAGTCGAATCATCTCCAATGTTGATCCTGGTTTAGCAAACAAATTAAATTTAGCAACCCATATAAGAAGTCTTGCCTTAGTTACATTAACGATTGATGATGTTGGCTATACTGCCCTAGATGAAGCGACCAAAAAGGCAGCGGTAGAAGTAGTGTATGCGAAATCCTTCTATGCAGGTTCTGCTCACGCATCGGGTCCGCTCTCTGGTGAGTTTATTGGAATTTTGGGGGGAGAAAATCCTTCTGATGTAAAGAGCGGATTAGAAGCAGTATTTGAAATGATTGAAAATGGACCATGTTTTTATTCATTAAATGAGGAAGGAAGTCACGCGTATTATGCGTACACAATATCGAGAACGGGCAGTTACTTATCCAAAATTGCAGGGATTCAACCGGGTGAGCCATTAGCTTACTTAATAGCGCCCCCTCTTGAAGCGATGTATGGGTTAGATGCAGCATTAAAGGCATCTGACGTGAAAATTTGCGAATTGTATGCGCCCCCGACTGAAACAAATTTTGGAGGCGGATTATTAACTGGAAGCCAATCTGCATGTACAGCAGCTGCACAAGCTTTTGCGGAGGCAGTGCAAAATGTTGCTCGGCACCCTCATAAATCTTTTTAGGAAAGAGGGATCGTTACAATGAAAAATTCTTATTATGCACTTGGTATGATTGAAACAATAGGGTTGACTTCGCTAATTGCTGCGGCTGATGAAGCTGTAAAAGCAGCTGATATTCGGATTGTTACATACCAGAAACCTGATGCAGGGATTGTAACGGTCTATTTTATCGGTGATGTAGCATCTGTAAAGGAAGCTGTTTCAGCAGGGGTGCAGAAAGCGAAGGAGATTGGAGAGTATCGTGCTTCTTATGTGATTCCTCGTCCTGATAAAAATGTTATCCATCATTTGATTGGAAACCCAATAAAAAAACGGGAAAGAAAGAAAAAAATGAAAAGCGAGAATATAGAAAACAGTCGATTATCAGAAGAATCAAGTATTAATGTCGATCAAGGAGGTGATTGTTAAACGATGATGGCAGATTTTGATTTACTATCGGTTCAGGAAGCACGCAATCTTCTCCAAAGAGCTAGAGAAGCACAGAAAAAACTAGCAGAATTGTCGCAGGAACAGATTGATCGAATTGTGGAAAATATGGCTTTAGAGGCGGAAAAACATGCGAGCTTTTTAGCACGAATGGCTACAGAAGAAACTGGATTTGGTAATGAAACAGATAAAACGACAAAAAATCTTTTTGCAGCGAAAGAAGTATATGCGGCTATTAAAGATATGAAAACCGTTGGAATTATAGGTATTGATGAAAATAAACAAGTTTGGGAAATAGCGGAGCCAGTCGGTGTTATCGCTGGAGTCGTTCCTTCCACCAATCCGACGTCCACCATCATCTTTAAATCTCTTATTGCGGTAAAAGCACGAAATGCAATTGTTTTCAGTCCTCATCCTTCAGCGCTGAAGTGTTCATTAGAAGCTGCGAAGATCATGGCAAAAACTGCACAAGATGCTGGAGCACCAAAAAATATTATTCAGTGTATGGAATATCCATCTTTGCCGGGAACGAGAGAACTAATGTCACATAAATTAACAGATGTAATTCTTGCAACTGGTGGGCCCGGAATGGTGAAGGCGGCTTATAGTTCTGGGAAGCCTGCCTACGGAGTGGGGCCAGGAAATGTTCCTGTGTATGTCCATACAAGCGCTGATTTAGACCAAGCGGCACGGCATATCATTGAAAGCAAAGCGTTTGATTACGGTACCATTTGTGCTTCAGAACAGGCGGTTGTCGTAGAAAGAGAGATAAAACAAGCTTTTATGGATAAACTCAAAAAATACGGTGCGTATCTATTGTCGGAAACGGAAAAAGAGAGAGTAGAATCTATAATACTCACAGAAGGAAGTTTAAATCCAAAAATTGTTGGGAAATCACCTCAAGCAATCGGTAAGATGGCAGGTTTATCTTTTCCTACAGAGGTAAAAGTTTTAGTTGGAGAAGAAAAAGAAATTGGAAAAAATATCCCTTTTGCAATTGAAAAACTCTCCCCTATCTTAGCTTTGTATACAGTAGATGGCTGGGAGGAAGGATGCGATGTCTGTATTAGATTATTAGAGACAGGCGGATTGGGGCATACATTAGGGATTCATTGTCAAGATCATGCAGTAATCAAAGCATTTGCGTTAAAGCAACCGGCTTCAAGAATTGTGGTAAACTCTGGAACGACATTTGGTGGAATAGGAGCAACAACAGGAATTTTTCCATCTCTGACTCTTGGATGTGGCTCTTACGGAAACAATATTACGTCTGATAATATTGGACCGCAGCATTTGATGAATGTAAAACGAGTGGCATTTGGCATAAGGGAAATGAACAACACTACAAAGAGCGAAACTTTGCAGTCAGTAAAAATAACAGATGTTTCCGAAACGGGAAAGAACGTTTCTATAGATCAAGGTGGGAATTTAACAATCAGCAGGGAAGAGATTACGGAGATTGTTAAGAGAATCCTTGCAGAAATGAAATAAATTGATAATCTTATAAAATTTTAAGGAGGTTATTTAACATGGCAAGAGAATATTCGGCACTTGGGATGATTGAAACAAAAGGGTTAGTTGGAGCAATTGAAGCGGCGGATGCAATGGTAAAAGCTGCAGACGTAAAGTTAATCGGAAAAGTGCAAGTGGGCGGCGGACTGGTAACAGTTTTAGTAAGAGGAGATGTTGGAGCGGTAAAGGCAGCAACGGACGCTGGTGCTGCAGCAGCTGAAAAGGTTGGGGAATTAATCTCTGTTCATGTAATCCCACGTCCTCACGCAGATATTGAACTTCTTCTTCCAAAAGCAGGGGAGTAGGTTAGAAGTAAATGACGGTGATTACGGAAACACATTTAAGAGCAGAAATGTTAAAAGGAACGTTATCAAATCCTTATTTCATTTCACATCAACATCGGTTGACGCCCGCTGCCCGAGACTTTTTGCGTGACCGTGGAATAAAAATTGAAGTGATGGGCAGTAACTCAATTCAAAATATCGTTCAAACAAAGGAATGGAGAATTCCGGTAGGGGTTTCTAATCGGCATGTTCATCTTTCGCCTCATGATGTGGAAGTTCTATTTGGAAAAGGATATGAATTAACACCGTACCGCCCACTCTCACAGCCTGGACAATTTGCCGCAGAGGAAACAGTGACACTTGTTGGTCCTAAAGGTATCCTGTCGAGAGTAAGGGTTTTAGGTCCTGCAAGAGAGTTAACCCAAGTAGAAATTTCGCGTACTGATGGGTTTACTCTTGGGATTCATCCACCTGTCCGGCTTTCCGGTTCCATTGAAGGGACACCTGGTATTACACTAGTTGGAAAAGTTGGCTCTATCACGATTTCACAAGGTGTTATTGTTGCAAAAAACCATGTTCATATGTCTCCAGATGATGCAAAGGAGTTCAAAGTGAAAGACGGCGATCGACTTATGGTTCAAGCTATATCTGATCGGCCGGTTGTTTTTCCAGAAGTCGTTGTTCGAGTAAACGAGAGATTTACTCTTGATTTCCATATTGATACCGACGAGGCAAATGCCGCGAACTTAAGGACGGGTGATTTTGTCAAAGTAATCGGAAAAAACGGGGAACTTTTTAGAGCAAGGGCTTAGAGGTGATGAAATGGGTCACGACATAAATTTAGAATTAAAGACATTAGTGGAGACGATTGTACGCGACCTTTTAGAAAAAGCAAAAACCAGTAAAAAAGAACGTAAAAAGGTGTTGTTCGTTTTTTGTGATAGTTCCGCTCACGAACTATTTACAGATCAGTTTATACAACTAAATAATAAAGAAATTGACTATGATTTCTTATTCTTAGATGGAGAGACGTCTGCTTGGCTTGGTCTTCATCAAATTGAGTCGACAGGATCCACGAAGGTGATCGCAGCAGACGAATTTGCCCCTGCTCCTTTAGAACTTCCTAAAGAATATGATGCGGTAGTGATTCCGGAAATTGATTTAGATAATGCAGCAAGAATAGCTCTTGGACTAAAAGGCTCGGTTAAAGCGGAAATCGTGTTTTCCGCATTAACTTTAGGAAAGCCGGTTATCATCGGTGAAGATGTTCCAGGGATTAAGCGCTCCGATCGAAGAACATTAAAAAAATTATCACTGCCGCCCGCTTATCAAAAACTCTTCATTCAATATAAAGAAGATTTAAAGAACATGGGAATTATCCTTACAAAGCAAAGGGAAATATATAGGACAATTTTAGAAAAATTGAAAGGTTATGAAACAATTTCATCAGATGTGAACAAAGGAAAAAGCTTTCAAGGAAACGTAGTAACAGCAGACTGGGTAGAGTACCATTTGAAGGAAAATGATTCACTGATAGTCGATAAGAAGGTATTAATTACACCAAAAGCAAAAGACATATTAAATGAAAAGAAGATTGATGTCAAATTTGTGCAGGGGTGATCCTCTTGTTTCTTGGAAGGGTGGTCGGAAGTGTTTGGGCGACGCAAAAGGAGGCAGGAATGGACAATTTAAAACTTTTACTAGTTCAGCCCATTCATGCCGATGGAACAGATGTAGGCACACAAGTGATATGTGCGGACCGCATAGGGGCAGGGCATGGAGAAACAGTCATTGTTTCAAGAGGAAGCTCCGCTAGAATATTAATCAGTAAGGACTCTCCTGTTGATGCAGTTGTTGTAGGGATTGTAGATTCTTTTGAATACCGCAAATAATAAGGAGAGATGGCATGGAGAAAAAAGAGCGCGTTATTCAAGAATATGTACCCGGCAAGCAATTAAACTTAGCTCATATTATTGCTAATCCTGATGAATCATTATATACACGCCTTGGTATAAACGAAGCCGGAGCCATTGGAATTTTAACGGTTACTCCGACAGAGACTGCCATTATCGCTGCGGATATTGCTACAAAATCGGCAGATGTAGAGATTGGCTACTTAGACCGTTTTACAGGTTCTTTGGTGATTGTTGGAAGTGTTTCTAATGTAGAGACAGCAATACAAAATATAAATGAGTTTTTTGTTAAAACTTTAAAATTTTCAACTGCGGAGATCACAAGGTCATGAAAAGAGGAAAAGTGCTTATTATTGGACCGGTTGGTTCGGGAAAGTCTACATTGGCGAAAAGGTTACTTGGTGAGGAACATTCCTCTGCTAAAAAAACACAGTCTCTTGAATATGCAAATTGGATTATCGATTCCCCAGGGGAATACAGCCAGAATCCAATGTATTATCGAACATTAATGGCGACAGCCCTAGAGGCAAAAGTTTTATTAATTATTCAAGATGCTACACGAAAAGATTCTACTTTACCTCCGAATTTTGCATCTGGATTTCCTCTAACACCTATTGGAGTAATAACAAAAATCGATCATCCTAACGCAGATATCGAGACAGCAACCCGACTTTTAAGAACTGTATTACCTATAGGAGACATCTATTTTACTTCTTCTGTTACTCTCGCAGGAATAATGGAATTAAAAGAACGAATTTTATCGTATCTTTCATAAATGTTGTTTAGAAAGCTTTCTTTACTGCTTGTTCAAAAAATGAAAGAATAAAAATACTAACTTAAAAGAAGGGGAGTTGTAGAAACTTGATGCTGGAGGTATCTGCGTTGGCTTCTTTCTTAAGAAAAAAAGATATCAAAATTATAGAAGAGATATCGAAGTATTTACAATTGTTCGCTGATTTATCGCAAGCGGATGTGTTTATTGATTGTTTACTACCGAAAGGAGAAGAAGCGATCGTTGTCGCTGAAGCTCATCCGATGACGGGCAAATCACTCTACAGCGAACCGGTTGTTGGGAAAATTGCTTATAAGGAAAACGAACCTGGAGTATTCTTTTGCTTCAAAACTGGGAAGCCCGTTATCGGATCACGAGGGGTCTCCCAAGAAAATGTGAGCATGCAGCAAAATGTGATGCCCATTCAAAATGAATTTGGAAAGACAATCGGTGTATTAATTATGGAACAAGATATTACCGAACAAGTACAACAAGAAAAAAACGTGGAGCTACTAATGGAAACAACCGAACAATTAAGTGAAACTCTTTATCATGTAGCCATGTCAGAAGCTGCGATTCCAGATTTAATGCATGAAGGATTGCTATTATTTGACCGGGATTATCATATAACATTCGCCAATGACCGAGCGAAAGAAATGTTTGAAGCAAATGGCCATTTAGTTGGTGAGAAAGTGGATTCCTTACCGTTTGGTTCAATGATGAAAGAAGAACTTGATATACAAAAAGGAATGTTTTTTCATGAATTTCAATTAGGAAAACGCTTTCTTCAGTTAAAAGCTGTCTCGATTCAACGAAATAACCGAACAGTAGGAGGAGTACTTCTTTTGCGAGATTTATCGGAGTTAAAAGAGAAAGAAAAGCAATTGATGATAAAATCAGCTGTTATTAGGGAAATTCACCATCGTGTGAAAAATAATTTACAAACGATTGCGAGTTTGCTGCGATTGCAAATGAGGCGAATAGACTCCCAAGAAGTTGAAAAAATTTTCCGTGAAATCATCAATCGAATTACGAGCATCTCAATTGTTCATGAAGTTCTTTCTTTAGAAGGAACGGATATGATTGAATGCAAAGAAGTGATTGAATCAGTATCAAATACCATTATTTCCTCCATGAAACAATCAGAACAAAAGATTACGGTTCATGTTGATGGCTGTTCGCTTTATTTACCTTCTCAAAAGGCCAGTTCCTTAGCGCTTGTCATTAATGAATTAGTGCAAAATGCAATTAATCATGCTTTTGTAAACCGTGATGAGGGATTCATCCAAATTTATTTGAAAGAACAAAATCAAATTGTAAGCCTTACTGTAACAGACGATGGTGTGGGATTTGATCTCGAAAAAGCCCAACAAAAAGGACGCCTTGGACTTCAAATATGCCAGACGCTCATCTCCGAAGATTTAGAAGGGATTTTAGAATTTGAAAACAATCATCCCGGGACAAAAGTGACCATCACTTTTCCGCTTCCGAAGGAGGGGCTAATGACATGAGTAAGTTAAAACTTGTTGTTGTTGATGACGATCCAATTACTCGCATGGATATAAAGGAAATGCTTATACAAGCGGGATATGAAGTGATAGGCGAAGGGAAAAATGGCGAGGAAGCAATTGATTTAGTATATCGGTTCAAACCAGATATTGTCATTATGGATATAAAAATGCCGAAAATGGATGGTATAAAAGCGACTAGAATCATCAGAAATTTCAAACAATCAGCTGTTATTTTGCTGACAGCATATAGTCAACGTGAGCTTGTGAATGATGCGAAAGAAGCAGGAGTAACAGGTTATTTAGTAAAACCTGTTTCGGAAGAGGATTTAATTCCAGCCATTGAAATTGCAAAGAGCCAACAGGAGCAATTTCAATTGTTAGAAAGAGACATTCAGCTATTAAAAAAGTCAATAGAAGAACGAAAAATCATTGAAAAGGCAAAAGGAAAACTAATGAAAAGATTTTCTTGTACAGAAGAAAAAGCCTATGAGTGGATGAGAAAAAAGAGTATGGAACACCGTATTTCTATGTTTAAATTGGCTGAAAAAATTCTTGAAAAATACGAGAAATCGGTTGCAAATAACTGAAACGCAGGATTTTTAGGATGTGAGTAGAGTGGACGGTCAATCGATTATTAGCGTGGGAATTGATATCGGAACAAGTACGACAAAATTTATTGTCAGTCATTTAAAATATGCAAAAGTATCCAGTCATTTTTCATTGCCTCGCTACGAAATTGTGGAGAGAAAAATTGTGTATGAAAGCCCTATGTACTCAACGCCGTTAAAAGAGAAACGGGATGAAATTGATTTGAAAACTCTCGCGGGATGGCTTGAAGAGCAATATAAGAAGGCAGGAGTGAATGTATCAGAAGTAAAATCTGGCGCTGTGATCATAACCGGCGAAACCGCGACGAAAAAAAACGCGGAGAGCATCCTGCATTATTTAGCTGAAAAATCGGGTGATTTTGTCGTTGCCATTGCTGGTGCTAGTTTGGAAGCGTTGCTTGCCGGCAAAGGATCTGGCGCTTTTTTGCGCTCTAAAGAAGTGAAAGGAACGGTTGCTAACATTGATATTGGTGGGGGAACGGCGAATGTTGCACTTTTTCGGAGGGGGAAAGTATTAGGTACCATTACCTATCATGTTGGTGGAAGATTAATCGAATTAGATCAGAATGGTGAAATTACGTTTATATCCTCATCTATTCAACCATGGTTGCATTCAAAAAATTATCAACTGCAGGTAAAGAAAAAAATTGGTTTTAGAGAAATACAGCAGATTGTCCAAGAAATGTGCAAAGATATGCTGAATTCGTTAACCGGTCAGAAACCGATTCGGTTGGATGATTCGCTAATTCACAGCACCAGTTTTCAAGTGATTCCTCCTATCGATGAGGTGATGATTTCCGGGGGAATTGGCCAGTTGCTTGAGAAAGAAGCCCCTAAAACGATCTATGATACGGCTGTTTATGGAGATATCGGTCCGCTTCTTGCACACGAAGTAGTAAAGGCGATTGAAAATTGTTCATTAAAAATAATTAAAGCAACGCAAACATCTCGAGCAACCGTAATCGGGGCTGGGATGCAAAGCACAGAAATTAGTGGGGCTACTATACATGTTACCGCGTCACGTCTACCAATCCGCAATTTACCAATCATGGTGATTGAGCTAAACGATGAACAAATAAAGAGCGGAGATTATGTGTATGAGCAAATCGAACAGGCGATGATCGAGTGGAAGCAATACTTTCAAGGAGAACAAGAAATTCCTTTTGCCATTCATATTCGGGGAATTTCTTATTGTTCCTATGCAGCATTAAAAGAAGTAGCAAAGGTATTATTTTCACTTTATGAAAAATACTTTCCGAGGAATCCTGTTTTGGTAGTCATCTGTGAAAACGATATTGCGAAAGCACTCGGACAATTGCTAGTGCTTCAATCTAAAAATAAAGTAGATATTATTTCGATTGATCAAGTTGTAGTCGAACAAGGTGACTACATTGATATAGGTGAAACCATCAATCAAAGTATGGTTCCTGTAGTCATCAAAACATTAGCTTTTATGAAAAATTAGGAGGTGATTCCATTTGAAAACAACGATCACATTAATGGGAAAAACCTATCAATTTAAAAGCTTGAAAGAAATTATGGCAAAAGCGAATGAAGAAAAGTCAGGTGACCAGCTAGCAGGGATTCATGCGCAAGATGCACAAGAACGTATTGCAGCAAGACATGTTTTATCAGAGTTAACTCTTGCTGATATTCGAAATAACCCTCTTTTGCCGCCAGAAGAAGATGAGGTGTCACGTGTCATCGAGGAAGGGGTTAACGAAAAAATTTACGCATCAATTCGAAACTGGACGGTCGCAGAACTTCGCGAATACCTTTTATCACCGAATGTAACGAACAATGAAATCGCTCATATCCGCCGAGGATTAACAAGCGAGATGATCGCCGCAGTAACGAAGATTATGACAAATTTGGATTTGATCCAAGCAGCATCAAAAATCACAGTAGAAACACGTTGTAACACAACTATTGGTCAAAAGGGGCGATTAGCAGGGAGAGCACAGCCTAATCATCCTAATGATAATTTACAAGGAATAAAGGCAGCTATTTTTGAAGCATTAAGTTACGGTGTTGGGGATGCGGTTATTGGAATTAATCCGGTTATTGATACGGCAGACAGTGTGAAGGCGATTTTAAATATGACAAAGGAGTTAATTGAGAAGTGGAATATTCCGACGCAAAATTGTGTTTTAGCACATGTAACAACGCAAATGAGGGCGATTAAGCAGGGAGGGGCAGCAGATTTATTATTCCAAAGTTTGGCAGGTACTGAACTAGGAAACAAAGCATTTGGCATTAGTGTCGAATTGCTAGACGAAGCAAATGAACTGATTTTAAAAGAAGGAACAGCCGCTGGTCCGAATGTATGGTATTTCGAAACAGGACAGGGATCAGAATTGTCAGCAGATGCTCATCATGGTATTGACCAATTAACGTTAGAAGCTAGATGCTATGGGCTGGCTAAGCGATATAAACCGTTTATAGTGAATACAGTAGTGGGTTTTATCGGGCCCGAGTATTTATATAACAGTAAACAAGTGATTCGTGCAGGACTTGAGGATCATTTTATGGGAAAACTTCATGGTTTGCCGATGGGAGTGGATGTTTGTTACACCAATCATATGAAGGCTGATCAAAATGATATGGAGAACTTAGCAGTCCTGCTGGCTGCAGCGGGTGTCAACTTCTTAATCGGTGTGGCTATGGCGGATGATTGTATGCTAAATTATCAATCTCTTAGCTTCCATGACATTGCTACACTAAGAGAATTGCTTCACATGCGACCAGCTCCGGAATTTGAGCGCTGGCTAGAAAAGATGGGAATTATGGAGAACGGAAGGTTAACATCGATAGCTGGTGATCCTACTTTATTTTTATAAGCTATAAAGGTGGTGGTATGCGAAATGAATCAAGCGGATATTCAACAAATTGTTGAGAAAGTGATGATGGAATTACAGACCAGAATATCTCAGCAATCAGAAGACAAAATCGATAAAGACGAAAAAAGCTTTCATTACACTGCAGTTGATTGGTTAACTCATGTGCCAAATCCAAAATTTCCTGAAGGAATTGATGAATTGCGAAAAGTAACTCCTGCACGCATAGGGGTGTGGAGGACAGGAACACGCCCACTGACAAAAACAATTTTAAAATTACAACTTGATCATGCTGCAGCTGTTGATGCGGTTAGCGGAGAAGTTCTTGATAGTTTACTTAAAGAATTTAATTTGTTTACAGTAGAGACTTGTTATGAAAATAAAGAAGTTTATTTAAAGAGACCGGATAAAGGTCGGGTTCTTACAGAAGAAGCAGTCAAAACGATCCAAGAAAGATGTGTAAAAAAGCCTCAGGTACAAATCGTTGTTTCGGATGGGTTAAGTGCGAGTGCGATTGAGGCAAATCTTAGAGACATTTATCCAGCGTTGCTGGATTCATTAGAGGTAAATGGGTTAACGCAAGGAACTCCTTTTTTTGTCAAAGGTGGAAGAGTGGCGTGCATGGATCATATCGGTGAGATTTTGCAGCCAGAAGTTCTTGTTCTTTTAATTGGAGAGAGACCAGGTCTTGTTTCTGCCAATTCTATGAGTGCCTATATGTGCTATAGACCGAGAAAAGGAACGGTAGAGTCGGAGCGAACCGTGATTTCTAATATTCATTCAGGAGGCACTCATCCCGTGGAAGCTGGTGCCTATATTGGTACGGTTTTGCGGAAAATGATTGACCAGAAAGCAAGTGGAGTTCGTCTAGAACTATAGCGGTAATTTGAAGGAGGAAGGATAGAATGGCAAATAATACGAATAACCATTTACACAAAGAGTTAAAACCAATTCATTTATGGGGAATTGCAGTAGGAATGGTAATTTCAGGCCAGTATTTCGGGTGGAATTATGGATTTGAGCAAGGTGGAACAATAGGATTAGCGATTGCCGCGATTATTGTTACTATTTTTTATACGACTTTCATATTCAGCTATTCAGAACTCTCCACATCCATCCCACACGCTGGAGGTCCATCTGCATATGCAAGAAAAGCGATGGGCCCTTACATGGGGTTTATGACGGGATTAGCCTGTTTGCTTGAATTTGTTTTTGCTCCGCCTGCTATTGCTGTTGCGACAGGAGCCTACATTAACTTTTTAATTCCAAGTATTAACGCTGTGTATGCTACAGTGGCTGTTTTTTCATTTTTTATTTTAATTAATCTAATAGGGGTAAAAGGAGCCGCGATCATTGAGCTTGTTGCTACTATTTTGGCATTAATTGGTTTAAGTATTTACTACGTCGCTGGATTACCTCATGTAAAGAGCTCTGCAATATTTAATGATATGTCGTTTTTTAACGGCTGGGAAGGGATATTTGCTTCTATTCCTTTCGCCATTTGGTTTTTCCTCGCTATTGAGGGAGGAGCGATGGCAGCAGAAGAAGTTCGTAATCCTAAAAAGGATATACCAAAAGGGTTTATTTCCGGTATTTTGACATTAGCGACTGCAACGGTTCTTACATTGCTTGTAACATCTGGGCTCGGCGGAGGAGAAGGAAAACCTGCTGATTATCCGCTTCCACAAGCGTTAGCTGGTGTTTACGGCGAAAATAATATTCTACCAAAAACGGTCGCCATTATTGGTTTGTTTGGGTTAATAGCAAGCCTGCATGGCATCATCATTGGTTACTCCCGACAAACGTTTGCATTAGCCAGAGCAGGATATCTGCCTAGATTCCTCTCTAACTTATCAAAAAGAGGAGTTCCACATTGGGGATTAATTGTACCTGGTATTATAGGAGTAGTTAGTGCTGGTTCAGCTAGCTTTGCCAATGCTTTGATTATCTTATCTGTATTTGGTGCGATTACCATGTATTGTTTGAGTCTCATATCGCTGTTTGTATTGCGGAAAAAAGAGCCTCATATGGAACGACCTTTCAAGGTAAGCTACCCAGTTGTTCCGGGAATAGCACTCTTTTTAGGTATTATTTCATTCTTTTGCGTATTAAAGTATAGTGTGTTAACAACAAATCTGCCTCTCTTCGGAATCGAAATTCCATTAATCGCTGTAATTTTGTTTGTATTTGGCGCGGGAAGCATTTACTACTTCTTAGTAGGTGCAAAGAAAATTCGTCCAATATCTGAGGAATTTGTGTCTATCGAAGACGTCGCATCTAGTCAGCAGAATGTATCATTATAAGCTGTATAAAAAGTATTTGTACCCAGCTTTGAAAATTTTTATTCAAAAATATTTAGAATATTATATAAATTGAAGACTGTCGTTCCTTGTGTTTATTCGGTATTCGCAAAAGGTGACAGATATTTTTATCATATTCCCACGAGAAGATTGGCATTTCAATGAGCATCAGCGGGTAGTTTGATGTAAGAAAGCCCTGGTTGGTAAGAAACCAGGGCTTGTCTTTTTGGATAGGTAGCATTTAGCAAAATGGACTGAGCGATGACCAGTTTTCACCGGTTGTTATCCGTTCTTGTTTATAGGTTGATAATTCATCATAAATTATATGAAAATAAATAATATTTTTTATTTTCGGTTTAATTATTGACAGAACGAACGCTTTTTTATTAATATTATGTTAAATATACGATGGTAATAAAAACATAATATTTAGGTAAAAGAGGTGTCGATGGTGCCGAGTCAAGAGGCCGTACACTGTTCGTTTTGCGATTCAACCGATGTGACGAAATTGTCCATTTTTGGTACTGCCCAATTAGTTTCTCAATATTACTGTCATCAATGTAAAAGTGTTTTCGAGTTTATACGATGGCAAAAAGAAAAAGAGACAAACAAGGAGGTGTAATCTGTTTGGCCGCCCATGTAATCAAAGAATTGCTCATCAGAAATCCAGTCGATCTTTTTTTTGTGGAAAATGTGATCTTCAGATGTGGGCTGGCCATCATATGTGTTGGTGTCGATCACGGAATCGCGACAATGATCGAAAAAATATAAAGAGGGATGAGATCGATGGAAATAAGAAAACATTACCAATTATTTATTAACGGACAATATGTAGATAGCAGCAGCGGTGAAGTTTTTGAAGTATTGAATCCTGCAACAGAAGAGGTGATTGCAACGGTTGCCAAGGCAACAAAAGAAGATGTGGACAAAGCGGTTCAAGCGGCTCGTACTGCTTTTGAATCCGGAAAATGGCCAAGAATGACCGCAGCAAAAAGAGCACGTATTTTAAATAACATCGCAAACATCATGAGAGAGCGATTGGAAGATTTGGTTTATGCGGAGGTGTTAAACAGCGGGAAAACGGTAGACGCAGCAAAAGGACAAATTATGCAAGCAATCGAGGACTTTGAGTTTTATGCAGCTGCTGCAATTACGTTACAAGGCGATACGAATCAAGTTCCAAACGGTTTCTTTAATTACACGGTCAAAGAGCCTGTTGGTGTATGCGGGCAAATTATTCCTTGGAATTATCCGTTAATGATGGCTGCTTGGAAAGTTGCCCCGGCTCTGGCAGCGGGATGCACCGTCGTGTTAAAACCAGCAAGTTATACCCCAATTACAGCCTATATGTTGGCGGAGATTTGTCACGAAGCCGGTGTTCCGGAAGGTGTGATAAACGTCATCACCGGAAGCGGTTCTGAAATCGGCCCGTACATGACAGAACATCCAGGAATTGATAAAGTGGCATTTACCGGTGAAACGGAAACAGGTAAAGATATTATGAGACGTGCCTCTGATACTTTAAAACGAGTCACTTTGGAATTGGGCGGAAAATCGCCGAACATCGTTTTTGATGATTGTGATATGGAAGCTGCTGTGAATGGCTCCCTTTACGGCATTTTCTATAATACAGGGCAATCTTGTGAAGCTCGTTCCCGTTTGTTTGTTCATGAAAGCATATACGATGAATTTATGGAAAAATTTATCGAAAAAGCTTCCCGCATTCGAGTGGGGAATCCGTTTGAAAAAGGTGTTCACATGGGAGCTGTTATCTCAAAAAGCCATCAGCAAGTTATCGACCAATACGTGAAACTGGCAGTAGAAGAAGGCGGAGAAATCCTTTATGGGGGCAGAGTTCCAGAAGGAGAGCAGTTTGAAAAAGGGTATTGGTACATGCCGACTATTATAGGAAATGTCACAAATGATATGAGAGTTGCTCAAGAAGAAATCTTTGGTCCCGTAGTTGTGGTGATGAAATTTAACGACGAAGAAGAGGTCATTCGTCAAGCAAATGATACGATTTTCGGATTAGGATCTGCCATTTGGACGAAAGATCACGGAAGGGCGCATCGTGTGGCTGCACGCATTCGTGCAGGGATTGTAATGGTGAATTCCCCGATTTCAGCGTTTCCTGGAACTCCATTTGGGGGATACAAGCAGTCAGGGTTTGGCAGGGAACTTGCCCTTGAAACATTAAATCTTTATACAGAAACAAAAAGTGTTGTTTCCTATATTGGAAGCAAACCGTTAAATCTATTCGGAATTTAATATTATTATTTTTAAAATATCGTTAAAATAATATATAATTAATATTGAAAAATATCAGAAAATTAATTATATTATATTTAATAAACGAAAGTTTTAAAAACATAAAATTAGAGGAGGAATATTCATGTCAGAAGCAGTTGCAATTGAAAAGAAAAATTTAACGGTGGTAAAAGATAACGGGATCGCGGAAATCCATCTTCACATCAATAAAACCAATGCTTACGATCTTGAATTTTATCAAGAATTCAACGCGGCGATTGATGACCTTCGTTTTGATCCGGATATTAAAGTCGTTGTATTAATGAGCGATGTTCCGAAGTTTTTCTCTGCTGGTGCGGACATCAATTTTTTGAAAGCAGCAGATCCGCGCTTTAAAACGCAATTTTGTTTGTTCTGCAATGAAACATTGGATAAAATCGCCCGCTCTCCGCAAGTGTACATTGCATGTTTAGAAGGGCATACCGTAGGCGGCGGATTAGAAATGGCCCTGGCTTGCGACCTTCGTTTCATGGGAGATGAAGCAGGAAAAATCGGATTGCCGGAAGTATCCCTTGGCGTGTTGGCAGGAACGGGTGGAACGCAGCGTTTAGCCCGTTTAATCGGATACTCCAGAGCCCTGGATATGAACATTACAGGGGAAACGATTACGCCGCAGGAAGCACTGGAAATCGGACTAGTAAACAAAGTGTTCCCGCAAGCGGAAACGAGAGAAAGAACATTGGAATATGCGAGAAAGATCGTCAATAGTGCGACATATGCGGTATCCAACATCAAGCTCGCCATTATGAACGGAAAAGAAATGCCGTTAAACGTGGCGATCCGCTACGAAGGAGAACTTCAAAACTTATTGTTCCGTTCGGAAGATGCGAAAGAAGGATTAAGTGCATTTTTGGAAAAACGGAAACCAAATTGGAAAGGAATTTAATAGAATGAAAAAACATATCGGTCACCTTGGCCGATATGTTTTTTCATAGCGTGAAATATAGTTTCATCTAAAATAAGCGAAACAGCTTCTCATGAGCAACAAACTCGCCAATCGGCAAGTTTTTTACTAAGAAACAACTTGTAAAAATGAAATTTCATCTAGCATAATAAAAAAAGAGGCAAAATTCAAAAAAAGACGGGTGTGAGTAGCTATGAGGCCAAGAGCTCTAATGTTTACCTTATTTGGTGAGTACATTCAACATTATGGCAATGAAGTATGGATCGGAAGTTTAATTAATATGATGTCCCATTTTGGCATTTCCGAATCTTCCATCCGAGGAGCCGCTTTAAGGATGGTGCAGCAAGGTTTTTTCAAAGTTAGAAAAATTGGCAATAACAGCTATTATTCTCTTACAAGTAAAGGAAAGAGAACGATGATGGACGGGTTTACCCGCGTGTATTCGATGAGAAACTACAAATGGGACGGTTACTGGCGGATTTTAACGTACTCGGTTCCCGAGGAAAAAAGAGAGCTTCGCAACCAAATTCGAAAGGAGTTAAGCTTGATGGGATTTGGCTTGATTTCCCATGGCACATGGGCAAGCCCGAATCCTGTTGAAAAACAAGTGATGGAATTCATTAAAGACTATCACTTGGAACCATACGTCATTCTTTTTACTTCAAGCTCGATTGTTTCTCATGATAATCAAGAATTGATTCAAAGAGGATGGAATTTCGATGAAATCGCGAAAGAATATGATATGTTCATTGAAAAATATCGAAAAAAATTTGATGATTTCAAAGAACGTGCATGGAACAATGAATTGTCAGACAGAGAATGTTTTATTGAAAGAACGAAGCTTGTTCACGAATATCGGAAATTTTTCTTTATTGATCCAAGTTTTCCGAATGATCTTTTGCCTCCGGATTGGAGTGGGACAAAAGCAAGGGAGCTCTTCTTCAATGTTCACCAGCTTTTATCAGTGCCAGCAATAAGATATTTTGAGACATTATTTGAAAAGGCCCCTGATTGTAAATTCGTTGCTAATCGGGACAGAGCGATAAATCCTTTTATGGACATTATTTAATTTACAAGTAGGTGAATTTTTATGTTAAATATTGAGCAAATTGAAGAAAAAATATATCGGATTCCCATCCCGGTACCTTTTCCGATGAAATACGTTTATTGCTATTTATTTCAAGAAGCGGATGGGTGGAGTTTAGTGGATGCAGGGTTTCATTATCCTGATGCGGTGGATACGTGGAAACAAGTTTTTAAACAACTGAGCGTGAATCCGAAAAATATCCGTTCTATTTATTTAACGCATTTTCATCCCGATCATTTTGGTTTGGCTGGATGGATGCAGGAGTTAACGGGAGCAAAAGTATTTATCAGCAAAGAAGACTATGTAATGGCTGAGCGTGTTTGGGGACAAAACAGCCGGCAGGCTAGCCGAGTCGGTGCGATTTGCAGACAAAATGGCGTCCCGGACAGCCTTGCCGCTCAAATTGAAGAGAACATGAAAAAACTATCCAAACATGTAACGCCCCTTCCTTCTCTTACTGTTTTAGAGGAAAAAGAAGTGACATTGGGCGGGAAAACTTGGAGGGTTATTCCAGTACCAGGCCACAGTGATGGGCTTGTAAATTTTTATCAGCCGGAACAGCGTTTGCTCCTTGCTGCCGATCATGTGTTAGATAAGATTACGCCAAACATTAGTTTATGGCCGGGATGCCGTCCTAATCCCCTTAAAGATTATTTTTCTTCATTAAATAAAATAGATGAGTTGGACATAAAATTGGTTCTTCCGGCTCATGGAGCCGTTATTCATCAAATTCAAGAAAGAATTTCAGAAATTCGCCTGCATCATGAAAAACGGCTAAATCAAATGTTTTCCCTTGCGAAAGACGGCCAAACTGCTTATAAAATTGCCAGTGAAGTGTTTCAGCATAAAAAGTTGTCACCTCATCAATGGAGATTTGCCATCGCTGAAACATTGGCCCATTTGGAATATCTAGTGTCAATGAATCAATTAATCAAAGGTGAACGAAACGGTATTATATTTTATAAACACAATGTTGAAAAGGGCGCATAGCTTAAGCTTTGCGCTCTTTTTTATTTGCTTGCACCAAACTTGCGCCGCTGTTAGCTATTTTCAGGGGGGGATGGGCACAAGAAGCGCACACACCGCTTGCACAGAATCAATGCGCCAAAGGCCCTTGCGGCTACAGAAACCATTCATGTGGCGTATGAAGCGATAAGTAGGTGTTAAAAAATTCACATGCATATATCTGGAATCTTCGGGAGTGCAGCAATGACTTCTATATGTTATTGTATAAAATTATACGATCGTTTAATAAGTGTTATAGCCGCAGTATCATGTTGATGTTTTTCAACTTTAGGAAGTCTTTTCAAATTCCTTATATTTTCTAAATGAATTTCTGAAAATAATCATAAAATTAAATTTTCATATTTTTCTTATTTTTACGTTGACAAAGTTGTTTTGGGTGGATTAATATTATGTTAAACAGACGATCAATAAAAAAACATAATACAGAGAGGTGAAAAAATGGATAAGGCAGCTCTTTTAAAAGAAAAGGTTCAAAACGGGTTTATCGTTGAAGGGCTGGAAGACATGAATGAGGAATATTTGAACGCGCTAAAACAAACGTTACTCATTGTTGGAGATACGGAATTATTAAGCATTCCTCCTTTACTAACGGTTTACGATCAAGCCCCTACATTGAACAGCAAGATTACTGCATTAGCGATCATGCAGGACGAAATCGGTCATGCCCACATCGCTTATCGTTTGTTAAAAGATTTAGGCGAAGACGTAGACGATTTGCTGTATAACAGAGAGCCGCATCGTTGGAAAAATCCGTATGCTTTTGACTTTGAACTTTCTAATTGGATTGAATTTGGCGTGTTTAACGCCTTCTTCGACCGCGCTGGATATACGCTGCTTGGAGATGCTTTTGAACATACCTCATATGGTCCGTGGAAACGAGCTTTAGTAAAGGTGGATAAAGAGGAATTGTTTCACCTTCGAAACGGTGAAGTCATCATGAGAACAGCGATGCAAGATCCCGAATTGCGCGAGGAAGTGCAAAAAGCGGTGGATTGGATGTTTTTAATGGCGCTGGAGTTCTTTGGGGTTGCGGATGGTTTGAAAAGCCGATCGGCACAGCTTGAATATCGCTTAAAAGGCAGGACGAATGATGAGCTTCGCCAAAAATGGTTGTCAACGGCTGTTCCTTTCTGTGAATCGATCGGCGTGAAAGTACCAGCCCACTATGATGAACAGCAGCAAAAATATGTACTAGATGTACCGTTCCCTTGCAAATTTGATCCTGTGAACAAAAAGTGGCTATTTGATCAGCCGGATACATGGGAAAACGTGATTAAACGCTTCAAACAACGCGGACCAAAAAATAAACAGTTTGTTGAAAGAATTCAAAAAGGAGCAAAAGAATTAGAACAGCTAAGAAAAGAGGTAGTGTGATGGAAAAGGTAAGCACGGATACGCAAAAATATTGGGAAGCGCTCAAGGAAGTCATGGATCCTGAATTTCCGATTAGTGTTGTGGATATGGGCTTGATCTATGATATTAAAAAGAACGGCGACGAAATCGACATTACGATGACATATACCGCTGTTTCCTGCGCCTGTATGGAATGGATTGAAAGCGATATTAAAAAAAGACTGCTGGAAGAAGAGGAAGTGAAAACGGTCAATATCAATGTTGTTTGGGATCCTCCTTGGACGGTTGACCGCTTAAGCCCTGAAGGACGGGAGAAATTGAAATATTGGGGGGTAAGCGCAAGATGATCATCGAAAAAGAAAGAAGGTCTACCTTTGATGTTTTTGCTCGCATCAAGAGGGGAGATCACTTAATGTACATCGGCACCGTAGAAGCGGAAAATAAAGAACTCGCGAAAATATATGCATCTTTTACTTACGATGAAGAAGATTGGTCGGAGATGGTTGTCGTTGACAGGGACCAATTAGTGTGGGTAAGAAAACCAGATGGGTTATTTGCCGAAAAAGGAGATGAATCATGATGAGCGAAATGCAACTAGGTGTACATTCATTTATCGAGTTGCTAGAAACCATCGCTGATAACAAATATATGCTTGGTGACCGTTTGGTGGAAATCGGTGTGAGTGGACCGAATTTGGAAGCAACATTGGCTGCTGTTGCCATGGCTCAAGGAGAATTAGGCCATGCGAGGCTATTATACAATTGGTGCTTTGATTTAAGAGGAGTGAAAGGAAAAAAAGCGGAGATTCGCGGACAAACAGGAAAAGCATTCAGAGGAGTTGTAAACGTTCATAACTGGATTTCGCTTATCGCCGCACTATACACTGTGAATACTGCGATTCACATCGTATTGCAATCCACACTTGAATCAAGCCACTCCAAAGTCGCCTCCCGAATTCAAAAGCTTATTCGAGAACAGAAAGATCATATTATATACGCCAAAAATTGGGCCAAACAGCTTCGTCATGATCAGGGGGCCGTTCCTCATAGATTTAGGGAATCATTGAATGGGATTATTGATGAAGTATATGCATGGCTTGCGAAAGTTGAACAAAACCAAAAATTACAAACGGAAGGATACCTGCCGAAAAACGTGAAATTAACGGAGAAATTTAAAGAACAATTAAAAGAATTCAATACCGAACATCTTGTTCATATGAAGTGAGTGACGATCATGCCTGAATCAGGAGTAATATTTGAAACTCGGCACACCATGGAATGGTTCATTTAAAGAAAAACGCAAACCTAATTATTCTAATAAATTAAAAATTTGAAAGGAGAATATTTTATGTCGGTTGAAACAACTGTAAAAAAGAAAAATTTAACGGTGGTAAAAGATAACGGAATCGCGGAAATCCATCTTCACATCAATAAAACCAATGCTTACGATCTTGAATTTTATCAAGAATTCAACGCGGCGATTGATGACCTTCGTTTTGATCCGGATATTAAAGTCGTCGTATTAATGAGCGATGTTCCGAAGTTTTTCTCTGCTGGTGCGGACATCAATTTTTTGAAAGCAGCAGATCCGCGCTTTAAAACGCAATTTTGTTTGTTCTGCAATGAAACATTGGATAAAATCGCCCGCTCTCCGCAAGTGTACATTGCATGTTTAGAAGGGCATACCGTAGGCGGTGGATTAGAAATGGCCCTGGCTTGCGACCTTCGTTTCATGGGAGATGAAGCAGGAAAAATCGGATTGCCGGAAGTATCCCTTGGCGTGTTGGCAGGAACAGGCGGAACGCAGCGTTTAGCCCGTTTAATCGGATACTCCAGAGCCCTGGATATGAACATTACAGGGGAAACGATTACGCCGCAGGAAGCACTGGAAATCGGACTAGTAAACAAAGTGTTCCCGCAAGCGGAAACGAGAGAAAGAACATTGGAATATGCGAGAAAGATCGTCAATAGTGCGACATATGCGGTATCCAACATCAAGCTCGCCATTATGAACGGAAAAGAAATGCCGTTAAACGTGGCGATCCGCTACGAAGGAGAACTTCAAAACTTATTGTTCCGTTCGGAAGATGCGAAAGAAGGATTAAGTGCATTTTTGGAAAAACGGAAACCAAATTGGAAAGGAATTTAATTTTAAAGACTAGTTGTTCCATTTCAATATTTGCACACAGAAGCCTCCTGAAATGAATGAAGATCCATACTCATTTCGGGCGGCTTCCGTGTCGATTATATAATTAAAATAATAATATAGGATGGTGGAAGATGGAATTACGCGGATTAGGTTTGCTTTACAATGCCGCCGATCTGTTTATTGATGAAAATGTCAACAGGGGATTGGGAGAGAAAGTTGCAATCTATTATCGTGATCAGTTGATACGTTATCAAGATTTGCAAGAAAAAGTAAATCAAGCGGGAAATATGTTGCGGGAACTCGGTTATAAGATGGAAGATCGTATCGTAATGGTTTGTCATGATACGCCAGAATTCATTTATGTTTTTTTTGGTGCAATTAAAATTGGTGCTGTCCCAATTCCGGTAAACACCATGATGCAGCCATCTGATTATGAATATTTTTTAAACAACAGCCGTGCGAAAGGATTAATTATCCATGAAGATCTTTGGGCAAACATTCAACATTTAAAGGATCGGTTTTTATTTTTGGAACATATCATCGTTATCAATGAAAGCGTTAACAAATTGCCAGATGGGACTATTGATTTTTATCGTTTGCTCAATCGTGCAAGCAAAATGCTCGAAACGGCACCTACTAACAGAGATGATGCGGCTTTCTGGTTGTTTAGTTCCGGCAGTACCGGCGCTCCAAAAGGGATTATCCATTTACAGCATGATATGGAATATGCGCTGAACACCTATGCGAAACAAGTACTCTTTATTACGGAAGAGGATCGTTGTCTTTCCGCGTCCAAACTTTATTTTGCTTACGGTCTTGGCGGAGGCATGTATTTTCCTTTAGGCGTCGGTGCTTCCACTGTACTTGTGAAAGAACGTCCATCACCTGAAACGATGTTTCAAGCGATTGAAACATATAAACCAACCATCTTCTTCGGCGTTCCAACCTTGTATGGAGCTATGATCGATTATGCGTTGAAAACAGGAAAACGATTTGACCTCAGTTCACTTCGCGTTTGCGTTTCCGCTGGCGAAGCCCTGCCACCGGCATTTTATCGGAAGTGGAAAGAGTTGTACAATGTAGATATTCTAGATGGAATCGGTTCGACGGAAGCTCTTCATATTTTTATATCGAACCGCATCGGGGATGTGAAAGAAGGAAGCTCAGGAAAAGTTGTTCCAGGATTCGACGTAAAAATTATCGATAATCAAGGGACAGAATTGCCTCCGAATGAAGTGGGAGATTTGGTAGTTCGGGGGGATTGTATTGCCCATGGATACTGGAACCTTCATGAACAAAATAAGAAAAAATTTGTCGGCGAATGGCTTCATATCGGTGACAAATACTATAAAGATGAGGAAGGGTATTATTGGTATTGCGGACGTTCGGACGATATGTTAAAAGTTGGAGGAATTTGGGTCTCTCCGATCGAAATAGAAAATTGTCTTCTTCAGCATGATGATGTATTAGAAGTAGCCGTAGTCGGTGCAGAGAATGAGAAAAATCTCGTCATTCCAAAAGCATTCGTTGTTTTAAAAGACGGAATCGAAGGTTCCAAAGAGAAGGAAGAAGAGTTGAAAAACTTTGCGAAACAACATTTAGCCCACTACAAGTATCCTCGTATCATCGAATTTATTGATGAACTTCCTAAAACCGCAACAGGAAAAATTCAACGTTTTAAACTGAGAGAATTATTAAAAACAAATGCCGTACAAAGTTAATCAGCTTTATAGGGTGAATAATGAAGGGGGAAAATAGATTTGAAAAGAAATGAATTTCAACTTCGCGTTAATTTTGGGGATACTGATGCAGCAGGGATTGTTTATTATCCAAATTATTTCAAATGGTTCGATATTGCCGGCCATCAATTTTTCAGAAGCATTGGGCTGTCTCCATCAAAACTGATGAAGGAACAAAATATCATTCTTCCCCTTCTTGATGTAGGTTGTACGTTTGAACATCCATTGTATTACGACGACATTATTACCATCAGAACAGTTGTGACAGAAGTGAATCGTAAAACGATAAAACTTAAACATGAAGTATTTCGCGGTGAAACAAGAACCGGTCATGGATTTGAACTCAGGGGATGGGTTAAGGAGAAAAATGGAAATATATTTGCTGTTCCGATCCCTGATGAAGTAAGACGAATACTGGAAGAGGAAGGATTAGGAAATTGCCATCAAACGAATCCGTGGTTAAGTGCATAAAGACGTGTGAAAAGGGATTGATGCAACTAAATAATTCTGATAATTAAAATAATATTTTAAATTCGAAAAATAAACCAACAAATGTCCGATTCTACTTGTCCATCGTAAAACTTGGCAATCTCATCAACATTTCAAATTGGTTAGCAGACTGCACTTCCAATTCATTTTACGTGAAAATATAAAATGTAGCGATAGATACTAGGAAAAACGGTTGGGCAATAAATAATGCTGAATAGGAGTGAACAGATTGAAAAGAAAAGCAAAAAGAACGGAATTAATAGAAGTGGCGCAAGGCCGTCGGCCAGCTGACCTGTTCATTAAAGGTGGAACGGTCATCAATGTGTATTCAGGGGAATTTTTAAAACAAAATGTAGCCGTTTATAAAGATTCTATTGCATATGTCGGAGAAAATGATGTGCTGGTCGACGAGCATACGAAAGTGATCGATGCGGAAGGAATGTATGTCTCACCGGGCTTTATCGAGCCCCACGCTCATCCGTGGGTCGTCTACAACCCGATTAGTATGACAAGAAAAGTATTGCCCCTTGGAACAACGACAACGGTTAACGATAATTTATTTTTTTACTTGCATATGGGGGCAAAAGGATTTAAAGAAATGGTAAATGACTTGAAAGATTTGCCTGGAAACTTTCTGTGGCTTGTTCGCCTTGTTTCACAAGCGGACTTTCCTGGAGAAAGAGAATGGTTCAACCAAAAGGATGTACAAGAGCTTTTGGAATTGGATGAAGTTGTCGGAACTGCTGAAGTGACAAGATGGCCTCTGTTATATCAAGGAGATCCTTTTTTAATTGATACGATTGAAGTGGCGAAAAAAATGGGAAAAGTGGTGGACGGACATACGGCTGGATGTTCCTATGAAAAATTAAATTCCATCGCTGCAAGCGGAGTCAGTGCATGTCATGAAGCGATTACGGCAAAAGAAGCATTTGACCGACTCAGGCTGGGGATGTGGACTACACTTCGCAACAGCTCCCTTCGTCCGGATTTGCCAGAAATTATTAAAATAATTACCGAAGGTCAGGTAAGTACAAACAGAATTACGATGACAACGGACGGTCCCCATCCTGGTTTCATAGAAGAAGAAGGTTTTGTGGACGGCCTTGTCCGGAAAGCTGTGGAGCTTGGCGTCCCTGCGATGACTGCTTTGCAAATGGCGACGATCAATGCCGCTACTTATTTGCGTCTTGATGATTATATCGGAGGCATTTCACCAGGAAAATTAGCGGATATTCTTCTGCTTCCTGATCTTGTAGAATTTCGCCCGGCGCTGGTTATTTCCAAGGGAGAAGTAGTCGCTGAACAAGGAAAACTGCTCGTTGCTATGCCAGAAATTAATTGGAATAAATATGTGGTAAGAAAACCTTTTGCGTTTCCAAAAGAAGTTTTAGATGACTTAAATATATATCGCTATCCTCATACTTCGCGGGGGAAAGCAGTTCCAGTTGCTTATTTCAAAAGCAATGTCATTACAGAAAGAAAAGATGTGATGCCTCCGTTCGTTGATGGCTTCGCCGACATTTCAAACGAAGAAGGATTGCTATATGCTTCTTTGATTGATCGAAACGGCAAATGGGTATCCAAAGCGATTTTGGAACGGTTTGCACGGAACTTAGACGGGATGGCGTCTACTTACAATACGACGACCGAATTACTTGTTATTGGCAGGGACCCAAAAGCAATGGCAATTGCTGCGAAAAAAGTGTATGACATGGGCGGCGGCATTGTGGTTGTAGATGGAAGTGAAATTGTCGTAGAAATTCCTCTTCCGTTTACCGGAATGATGACAACCGATCCTTCCTTTGAAACAGCGGTTCAATACCACAATCAATTGTTATCGGCTCTCCAAGAAAGAGGCTTTCCTTTCCACGATATTTTATACACTTTATTGTTTTTAACATGTGATTTCTTGCCAGGCCTTCGCCTTGTTCCTTTCGGGTTATACGAAGTGAAAAAGGATGATATTTTGCTTCCTGCTGAATTGTTAAACGAAAAAGTGATGAAATAAACTTCAATAAAAGTAATCAACATGCAGTATGATCCCCCTACAGGCAGGCATCAAAAAAAGACATTGGATCGCATGCTCTTAAGAGTCTACCTAGTAGGGGATTTTTTATGGATAAGAAAGGACAAGCTTTTAGCACATATTCAGAAGATCTGAAAGGGTAAGTTGTTTCGTTTGAAATTCTCATCTCATCGACTGCTCCGTAAGCATTTTGGAATCAAAGTGATGCTCAGATTGCACAATGGATCAAGAAAATTCAACGCGGCGAGTCATTGGAAGATCGAAAAGGAGTATGGAATCACCAACATTTTCCCAGTTTGAAAAAGAAAAATGCGTATTGCCAAACGGCCTTTCCCCGATGGAATATCGAGAAAAGGCCGCAACTTCATATACTCTTTTTTCTATAGTCTACTTGACGGGGTATGTGCACGAAGCACGAATAAGGAGTTTTCTCTTCTTTACCGAAAAGAAGAATTTTAAATAAAACGTGCTGTATATATATAATGAAACCTTTTTTGGGCGAAGGAGAGATGATTGATGAAAGCGGCAGTTATGGAGGATTTCAACAAACCATTAGTAATCCACGAAAACTTTCAAGATCCAGATTGCGGTCCAAATGATGTCATCGTAAAGGTGGAAGCGAATGGAGTTTGCCGAAGCGACTGGCATGCATGGGTCGGAGATTGGGAATGGATTGGATTGAAGCCTGAACTTCCTCACATTCTCGGGCATGAATTCGCCGGCATTATTGAAGAAGTAGGAAAAGACGTAAAGCGGTTCAAAAAAGGAGACCGCGTTGTCGTTCCTTTCAGCCTAGGCTGCGGAAACTGTGAGCATTGTCAAACAGGACACCAAAACGTATGTGAAAACTTAATCATCTTCGGATTTTCTTGTAACGGGGCTTATGCCCAATATGCGAGAGTACCGTTCGCAGATCAGAATCTAGTTCATTTGCCTGATTCCATCGACTTTACCACAGCTGCCTCCCTTGGGTGCCGATTTATGACGAGCTTTCATGCGGTTGCCGATCAATCAGGGGTGCAAGCAGGTGATTTCTTTACCGTTTACGGTGCGGGCGGCGTCGGTTTAGCCGCGATTCAAATCGCCAATGCGCTTGGAGCCAGGGTCATCGCTGTTGATATTGATGATGCCAAACTGGAAAAAGCGAAAGAACTAGGTGCTTTTGCAACGGTAAATTCAAGAAGGGACAATCCGGTCGAAGCAGTCATGGAAATCACTAAAGGCGGCAGCGACATTACGCTAGATGCATTAGGTATTGCTGAAACATGCCGAAATGCGATTCTTAGCTTGCGAAACCGTGGAGTACATGTGCAAGTTGGATTGACGACGCAAGAAGAGGGTGGAATGATCGCCCTTCCAACGGATTTGATCGTAGCAAAAGAGCTGCAAATTAGAGGATCGCTTGGTATGCAGCCACATCGATATAAGGATTTATTAGCAATGGTGGAAAGTGGGAAGCTGCATCCAGAAAAATTGATATCCAAAACGATTTCTCTTGAAGAAGCAAGCGGAGTGCTCGAATCGATGTCTCAATATGGTACGTTAGGATCCGTTGTGATTAACCGTTTCTAACATTGTGTGAGTGGGAAGCTCGCAGGCAGGGCAAAAAGATACAAAGCGGAGCAAGAAATAAATACGATCATCTTAAGAAATTGCTAAAATGAATAAAGCCAATTGGTTGAAAAGGGGAGGATTCATAGCACGAGGACCATCCCCTTTTTTCAACATATAGATTTTGATACCGATATAGCCAAACGAATGCTTTTGTTCTTTCTTTATTTCATGTCCGCCTATTCTGCATTCAAGAAGAATGCGTCCGACAGCATGCCTTATAGTAAACTGTCGGGTGTTGGGAAAACTAATTTTAGCGATTGAAAACAATATCGCTAATTTGGACAGTTTTGTTCAAAATGAACGATTTTTTTAGTGCGTGCCTATACTCTCCAAAATTTGCCGAAAGATGGATAGGATAAATTTACAAGATATTTACCCTATCTTCGCAATCGGTAAATCAAAAAATGCTATCTTAATGATCGTTGCTGGGATGGTCGCAATGTGCTGATAATCCCTAAAAATATTCACAGAAGTCAGGAGGGTATCGATGCAATGAAAAACTTGAAAAAGAAACTGGGTTTATCCGCAGCTGTTGTTTTATCTACTTTAACGTTTGCAACAGCGTATGCCGCATCTTCTGTTCCAACAACTTCGACAACACCAGAAAATCCTAATATAACCTACATAAAAACTGATGAACCTACTTCTTACAGAATCGATCAATTAAAAAAAATCGCCATGTACTATTATTGGCATGGCGGTGACCTTGAAAAAGCAGAAAAAGAGATATTTAAGGGAATCACACTGAAAGGCAAATATGATGTTGTTGAACATGCATTTAAGGAAGCAACGCTAATCGATCCATATAATCTTGATCTGAAATTTTCACTTGCATCCACGCAAATCATTCAGAAAAAAATTCCAGAAGCGTTACAAACGTATAAGCAGATATTAAATTTAGACCCAAATAATTTCAATGCCAATCTGCTTTACGGGGTTTACTCAAAAATAAATGGAGACATTCGCGCTTATAAAAGCGCTATTTCAAAGTTAAAGCGAATAGATTCTAAAAAAGCAAATGAATATATTCGAAAATTAAAAACAACAGAAAGTATTATAAATAGCAAATTAAATACAGAAGTCCCTCAGCATTTACCACAAAAAGACCATGCCATTGTCATCCTTGGATATGCACTTGCCGATGATGGTTCGATGAGACAACCGCTGATGGAACGTTTAAAAGTAGGCCTTGCCATTGCAAAACAATACCCACATTCAAAGATCATTGTAACTGGCGGAGTTCCTAAACAAGGAATTACGGAAGCGGAGGCAATGAGCAACTGGTTGATTTCTCAAGGAATTGAAAAAGACAGAATTATTCTCGAAAATAAGTCAACAGACACGGTGGAAAATGCACTTTTTACCACTGCCATACTTGAAAAAGAGGGAATAAAAGACGTGACCCTTGTAACAAGTGCAAGCCACATGAGAAGAGCGTTAACGGTATTTAAAGAAGCCAGCGATTTTTATGATAAAATGAATGGCAAAAATAGCAACAGAAACTTCACCAATGTGGTTTATTTAGATTATCCATCTATAGAGGAAGCACAAAAAGTATCGAAAGATGAAGAGTTTGTTATCTACCGTGACCTGTTTAGAGTTTCTGGAATTTGGCAATATCCTGGGCTTCAAAGATAACGAAAATCACGAAATTAGTTGGTATACTATATTCACCTTTATTGATATAATTAAAGGAAATTCCCATAAACAAACCCCCCTTGGCACCCAAGGGGGTTCAACTAACCAAAACTTTCTCCACATTCACCCTCCCTGAAAAGAAAGTCGCTCCATTGCCCATATCGGCAACTCGGTCGGGGGGTAAGTGAGTTTACCAGATGTTTCGTGCCCGGGGAATCGGCCCAGAGCCCTTGAGTGACAACGACGCCTGAAAGTACGTTTTCTCCAACAGAAACTTTCAATATACATTCTCCTCGATTGTTCCACACTCGGACTTGATCTCCATCCTTAATACCTTTCGATAAAGCATCTTTAATATTCATATGCAAACGTGGTTCCTTTCCAAAAGAAATGTGTTTTTCATTATTAGAAAAGGTTGTGTTTAAAAAATGATGGTTAGGACCAGGCACAAACAAAAACGGGAAGTCTCCATCGTTAACAAGTGGTGTATAGGTTGGCAAAGGAGGATAGCCATCTTGTTCCATCTTCTTTAGCTCCTGTACGTTTCATTGGATATTTCAAGCGCTTTGGATCGTAAATTCGTTCAATTATATTCCGTACACTTTATTGCATATATTTCCCTTTGTCACAGGATGATTAGGATCTCCCTGTATTTTTACAATTTTTCCATCTTGTTTATGTACCAGTAACTGATGTTAGTCTAAAAATTGGACACGGAGAACAGGGAGATTATAATAAACTTAATTACAATAGGTTCGAGGTGTCCGATCATGAAAAAGAGAACATTTGATAAGGAATACAAAATTCAGGCTGTTGAATGATGCTTGGAGGGGGACAAGTCCATCGCACAAGCGGCAAAAGAGTTAGGTTTGGCTTACAACACTCTTCACCGTTGGGTCAAAGAATACAAAGAAAGCAATGGAACGAGTTTTGTAGGTTCAGGCAACATCAAGCCACAAAATCAAGAAATCATCGAATTACGCCATCGCAATCAAGAGTGGGAGGAGGAATTAGCGATCCTAAAAAAGGCGTTAGGCATCTTCACCAGAAACCAGAAGTAATTTACGCCTTCATTTTTCAACATCGAAATGAATTTCGTGTGGTGAAAATGTGTCAAGTGCTCGATGTTTTCAAAAGTGGGTATTACGACTGGCTCAAGCGCGCGAAAAGTAAACAGAAAGAACGAAAAGAACAACTCACTCAACAGATTCGAAATGAGCATCTAAAGTCCCGTAAGATTTACGGAAGCCCAAAAATTACGCAAGAACTGCGCAAACAAGGGATTCGTGTGTCTTAAAAGACGGTCGCTCGCATCATGAGCAAAGAAGGCTTGAGATCCATTACCGTCCGTAAATTCAAAGCCACTACGAACAGTAACCATCCTTACAACGTATATGACAATCTATTGAAACAAAACTTCCAAGCAACGGCTCCGAATGAAGTATGGATGGCGGATATTACGTACATTCCTACCGATGAAGGCTGGTTGTATTTAGCGAGTATCATGGATTTATATACTCGTAAGATGGTAGGATGGTATATCGATACACGAATGACAAAAGAGTTAGTCATCAAAGCGTTACAACGGGCTCTAAACAGCGAAAAACCAACGGAACGAGTGATGATTCATCATTCGGATCGTGGAAGTCAATATGCTTCGAATGACTATCAGCAACTCTTACAGGAACATCATTTTCAAATGAGCATGTCGAGACGTGGAAACTGTTACGACAACGCTTGTATAGAGTCATTTCATAGCCTCATCAAGAAAGAGTGCATTTATCTGAATCGATTCCGCACGCGAAAAGAAGCGAAATAAGACATTTTTGAGTACATCGAATGCTTCTACAACCGCAAAAGAAGTCATTCCGCCCTTGGCTATGTATCGCCATGTGAATTTGAGGCTTCATACTACGCTCACCAGAGAAAAGTAGCTGCATAAATTCAGCTATTCTCTCTGTTTAACGTATCTGTTTTCTTGACATACCACCAGTTTTTATCCCAAAAAAACTATAATATTTCTATAACAAGAACAATGTAAGGAGGAACCACTATGCTCCGTGGACAAAAGGTGTTTTTCCATGCATCAAAAGCAGATCACAAGCGGCTGTACGCTTGCGACCGTGAGTCAGATCTTGTCTGGAAAGAGTACCTTTGATTAACGAAGGAACACTCCTTCTTCAGTACGGAAGGTGAATTTCGAAAAGCGCGCTACAAAAGCAAACGAAAGGAAAGTTCCATCTTCATAGTCATTCGATTCAAGCCATAAGTATATGTTCGTCAGATAATCCTCTCATCAAGACCTCTAAAAAGGACTTTCCACCGCTCATTATCCCGATAAGAAACTTGAAAAACTGATGTTGCTTACTATTCCGCCGAAAAGGCTTCCGATGGGTTCATCCGAGTAGGGGAAGGAGTCCTTCTTCTTCGTCGAAGCTTCTTTGATGAATTTAGTAAAAACTCCCACCTTCAAACGGAGTGTAGGTGGGAGAGGTTCATGAATAACCTTAAATCAGATAGGGTGTTCTCAAAATCAGGGGGTAATCCGGTAAAAGAGGGGCAGTTTCGCTAGGCATTACACGTTTAATAACAAAATTGGAAATCATGTTCACCGTTTGGAAGTGTGTTTTTTAGTCACTGCATATGGTTTCCAAGACGGGCGGATTTGTTGGCGTACATTTGCATTTTGGCGTATGCGTTTATGAATGGATTATGCGTTTTGCAACATGTTCGGCGTACGGAGCATACTTTCAAGTTATCAATGCCCGTTTGGTTACTATTACCAGTTATTCTGATTCTTGTAATTCTATTGGAGCCCACGTTAACGCCTAAAGGGTCCCAATTATCAAAAAGAGGAGGAACAAAATTGGCTGGACCTACTACACTTGCAATCAAATTGTTATTTGCATCAAATGCTTCTAGAGTAACATTTACAGCGGAAGCATAAAAGAAGCTAACAGAAGCGACTGCGGGCTGAAACGTAATCTCACGAGTGGTACCACCTATCCAAAATGCTACTGTATCGGGAGAAGGCCAATTTCCAACATTCCCTCCCTCTAGAAAAAGCCAACCGGGAAACGATGCCAATGTTACACACAAAGGGATTGGGGGAATTGGAGTTGAACTTTCTCCACCTTCAAACGTAGTAAGACCACATCTATTGTTACAACTACACCCCCCATTGTCACAAATGACTTCTACAGGGGTGTTCGGAGGATTTTGCTTCACGGTGACTAGGAAAGAATCCCCTCCTGTAAGAGTAAATTCCATA
>NZ_BAWO01000060.1 GCF_000632715.1 Parageobacillus caldoxylosilyticus NBRC 107762 | reverse complement strand
CAGGAATGCTCCTAACAAATATTTCTTCACCACATCTAATAAGTTTTTCTGATTTTTCCCATAAAAATATCCCCTTCCATAGCAGAGACAGTACATCCCTTTCTTTTTTCTGTCTACTATAAGGGGATCCTATCATTGTACTGGTTGTTTTTTAGATTATTCTAGAATATCCGTTTTTTCAAAGGTTGGGTAATGATAGTAGGCATGGACTTTTTGTGTTTTTTCGTCCACATAGAAAATAGAATAGCCTTTTATAGTGGCTTGTTCATCATATTCCACAAAGACGATGACCCCTTTATATTTTTTTACCCCATCAATATCTACATCATCTAATTGCGTTCCATCCTCTGCTAAGGTTGCGGTAAACTGATAATGGTCGGGGAAGGCTATATCATATCGGTACATGGTTTTCCCGTCCAACGCGCTAACGATTTTCACTCCTGTAACCTTTAGGAACGCTTCCACTTCCTCTTTGCTCATGCCTTTATGGAGAGTGCTTTTCACTTGGTCGTAAGTGAGTGCTGCGTTCGTTTGCTTCTGCTCATTGGCGGATGATTTTGTATTGGTCGGATGTTGATTAGTCGTATTTTTGAATTCTTGTAGCTGTTTTGAACCGATGGAGGATTGTGCAGGTTGCTTCGAAGTGACAGTAACGTTGTCTTCTTTTGCTGTTGGATTTTGCGTTTTGTCAGCAGGAGCGGTAACAGCCTTGTCATATTTTGGCGATGGTGTGTTTTGCTGTGGGGTATCTTTTTTCTGATTAGCAATGTTCCCGCTCTGAACAGCCGCTTCTTTGACTTGACTTCCTTCTTGTTGTACCATTTCTTCTGACAAACAGGAACTTAACAACAATAAAGGAAATAAAAGAAAAGCTGTGAATAATTGTTTTTGCATATGATATGCTCACCTCCTGTTATATAAATTGTATTCGACGTAAAATACTTTTGTACCTCTAACTCCGTTTATTTGCTCTTTTTGTTAAGACCGATTGCTTTTTGGCTTTAACAGCTCTTCATTTGCAGCTTGTCGATAAGTTGAATGCAGAGAAAGCCTCTGTACTTTTAACTTTTATATTTTCTCCGCAATAATGAAAAATCTATGCGATTTAAATTGAACAAACCCGTTTTTATGTATTTCAAAATGGATTTGATAAAGTTGATCAAAACGTTACTCATCATATCCTCTTTTGCAATGTTTGAGTGTCCACTTTTTCAACAGCTAACCATTTATAAATAGTTAAGGACAATCATACAAACGTTTCACAAAAAAACCCATAGGATAAACAGCAGGAATATAGAAAGGAATGATGTACTTTGAATGTGGAAGGAAAACATATTATCATTGATGCATTTGATTGCGATTCCTCTCTTTTAAATAACATGACACATTTAGAACAATTGCTGACAAAAACGGCACAAGATGCAGGCATGGAGGTTTTGTATTCGTATTTTTACCAATTTAACCCACAGGGAATAACAGGAATGCTTATTTTATCCACTTCGCATATATCCATTCATACATGGCCTGAAGAAGGATATGCATCGTTGGATTTTTATACGTGCGGGAAACAAGACCCTATGGACCAAGTTGAATCTCTGTTAAAAGGACTTTCTTCAAAAAGAGCGATGGTTTACTCCCTTTTCCGCGGAGTGACACAACTTCAACTTATTTCGAGCAAGGAAATGACGCCTTTTGATTCTTCGAAAGGAGGATAGCTTCCCATGAACTCAAGAAAGCAAAAAACAAAACCCTGGTTTTCTCCGGAATATGACCGCCGGTTACATTTCTCTTCCACTTCCCCAACACCGCGGGAAGACAGCAGCAACGAAAGCAGCCGCGGAGACAAATGGGATCGCATCGGATTGCAAGAGCTTTTAAATGTCAAGCATAGGAGCTTATTTAAAGAAAAAAGCGCGTTTCAAAACATCCAAATTATTGAAGCAACCGATTTAAGAATGTATTTAGATCAGCAATTGCAGTTTAGTTCCTTAGATGAACGAATTTACCATGAAGCACTTGTACACCCCGCCTTCACTTTGGCTTCCAATCATGAACGGGTACTTATTTTAGGCGGTGGGGACGGTCTGGCGTTAAGAGAAGTTCTCAAATACGGTGATGTGAAACATGTTGACCTTGTTGATTTAGATCCGTTAGTATTAGAGGCTGCTAAAAAAGTCAAAAGCTTAGCATCTCTTAATCAATATTCTCTCTATGATTCCCGAGTAACCGTTCATCCTCAAGATGCCGTAGACTTTCTCGCTTCCAATCGCTCTCCTTATCATATCATTATCGTTGATTTTCCTGACCCGACAGATCAAACGATTAGCGATCTTTATACAACAGAATTTTACTCCCTCCTAAAACGTTCGCTTGCTGATGACGGAGTGTTTGTCTGTCAATCCAATTCCCCTGAAGATACGCCAATTGTCTTTTGGAGCATCGGAAGAACAATTGAAAGCGCAGGGTTTCAAACGCTTAGCTATCACACGATTATTCCGTCTTTTGGAGATTGGGGTTTCCATATAGGGGCAAAAAGATCCATCTCGTGGGGGAACAAGTACGTTCAAGTACCGTGCCGCACTTTGCCTGCTAATCTAAAAAAATTGTCCTATTTCCCTCCTAAAATTTTAGCAAAGAAAAACCACGCTATCGTAAATTCAAAGAGAAACTCCATATTGCACAAGATATTTAAAAAGGAAAATTTATACTTGTGAGTAAAACAGAAGTCATTTCCCATTTAAAAAAGGAGTTGGCCCAAAAAATTATACTTTTGGCCAACTTTTTTCTAAAAATGGGCAACTCCATAACGAAGTTGCCCAATTCTTATAGTTAAATAGAAGAACGGAAACACCAATCGATGAATCCTAAATACTAAGAATGATGTGGATGATTCTCATGAGATTTGTGTTCTATATAAATAACTCCTTTTAATGGCTTTATTTGGTTTGTTCTATAACGCATCTTCAATATAATCTCTTGATCACGTTTTTGAAACATACAATTTCTGTCTTCGACTTCATAAGCTTCGTAAAGTTGATTGTTCTTACGTCATTGCGCTATCAATGACATAGGTTCTATTAAGTGGAGTTTTTATTTTTTATTTCATTGGTTATTTAGAACATAGTTTTATTTTTATAATACAAAAGAATTTGCGCTTGGTTGAATTTGCGCTTGGTTTTGGGATATTTAGTAAGATATAACAAAATGAATATTATTAATATTTTTTGTTTTACGATGAATAACCACTTCGGCTATTGTTGTATTTTTGTTGTATTTGTCTAATCCTTGAAATCGGTATAAATCGACTTCCGACACGCCACCTCTTCCCCATCATCCGTCTTCTTCCCTTGAAATTTATTTCGTTCTCATATGATACGGTCCTCTGCTGCTGTGCGAATGAGCAAGTTAAATGGTATAAATGCTTAAGCTGATTGTAAATCCTTGTTTTTGAAATTTTCAGAGTTATACATGGACAAAAACTGAAATAAAGCATAAATAATACAGTAACGATTAGTCCGATTGGGAGTGAAATGTAATGAAAAGGATTGACTATAGGAGAATAAAGCAAATACGTGCTAAAAAAATAAACACTTTTCAATCTTCAGAAGTTCAAAAAAAATCTATAGCCCGCTGTTATCAATGTATAAACAAAAAAAGGACAGAAAAGGGTAATCATGCTATTTACGAATCAGATACTGGACCAAGCTATGTTGATACAGTTGAGCAAATTCCCCATTCTGAAGCTAATCATGTTTCTAAAAGGGCTGGTTTCACTGATGTTAAGCATGTTTTTCAGACTGGCCATGCCGATAACACAAATGCTGAGCCTCAAACTGATTCTGCTTTGGAACCTGTGTATACTTCTGAATCTGGCTTTGCGGATGAATTGAATAATATGCTTGCCAGAGAGAGTATTGATGAACCCAATCGAGCTGATGATGCAGATGAATCTCATCAATACGGAAAAATACGTTCTATGACGATAAAAAGTCCATTCTCCACTTTTGTAGAAATTGACGATTTTCTTCATCCTTCTGTCTTTGGCGGCACAGTTCAACATACGGCTGAATTTCTTGACCCAAACAATAGACAAACTCCTCAATTAGACACAAAACTACTTCATACGACAACTTATTATCCTGAACAGCCTTATTGTTGTTTAGTTTCCTCTAAAATTCACGAAATGATATTTTTCACTGACACGGTCCGCACTTATGGCACGAAGAACAAAAAAAATCATTATAAATCAGTTGTGATTCCCATACATGACTCACTATTCACAAAAACAAAAGAAACAGATAATCAATCCTGTAATTCCCATGATTTCATACAAATTAGAGTTCCGGTTGTAGTCGGGGAATACGAAATTGAAATATGTTTAGAAGAAGATGTTGTGTTTGAAGAAGAGATTATGAAGGTTAATGAAATCTCTAAAGAAGTCGTACTGACAAATTGCAAATTCGTACCTACACAATTTTCTCCATCATTGGATAATGGGATATGTACAGCATTAAAGGGAAATTTATTTATAGAAGGATATATACATCAAAATATTGAATATACCGCAGTTTACAATAGAAATACGGGTTCCATACAAAAAACCCCGGTAACTCATTTACGTCAATTATGCCAAAAAATTGTATTGGATTTAATCATTCATTTACTGCAAGTACAACCAGTTCGAGTCCGTTATGATGGCAAAGGGATCTAGAAGATAATCGAACGTATCTACTAATTTAAAAATGAGAAAAATCACTATTATATTACCCTATACTTTCAAATGAATGCTGAATATTGTATTAACGTAGAGCTTTAGAAAAGCTCAAAAAATATAAGGAGTGGATTAGTTATGAGTGGAGGATTTGGCAATAAGTGCGGACAACCAACCCCAGCTTGTCCAGTAACAGCGACAGAACAAATTCCATTATCCAATGAAAATACCCCGGTTATCCAAACACCAGGTCTTACGCCAATTCTTAAAGTTCCGGTTGTACTAGCAGAAAAAACCATTCAAGTTGTTGTAGAAGCAGACATTCCACTTAGCCCAGCAGCAACTGAAATTAAGAGAGTGACAAAGAATGTATTTCTAGAACAAGTGAAACTGGTACCTGTTAGATTTGAGCGTATTGGCGAAACTGACTTTTTTAGAGTCACAAGAGCTAAATTATTTGTATCAGGATTCATTCGGAAAGATATTGAATATGCTTCCAGTGCATGTAATGGAGCACTTCAAGATCGAATTGCGGAAGTTGCGTTCTCTGGTTTTACAGAAATTACAGCTGATCAGTTCCTCACGTTCCCAATTATAGGTGTTTCAGAAGACAGCAAGGCTTTCTTCCTTAATGAGAAAAGCGACTTAACTCCTCGCTTAGATAAATATTTCTTCCAAAATCTCGTCAAATATAATGAACAACCATACGGCGAATTAGTAGCTGCAAATTTCTACGAACTTGATTTTTCACCAGTTAATGTAGACATCAAAGGGCAATTTAGCACGTTACGCGAAAAAATCGTAATGGACCTTACTTTAAAAATATTACAAGTCCAACAAATGCAAGTTCAGGCTACACAAATAACTCCTGCTCTCCCTGAAGGTACTGTTGATTGCTAACAAATCTTTCACTAAGGGGGATGGAAGGTTAGACATATTTCGATTTTGGCACGATCTAAATCACCACATGGAATAAATTTTTGAAAAGGTAAAGCAAAACCTCCTGTGAAGTAGAGCGTTGTACAGGGACGCGTTCCATGCAGCTCGCGTTGACATACTAAGCTATTCATGAGACAAGGAAGCTCCTTTCCAGAGTTATTCTATCGAAGGAATGCTTCCTTGTTTCTTTTTCGATGGATTTATAATCATCATAGGAAGTGTCTTAAACTCTACTTTACATCGTCATAATAAGTATTTGTTGAAACAATCAGGTATAGGTAAACATCCATCTTACTGAATGAGGACTATTCATAGTATTAGAAAAGCTCTAAGCATTACTATTGTTACAGGGCTTAATAACCAACCACATTTTGGATTTATCAATCCCATTTGTTCCCGATTGTTAGGCTACGTTGCGCCTACACATATCCCCCCTAAAAATTTGTCATTTTATAAAAGTAACGATTAATCTATACCGACAATTTGACTGCGGCGTTCGAGCAATACCACATCCCGCCATACTCCATTTAACTTTCCTATACGTTGTCGTATGCCGACTCTACGAAATCCAACACTTTGATGTAATCGCAAACTTGGTATGTTTTCAGGGAAAATTCCCGCAGTTAATGTCCAAAATCCTTTTTCCTCGGATTCTTTGATTATGGCTTGTAGAAGTTGCTTCCCCACTCCTTTTCCACGACTTACGTCTCGAACATACACACTTATCTCTCCCACTCCTTCATATACACAGCGATCTGATACTTTACTTATCTTACACCAGCCTTGAATGCCTTCTTCGTCTTCAGCGACTAAACATAAATTTGCGACAATGGTCGATTTACATTTTTCGAGCGATGGTGCTGTCGTTTCAAACGTTGCTTGTCCTGTCGCAATTCCTTGCTCATAAATTTCCTTCACTTGCAGCCAATCTTCTTTACGGAAACTACGAATGATCATGATTCGCAATCACTCCTTATGATTATAGAATAAAAAATCCCGATAACGCCGCCATCGTCATAAAAGAACCTATAAATGCCAAGACTAGCTTCTTTCTAAAGATACTGTATAATCATGTTTTCTGCGGTAAGCTTGCCCCTGCTGAGCTGATCATCAGCGTCATGACTGGTCCCAATGTTATTCCCTTTGCAATCATCATCTGTAAGAGTGGGAAACGACTTACTCAACTATTTTTTCTTCCCCAACGAGTTCCGATCTGTTACACCACATTTTTTAAGGTTTCATTGCTTTAATGATCGCAGAAACAATGTAATCCGCGACGTTCGCTCCAGGCACCCAATCTTTGATAAACTCCCTCGATTCATCTTTTGGTTCAATGGTGATCTGTGTGAATCCACTCTGTTGTAACAAGGATTCTAACTCTCTAATCGAGGCTGCTCCTGATACGCAGCCCGAATACAAGTCATCCATATTGTTTTTAATTTCCGCTGGAAGTTCTGCCGTCGCCACAACGTCGGAAATGACAAGGCGCCCTCCTGGTTTCAGCACACGATAGGCTTCCTTGAACACTTGAGGCTTATCTGGAGAAAGATTAATGACGCAATTGGAAATAATGACATCGACCGAATCATCTGCCACCGGTAAATATTCGATTTCTCCTAACCGAAATTCGGTGTTGGTAAAGCCACCCTTGGCAGCATTGTTGCGTGCTTTGCTGATCATTTCTGGCGTCATATCCACACCAATGACGCGCCCGGTTTCTCCGACCTGCCGAGCAGCCAAAAAGCAATCGAAACCGGCACCACAACCAAGATCCAACACCACATCTCCGGGGTTCAATTCCGCAATTGCTAGCGGGTTGCCGCAACCAAGTCCAAGATTAGCTCCTTCTGGCACGGCAGATAATTCCTCATCCGAGTATCCTAGTTTTGCCGATGCCTCATTAGGTGTACCACCACATCCGGAAGAGTCTGAACAACAGCTTCTAGAATTTACTTCCTGCAGCGCAATTTGCTTATAGCGGCTGCGGACATTTTGCCGTATTTGATCGTTATTCACATGATTCATAAGTTATCACTCCCTTAAATGAAAAAATATGATAACGCTGCCATTGTCATGACAGTACCTATAAACGCAAAGATTACTAGCTTCTTTCTAAAAAGACCGTGTAATAATTGTTAAATCCAGTAAACTTGTACCTAATGCAGGTACTAACGCCATACCCTTGGTCATCCACATTTGCAAAATAGGATATCGTTGAAAACGGATATACATCTTATGGAATGAATCCCTGAATAAAGTGAATAACGAATGAGATAACAGTAAATAGCAAGGTGTCGTAATCACCATGAAGTTTTTCAAAACCTCTCCCCACATACATCCCCCCATTCATTTATTTGTAAAACGCAACTATTTGTTTATTTTTTATGAGCAAGCTTTTTTACTTGCCCATCCCTATCGGTTTACAACATACGCTCGATTTTGCCATGCACTCATTCAACAATTTAATCGAACGAATCACTGTTTCTTTCTCAAATTCTGTCATATGCGAAAACACTTCTTCTAAATATCGATTTATTTCTCGATCAATGGTTGTTGCTATAAACTTTCCCTCGGTGGTTAACGATAACGTATATACCCTTCGATCTTCAGGGAGTGGCGTTTTTTTTACTAATCCCTTTTTCACTAAATTTTGAATCTGTCTGCTGAACGTGGTAATATCCATTCCCAATACTTCAGCCACTTGTTGCATGGAAGGAGATTCTCTTTTGTCAATTTCATAAAGAATATGGCTTTGAACAAGAGAAATATCTACAGCATCAATAGAACAGCAATTTTTATTCAACAATCCGAAACGACGTGTCATCACTTGAAACAACTCTCTAATGTTTTCCATTTTTTCACCTCTATAATTATTTATATCACATTATTTGCAAATTGCAACTTTTTATTTTAAAAAATAAAGAAAATTTTATCGACATGCCTCGTCTTTGGTTTTGTATGAAGTATTTATAAATAAAACCAGCCGAGAAGAATCTTCTCGGCTGTCATTTAGTCTCATTCGCCTGTTTCAGCAAATTTTTTGATGCGCGCGCCGATTTCATTGCGAACACGACGGAATACCGCTAATTTTTCCTCCTCGGTTCCTTCCGCCTTTGCCGGATCATCAAATCCCCAGTGTACGCGTTTCACATTTGGCGGGGTTACTGGACAATGGTCCGCTGCATGACCACATAATGTTACTACCAAATCCGCTTTATTTAACATTTCCGGATCAATGATATCGGATGTCTGTTTGGAAATGTCAATTCCTACTTCTTTCATGACTTTTACCGCGTTTGGATTTAATCCGTGCGCTTCAATACCAGCGCTGTACACTTCCCACTCGTCACCAAGATATTTTTTTGCCCATCCTTCTGCCATTTGGCTGCGGCAAGAGTTTCCTGTGCATAAGAAGTAAATGATCTTTTTGTTTTTCATGTTTCATTCCACCTCTGTTGTTAGTATGATACTGATTCTGTTTTAAAGTATTTTCGTTGAAACCATAGTGCCACGTTGACTAACGCAATCATGACAAGCACTTTCACAAGCGGTCCAATACGAATCTACTCTGTTATTCCATCGGAAAATCCCGATGAAAATGAATCTTACCGTTTTCATCACGAATTTCGACCGTCACTTGTTTTAATCCCGGATCAACCTTGAGTACACCAAAATTAAAGAACCCACTTTCAGCATACAGTTGCTCCGGCCCAAATGTAGGATCAAGTGTTGACGGCTGACCTAGGTCCGCACCGATCGGTCCGCTTACTAGTTCACGATAATCAATTGTGCCGTTATGGTCAGGATCATACTGGATAATATCAGCAAAATGAACATCAGTTGTGACAAAATACACGTTTTTCATTTTATTCTCGATAATAAATTTAGAAATCTCCGCAAACTCATGTTCATACCCTGTTTTATCGTTCGGATTGATGTTGTCGCCATTCGCCCATCCATCGCGTGCATTTGGTTTCCCAGTCGGAATGGAAATCGGCACGGAAGAAGCAATAAGTTTCACCTTTGCATCTGAATTCAAGAGTTCTTTTTTCAACCATTCAAGCTGCTCTTGACCAAGCATTGTCTTGTCCTGACCATCTGGTTTCGTATCTGGATCACGGTAACTGCGATTATTTAAAATGAATAAATCAAGTGTATTACCCCATGAAAACTTATGATAAAGCTTCCCGGATGAACTCCGCTCGTCCAATATTGGCCAATAATCCGTAAAAGCCTGAAATCCGGTTGAGGCAAGCGGCTCAAATGGTCCAGAAAAGTCATTCGTTACCTCATGGTCATCCCAGATGGCATATACACTTGTCGATTGAAGCAATTTTCTTAAGTTTGAGTCGGTACGATTTTCCTTATATTTCGCCCAGAAATCCTCAATACTTTTTGATGGCGGATTCGGAACAGCCGGCGTAGTATTATCAGCGTAAATCGTATCCCCGCTAAACAAGAAGAAATCCGGTTTCAAATCCGCCATCGCCGCAAAAGATTTAAAAGGCGGGATTTTGCCCTGGCCGCCTGTATCACCACCCCAAACAATCGTCAATGGCTTCCGTTCATTTTCAGCCGGAGCGGTTTTAAATCTTCCACTCACCTGATGTGATCCAGGAAGAGCCTGAACACGGTAGTAATAAATCGTGTCTGGTTTCAAACCCGTCACTTTTACTTGTACGGTCAGATCATGTTCGGAAGTTGCTTTTTTGGTTTTCACGATGGCTTTTTTAAAAGCAGCATCCTCGGAAACTTCAAATCGCACCTTTGCGGGCTGGCTTGTCCTAGCCCATAATACCGCGGATGTATCCGTCACTTCGCCGCTGGCCGCCCCGTGGGAAATATACGGTTTCTTGTTCAATTCTACTAATTGATCAGGATAATTCGTAAACATTCCATCAACACCAAGGGATAATTGCTCGACCATCTCCTCCTTCGTATTCACGGTATACGGATGGACGACCATATGACGTTCATGGGCTTCCTGCATAAACGTCGGGGTGACGAGCGATTTATCCGGTCCTACACCTTCCGCATATTCCGCTGCTCGGTTAAAGACATCATCCAGATTTTGACCTTGAATCATGTCTGGACTATAAAGCTGAATAAGAGGAATATCCTTAGGAACCATCTCCTGTAATTTTCTTAAGCTCGCTTCGCTGAATGATTGGAAAATGACTTTACCTTTTTTCAAGTAACCGTTCTTTTTCAAGATCTTAACGAGTTTTTCTTCCATGCCCGGATAAACGTCAGGCGACTTTGTTTCTATGTACAGAGCAACTTTCGGATCTTTCTTTTTGATAAAATCGATTACTTCCTGAAGGGTTGGGATTTTCTGCCCGACATATTGTTTTTTTGCATACTCAGGGTAAGTCTTGTTAAACCAAGAACCGGCATCTAGCTTCTTAATTTCGGCTAATGTAAAATCTTTTACCCGCCAAGGGGCGCGGTCGGGATATACTTCTTCTACATTCGTTGTTCTTGCCAGCGTGGAATCGTGAATAGCAATTAACTCACCATCTTTTGTCATATGCAAATCCAATTCGACATAATCTGCTTTCATCTTAATTGCCTTTTCGTATGCTGCCAATGTATGTTCGGGTGCATAACCTGAGGTGCCGCGGTGGGCAATGACAGCAACATGGTCAACAATCGGTTGCAGCATAGATGACTGCTTAACTTGTTCATCAGCTGCCATCGCTTCCGGAGCATAATTCGCGAGTAACCCTAACGATAAAGAAAGTGATAAGCCAATCATTCCTGTCCTTTTCACTGCTATCTCGCTCCCCTCTAAAATTTTGATGATTTTCGACCATCTTCATTGTAAAAAATAGATTTAAAGGTAATATTAAAATAAATTTGAAGATTTGTTAAATAAAAAACAGAAAAATAAACGATAGAGTTTATCGTAAATTCATTTTGATGTTATCTTCCAATTTAAATAAAAATAGAGGCATTACGAAAATCGTAACGCCTCTACATACTTTGATGCAGTAGTGAAACAGAAAGGATAAAACTGTTTCTGTTTATTACCGCCCCCTGCTTCAGAGAGCTTTGAGCGCATCTTGTATAGGTTGATTACCACTGAGGAGCTCAAATGTTTTGTTTTTGGTATTTTCCATATCAAGACAAGATACAATTACTTGTGCGACATCTCCACGCGGGATATCTCTTCCTACAATGCTTTCAAAATGCTCAGCGATTTCCACTTTACCCGTAGGTGGTTCAAAACTTAGATACCCAGGGCGAACAATGGTATATGTTAATCCACTTTCTATTAAGTATCGATCCGCTTCCCCTTTTGCTTTTAGATAATGAGCCAAATTTGGTAAAGCATCCGGATTACCAGATCCATACGAACTAAGCATGATAAAATGAGAGATGCCTTCTTTCTTTGCTGCATCAATAAGGCGTTTTGCTCCTTCTTGGTCTACAGAAATGGTTTTATCCGGACCTGTATGTGAGCCAGAACCAGCAGCGAAAATCACCGCATCTATACCTTTAACAGCATGAGAAACATCTTTTTCAAGATCAGCCAATATAGTTTCCTTGGCACCAAGCTGTTTCAATTTTTCTGCTTGAGCTGCATCTCTAATCATTGCGTAAGCTTCATGTCTATTGCTTTTCCCGAGCAGCTCCACGATCAATCGACCCGTGTGTCCATTTGCGCCTGCGATAAGTACTTTCATATTCCCACCCCTTTTCTAATGAATGGCTTTATACTACCATTACCACCAGTTCCATAGCCATGTTAATCGGTAAGCTTTTTATTCCTACTGTACTGTGGAGGATGCGCACTTACTTTACTGCATAGCATCATTTTGAATCAGTTTGACACACCATATCCATGATTATTTTTTCGTTAATGAATGGCTATATGTATTCCCTAGCTCATACGCTCGATGGAAAAGACTCTCATAATGTTTTTTGACTTCCTCTTCATTCTCAATATCTTCCGCTAACGTGTTATACAGAAATGCCACTTCCGATTGAGGAATACCTGTATAGCCGGCTAAACCAGCATTCAAATAATGAGAAATCATCGTAACGAAATTTCTTTTTTTAAGACTTTCTTCTGTCTCTCCGACAAGCGGAATCCACAATACCTTTTTGTGTGGAAGGCGCGTTCCTCCATAAGCAAAACCATAGTTCCATACCCGGTCTATATATCCTTTTACCATTGCCGGTAATGAATACCACCATAACGGGAAGATGAAGGCTAATCCATCGTTTCTTTTCAATCGTTCCATTTCTGCGTGAACACGAGGAGAATATGTTTTATTCGGGTTGTCCCAATCAGGTTCATCTTGTTCGTATAACAGCGGATTGAATTCTTCACCGTACAAATCCGCAATTTCCACTTCATGTCCAGCATCTTTTAACCCTTGAATGAAACGCTCGGCAATTGCAAAAGTAAGGGATTCTCTTCTGGGATGTGAGACAACGGTCAACACTTTCATAGAACCAGCTCCTAAATATAAATCATTTTTGGATGAACTATCTTTAAATTACCATTATCTTCATTTAACTATCAAATGATAGGCTTCTTACTCCAGTTATTATACCCGTTGAACGTGTAAGAATTCATTGACGGCAGGATAATGGCACATTATAATCATAGTAAATAGATATGATTTATATAATTTAATTTAAGAAAGAGGGACGGAAAATGAGCAATATTTTAAACGAAGTGTTGGCCGCGAATAAAAAATATGCTGCTAATTTTGGGGACAAAGCAAATCTGGCGATGCCGCCGAAGCGCCGATTTGCGATTCTGACCTGCATGGATGCGCGCCTCGACCCAGCCAAGTTTGCCGGACTTACGGAAGGCGATGCTCACGTGATCCGAAATGCAGGAGGCCGGGCAAGCGACGATGCGATTCGTTCCCTTGTAATCTCGTACAAGCTGTTGGGAACACGGGAATGGTTCGTGATTCATCATACCGATTGCGGTATGGAGACGTTTACCAATGACATTATTCGCAATTTGCTCGCTAACAGTTTGGAACCAGCTGAGTTTGATGGGAAAAATTGGCGTGATACAGGAAGAGGACCCGGTTCCAGAGCGGGGGAATACATGGAATTTTTGACGATCAGCAATCTTGAACAGAGTGTTATTGACGATGTTGAACGGATTCGTTCTCACCCTCTTGTTCCGGGCTACATTACGATCTACGGTTTTATTTACGACGTGAAAAGCGGTCGTTTGATTGAAGTACCTGAAGCTAACCGCATTGGTCGGGCAACCATCTGATCATCCGTGTTTTTGTGATCCGTAATCGGTAATTTTCTTCTGCAAAAATGAAACATTGTTGATATAGATATAACATCGTTAAAAGCATGAATTTGTTAATGGTGATTTTGAGTCTCCCTTCCCTTTTGAATTTTGAATCTTTTGAATCGATCACCATGATTCTTCATTATCGTCTTCAATAGTAATAAAAAAGCGAAATGTCCTGTTTGGGCAAAGTTGCTAAACCCAAACTTTCATCATAAATAAAAGAGCTGAATTCGTTACAACTCAGCTCTTTTATTCTTTATAAAATAGTATAGGAACCAGACTGCATGGTTTTGCTCATCTGCTGCTGCACGACGAAAAACTTCTTTGATATATGGATTATTCGTCTCATCAGCAATATCTAGATAAAAATCAACAGTTTTTTGTTCATCTTTCAAAGCATATTCTAATCCTTCCACGTAGGTATTAGGACATTCCTCAGTAACTTTTACGTCAGGCTGCATACCTGTCAGATTTACATATATTTGTGTAAATCGTTGATAGTGTTTTATTTCATCGTTACGAATTTCAAGAATTTGAACCCTTTCCCTATCCGTAGGAGCCATTTTTGCTAATTTGGCATAACATTGAATGGCGCTATACTGTCCATTTATTGCCTTTTCAATGTCACGTATTAATTTGTCTGATTGTATGCTTGATTGCCTGTTAGGGTCAGCAAAGTTGTAAAGATATGGATACATTATAGACCCTCCCCCAATATTTATTCAACTTCATATTATGATGAATATAACATTAGGTGCATGTTTTACGATCCCTCCCTTTAAATAAAATTCCTGATGAAGGAAATATCCATCATGGACGGGATCAACCGTAGCAATCCTTCAAGCTCTTTTGGACTAAAGGGACTTCGGTGAAAGAAAGTTTACATTTTATCGAAAAAGCTTAAGTGCTTATTCCTATCTCGGATACAGGGGGCGGGATGACAAAAGAGCAGAAACAAACATGTACAAAATTCCTTGAAAAGTAAAAGAGCTGCCGCGGCAGCTCCTTCAGTCATATTTACTAGCTCATCAAAGTTGGTATTTTGTTCAAATGTCTTCATGTTCTTATCTCAAGAAAGCAAGACACCCGAGAGAAATAATCAACATTCCAGCGATTTTGTTTACTGATTTTAAATAAGGTGTGATCTTATTTTTAAAAATACTTACACTGAAACTTAAAAGGAACCACCAGAAAATCGCTCCTAGAAACACACCAGAGACAAATATAAATGCAGTTGAAGGCGAACTAGCTGTTTTATCAAAACCTAATCCAGCAAACATAGCCACAAAATTTAAGATGGTAGTTGGATTCGTAATCATGAGAAAAAGAGTAGACAAATACACCCTAATTAATCCATTTCCTTCCAAAGAAGCTGCTCTTTCAGCAGGTTTTGCCAGAAAGATTTTTACTCCTAAATAAAGAAGAAATACTCCTCCTATGATTCTTAAAATGAATTGCTGTTCCAATAAGAAAGAAGAAACAACAGAAAAACCAAAAGCTGCAAAGCTAGCGTAGATCATATTGGCCGTTGAGGCTCCTAAACCGGTAAAAAATCCTGCCATTTGACCTTTCGTGAGGGTTCTTTGAATACATAACAATCCTATTGGTCCCACTGGAGCAGATACGGAAAAACCTAAAATGATGCTTTTTAGTAACAACAACCCCTATTTTCTCCTTGTTATTATTCTTAAAGTTTGATAAGCAAAATTTTATCACATTTCAAATCTCTACTGCATCACGGATTATGAACATGGATCAGTGCGGCTATCATGATTCTTAGACTTCTTAATCATATAGAAAAAGACTGTTGATAAAAATCAACAGCCTTTTTCTTATAAGGAATCGCAAGTATCTGCTGCCAGCGGCTGCGGGCAAGCTAAGGCCGCTGCCTGTTGCAGGATGGATCTGATTGCTTCCGTTGCCCAGCTGCAAAGATGGCGTTCACAACATTTCACATTGATAATATGAGAAAAATCATTGTTACTATGGTGACGAAGTAAAAAATGAATAATTTGTGAACTGGTAAAATGTACCTACCATTTTCCGCAGAATTTTGTATGATAAAGTGGGATGGGGTTTGTTGGGAGGAGGCATAGAAAATGGCAAAATCGGAATTGTAACAAACAAAAACAAGCACTAAAAAAGCAAGAGACACCGTTAAAAGGCACACTTGCTTCCATGTTCTTACTCGGATTTCTCATCATTTTCTCATGGATTACCGTTTATTTCTTATTCTTGCATCGCTTATAAGTTTTCGGACCACGTCTGCTTTTGGGGCTGGATCGGTTTTCGGGCGGTGACGATCGGCACGGTGACAACAGCGTTTTTCATTTTAACCGAGCAAGTATCGGTATTAGAACAGCTACGTTAATATGAATTTAACCGCTATTTACTGAATGTATAGTTTTTTAATTTTGAATAATTATCATAATTTCAACTTTTTATTTAAGAAGAATTATGTCAAAAAACAAATGTTTATGCCAAAAAAACCAATCATTCATACTTAACATCTGACATTCCTTTTTATTAAAGTTGAATTCATTAAAAAAATTTGTCATGTAAAGGAAGGTGTAAATATGTTCCTCGACATTGTAAAAAACGTCCTATTAAATTTATTTTTTATTCTGATCCCGGTTTTCATTCTTGCATTATGGCTTGAGGAAAGAAACGCACCTGAAAAAATAAGGAAGTACATTTTAACACTCGCTTCCGCCATTATCATCATTCTTTGCATGACATTTCCTATCAATTCCAACATCGATACAGAATACATTTACGATTTACATCAAGTGCCTCTTTGGTTGGGCAGTTTGTATAAAGGGCCGATCGCCAGCCTTTTTCTTTGTATGGTGACGATTGGCTACCGCTCTTTTTTTGGCGGAAAAGAATTCATGCTGACCGCTATTACATCGGTCGCCATTATGATCGCCGGCATAGCCTTATCGAAAAAATTTTTGGCCTTGTCTTCCAAACAGCGCATTTTGCTTGCTTTTCTATTATCCGCTGTTTCCGAGATGCTCATGGTCGTTTGGATCCAATCCTTTCATCACACATTGCCGGCTTCTTCAGCGTTTTGGCTCTACCTGCCTATTCAGCCAATCAGTATGATTTTCACATGCTATCTTAAGGAAATTTTATATAAAAACAGCGTATTAAGAAAACGGATTATCCGCGCGGAAAAAATGGAAGTGGTCAGCCACTTAGCTGCTTCCATTTCCCATGAAGTGCGCAATCCCCTAACGACCGCGCGAGGGTTTATACAATTGCTGGAGCAAAGCCATTTATCGCAAGAAAAGCGGAAACAATACATTCGCATTGCCATCGAAGAATTAGATCGCGCTCAAGCGATTATCACGGATTATCTTACATTTGCCAAACCTGCTCCGGAAAGCGTAGAAAATCTAAATGTGAAAACAGAAGTTGAACGCGTCATCGATATTGTGCGTCCGCTGGCAAACATGAATAGTGTTGAAGTCCAAACGTCGCTCATTCCTTGTAACGTCAAAGGGGAACGCCAAAAGCTTCAGCAATGCTTGCTCAATATTATCAAGAATGCTATTGAAGCAATGCCAAATGGCGGCACACTCGAAGTTTACATTTCTATCGAAAAAGATCAAGTGCTTATCCGCATCTCGGATACAGGGGTCGGAATGACAAAAGAACAAATCGAACGCCTTGGAGAACCATATTTTACAACAAAAGGAAGAAGAGGTACCGGACTTGGAATGATGGTCGTCTATCGAATTATCGAATCGATGGGTGGAACGATCCAAATTGCAAGCGAAGTCAACAAGGGAACACAAGTATCATTATATCTTCCACTCACGCAGTCTCTGCATACCCCTTCTGTGGAGCAAAAACATGATATCTTTGCCGCTTCATGAGACAAATCATGAAGCAGCAAGCCTTTCATTTAAAGGTATCTCAAAAACTACAAAACAACGATATCCTTTGCATTTATCTATAAAGAAGAAGGATCAGATGACCTTCGGAAGGAAGATCAAATGACCTTCTTCTTTTTTACTTCCCCCAAGTGAATCATGATATTCAGAAGAATTTTTGCAAACGAAACGAACGGATTTCGTCCTTTTTCACTCCCCCCGTGAGGAAGCGTCCAAAAATTGGATTTTCCATCTTGCAAACGCACCATAAAAATCAACCATATACTGCATCATTAGGCGAACCTCCCCGCCTAAATGCTAGGCATTATAGACGGAACATCCTTTGGCGGTTTGGACAACTTGTCTGGTGTTTAAATGTTTAAGATGATCAAACTTTTTGAATCAAATCTGAAATAGATGCCAAAACCTCCCAAAAGTTGGCTATCGTAGGCTCGAATGTTTTAAGTCCGCAAGAGATAATTTTGTTTTTAATCGCCTTGGTTTTTTCTCTGACAACTTTTTCTAGATAACAAACCTCTTTCTCACGAGTATGTTTTATGTTATGATTGTAGAACATTCATACATTGTAACCAAACCCAAGGGATGGATATGATCATGATTTCCAATTGGAACGGTGAACATGCATGATCATATGAAATCGGATCACTTTTAGAATTCTTATTTCAATATATCAACTCTCTATCGTTACCAGAAACACCGTATGTGACCAAAAATCGGCACTGAAATGTTTCTTTTTGAAAACCTATTTTGCTATCGATCTTTGCGGAAATTCGTGCGCACCTGCAGCGTTTTCACTGTTTTCATCGGACCTGCTGGCTTGGTGAAGCCCTTTCATCTTTTTTGTTTTCCCACGCAGCAAAATGGTCCCGGGAACAGGGATTTCCTGCCTTTCATGCACAGCTGTGAAAAGATTTAAAAACACGGTATCCCCAAATTGCGCTGATCGACAGTACTGCCCTCGGAGCAGCTTTACGATTCACAGGCAAAGCGGGGGGAGTATTCACCTGCTACCACTTTGTTGAAAGGATATATAAGCTCCATCTCTGCATACTCACTTACCAAGGGAATCCAACCGCGAATCGGAATGATGCGGCAGCGCCAAAACTGCTTCCTTCTTTGCAGCAATGGGACATCAAATTTTGTATTAGGCAATGCCGCGTATGACAGCGAAAAGATTCGTCAAACAACAGAGCAATCAGGAATCATATGGATTTCCTCATCAACCACTGCAATAGCAAGGAACGGAAAGATGCCTACGAAGAGGCCTTTCCTGCCTTTTTGTGTCTTTTTGAAAACGGGGTTGACCAATGGTTGTTTGAACTTCGTCGCAAGACGGAATGGATGTTTAATGAGTGAAAGTGTGACGGATTGGAGCAGCCACGATGGTGTGGATTTCATTGATGTTTACTATATGTATTATGCTGCATCCTTATGCGTAGCTTCGAGTTTTTCTCTAGTTTTACAACACCATCATTGTAATATATAAATCATTTAGTTGTAAAGGAGTATCATTCAAAAAAATGCATGAATTTGAAAGGAATAGACACTCATTTTACAGTTTATATTATCATTTAGTTGTTGTTACAAAGTATAGAAAAAAATGCATATCGAAAGAGATGCATCACCGCTTGAAAGAAATCGCCGAAGATATCTTTTCCCGTTTTAAATGCAAGCTAATCGAAATGAATGGAGAAGAAGATCACATACATTTATTGTTTAAAGCACCTCCACAAGTCCAGCTTTCTAAATTGATTAACAATTTTAAAACTGTTTCATCTCGATATATTCGCAAAGAATTTCAGAATGAGTTGTCAAAGTATTATTGGAAACCATATTTTTGGAGCAACAGTTATATGATTTTCTCGACAGGGGGGACTCCACTAGAAGTAATTAAAAAATATATAGAAGAGCAAGATAAACACTCCTTGACTCCCCCCTCCTAAATGCTTCGCATTATAGAAGAGGAATGCGTCGAGGTTTTTGGGTTCAAGGGGCGCCGTTCCAGGGGGATTCAGGCATCACTCCGATGCAAAAACGAGAAAGATACGCGAAACTCTTGCCATCACATTGTTAAGGACCAAACAGCCCTAGTGGCAAATTACTGGGAAAAGCGTGGAACGGAGCTATGTTTTTCATAGCGGCAACTTAATTCCCATACACCATGTTCATTAGGATCATACAATACAACTTGTGCTCTCTTTGTGGCAAAAAAAATCATATTTAGCTAAGCATCCGCATATCATACATTAGCCTATCGGAGAGGTGAAACCATATGTGGAGTAAACCTAATATGCCGGGGCATTTTGCTGAAGACAGAACAAAAGCGATGATTTTGCCACCAGAACAATTTGCAGCCCCACCAGAGCCTCTTTCAGAAAAAATGTTTATTGAGCGCTCCCTTACTGAAAATAAATTTTGGCTTCGTATTATGAAGGAGCATGCATTGTTTCTTGGGGAAGGTATGAGTCGAAATAATAAAGATTTAATTCAACAAACAGACCGTTTCTTCCACTATTTTGAACAACAAGAAAAAAGGGCGTATCAAACCCCGGAATCAGTGGAAGCAGTTAGAAAACTGAATGAAGACAGTATCCAGTTGGTGTATGGATTTAGAAATTTCAAGAGAAATCTTCTTATTCTGATTATAAATGAAAAAGTTCAGGGTTTTAATTTTCCTCTCCTTGTTGACCATATTGCTCGTGAAGCAGAGTATTTTATGAATAGCCTGCAAAAATTTAACAATGGCATATTAGAGCCTATTCAAGACGCCATTATCCATGAGAATGTTTTTTGGCTACGCATTATGATGGAGCATTCCCGTTTTATCGCTTCATTACTAGACCCATCTGAGAGAAATTTGGTGGCTACTGCACGAAAATTTGGCGACGATTTTGAAACCCTGTTAAACCAAGCTAGAGACGTGGAATCCATGCTTTATCATAAGAAACCGACCTATCCGATCATCGGAAAGATGAATAAGGATAGTGAAAGTGCAACGGAAGAATTAAGAAACTTCAAGAAAGCGGGGCTTGAGCTAATTAAAAGTTCCCAGATTCGAAACATTATTAATCCTTTACTAGCTGACCACGTTCTTCGCGAAGCTGAACACTTTTTATTCATGATTCGTGTTCTTGAAGAGCGGTTAAAACAAAAACAGAAAGAGACCAACATGTAAATTTTTTTAGGATAAAAGCCCTCTTTATTGTATATCTATTCTTATTTTAAGATTTTATCCAAGAAGCTCCCCCCACCTCTAAGCAGAGCATGGGTGGGGAGAGTTCAATCAGACGAAACTTTAGATGCTTCGTTTGTCCTTTTCAGCCATGCATATATTGTTTTCACATCTTCTTGATCAAGATCTGCCACTTCTCCACGGGCGCCGATTCCGGGCATGACCGTTGCCGCAATGGTTCCGAGGTGTTTTCGCTTCTGAAACCAGGTAGAAGAAGCTTCCATGGATTGAATACGATTTTTTAACATATACATGGCTTTCATGTTGAAAAAGCCGCTTCTTAGTGCAAGCTGATGAGGCGAAATCGCCCAGCCGGCCGCTTTATAACTTAAGTAGCCGAAATATGAAACGATGGGAAGCCACAACAAAAGCAACAGCCCCCACGGACGCAAGAAATAAGCGGCGATGCAAACAGGAAGAATCAGCACATATAAAGGACGGGCCGTGTAGCGGATGCATGCTCGCTTTGGCAACGCATTGAATTCATGGTGGATGCTATACTCCGGGAGACAGGAAGAAATAACGGAAGCAATCCGTTCTTTCTTTATTAACGGGCAGAGTATAATACTCCCGTGATGGCCGCCATCCAATGCCCCACCCGCATGAATGATATAAACGGAAGCATACCCAAGCCAGCGGCGAATCATGTTTTCTTTTATTACAATCCCTTGAACCCGTGCGACAGGCGTTGTCACTTTTCTTCTTTCAAGCAATCCTCTCGAAATGACGATGTCTTCATCTATTTTTTCCACCGTAAAAAAAGCGTACCGCAGCATATTTTGAATAATGGATATCATATAAGCGGCAATAAAAATCAATAAAACAGCCATCATCGTATCAAATAAACCATGCGCGAACATCGTTTGCGCATCTTTATATAGCATCTCATAAGGAATGAGATCGTCAAATTGGGAGATAAAAAGGAAAATGGCAGCAATAACGCTAAGTGCCCCACCGCTTGTCACCGCTACTTGAAAAACTTCCCAAAAGCTCATCGAAAAAATGATGTTTTTCGCTTCTTCCTGTAATGGTTGATGGATGGAGACAAAAGAAGATGCAGTATTTTCATCCAACAGCATCATTTCATCATTTATCATTTCCTTTGCTTTTCGAATCCAACGTTGAATTCGTTCCGCTTCTTCCCTTGTTACAGCCGTTAATACCACTTCGGCTTCTCCTAACTGATTTCCCGCTGTTTCTATATTGACTTTAACGACTCCTGCCAATCGTTGCAGAAAACCTTCGGAAATGGAAACGCCTTGAATGCGTTCGAAAGGAATATATCGTTTTTTTCTTACAAACACACCATGTTCAATGCGCAATTCCCCTTCTTCCAACCGATAGGTAAAACGGAGCCAAGAAACAATTCCGATCACAATGGTGTACATGACAACCGCCGATGGCACGGCGATATCCCACATCATGGAAATGGTTCTATTCCCGACTATGACGAGAAGGAGGAGCGGAAAAAACGCGTCTTTCAATTGCTTAACAATATTGACGATGACAGAAATGGGATGAAGCCGTTTTTTCTCAGACATCGTCATACGCCACCCTTGCCAATCTGGAAATAGAATAGCGCAGCTCCTCTGCTTCCTCTTCATCGAGTGCCGGAATTTCATGCACCGTTGCGGCTGTCGAAATCGTTACGGAGGCCAGTTTGTATTTTTTGAACAATGGCCCTTGCTTAGAATCGACGTGCTGCACGCGAATCATTGGGATCAACGTTCGCCTTACCGTAAACAAACCTTGTTGAATCTCGATTTCCTGCTCACGCACTTCATAGCGCCAGCGCCGCCAGCGTAATCTTGGGATAAAAAAGAGGAACAAATAACCTTCTCCTATAAACAAAAGAATCAAGATAGGAATAATCCATTTCGGCCCGTCAAAAATGATAATCAGGACAATGACAGCGGCAAAAGCGGCAAAAGAAACAGCCAATCCAATCATGCCGTATATCCGCCATACCGATAATGCTCGTTCGGAGATTCTTTTTCTAGGTTCTCCATTCATGATTTCTCTATCCCCCTTAAACAAAGACAATCCATCGACGTAATGGTTATACGTATTTAGTATACAAGAAGTTTCCATCTTTAACTATCTGTTACTGTAGAATAACAAACTTTTGGAAAAGCAGGAGAATGAGCATGTTTCAAGAAAAATTATAGGATGCGAAGCCATTGGAGAACGTGAATGATAAACCACTACGCCTATATTGTTCGTCCGCTGCGAAACCATCGCCCTTGCCAAGGCATTTGGTTTATACTGCAGCTCCTTCATCACTTTTAATACTTTTTCACGCGTCTCTGGACTTGCAACCCCTTTTCCCGAAATGACGCGCGAAACCGTCGACTTCGAAATACCAGCCCTCAACGCGATGTCTTTAATGGTGTAGCCCACTAAAGTTAACCTCTATACCGTTTGGTCCGGTTTGTTTTCAAAGCCGCTTTCCAAGATGGATATTATACATGCATTCATTTGTCAAATCATTTGCAACTTCGTCATGAAAAAAGGCACGAATCAAATCCGTGCCTTCCGCCGTAACGAATCTATTTTTTTAAAACAGCGTCCATATCCGCGCTGGCTGTTTCTGTTTCCCATCGATGGCGTCACCGGATATAAACAAAAAAGCCAGGCGGTCATTTTGCCTATGCCGCATGGTTTAATGAAACAATCCGCTTTTTTTCGCTTTCGCATGCAGCGAATGCATGTATTTGTTCAACGGTTCTTTCAGAAGCGTACCTAATAAGAGAGCCAGGACGGCAAACATCATGAGACGAACCGCATCGTTTTTCACTTTTCCCCACACAATGCCGCCGACTGCTTCGCGCATCAAATCAATCGCATACGTAAACGGCAAAAACGGGTTGATGTTTTGGAAAAATTCCGGAATAAGCTGAACCGGATACGTCCCCCCTGCTCCGGCGATTTGGAAAACGAGCAGGACGATGGCCAGCGCCTTGCCGACGTCGCTGAATACTGATACGAGCGTAAAGACAATGACAATAAACACAAAGCTGCATAACAGCCCAAAGAGGATAAACCAGCCGGAGTCATGAATATAAATATTCTTTAAAAGAAATACATCTCCTAACGTGACAATAAGCGCCTGAATACTGTTGCATGTCCAAAACGTCAGCAGCCGGCCAAAATAAATTTCTCTGCTGGTATACCCTTCTGCCTCATAAGGTTCGGTAGAAAGCAACGACACTAACAGCAGACAGCCCACCCATATGGACAAGACGGTATAAAACGGGTTCATCCCCGATCCATAGTTCGGAAGCGGAAACAATCTATGCGTCTTTAAGTCGACGGGATGGGCCAAAAATTCACCTTTTGCGCTTGGATCATTTTTTAATAAACGAATGATGTCGTAGATGTTTGTTTCTTTTTTCAATTTTGCAAGAAAGGAAGCGATATCGTTGACTTTCCGCGCAAGAAACGGATACTGGTCGCTTGCCGTCTGCAACATTTCTTCCCCCTGCTTGAGACCGCTGCCGGCGTGCTGAAGAAGCCGCTCTAATTCCAGAATGGTGTTGGCGATGTCCGCGAGCATGCGGCGGGCGTCTTGAAGCGTCTGCTTCGTTTCGTTCATTTTTTCTTTCATGAGCGGTGCGATATGTTGCTCGTATTCATTCATCACCCGATCGACTTGCTTAACCGCAGCTGCCGCCCGCTCATTTAGGTCGGTGAGAAGATGGTTGCCTGGCTGCGCCCCGTTTTCACTTTGCTCGTACGCTAACTTGGCAAGGCGCTGTGCTTCTCTTAAATTGGATTTTATGCCTGTCAGACGGCCGGACAATTGTTCCATATTGGCGGAAGCCGTGCGAGAGAAAGCTCTCTTTTCGATCATGTTATTGAATATGCGAAGCTGTGTTTGCGCTTCATCTGCCATTTGTTCCCCAGCTGCGGCCATGCCCTGGACGTCGGAAAGCCATTGCCGCTGCTGGGCAAGGGAAAGGTTTTCTTGCAGCTTGTTAGTTGCGGCATAGATGGACATGGCGATTTGCTGCAGCGTACGCAAATTTTCCGCGATTTGCGGCGTCAATGTCTTTGCTTTTGCTTCCGCTTTCGTGAAAAACTGATTCGTTTCATCAAGAAACGCAATGCCGCTGTTGACGATCCGTTTCGCTTCGGGAAGCGTTTTTTCCGCTTTATTGACGAGCCGTTCCGCCTCTTTCGCGTCGGACATCGATTGGTTTAACAACCGCTTGATTTCCGGCAGCTTCGTCTGCAGCTGAAAAATCAGGGTCTCAAAATGGCGAATATCTGGCAGCTGTTGTTCTAATGCCACCCCCGCTTCATGAAAGATAGAAAACAAAACGCTGTTGACAACAGCGACAAATTGATCGCTTACTTGCTCGGTGATGGTGCTTGCTCCTTTGGATGTGATTCTCGGCGCAATCGCGTTCTTTTTGTCATTTTCATAGTAATGAATGACGGCCTGCTCCGGCCTATCTTGCACAATGGTAGCCAATTTTTCTGAAAAATCGCTTGGAATGACGATCGTCGCAAAATAATCGCCATAGCGGACGTTTTTCATTCCTTCTTGTTTGCCAACAAATTGCCAGCCTAAGTCATGATTGTTTCGTAGCGCCCTGACAATTTCTTTTCCGGCGTTAAACGCATGTCCTTGAATTTTTGCCCCTTTGTCTTCATTGACAATTCCTACTTTAATGTTTCTCGTGTTGGCGTACGGATCAATAGAAGCTTCGATATTCACCCACGCATAAAGCGATGGCAGAAGAAGCAATCCGCCTACCAATACCGCCGCTACCCAGTTTGTTGCTATTTGCTTCATATCGTGAACATAAAGATTCCATATCTTTTTCACGAACCTCAACTTCCCTTTAGTGTGATTAAACTGCTTTTGTTAGTATAAACCAATGAAAAAAAACTAAACATAAGCGGCGGATTGGAAACAAGCACGGTATGTTTACAAAAAAAACTGCTGGCTAACCAGCAGACACACATACCATATTATTTTTTATAAAACAGCCATAATGCGCAAAACAATAGTATGATTCCCGTCATTCTTCTCATGTCAAAAGGAATTTGCTGCCCGCCAAGCAAGCCAAAGTGATCGATGATGGAACTCATCACCAACTGTCCGGCGACAACGGCCATGATAGAAGTAGCAACCCCGACTTTCGGAACGATGAGCACCATGACAACCACGTAAAAGGCCCCGAGCACCCCACCAAGCAGCTGCCACTTCGGCACGGAAAACATTTGCAGCAAGTCTCCTTTTCCAAAAAACAATTGCAATAAAAATAACACGATCGTGCCGATAAGAAAGGAAACGAATGCTCCTTCCATCACGCCGACTCTTTTGCCGAGACCGCCGTTGACGCCAGCTTGCACCGACGTTGCCATTCCTGCGACGATGGCAAGAATCATCCATAACCACTTCATTGCTAATCCACATCCTACATAATAATGAAAAACTTTACTAATTATCATATCATGGAGGATAATGACATGGAAGAAGTTATTTCCGTGATTTTTCAAAACGACAAAAACAGCAGACGGGCCAACCCCATCTGCTGTTTTTGTTATATTATTTATGGATGAGCAAATTTTGCAAAAGCGCCGATCGCCCATTTCAAATTTAGAGATCGATCATTGCATTTCCTTCTGTTCTTGCTAAAATAATAGATGTTGCTTTTCTTGTTGCACCATGTATACCGATGGTGTTTTTTGCATGTACCTTAACGATGTAAGGAGAGAAACATATGAACATTAGAACTATCGTCGTAAACGGCATTTTAGCGGCTGTGTACATCGCAGTGACGATGCTGATTCAGCCGTTTGGATTTACTAACGTGCAGTTTCGCGTCTCGGAAATGCTGAATCATCTCGTCGTGTTTCATAAAAAATATTTCTTTGGCATTGTGTTAGGCGTCTTTTTTGCGAATTTGTTTTTCTCGCCGATGATGGCGTACGATCTCGTTTTCGGGGTCGGGCAGTCGGTCATCGCCCTCCTGATCACGATTTTTTCGATGCGGTATGTGAAAAATGTATGGGCGCGGATGGCTGTCAATACGCTGGTGTTTACGTTTACGATGTTCTTGATTGCCTGGGAGTTAAAGCTGGCGTTTGACCTGCCATTCTTTTTCACCTGGCTGACAACCGCAGTAGGAGAATTTGTCGTCATGGCGGTTGGCGCGCCTATTATGTATGCGGTAAACCGGCGTGCACATTTGGATAAATTAATGGAAACATAAAGCGGCAAGGTTTTACCTGCCGCTTTTTCTTATGTTAGACGAATTTGCTCCTGCGTCATATCATAAATTACGTTGTCGCACCAAGCACGTCGCCAATTGCAAGCCCTATTATCCGCCTTTCATCCGATCAATCCATTCCATCTCTCCCTGCCGTCCTTTCAAAAAGAAACAATATGTGTAGGAAATACTACGATGCTACATATATCTATCCCAATTCCTTCGGCCAACTCGGTTGCTAGGGCAACATAAATAAGCGCCAGCTTTTTGTGGCAGATTAATCATTTTCCTCCCTTTCTCCTGACAGCGCCAACGTGCCGATGAATCCAGCCAGCATCACAATAACAACAACCCCGGTCAGGATATTCACTTTATGCGAAATCACTTTGCCGTTTCGATACAGCAATTACCAAATTTTCGCTGCAATGATCCCTAGTAAAATGCCAATAATAGCACTGGATAACGTACCGATTAGATAATATTCGGCAAACTGCTTATGCTCAAACTGCTTAAAACGGGTCAGCGTTTTTAATGCCGCCAAGAATGCGAGTCCCTGTGGCATATCCATCATCATAAAAATCACAATTAATGTCCGTTCTAGCATCCCGATGAGTTGACCGATTTTGGCTGGAGAATCATGAAAAAATTGTTCTGTTTTAATTGTGGTGATTTCCACTTCTTTTTTTCCACTATTCTCATGTTTCGTTTTTACTTCGATTTTCTCATCTGATAAACGATAAATCCCTTCTTGCAGCTTGTAATTGGGGGCGAATTCCCTTAATAAAATTTCCAGAAAATGCCCGGCTCCATAAGTCGCTAAAACAAAAATGCATGCAGTGGCTGCCGCTTTTTCTGCGAAAGTCTTTCCAATAATGTCTAAAAACGCTGGCGGTTCAAAGATACAATAAAATGTAAACAAGATGACCAAAAGGTGAAGCATTTGGTCCATTATAAATAAAAGCGCCTGACTAATAGTTTTATTAAATACCATATCTAATTTTATTTTGCCGTAATCAATGATAAAATGGCAGATGGAAATAAGCACAATAGCTTGTGCCAGCATTAGCAGCCCGGAAAGTGAAAACGATGGAAATATTTCTAGGGCAACAATGCTCGCGACCGCCATAAGAATAGTATGGACAGCCAGATGTTTTCCTAAATCGACAAGCGGTTGATCATGTCGTTCCTGAACTAGTCGATCTGAATGGACAATAAAATCTCCTAGCAAATGAGCAAGATAAAAGTATATCCACAATGTTATCCCCCTACTTCTTTAAAAGCGTTTGATATAATATCAATAATTCGGTAAAGCTCGCTTCTGTCGCCTTTACCTTCTGGTACTCCGCGCGTTTCAGCAAATAGCTGACGGTCGAAATAGGGGATTTATACCCCAAATGTCTTCCGATTTTTTCATATGTCCATCCCGGAAACTGCTCGATCAGATGAATCACTTGTTTTTGTTTGTCTGTCCAATTTCGCTTTGTTTCCAGAATCCATCCTAATAAAGTGTTAAGTGGTTCGAATGGAAGCGCCTCAGCTAAAATATAAAAACTTGTTGTATTTTCATTTTCACTCCATATTTTTGTTTTTTCCTTTTTTTCCTTCAAATGTTCCCTAGCCGCAAATGCGCACAGTACTGCACTTCCATTAATCGTATGAACGTCCGTTGTGTCCGTTTCTAGTTCCCCTATTCCAATTCCAGAATAAAATGGACACTGATGAAAGCAGGATTGGGAATATATATATTTAATCAGTGGATATCCGCTGGAGAAATTTCCAATGACTCCAACAAGCTCATCGCCATTTCGAATAGCAAACGGGACAAGCAAATCTTTATGGAACCGCTTGTTTATCGTCTCTTTCAAGTCATTTAAAATCATTAGCAGCCGTTTCTTGTCCATTTGTCTAGAATGTTTTACATCCAACGCAAAACATACAGCCGGTTTCATAAGATCTCCTCTTTTTGATTGATGTATATATATCAATATTACTATTATTGTTGGGAAAACATCAAGAAGCGCATCGGCTCATTTAGATAAAGGGGAACAAATTTACGGCATTGAGCTGGTGATCCACTCAATGATTAGCGCCAATACCGCTAGGCAAACCGTTATCACGGTGGAACCAATCAATATATGCCGCTGTAGTTGGATATACTTCTTTCTTTCTTTTGCTGCATAGAAGGCATACGCCATAAAACCAGCGATAATGGATCCGCCCCATCCTGCCAATCCGATTGGGGTAATTAACTTTTCCCAATCGAAGATCCAAAAATACATAATAATTAGATGAACAGCGATGATAGAGAAAGTGATCAGCGGTTTCATTATTTTTAGCATCAGTTTCCCCCTGCACATGATAGTGATGGTTCTTTCTCTTTTGAAGCAAGCAGCGATGCTGCTGGCTGTTCATGTATTTTTTTCATACCGTAGCTATGCAAAAGAATGCCGATGATGATCATAAAAAGACCGATAATAGCCCATCCGCCAGGAAGCGGAGCGGAAAGGAACGCCACCTTGCCAATGACCGTAAACAATACAATCCTAATCTTGTTGAAACAGATTAGCTCCTCTTCGAATAATATCCTCGCCGAATTTTTGCCGCAGCTGCTCCATTGTCTTCCATAGCGCTTCTCTTTTGGCCTCTTCTTCGTAATGAAACAAATCTAATTGTTTCATGGCTGCTTTTTTATCAAATACATCAAGCGCGGCAATTCCTAACAGCCTCACTGGATTACCGTTCCAATGTTTCTTTAATAAATATGCCGCATACTGAAAAATTTCCTCCGCTTCCTGAAATGGATTTTCCCATGTTTTGCTGCGGGTGATCGTTTGGAAATTGCTGTAGCGGATCATAATTTGGACGGTGGAAGACACAACCCGTTTTCGCTTCATTCGTTCGCTGACCGATTGCGCCAACTCACGGAGCACGTCAAGAAGAATTCTCTCTTCTGTTACGTTATAGGGAAGTGTTGTAGAATTCCCAATTGATTTCCATTTTTCGCCCGCTTCAGGGTCGACTGGACGATCATCAATGCCATTAGCCCGCTCCTTTAAACGGATGCCGTTGATACCAAGCAGTTGTTGAAGCCTCTCCTCTTCCGCCTTTGCTAATTCTCCGATCGTAAAAATGCCAATAGTATTTAATTTTTTCGCTGTTTTATCGCCAACACCGTGCATCTCTTTGACCGGCAATGGCCACAGTATGTTCGGGACATCCCGTTTGCGCAAAACCGTGATGCCTAACGGTTTTTTCATTTCACTGGCCATTTTCGCCAAAAATTTATTTGGCGCGATGCCGATGCTTACAGGAATATGCAGAGTCTGCAGCAATCCCTGCTGAATATATTCAGCGATCTCCAATGGCGAACCAAGCGAATCACATTCGGTAATATCCAAATATCCTTCATCAATGGAGGCAGGTTCCAGAAGCGGGGAGATACGACGCAAAAACTGAAACACTTTGCTACTTGTTTCGCGGTATAATGAAAAATCGGGTTTTAGCACGACAAGGGACGGGCATTTTTTCTTTGCCTCCCATAACGGCATCGTTGTATAGATGCCAAAGCGCCGTTTCGCGATGTAATTTGCCGCTAAGACAATCCCTTTTCTTTCTTTTGGATCACCAGCAACAACCACGGCTTTTTCCTTTAACGAAGGATCGCGCGCGATTTCACAGCTGGCAAAAAACGAATTGCAGTCAACGTGCAAAATGATGCGCCCTTGTTTTCGGTACATCTTTTGCATATTACTTTGCCCCTCCTATGGGTGGTGGGTAGTTTTGAACGTTCTGACAGGTACTTGAAGGATGAAAATGGAGATCTTGTCTGATTTATTTTACTTTATTACTTTCTTTTTTTCTATGTTTTTTGTTGATTATTTAGAACATAGTTCTCTTTATTAATAGAAAATGATGCGATGCAAAACAGTCAATTTTTGTAAAAAAGGGTATAAAATAAAAAACATTTGGAGGAGAAAGCTGAACATGGAAAGTTTGATGGCTCTGTTTGCTGGGTATGCGATTAGCGATTTTTTCCGCCCATATATCTTGTTCCATCATTGATATTTGGGGATCGGAATGCTCCCGTTGCTGCTTCTTTTGCAGGGATGGCAAGCGCGGGCAATTGCCGAAAAAAACGATAATGCGCCGAAATGGTATAAAGAAAAGGGAAATCGAAAAGCGCGAATATGGGCTTTCTTGATATGCCCATTCCAAATCCCCTGGGATGACGAAGAGGATGGAAATAATAAAATAAAAAATGGAGATGGTAACCCAACTCCCATCTCCATTTTTTATGTTTGGAGCTCTTTTATTTCAGTTTTATCGGCACAATTTTTCCGTTTTCTATGGCCGCGACGCTTTGTTGCGATTCAAATCCGCCGTCATCTCCGATTTTCGAAACAACATATACTTGTTTGTCTTGCGGAATATGTTCAAGGCCCTCTTGCATATGTTTGCGGATGGCAACAGGGTCATCCACCGTGCCTGCTGCTTTCATCGCTTCGACAAATGCATACATCGCCAAATAATTAAAACCAGCTTCCGAGCCTGGATCTTCATTGAATTTGGCGCGGTAGTTTTTCACAAACGACGGAACTCCCGGACCGTCCGATTCCACTAATGGCATGACGCCAATGGATCCTTCCAGCACATCGTAAGATCCCGTTACCTTTTTCATTTCGTCTAGCTTCGCTTGATCCATAATGATAAAGCCGCCTTTAAATCCCAATTCTCGCGCCTGTTTCGCCACTTTTGCCGTCGGTTCCGACGGGCCGCCGATAAATAAAACATCCGGTTTTTCCTTTAACGCATTGGTGACAATCGTAAAGAAGTCCGTATCTTTGGAAAAGTCGATTGATGTTTTATAAACGACTTTTCCTCCTTGTTTTTCCCAATATGGAAGCAACGTTTCCGTCCAGTCTTTTCCGTATTGCGAAGCGGTTGGCAGCGCGGCAAGTTTTTTGCCGAAACGCTTCATCGCATATTTAGTAAACGGAGCCACATAGCTGTCATAACGCGGCGGTATTCTTACCGTCAACGAATTCCCGGTTTGCGTGATTTTCGGCTCGCTCGTATAAGCGCCAATAATAAACTTGTCCGTTTCGTTAAATACTTGCAATGCCATGACTCCGCCGCTGTGCGGAGTAAACACGATCGGCGTGTGATGTTCTTGAACGAGGCGTTTCGCATTCGATGCCGTTTCGTTTGGCAAATACTTGTCATCTAATGCAACGACATTTAATTTATATTTTTTTCCGTTTACTTCAAATCCACCGTTATTGTTAATTTCCTCGGCCGCCATTTTCAACCCATTTAATGTCCGCTCTCCGTAATAGGCGGCAGGACCGCTTAACGGACCGCTGTATCCGATGTTGACGATGTTGCCATCGCCGCTTCCGTTTGTCTCATTATTGCCCCCGCTTGATGTATTCCCTGTTTTGGAGCTGTTGCACGCTGCTAATGAAAACACCATTACCAACATAATAATTGTAGTGAGAAACCATTTCATCTTCTTCATCGTATCCCCCCTATTTTGCAATGAACAAAAGATTATTATAAATATTCAGATAATTAACAGGATAGTGATCCATCACCTCCTTTTCATGTGCCGATATAGGCCTTGCGAACATCATCATTAGCAAATAACTGCTCCGCCGTTCCTTCTACCACAATCGTTCCGTTTTCAAATACATAGCCTTTATGGGCAATGCTAAGCGCCGCATGAGCGTTTTGTTCGGCTAATAAAACCGTCGTTCCTTCTTGATTGATTTGCTTGATCGTTTGAAACATTTGTTCGACAATGAGCGGAGCCAGCCCGATCGATGGCTCATCCAAAAGCAATAGCTTCGGGTGTGACATTAACGCCCTGCCGATCGCCAGCATTTGCTGCTGGCCGCCGCTTAGCGACCCGGCTGGATCGTTGCGCTTTTCTTGCAAAATTGGAAACAGTTCATACACATGTTGCAGAGACTGCATGATTTTTTCCTTCTCTTTTCGGTAAATGTAGGCACCCATCAATAAATTTTCATAAACGGTCATGCGCGGAAACAATTTTCTTCCTTCAGCACATTGGACGATCCCAAGCTGTACGATGCGATCCGGAGGAAGATGATCGATCCGTTCCCCTTGAAAAACAATTTCACCTTGGGAAAGTTTGTTTAGTCCGCTAATGGTGCGGAAAACCGTGCTCTTTCCCGCTCCGTTCGAGCCTAACAGAACAACGATTTCGCCCGGCTCAACGGTAATGTTGACATGGTTGACGGCGGCAAAGCTGCCGTACTGGACGGATACGTTCCTTAACTCAAGCAATCGCGCTCCCTCCTAAGTATGCTTTAATGACGGTTTCGTTGTTTTGAATTTCCTCTGGCGTTCCTTCAGCGATTTTTTCCCCATAATTCAAAACCATAATTTTATGGGCGATTTTCATGATCATCGACATTTTATGTTCAATGAGACATACGGTAATTCCGTGATCCACCATCTTGACAATCAATTGTTCCAATCCTTCTGTTTCATCCGGATTGACGCCTGCAGCCGGTTCGTCGAGAAGGACAATCTCTGGTTCCGTCGCAAGCGCCAATGCAAAAGCGGCACGTTTTTTCTGCTCTTGCGAAATGTTAGCGACCATTTTATCAGCGACATCGGTTAAACCGACAAACTCCAACACTTCCATTGCTTTTTCCTTGCACTCAGCTTCTTCTCTCTTTAACCGTTTCGTCCGGAAAACGGCGTCAAACAAGTTAGAGGAAGTTCTCAATCGATGGCCGATCACGACGTTATCGAATACGGTAGATTGTTCAAACAAATGGGTCGTTTGAAACGTGCGGGCAATCCCCAGCTTAGCCCGCTGATTGGCCGGGAGGCGGGTAATATCCTGCCCTTTAAAAATAATCTGACCCGATGTCGGCTTATAAAACCCGCTGATCAGATTGAAAAAAGTCGATTTCCCCGCTCCGTTCGGTCCAATAATCGCATTTACTTTTCCTTCTTCGACGGAAAAGCTCACATCATTGACAGCTACCAACCCGCCGAACCTTTTCGTCAATTGATGGACTTCCAGTAACATGCTCACCCCTCCTTCACTTGCTTTTTATTTTCAGAATGGCGGGAAATGACAAAACGGTTTGTAGCAGGCATCGTCCGTACTTGAGGATTGCCACTTTTTTCCACACGTTTTGCTTTCCAGCGGATCACCCCGCCGACAATGCCTTGCGGATAGAAGATGACGAGCAGTGCCAAAACCGGGCCAAAGATCAACATCCGATAGTCTTGCAAAAACTGCAGCTGCTGAGATAGAAACGTAATCAACAGCGTACCGACGACCGGTCCAGCCATCGTTCCAATGCCGCCGACAATTAAATACGTAAGGAAATCAAACATCACGGAAATATAGCCGATATCCGGTCCAAGAAAACGGATAAAGGAAGCATACAGCGCTCCTGCCAAGGAAGTGAAAAAGACCGATAAGACGAATGATGTTAATTTATTTTTCATCGTGGAAATGCCGATCGTTAGCGCCAAATCCTCGCTGTTGCGAATCGCAATATATGTTCTTCCCGTCAGCGAGTAAATGATGCGGTACATGACAAAAACGACGAGAAGCAAGAAGAACAGCACTAAATAATATTGCGACACAGGAGTCTGGAACGAAAGCGGACCGATGTTTGCCGGAGCAGGAATGCCGATAAATCCGCGCACCCCTCCCGTCAGGCTGTCCCATTTATCGATGAGAAGGTAAATAATATACCCGACGCATAGCGTATAAATGGCAAAAAAGTGTTCCTTTGTCCGCAATGCGACTAAACCGACGAGCAAGCCGATCAAGCAGGAAATAAGACAGGATAAGAAAAAAGCCAGCCAAAAATGCAGCCCTGCTTTGACGGTTAAAATCGCGAGCGTATAAGCTCCAATCGCAAAAAATCCCGCATGGGCAAGCGATAAATAGCCCGTATAGCCGGCAAACAAGTTTAACCCGTAAACAGCGATCATCCAAATAAACGAGATCGTCATCATGTGCAAATAATAGTTGTTCGGAATCAAAAAAGGAAAAACAAGCGCAAACGCAATCACCAGTATGAGTAATTTCCTTTGTTTTAACACCGTCGCCATCATTGTCCCTCCTTGGCAAATAGTCCAGTCGGTTTCACCGTTAAAATAATGACGAGTATGACAAAGGCGATAATGTCTTTATAATCGTTGGAAATATAAGTTGCACCTAAACTTTCGCTAAATCCCAAAATATACCCGCCGATAATCGCTCCAGGAATGCTGCCCATTCCGCCAAGAATAATAATGACAAACGCTTTTAAAATGACGAGATGGCCCATTCCCGGAAAGACAAGATTAATCGGAGACGCCAAGGAGGCGGCCAACGCCGCGAGGCTGCCGGAAATCATAAACGTCATCATCGCGACTTTGTTCGTGTTAATGCCGACTAAATTCGCTCCTTCACGGTTTTGCGACATCGCGATAATCGAGGCACCGATAAACGTCTTTTTCAGGAAGAAATAGAGCAAAATCATGATGACAATCGTGGAAACAATAATGAGGACTCGTTGCATCGTTAAGGTGAGACCAAGTACGGTGACAACGTTTCCATAAGGAGTAGACATCGTTTGATAGTCTGCCCCCCACACAAATTGGGCGAATGCTTCCAAAAATAAGAGGATGCCGATTGCTGCAATTTTATCATGAAGGGGTGGAGCGTCACGAAGTGGATAAAAGACAAGCCGTTCCATCAGTACGCCAAGCAATCCGATCGCAATCATTGAAATGAGGATGGCCAGCCAATACGGAAGCCCCGCCTGATTCATCATCGTTAACGTCACATAACCGCCCATCATATAAAGCGCGCCGTGGGCGAAATTCGGAATATGTAAAATTCCGTAAACAAGCGTTAATCCTAAGGCGACCAAACTGTAAACGCTTCCAACAGTCAGCCCATTTAACAATTGTTGGATCAATAATTCCATCCGTTTCCCCCCTTGATTGATTTAGCTTGTTTATTGAAATTTATTTATCGTTTCACATGATTATACATTTATTGAGATAATTTTTTGCCGATATATCATTTTTAAGGAGATTGATAGACGGAAAGATGA
>NZ_BAWO01000061.1 GCF_000632715.1 Parageobacillus caldoxylosilyticus NBRC 107762 | reverse complement strand
TATAGAGGGAGGATTTTCGTAATGAATAAGCAAAAAGCACTTTTACCGATCACAACGTTGGCGATGACGTTTGCGTTTGCCGTATGGGCTGTATTTTCTCCGTTGGCGAATACATTCCAAGAAATGTACGGACTAACATCGACACAAAAAAGCATTTTAGTGGCGATCCCGGTGCTGCTTGGTTCTATCATGCGCATTCCGCTTGGAATTTGGACGGATCGGATTGGCGGTAGACGATTGTTTTCGCTGCTGCTATTATTTTTGATTATTCCGCTAATTGGAGCGGGTTTTGCTAATTCGTTTGCCATGTTAATGTTTTGGGCGTTCTTCATCGGAATGGCAGGGACGTCGTTTGCCATTTCTGTTACGTTCGTATCGCGCTTAACACCGTCAGAAAAGCAAGGAACAGCGCTCGGCATTAACGCGATGGGCAATATTGGAACAGCGGTGGCAAGCTTTTCGGTTCCTTCGATCGCGGCAGCGTTTGGAGTGAAATGGGCGTTTTGGGGAATGATTATCCCAGTTGTCATCATGCTCCTTCTTGTTTGGTTCTTTACTCCGGATATGCCAAAGCCTAAGCAGCAAAAAACGATGCTTGATTCGTTATCGGTGTTGAAATATAAACATACATGGACTTTATCGCTCTTTTATTTCGTTACATTCGGAGCATTCGTCGCATTTGGCATTTATTTGCCATCGCTGCTCATTGATTTATATGGTTTAACTCCGGTGGATGCCGGGCTTCGCGCTGCTGGTTTCACTGTTATTGCGACACTCGCAAGACCAATTGGCGGAAACCTTGGCGATAAAATCGGCGCCGAACGGGTATTGAATTTCGTCTATGCCGGAATTACGATTGGAGCGCTTGTCATTGCGTTTGGAATGGAAAATATCATGGTGATGACAGCGGCATGTTTGTTTATCGCAATTATGGCTGGATTAGGGAACGGCGCTGTCTTTAAGCTTGTCCCGCAGCTGTTCCCGGCGGAAACAGGTGCCGTCACCGGTATCGTTGGCGCATGGGGCGGGCTTGGCGGCTTTTTCCCACCGATTTTAATGGGGATTGTGAAAGATATCACAGGCTCTTATGTGCTTGGATTTATTCTTCTCAGCTTATTCGCCCTTATTTGTTTCCTGCTTAACCGTACGGTTTTTGGCAAAAAAGTGGGCGAACCGGCAAATCCATATATATCGTAACGGTGATGAAACAGCGGATCGTTTGCAGCGGTCCGCTTTTTGTTTTTGAGAAGCATTTCCTTCCTGATTCAGCATAGTGAAATGTTTTTCCGATGTTACGGAACGAAACCAGGCTGTGACTCCATTTATCATTTTCTCTACGGAAATAATTGTTACCGTAAATATAAGCAATATTGCTCACTATTTCACAAACAATTCAAACATTGGTGATGATTCGTGATACAAATCACTAGGGAGAACGAATGCACTCGGTACTCTGAAAGTGTAATAAATCAATAAATACGGGGGGAGAAAAAATGGGGCGTAAGTTTTATACGCTTATGTCGATAGCCGCGGCTATTTCTCTTTTAGCCGCCTGTGGAAATGCTAGGCCGGGAGAGAAAGAAACTGCCAAGGAAACGGTGAAGATAGAAAGACATCACGCAAGTTCGGATGTCATTGCTGCTCACGAAGGTCTTAACCAAAAACCGGTTCCGTTGAAAATGGAACGCATCGGTCCGCATGATGTCAAAATCGAGATGACTGCACAAGTAACTGACATCGAAATTGATAAAGGGAAAGCCTATAAAGCATGGACGTTCAACGGTCAAGCACCTGGACCACTCATTGTCGTCAATGAAGGAGATACGCTCCATTTTACGTTAAAAAATATGGACCCAGCGATGCCCCATAGCATGGATTTCCACGCTGTCCACGCTTCGCCGTCGAAAGATTTTGTCGACGTCATGCCGAATAAATCGGGAACGTTTACGTACCCAGCGAATAACCCGGGCGTATTTATGTACCATTGCGGCACGAAGCCGGTGCTCGCCCACATCGCCAATGGCATGCACGGCATGATTATCGTCAAACCGAAAAACGGCTATCCGACCGATAAAGAAGTGGACCGCGAATTTGTCTTAATCCAAAACGAGTGGTACAAGTATAATGACATGGATGATTTCCAAAACGGGGTACCAAGCTATGTTGTTTTTTCGACAAAAGCGTTAAAAGCAGGCGATCGAAATACGAACGGAGATACGTTTACGCTAAAAGAGAAGCCGCTCGTTGCCAAAGCTGGCGACAAAGTCAGAATTTATATCGAAAATGTTGGACCGAACGAAGTCAGCTCGTTCCACGTCGTTGGAACCGTTTTGGATGATGTCTATATCGACGGCAATCCAAACAACCATCTAAAAGGCTTGCAGACAGTGATGCTTCCGGCGAGCGGCGGCGCAGTCGTCGAGTTTACCGTTACACGTCCAGGCAGCTACTCGATCGTCTCCCACCAGTTCAACCAAGCGCAAAAAGGAGCGGTAGCGATATTAAAAGTAACGGAAACAGGTGAAGATGACGGCGCAGAAACAAATGGACATTAATCATTGTACTGTCAGACAAAGAAATGATATGCCGTCCACCAAAATTTCCTCTTTTCTATAAATAATTATTATAAAAAACGTAAGTGATGTGCATCATAGGCATAGTTTTAGATGGACAAAGGAGAGAAATCACTCTCCTTTTTTGTTTTTTTTGCATAATACTAGAAAATTATAGAAAAAATATATGAATAAGAATAAATGGTACTGTATTAGGAAAAAAGAGGTGATTAAATGAGTGGCCCTTCCTTAAAGAAATTAGAGGCGCACCGTTCCATTCATAACGGCGCATTTATCGAGGCAAAACATCTGACGGAGCTGCTTGAGAAGCTATATAACGATGGACGAGAGGAGCATCTTGGCGAGGTTGCCGACGCGCTTGTGGAACATTGGGAAAAGAGAATCATTGCCCATGCGCAAGCAGAGGAAGAAGGATTTTATCAAGAAAAAGTAGAGGAAGACCATAATTTGTTTGAAAAAGTGGCGATGTTAAAGCGTGACCATGACTTGATGAGATATTTGATTGAAGAAGTGAAACAATTATTAGCGCAACGAATTGATCAAGACGTACTCACCCGATTTCATGCGCTTTTGCATATTAACCGTATGCATAGTGACGACGAAGAAAAATTTTTATTTTAGCTAATAAAGCAAAGGAAGGAGCTTCATGCTGACATGAATAAGAAACCTTCACCGCTGTTAAGAAAGCTAAAGTATTTTGGCAAATCCGAAAAAACCGCCGGCCATGCCGAGGTATCGCCGTATGGACGCGATTCGGAAAAAGTGTACCGCCGTCGTTGGCAGCATGACAAAGTAGTTCGTACAACCCATGGAGTGAATTGCACCGGTTCCTGCAGCTGGAGGGTGCATGTGAAAGACGGCATTATTGCTTGGGAAACACAACAAACAGACTATCCGACAACAGGTCCGGATATGCCGGAATATGAACCGCGAGGCTGTCCAAGAGGAGCAAGTTTTTCTTGGTATACATATAGCCCGCTAAGAGTTCGCTATCCTTATGTGCGCGGACCGCTTTTAAAGCTATGGAGGGAAGCGTTAAAGCAAGAAGGCGACCCTGTTTCTGCATGGAAATCGATCGTGGAAGACCCTAAAAAGACAAAACGGTATAAAAGCGCACGCGGGAAAGGAGGATTTATCCGCGCAAATTGGGATGAAGTCAACACGCTGATCGCCGCTTCGCTGATTTACACCATTCAAAAGCACGGCCCGGACCGCATTTTCGGCTTTTCTCCTATCCCAGCGATGTCGATGGTGAGTTATGCAGCCGGTGCGAGATTTTTGAATTTAATCGGCGGGGCGATGCTTAGTTTTTATGATTGGTATGCCGACCTTCCGCCTGCTTCCCCGCAAATATGGGGAGAACAGACGGATGTTCCTGAGAGCTCCGATTGGTTTAACTCTAGCTATATGATTGTGTGGGGATCGAACTTGCCGCAGACGCGTACTCCGGATGCCCATTTTTATGTAGAGGCGCGCTACCGGGGAACGAAAGTTGTCGCTGCGAGCCCAGATTATGCGGAGTTTGTCAAATTTGCCGACAACTGGCTTCCTATTCAGCCTGGAATGGACGGGGCGCTGGCGATGGCCATGACGCACGTTATTTTAAAAGAATTTTATGTCGATCGGCAAACGGATTACTTTATAAATTATGTAAAAAGATATACGGATTTGCCGTTTTTAGTCACGCTTAAAAAACATGGAGATCATTATGCGGCAGGCCGCTTTTTACGGGCAAGCGATATCGGCATGCCGCTGCGTTACGCGGAATGGAAAACGGTCGTATGGGATGAAAAGTCAAAGACTTTCGCCGTGCCAAACGGAACGATTGGACATCGGTGGGAAAATAACGGGAATTGGAATTTGCAGCTAAACGACATGGACAATAAACGTATCGGCATCGCCCCGGCATTAACGTTTTTAGGAAAAGAAGATGATATTGTTACGATTAAGATTCCGCATTTTGAAGTAGAGAAAAAGATGGTGCTGGAACGCGGCGTTCCTGTAAAAGCAATCAAGAAAAACGGAAATACACTGTATGTAACGACCGTTTTCGATTTATTGCTGGCCAAAACTGGTGTTTCCCGCGGGCTGCCGGGTGATTATCCTGTCGATTATAATGATCCGAAACCGTATACGCCGGCATGGCAGGAAGCGATTACTGGCATTGATCGAAACACGGCGGCGCAAATCGCGCGCGAATTTGCGCAAAACGCGATCGATTCGAAAGGTCGTTCGATGATTGTCATGGGCTCAGGCATCAACCATTGGTATCATTCCGATGCTATCTACCGTACGATTTTAAACCTTGTTTTGTTAACGGGTTCGCAAGGAGTAAATGGTGGAGGATGGGCGCATTATGTCGGACAGGAAAAAGTACGGCCGCTGGAAGGCTGGCAGACGATTGCGATGGCGCGCGACTGGGGAGGACCGCCGCGTCTGCAAAACGGAACATCGTTTTTCTATTTTGTAACGGAGCAGTGGAAATACGAAGATCAAAAGATGGACGAGCATATTTCTCCATTGTTTGATCAGCCGCGTTATCAGCATGGCGGCGACTATAACTATTTAGCGGCTCGTTTAGGATGGCTTCCGTCTTACCCGCAATTTAACACAAACAGCATCACGTTAGTGGAAAAGGCGAACGCAAAGACAAACGAAGAAGCGATTCAATATGTGGTCAATGAAATCAAACAAGGGAAATTAACGTTTGCGATCGAAAATCCGTCCGATCCGATCAACTTTCCGAGAGTGATGTTTGTCTGGCGCGCCAATTTGATCGGCAGCTCGGCAAAAGGCCATGAATATTTTTTAAAACATTTGTTAGGGACACATCACGCGAATTTAAGCGGACAAAACGATGGGCTAAAGACGAACGAAATCGTTTGGGATGAGGACGCGCCCGAAGGAAAGCTCGATTTAATGATAAACATCGACTTTCGCATGAACGGAACAGGGCTGTATTCTGATATCGTCCTCCCGGCAGCCACATGGTATGAAAAATATGATATCAGCAGCACCGATATGCATCCGTTTGTGCATCCGTTTAATCCAGCGATTGCCCCGCCGTGGGAAGCAAAATCGGATTGGGATTTCTTTAAAGGACTAGCGAAAACATTTTCGGAAATGGCGAAACACTATTTTTCTGCGCCAGTCAAAGATGTCGTGGCAACGCCGCTTTTGCATGATACACGAGATGAAATTGCCCAGCCGTTTGGAATCGTGAACGATTGGAAAGACGGAGCGAGCGACCCGGTTCCGGGGGTGAATTTTCCGCGTCTTCACATCGTGGAAAGGGATTATGCTGAAGTGTACAACAAATTTGTGGCACTCGGCCCGATGGCTCGGGAACAAATCGGAGCAAAAGGGCTCAGCTGGGACGCCAAAGAAGAATACAAATGGCTGCTTGATACGGCTGGTTCTTCCTCGCTGACAGAGCCGTATAAAGATTGCCCAAGCTTGTTGACCGACCGTGACGCAGCGGAGGCGATATTGGCGTTATCGAGCGCGACAAACGGTTCGCTGGCGCTGAAAGCTTGGGGAGAGATGGAAAGAAAGACGATGCAAAAGCTAAAAGATTTAGTGGAAGAACGGGCGGAAGAGCACATTACGTTCCAAGCGATTACATCACAGCCGCGCCAAGTGTTGACGACTCCTGTATTTAGCGGGAGCGAAACAGGAAACCGGCGGTACTCCCCGTTTACGACCAATGTCGAGCGGCTCATTCCATGGCGGACGTTAACGGGAAGGCAACATTTTTACCTTGACCATGAGTTAATGCTGGAGTTTGGCGAGGAATTACCGACGTTTAAAGCACCATTGCGAAAACTGGCTTTCTATGAACAGGACCATCGTCCGAAGGCAAGCGGCAAAGAAATTGCGCTCCGCTATTTAACGCCGCACTATAAATGGTCGTACCATAGCACTTACTGGGATAACCTGCTGATGTTAACGATGTTTCGCGGCGGACCGCATGTATGGATGAATAAAGACGACGCAGAGGAAGCAGGCATTGCCGATAACGATTGGATTGAAATGTATAACCGCAACGGCGTTGTCGTCGCACGGGCGGTTGTCAGCCACCGGCTGCCGCGCGGAGTCGCGTTTATGTATCACGTGCAAGACCGTTATATTAATGTTCCGGGCTCGCCAATCAGCAAACTTCGCGGCGGAACGTTTAACAGCCCGACGCGAATTCATGTAAAACCGACACAAATGATCGGTGGTTATGCGCAATTAAGTTATGGCTTCAATTATTATGGTCCAACGGGAAACCAACGGGATGAACAAGTCATCATTCGCAAACTTAAAAAAGAGGAAGTGAACTGGCTTGAGGATTAGGGCACAATTTGGGATGGTGATGAATTTAGATAAATGCATCGGCTGCCATACATGCAGCATTACATGCAATAATACGTGGACGAATCGTCCCGGAGCGGAGTACATGTGGTGGAACAACGTAGAAACAAAACCGGGAATCGGTTACCCGAAAGAGTGGGAGAATCAAGATTTACGTAAAGGCGGATGGGTGCTCAAAGACGGGAAGCTCGAGCTGCGTGCCGGCGGCCGGGTGAATAAACTGCTAAATATTTTCTATAATCCGGACATGACCCCGATTGACGATTATTATGAGCCTTGGACATATGACTATGAAAATTTAATTAACAGCCCGGAAAAACAACATCAGCCTGTTGCCAGACCAAAATCGCAGCTGACAGGTGAATATATGGAAATTACGTGGGGGCCGAACTGGGAAGACGACTTGGCGGGAGTATATGAAACAGGAAAACGCGATCCGAACATAAAAGGCATTGAAGAGAAAGTAAAGTTCGAATTTGAGCAAACGTTTATGATGTATTTGCCGCGTATTTGCGAGCATTGCTTAAATCCGCCTTGTGTTTCCTCCTGTCCATCGGGCGCCATTTATAAACGGGATGAAGACGGCATTGTGCTCGTCGATCATGATGCGTGCCGAAGCTGGCGTTTTTGTATGACGGGCTGCCCGTATAAAAAAGTGTATTTTAATTGGAAAACACATAAAGCGGAAAAATGTACATTTTGTTTTCCACGCATTGAGACCGGTCAGCCGACGATCTGTTCAGAAACATGCGTCGGGCGGCTCCGCTATATCGGCATTGTTTTTTATGACCTAGATAAAGTGGAGGCTGCTGCTTCGGTTAAGGATGAAAAAGATTTATATCAAGCCCACTTAGATGTATTTCTTAATCCGTATGATCCGGAAGTGATCAAAGCAGCGCGTGAAGCAGGATATACCGATGATTGGATTGAAGCGGCACAACGCTCCCCGGTTTATAAATTGGCGGTGGAACAAAAAATTGCGCTTCCGCTTCATCCTGAGTATCGCACATTGCCAATGGTTTGGTATATTCCGCCGCTAAGCCCAATCATGGGAGCATTTGACGGCGGATTGGACGACATTAATGCTCACGTCATTTTTCCAGCGATTGATCAAATGCGCATTCCGATTGAATATTTGGCGAACTTGCTTGCAGCAGGAGATACGGAAGTGATTCGCACGGTGTTGAAAAAAATGGTGGCGATGCGAAGTTATATGCGCGCCGTGAACTTGGGGAAAGAACCGGATAAGAGCATATTAGATAAATTGGGAATGGATGAACATACGGTGAAAGAAATGTACAAGCTTTCCGCTGTTGCGAAATATTCCGACCGCTATGTGATTCCATCTTCGCATCGCGAGAAGGCAGACAATATGTTTTACGGACAAGGAGCAGTCGGTTATGAATTTATGGAATCTTGTTCCGGATGTTCGGGATATGACGCGGAAAACTTTCATCAATTTTATTGGAGTGATATCGATGGAAGAGCACCGGAAAATTTTTAAAATCGCTTCGATTTTGCTGCAGTACCCGGAACAAGAGTGGATCGGTGATGAACAATTATTCCATGAAATTTCTTCGCTAAGCAATGAAAGCGTCCGGAAACTGTTTATGCAGTTTCTGGACTATTTAACGACAAACGAAATAGAGACGTTATGCGAAATATATGTGAATACGTTTGATTTTAGCGATAAAACCACAATGTATTTAACTTATCATCTATTTGGCGATCAGAAAGAGCGCGGCCAAGCCTTTTTAAAACTAAAAGAAGAGTTTCGCAACGCCGGTTTTGATCTATTGGATGAGGAGCTGCCAGACTATTTGCCAGTCGTTTTAGAATTTGCGTCTGTCGCTCCCGAAGAGCATGCAAAGAAGATGCTTCTTATTCATAAAACAACCATTGATAAAATTGCAGAGGAACTAAAATTAGCGAATAATCCGTATTATCTTGTCATGAATGGTTGTGTAACAGGAATCGTTGCATTTTTAGAGGAGAAAAAAGCTTCTTAAAAATACGAACATGAATGGAGGACGCCCGATGAGTTTACTTGATCAATTTCTTTGGGTAATTTATCCGTATCTCATGCTTACGTTATTTGTCGTTGGTCATATTTACCGTTATAATACAGATCAATTTGGCTGGTCGGCAAAATCAAGTGAGTTTCTTGAAAGCAGACGGCTGCGATGGGGAAGTATTCTTTTTCATTGGGGAATTATATTTGTTTTTTTCGGGCATGTAGCTGGGATACTGGTGCCAAAACCATTTTATGAAACAATCGGAATTACGGATGAGATGTATCACTTCGGGGCGGTTTGGTTCGGCGGCGCAGCTGGGGTCGCGACGGTCATCGGCGTTCTGTTGCTGCTATGGCGGAGGTTAAGCGTTCGTCGTATTTTCCGCAACAGCAGCAAAAGTGATTTCCTTGCATTGTTTCTGTTAACCATCGTCATTTTAACGGGATTTACAAATACAGTAGGATATACCGCTACGGGAGGAACGTTTGATTATCGCGATACGATTGGCCCATGGTTCCGAGGTATTTTAACGTTTCGGCCGCTGCCGCAACTGGTAAGCGATGCCCCATTAGGATTCCAAATTCATATTATTACCGCCTTATTGCTGTTTGGCATCTGGCCGTTTACCCGTCTTGTCCATGTTTGGAGCGTTCCGCTGACGTATTTAAATAGACATTATGTTGTATATCGCCGCATGCGTGCAAAGAAGATTTAAAAACACCCCTCCTTTTCCATTCGAAAAGGAGGGGTGTTTTTATTCAATGCAACAAATATCCACCGGACAGTTTTCGCATTGAATTTCCTGCTTTAAATAGTCGAGGTCATGGATCGTAATTTTTCCTCTTTTAATGGAAAGAACGCCTTGCTGCTTTAACGTGTTTAACATGCGGTTGACGCTTTCGCGGGTGGTGCCGCAAAAGTTGGCTAAATCTTGGTTTTTCAGCGTTAAGTCGATGAGGATGCTTCCGTTATCCAGCTTGACGCCATAGCTGTTGCACATGCGGATAAGCGTGGAATACAGTGCTCCTTTTTTGCCGTGCATAATTAAATCGCGAAATTTTGTTTGTGTCCGCCGCGCATGCGTGCTGACCCATTGCATATATTCATAGGTAAGTGAAGGGTTGGTGAGGAGCTGCTGTTCTAAATCATCTTTTTTAATGGCTGCTACTTCGCCATCTTCGATCACTTTTGCTGTTAATAAATAGCGAGGTTCTGCTGTAAACAATGTTAGCTCGCCGACAATTTCCCCAGGGCCGCAGATGCGGAAACACATCTCTTTTCCGTCAGCGCAAATTTTACTTATTTGCACTTTCCCCGAAAGAATAAGATATAGTTCAGCGGCCGCCATTCCTTCTTGGAATAAAAACGTTCCTTTTCGTATTTTGACTGTATGTTTGGCGGAACGAAGCAATTCGCGTAAATGGGCAAAGCGGTCCTGCTGATTGAACGTTTTGGCTGCAAGCATCTGGTTCACCCCAATAGTTTGTAGTTACTTTTATTGTAAAAACAATGAAACCATCCCGAAGTGATAAAAATCACACTTTGTTGCTTCGCGATGATTGTCACGATGCTGTCACAAACTTTTCTAAAACGATTTGCATGTTTGTTATGTTAAAATGTGAGTAGTATCACAACATTTTTCTTCTTTTTTTTATATAGTGAAACAGAATGGTGTTGTTGAAAGAGGTTTTATGATGATGGAATTTTGGTGGCCGGTTTGGTTATCGATAAAGGTTGCATTTGTTTCTGGAGTAATGGTTGTGCTTCTTGGCATCATCACGGCTAAGTGGATGGCGCACCGTCGGTTTAAAGGAAAAATCGTCATTGAAACGTTGCTGATGCTTCCGCTCGTGCTGCCGCCATCAGTTGTCGGTTTTTTTCTTATCATTTTATTCGGAAAAAACGGTGTAATTGGCAAAGGAATAGAAACATTGTTTCACGCGCCGGTGATGTTTACATGGTACGCAGCGGTGATTGCGGCTGTGGTCGTTTCCTTTCCGCTCATGTATCAATCGGCCAAGGCCGGATTGGAAGCGGTGGATCAAACGATTGAAGAAGCGGCGCGCATCGACGGAGCAAATGAATACCAAGTTTTTTGGCATATATCGATTCCCTTGGCGAAAAAGGCGCTTATTTCCGGGGCGATTTTGGCATTTGCCCGCAGCCTTGGCGAATTTGGCGCTACTCTCATGTTTGCGGGAAATATTCCCGGCAAAACGCAAACGATGCCAACCGCTATTTATGTGGCGATTGAGTCCGGAGAAACGAATTTAGCGTGGGCATGGGTAGCCATCACGATGCTTTTGTCGTTTTTCCTGTTGCTGTGTGCGACAACGTTTAAATCTCATTGAAAGGGGGAAGCGGGATGGAAAGAAAAGAATCGGCGGCCGTTGTCGACCGCTGGAACCGACCGCTTCGCGATTTGCGCATTTCGGTAACGGATCAATGCAATTTTCGATGCGTATATTGCATGCCAGCAGAAATATTCGGTCCGAATTTCCGTTTTTTGCGTGAAGACGAATTATTAACGATCGGGGAAATGGTGCTGCTTGCTGAAAGTTTTGCCGAGCTTGGCGTCGAGAAAATTCGCATTACCGGGGGAGAGCCGCTGCTAAGACGGGATTTGGATATCTTGATTGAACGATTGACACACATTCCCGGCATCCGCGATATTGGCCTTACAACGAATGGGATTCATTTAGTGAAATGGGCAAAACGTTTGAAAGAAGCGGGGCTGAAGCGCGTTAATGTTAGTTTAGATGCGCTGGATGATGATATATTTAAAAAAATGAACGGCGTTGGCGTCGGGGTCAAGCCGGTGTTAAAAGGAATTGAAGCGGCGCAGGAAGCCGGGCTTGGCGTCAAAGTAAACATGGTTGTGAAAAAAGGCATGAACGACTCGCAAATTATCCCGATGGCTTCTTATTTTAAGGAACGGGGTATTACGCTTCGCTTTATCGAATTTATGGATGTTGGCACGACCAACGGCTGGGATTTTTCTCATGTCGTCACAAAAAAAGAAATGTATGAACTTTTGCAACAAATGCATCCGCTCGAGCCGGTGGAAAAAGCCTACTTCGGCGAGGTGGCAAGCCGCTGCCGCTATGTTGGCACCAACGTGGAAGTCGGGTTTATCGCCTCGGTGACAGAATCATTTTGCCGCAGCTGCACTCGGGCGCGCATTTCCGCCGATGGCACGCTGTATACGTGTTTGTTTGCGACAAGCGGCGTTTCGCTGAAAGAAAAACTGCGTTCTGGAGCGGATAAAGAGGAGATCAAGAAAGTGATCGCATCCACATGGAACATGCGGACAGACCGCTATTCGGACGAACGGACGGAGCAAACGGCGAAAATGCGGAAGAAAATTGAAATGTCTTATATTGGCGGATAAACAAACTGGACCGTTTCCTTCTAGTGGAACGGTCCAGTGCTTTTGGTTTATCAAGACATTTCTGCCGATGGCTCTGCTTCTGCGAGAACGCGCGGGAATAACACGTTATTTTCCAAATGGATATGTTCCAATAAATCTTCTTCTAGCGCTTCTAGTCGATTGTAGACAAGGCGGTACGTACCGCATGCATCTTCCGGTGGGATAAAGTCATTCGTAATTTCACGAATCGTTTTGATGATGTCGCCAGCAACGTCATGTTCATTGACAAGTTCGCGAACCACTTGTTTCATCGTTTCTCTGTTTTCTGGAGTCGGAGTTTCTTCAAATTGCAAAATAAGCGGGAAAGCGTAAGTTTCTTCTTTCACCGTATGCTGTTCCAGTTCGGTTTTCAGCTCGTTAAACAGCTTATGAACTTGCACAAGATGCGGATGATGCATTCCGTGGACGCGCAGCACTTTGGTGACGTAAGGGCTGAGCTGAGGCAGTTCTTCCGCCAAGTAACGATGATGTTTTCCGATGATATGATCGATCAGCTCGCGATAAGAAGCTTCCTTCCAGTTTCGATTGGCTTTTTCGAGCGATTGAGCATAAAGCGTGTTCAGCTCTTCCAAAATCGCTTTTTCGTCCAAACTGCGCTCTTTTATTGCCTCCTGCAATGGGCGCTGCCCGCCGCAGCAAAAATCAATTTTGTATGATTTGAAAAGATCGCTTGCTTTTGGAAATTGTGCTACGATATCACCGATGAGCGATTGTTCTGTAAACCATTTTTCCATGGCTGATACCTCCATCTTAATCAATCGTTACAACTTAAGCATATTTCTTTTCTTTTTTGCATGTCGTGATGTACATCACATAAATGAAGAAATTTTGAACAAGTTGCGTTAGGAAAGAAATGAAACGAATAAATGTGAGGAACATCACGACTAGCTTTGTTTCGTTTCCGTACAATGAAAATAGGAAAGAAGGGATGGGGGATGTTTCGGCTGTTGAAGGCTGAACAGTTGGAAAGCGAAAATCGACATAATGTCAATGCATTAAGTAAATCTTCATGCGAAACTTCCGATCATCAACAGTGCGGATGAACCAATAAAAACTTGCTTTCTTTGGCAGTTTGCTTGCTCTTCTAAATGTAAAAAAGTAAAATAATGGATATCGTGGACAGCCATTAAATGAGAAAGGGAGAGAAAAGCATGTTGGAAAAGCGAACTCCGATTCCGGTAACGGAAGCGATCGAAAGGGTCATGAAATATGCGGGGGAAGGGGAAGCGGAAACGGTTCGGCTTGAGGAAGCATACGGTCGGTATTTGGCTGAAGAATTGCGCGCCGATCATGACGTTCCGCCGTTTGACCGCTCCCCATATGACGGTTTTGCCATCCGCGCTGTGGACTCCGCGCAGGCGAATCTGGACAACCCGGTCGAATTTGAAGTGATTGAAACGATTGGAGCGGGACAGGTGGCGACAAAAGCGGTGAAACCGTTTCAGGCGGTGCGCATCATGACAGGAGCGCAAATTCCCGCTGGATGCGACGCGGTTGTCATGTTGGAGCTAGCCAAACAATATGAACGGGATGGCAAAACGTATATGTCGATCAAACGGCCGTTTCGTCCGGGAGATAATATTTCGTTTCAAGGGGAGGATGCGAAAAAGGGCGATGCTCTTGTTCCAAAAGGCACGCGGATCAACCCCGGCGTGCAGGCGCTATTAGCGACATTTGGATATGCCAAGGTAAAAGTGGCGCGCAAGCCGCGCATCGGCATTTTTGCGACAGGCAGCGAGCTTTTGGATGTATCCGACCCGCTCGTACCGGGAAAAATCCGCAACAGCAACGCCTATATGATTCAAGCGCAAGTGGTCCGCAGCGGCGCGGAGCCGATTTATTTCGGCAAATTAATGGACGATCTGGATACTTGTTTTGCCGCGATCCAATCCGCGCTCGATCAAGTGGATATGTTGATTACAACAGGAGGCGTCTCTGTCGGGGATTATGATTATTTGCCGATCATTTATAAACGTCTCGGCGCTGAAGTGCTGTTCAATAAAGTGGCGATGCGCCCGGGCAGCGTGACGACGGTTGCGCATCTTGACGGCAAGCTATTGTTTGGGCTATCGGGCAACCCATCCGCCTGCTATGTCGGCTATGAACTGTTTGTGCGCCCTGTTGTGCGGACGCGTCTATTTTCCACGAAACCGTATTTGAAAAAAGCAACGGCTATGTTGATGGCCGACTTTCCAAAGCCAAATCCGTTCACCCGCTTTGTCAGAAGTTACGTAGCGCTCGAAGACGGACGGTTAACGGTGGCGCCGGTTGGCATGGATAAATCGAATATTGTCACATCATTGGCGAGAGCGAACGCCCTGATGGTGCTTCCAGGAGGAACGCGCGGGTTTGCCAAAGGCGATACCGTTGAGGTGTGGCTGCTAGAAGATGAAGAGGGAAGCGACGTATGAACGTCTGGCAGGTAGTCGGCTATAAAAACAGCGGCAAAACGACGCTGATTGAAAAATGGGTAAAAATCGCGTCTTCTAAAGGGTACCGTGTTGGAACGATCAAACATCATGGGCATGGCGGCGAGCCGGAAAGACGATATGCGGATACCGACTCAGAGCGCCACGAACGGGCGGGGGCGGTTTGTGTGTCGGTGGAAGGAGACGGATTGCTGCAGCTTTACGCCCGGCAGTCATCATGGTCGCTCGCGCAAATTTTATCGTTCTATCAGCTGTTGCCGCTTGATTTGGTCCTTGTTGAGGGCTACAAAAGCGAACGATATCCAAAAGTAGTAATGGTACGAAACGAAAAGGACTGGGATTCGCTTTCCCGGTTGGCGAACATTATTGCCGTCATTACGTGGCAACCTTTTTCGCAGCCACCCTTTTTTTCCTATCCTTTATTTTCTATTGACGATGAAGAAAGTTATTTACGTTGGTTGATGAATGAGGTGAAAAAACACGAATGAATGAACGTCTTTTTGTCATTACGGACAAGCCGATTTCTTTGGAAGAAGTGATCCAAAAAGTGATGCGTCCGGAAGCCGGCGCGGTGACCACATTCATTGGCACGGTGCGCGAATGGACGAAGGGAAAACGGACGTTGTTTTTACAATATGAGGCGTATGTATCGATGGCAGAAAAAATGTTAAGGCAAATCGGAGAAGAGATCCGTGAAAAGTGGCCGGAAGCAAAAGTCGCCATTACCCATCGGATCGGCCGGCTGGATATCGGTGAGATCGCAGTCGTCATCGCTGTATCGTCGCCGCATCGAAACGATGCGTACGCGGCGAATCGTTACGCAATTGAGCGCATTAAACAAATTGTTCCAATTTGGAAAAAAGAGCATTGGGAAGATGGCACGGAATGGGTCGGCAATCAATTGGAGACAAAAGCGTACCCGACAGGGAGACCGGAAGAGGAGGATTTGCGATGATTACATTGCTTTTTTTCGCCCACTTGCAGGAGGCGGTCGGTGAAGAACGCGTCATCTTGCCGCATGTTCCAAAAACGGTAAAAGAATTAAAGGAAGAAGTGAAGCAACGTTACCGTATTAGCCTAGAACAAGTGATGGTCGCGGTCAATGAGGAATATGCCGGCGATGAGCAAACACTTCAGCCTGGCGATATTGTCGCCTTTATTCCACCGGTAAGCGGAGGATAAGAGCAATGAAAAATCAGCAAAAGCAAAAGTGATTATTTATACGGAAAATCGCTCCCGATTATGAAGCTAGGAATATAAGAAATCGCCAACGCTGCTTATTTTTCTTATTGCCATGATGGTTTTTTACTCATAAAAACGAGGTGCGCCTGTTGACGCACCTCGTTTTTTAATAGCGTATTGTCGTTGATCAAGCGCCTTTCGGTTTTCTTAATCGATGGTGCATAGTTCCGGCGGGCAGCCTTCGCAAGCGATTTCTTCTCGTAAATAGCGAAGATTTAGCACTTTGATTTTTCCTTTTTTTATGGAAATGACCCCTTTTTTGCGCAATTCGCTTAACAAGCGGTTAACCACCTCGCGCGATGTGCCGCAAAAGTTGGCCAGTTCTTGGTTAGTAAGTTGGATGTTAATGAGAATACCGTCTTCTTTCATAACGCCGTAGCTATTGCACAAGCGGATCAGCGTCGAATATAATGCGCCTTTTTTTCCATGAAGAATAAGATCACGAAATTTCGTCTGCGTTTTGCGAAAATGGTTGCTCATCCATGTCATAAATTCAAGGGCCAGTTTTTGGTTTTCCATGAGCCGCTCTTCCAACACATTGCGCTTGATGACGGAAATGACTCCATCTTCCAATACTTTCGCATTCAACATATATTTTGCATTGTCGCAAAACAACGTCAGTTCCCCAATTAAATCCCCTTTGCTGCAGATGCGCAAAGTCAGTTCTTGTCCGTCTGCGGTTATTTTGCTTACTTGTATTTTTCCCGACTGAATATAGTAAAGCTCCGTTGCCTTTTCTCCTTCTTGAAATAAATAGGTTCCTTTTTGAACAGGAATATCGCGGTAAATCGCCGTCAATAATTCCTGAAGTTCCCCAGAAATGCTTTTCATTATATATAGCCCACCTTTTACATCATTCCAATAGAAGATTCTACAGTAAAAAACAGGGGAGTCAATCATATTTACTGTGAATATATTGAAAAATATTTGAAAATGGGTAAAAAATATTTGGGAAATAATTAAATATACATTTGATTTTATTTTTATACAGTATTATAATGGTTACTACATAAAGTACAATTCGGCTGGGGAGGAGCGCCATGAATATTGCCATTATTGGTGCAACCGGATACAGCGGCGCGGAATTGCTACGGTTTTTACGCAACCATCCTCATGTGCGCCGTTGTTATCTTTATTCATCTTCGCAAGAAGGAATTCATCTTTCGGAAAGTTTCGCGCACGTCGGTGAAATCGAGGATGCGGTTTTGCAAAAAATAGATGTAGAACAAATTGCCAATGAATGCGAGGTCGTCTTTTTCGCCACTCCGCCGGGAGTTTCTAGTACACTCGCGCCCGCGTTCATCGACCAAGGAGTGAAAGTGATTGACTTATCGGGTGATTTTCGCTTAAAAGACGGAGCGGTATACGAAACGTGGTACAAGCGGCAGGCGGCTTCCGATCATTATTTGCAGCAGGCGGTATACGGGCTGACGGAGTGGAATAAGCCAAACATCCAAGAGGCGCGGCTTCTTTCCAACCCGGGATGCTACCCGACGGCGACATTGCTTGGCTTGGCGCCGCTTGTCAAAGAGCAGCTCATCGAAGAAAATTCGATTATCGTCGATGCCAAATCGGGCGTATCGGGAGCGGGACGAAAGGCGTCATTGAACACCCATTTTTCTGAAGTGAACGAAAACGTCAAAATTTATAAAGTAAATTCCCATCAGCATATTCCAGAAATCGAGCAAATGTTGCAAACGTGGAATGAACGCATTCAACCGATTACGTTCAGCACGCATTTAATTCCGATGACAAGAGGAATTATGGCAACGATTTATGCAAAAGCAAAGCAACCTCTGTCGGTAGACATGTTGGTAGATTTATATAAAACCAGTTATAAAGATTCGATATTTGTCCGCATTCGCAAACCTGGGCAATTTCCATCGACGAAAGAAGTATATGGTTCCAATTATTGCGATATCGGCGTTGCATATGATGAACGGACAGGAAGAATTACCGTCGTTTCTGTTATTGACAACCTTGTCAAAGGGGCGGCGGGGCAGGCGATTCAAAATTTCAACGTGATGATGGGTTGGAACGAAGAAAGCGGACTTACGTACATGCCGATTTACCCGTAAGGAAGGAGAGCAAACGATGGCGATTGCAAAACAAGATGGAAAGATTGTTTCCGTTGGCAAAGGCACGGTAGTAACACCAAAAGGATTTAAGGCAGCCGGGGTTCATGCCGGCTTGCGTTATACGAAAAAAGATTTAGGCGTTATTTTATGTGAAGTGCCGGCTTCCTGCGCCGCCGTTTATACGCAGAGCCATTTTCAGGCTGCGCCGCTCAAAGTGACGCAGCAAAGCATCGCGGTGGAGCAAAAGCTGCAGGCGGTGGTTGTCAACAGCGCCTGCGCCAATGCGTGTACGGGTCAACAAGGATTAAAAGATGCTTATGAAATGAGGGAGTTATGCGCGCAGCAATTCGGCATTGCCCCGCATCATGTCGCTGTCGCTTCCACTGGCGTCATCGGGGAATTGCTGCCGATGGAAAAAATCCGCACAGGAATCCAAAAATTGCAGCCAGGAGATTCGCTCGACCATGCAGAGGCGTTTCAAACAGCGATTTTGACGACGGATACGGTGATGAAAAAAGCCTGCTACCAAACGATGATCGACGGGAAAACCGTAACCATCGCCGGAGCGGCAAAAGGATCGGGAATGATCCATCCGAACATGGCGACGATGCTGGCGTTTATCACCACCGATGCCAATATTTCTTCGCCGCTATTGCAAGAAGCGCTTCGTTCGATCACGGATGTGTCGTTCAATCAAATTACGGTGGATGGCGATACGTCCACGAACGATATGGTAATTGTTATGGCAAGCGGGCTTGCCGGAAATAAGGAATTAACTCCGGATCATCCAGACTGGGAAAACTTTTATGAAGCGCTGAAAAAAACATGTGAGGATTTAGCGAAGCAAATCGCCAAAGACGGCGAAGGGGCGACAAAGTTAATTGAAGTGCATGTGAACGGGGCGAAAACGGATGATGATGCGAAAAAAATTGCCAAACAAATCGTGGGTTCTAATTTAGTAAAAACGGCCGTTTATGGTGCTGATGCAAACTGGGGAAGAATTATCGGGGCGATCGGCTACGCAGACGCAATGGTGAATCCGGACAATGTCGATATTGCGATTGGACCGATTGTCATGCTAAAAGGAAGCGAACCGCAGCCGTTTTCCGAGGAAGAAGCGATCGCGTATTTACAAAACGATGTAATTGTTATTGAAGTAGATCTGCATCTAGGCAGCGGTAAAGGAGTTGCCTGGGGATGCGACTTAACGTACGACTACGTGAAAATTAACGCAAGCTATCGCACGTAGCAAGGGGAGAGAAGGATGGGAAAGACGGTTGTCATTAAATGCGGCGGCAGCGTATTAAGCGATTTGTCTTCAGCGTTTTTTACTAGTTTACAAGCGATGTATGCACAAGGCATGAACATCGTTCTCGTTCATGGCGGTGGACCAGAGATCGGGCAGATGTTAAAGCGGCTTCAAGTACACAGTGAATTTGTGAACGGATTGCGCAAAACGACAAAGGAAGTATTGGACGTCGTTGAAATGATTCTGGCGGGAAAAGTGAATAAACAGCTTGTTGCACTCTTGCAGCAGCATGGCTTGCCGGCTGTCGGTATTTCCGGCCTCGATGCCGGGCTGCTCGAAGCGGCGCCAATCGATTTCATGAAGCTTGGTTACGTTGGCGAAGTGGTCGATGTCAACGCCGCTTTTATTCATCAATTGCTGCAGTTGCGTTACATTCCGGTTATTTCGCCGCTCGGCGCGGATAAGAACGGACAAAAATACAATATTAACGCCGATACGGCGGCGGGGGCGGTAGCGAAGGCAATCAAAGCAACGCAGCTTTTGTTCGTGACAGATGTTCCAGGAATATTGCGGGACGGTGCGGTCGTCGAGCGGGCAACGGTCGAGGCGATTGAACAGATGATAAAAGACGGTGTGATTACAGGCGGGATGATTCCAAAAGTAAAAGCAGCGCTGGCCGCGCTATCGGAATCGCTGCATGAAGTGATGATTGTCAGCGGAAAAACGTCATTTTATCAAAACGGAAATTGGTACGGAACAACGATTCAAAGCGAAGTGGGGGTATATTAATGGGAACGCTATTTCCGACATATAACCGTTGGAACATTTGTGTGCAATCGGCCGAAGGAGCGACGATTACCGATATAAATGGGAAGCAATATTTAGATTTTGTTTCTGGAATTGCGGTTTGCAACCTCGGTCATCGCCATCCGGCCGTGCAAAAAGCGATCGAAGCGCAACTAAATCAATTTTGGCATGTATCCAATTTATTTACGATTCCGCTGCAAGAAGAAGTGGCGCAGCTTCTTACGGCAAACAGCTGCGGCGACTACGTATTTTTCTGCAATAGCGGCGCGGAAGCGAATGAAGCGGCGCTGAAGCTGGCGCGCAAACACACGGGACGCCATAAAGTTATCACCTTTCAGCAGTCGTTTCACGGACGGACGTTCGCCACGATGGCGGCGACCGGTCAGGAAAAAGTGCATAAAGGATTCGGTCCGCTTTTGCCGGAATTTGTTCATCTGCCGTTTAACGATGTAGAGGCGCTCGAAAAAGAAATGAACGAAGAGGTCGCCGCGGTTCTAGTGGAAATTGTGCAAGGAGAAGGCGGCGTCAGACCGGCGGAGCCATTGTTTCTCCAAAAAGCGGCTGAACTTTGCCAGCAATACGGTGCCCTGTTCATTGTCGATGAAGTGCAAACCGGCATCGGCCGTACCGGCAAACCGTTTGCCTATCAATATTTTAATATTGAACCGGATATTATTACCACCGCGAAAGGGTTGGGCAGCGGCATTCCAGTCGGCGCGATGATCGGCAAAGCGTTTTTGAAAGATACGTTCAGTGCCGGGGTGCACGGTTCGACGTTTGGCGGCAATCCGATTGCAATGGCAGCCGCGAAAGCAACTTTAGAAATTATTTTCCAGCCCGATTTTTTACAAGATGTCCAAGAAAAAGGAACGTACTTTTTAGCGAAGCTTCAAGAAGCACTCGAGGAATTGGAGTTCGTGAAAGAAGTACGTGGGCTTGGTTTATTAGTTGGCATTGAATGCCACGGGGATATTGCGAATTTGCTTCCAGCCATTCATGAAAAAGGACTGCTTGTCCTGTCAGCGGGACCAAATGTCGTCCGCTTGCTGCCGCCGTTGATCGTGACAAAGGAACAATTGGATCAAGCAGTACAGATCGTGAAACAAACAATACAAAAAGCAGGAGTCGCAGCGGCGAAATGATCGTCGGCTGCATCTTTATCCTTATGGGTGAATAAAAATTCTATCATATAAATAAAAACTCAATCATGAGGTGTCATGAATGAAAGCATATTTGCATTTAGCGAACGGAAAGACGTTCACAGGACAATTGGCATCGCCGCTTCCCAATGGGGAGGTAAGCGGGGAGATCGTCTTTTTCACCGGCATGACCGGCTATCAAGAAGTATTGACAGACCCTTCTTATAAAAATCAAATTATTGTGTTTACGTACCCGCTCATCGGAAATTACGGAATTAATGCCGATGATTTTGAAAGCAAGCGTCCGCATGTGCAGGCGGTCGTAGTCTATGAGGCGAGCAGCCATGGATATCATTACGAAGCGAAGTATAGCTTGAAAGAATATTTGCAGCAATGGAACATCCCGTTATTAACCCATGTCGATACGCGTGCATTAGTGAAAGAAATCCGCAATGAAGGAACGATGATGGCGAAGCTGACCGTATCGCCATCATGTACGCTCGCCGCGTTGGATGACCATTTATCTCCAGTTCGCGATGTGTCGACGCCGCAAATCGAAACGTACGGAGACGGCCAGCCTCATCTCGTGCTAATTGATTTCGGCTACAAAAAATCGATTTTGCAGTCTCTCATCGCACGCGGATGCAAAGTGACGGTCGTTCCATATCATAGTTCGCCGCAAACGGTCGAATCGCTAAAACCGGATGGCATCGTTTTATCCAACGGCCCGGGCGACCCGAAACAGCTTTCCCCGCATTTAGCCGGCATCCGGCAACTCATCGACCGTTATCCGACGTTGGCGATTTGTCTCGGCCACCAGCTAGTGGCGCTTTCCTACGGCGGGGACACGGAAAAGCTCCGTTTCGGACATCGGGGCGCCAATCAGCCTGTCTTTGATGCGGTGAAACAAAAAGTGTTTATGACCTCGCAAAACCATAGTTATGTTGTCAAAAAAGACAGTTTGGCAAACACTCCGTTTCATATCCGCTTTACCAATGTCAATGACGGTTCTGTTGAAGGCATGGTGCACCGCCATAAACCGATTTTATCGGTGCAATACCATCCGGAAGCGCACCCAGGTCCTGGGGATACGGATCATATTTTTGACGAGTTTCTACAAACAGTGGTAAAGGGAGAGAAAGTCTATGCCTAAAGATACATCACTGCAGTCGATTCTTATCATCGGATCCGGCCCGATTGTCATTGGCCAGGCCGCGGAGTTTGATTATTCCGGCACGCAAGCATGCATTGCCTTAAAAGAAGAAGGATACCGGGTTATTTTAGTGAATAATAATCCGGCGACGATTATGACCGATGATGTTCATGCGGATGCTGTTTACTTTGAGCCGCTGACAGTAGACAGCGTCGAGGCGGTGATCGCCAAAGAACGGCCTGATGGGCTGCTTGCGACGTTCGGCGGACAGACAGGATTAAACTTAGCGTTTCAGCTTCATGAAGCGGGAATTTTGGAAAAATACGGGGTGAAACTGCTCGGAACGCCGATTGAAGCAATTAAAAGAGGGGAAGACCGCGAAGCGTTTCGCGCCTTGATGTATGAATTAGGCGAACCTGTTCCGGAAAGCGAAATTATTACCAATATCGATGAAGCGGTCGCATTTGCCGAAAAAATCGGATTTCCGATCATTATTCGTCCTGCATACACGCTAGGTGGAACCGGCGGCGGCATTGCCGAAAATATGGAGCAATTTGTGGCGCTCGTGGAAAAAGGACTAGCCGAAAGTCCGATTACGCAATGCTTGATTGAACGGAGCGTTGCCGGGTTTAAAGAAATTGAATATGAAGTGATGCGCGATCATACTGATACGTGCATTACCGTCTGCAATATGGAAAATGTCGATCCTGTCGGCATCCATACGGGCGATTCCATCGTCGTCGCCCCGTCGCAGACGCTGACAGACGAAGAATATCAAATGCTTCGATCCTCGGCGATTAAAATTATTTCTGCACTTGGCATTATTGGCGGCTGCAACATTCAATTTGCCCTCGATCCGTTCAGCAAGCGCTATTATTTGATTGAAGTTAATCCGCGCGTCAGCCGTTCCTCGGCGCTTGCTTCCAAGGCGACCGGATATCCGATCGCCCGCATTGCTGCAAAATTGGCCGTTGGCTATACGTTGGCGGAATTGTTGAACCCGGTGACGAAAACGACGTACGCCAGCTTTGAACCAGCGCTCGATTACGTCGTCGTAAAATTTCCGCGCCTGCCGTTTGACAAATTTCCGCTTGCTGACCGCCAGCTCGGCACGCAAATGAAGGCGACGGGAGAAGTGATGGCGATCGACCGCAATATGGAACGTGCGTTTCAAAAAGCGGTTTATTCACTAGAAGGCAAAAATAACGGCCTGTATTTGCCGGAGCTTGCCGAAAAAACAGAAGCCGAACTGAAGCAGCTGCTTGTAAACAGGGATGACCGCCGTTTCTTTGCTATTCTTGAGCTGTTCCGGCGCGGGGAAACGATCGATACTGTTTATGCGCTGACGAAAATCGACCGTTTCTTTTTGCATTCGTTTTATCAGCTCATCGAATTGGAAAAGAAAGCGAAAGAGACAAATCTGGACGAAATTGACGAAGCGACGTTCCGCTTTTTAAAGGAAAAAGGATTTACGGATGCATTTTTGGCGGAAGCGTGGGGCGTGAAGGAGCAAGACGTGAGGGAAAAGCGAAAACAGCTCGGCATCCTTCCGGCCTATAAAATGGTTGATACGTGTGCCGCCGAATTTCATTCGGAAACGGATTATTATTATTCCACTTATTTCGGCGAGGACGAACGGAAAAAAACCGATAAGGAAAAGGTGCTGATTATTGGCGCCGGACCGATTCGTATCGGCCAGGGAATCGAGTTTGACTACAGTTCTGTCCATAGCGTCTATGCTCTTCAAGAAGAAGGATATGAAACAGTGCTAATGAACAACAATCCGGAAACGGTCAGTACCGATTTTGCCGTGGCGGACCGGCTTTATTTTGAACCGCTGACGCTGGAAGACGTGTTAAACGTCATTGAAGCGGAACAAATCAATAAAGTGATCGTTCAATTTGGCGGACAGACGGCCATTAATTTAGTGAAAGGTCTGGAGGAAGCAAATGTCCCGCTTCTTGGCGTTACGTACGATATCATTGACCGGTTGGAAGATCGCGACCGTTTTTATCAGCTGTTAGAAGAACTCGACATTCCGCACGTGCCGGGAATGATGGCCAATAACGAAACAGAGCTGCTTGCCAATGCTGAAAAAATCGGCTATCCAATATTGCTTCGTCCTTCCTATGTGATTGGCGGCAGAGGAATGTTTATTGTCAAAGACGAACAGCAGTTGGCAACGCTGTTAGCGCAAGGCATGATTGCGTATCCGTTGCTGATTGATGCATATTTAGACGGAACAGAAGCGGAAGTCGATGTCGTGACCGATGGAAACGATATTTTGCTGCCGACGATTATTGAACATGTCGAAAAAGCAGGGGTGCATTCCGGAGACAGCTATGCATGGCTGCCGGCCCAAACGCTGACAAAAGAAGAGCAAAACAATATTATTACTTATGCGGCAAAAATCGCGAAAAAGCTGCAATTTAAAGGAATTATGAACATCCAATATGTCATTGCCAACGGGCAAGTCTATGTTCTCGAAGTCAATCCGCGCGCAAGCCGAACCGTGCCGATTGTCAGCAAGACAACGGGAATTCCGCTTGCGCAAATTGCGACAAAATTATTGCTTGGGAAATGCTTGCACGAAGTCGTTGATGAAAAACAGTGGCATTTGGCGAACTTGCCATACTTTGTTCTAAAATATCCCGTCTTTTCGACATATAAGCTGACGGGCGTCGACCCGCTTGTCGGTCCGGAAATGAAATCGACCGGTGAAGGAATCAGCATTGCAGCAACAAAAGAGGAAGCAGCGGCGAAAGCTTTTTATCCGTATTTAGCGAAAAAGCGTGAGGCGCGGGAAATTTATGTAAATGGAGAAATAGCCGAACCATTGCTTGAGCAAATAAAAGAAAAACAATTAATCATTGTTTCTGACATGCCGTTTTCCGAATGGGTGAAACGAAAAGAAGCGCTGGCGTTTTTTGATTTGCAAAAAGATGAAACAAGTTTTGAATATCGAACCATTGCGTTGTCCCGCCAAATCAAGGTGTTTACCGAAAACGAGACGTTTGCGCTCTTTTTGCAGGCGATCGGCATAAATCCGTTTCCGGTTTCATCGGTTCAAGAGTGGCTTGAAAAGAAAAAACAAATGGAGAAAGCGGTGATCGTATGAACACAGTCGTTTCCCTAAAAGGAAAAGATTTTTTAACATTGATGGATATTTCGGCAGAAGACATTCATGATTTACTGGCGCTTGCTGCGCAGTTAAAAGAAAAGCAGCTTGCCGGACAATCTTATACTCCGCTTACCGGAAAAACGTTGGCGATGATTTTTGAAAAGCCATCTACGCGCACGAGAGTATCGTTTGAAGTCGGCATGATTCAGCTCGGTGGAAGCGCGCTTTATTTAAACAGCAATGATTTGCAGCTCGGACGCGGCGAAACGATTGCCGATACCGCACGAGTGCTGTCACAATATGTGGATGCGATTATGATTCGTACGTTTGCGCATAGCAAAGTGGAGGAGCTTGCTCAATATGCGACGATTCCGGTGATTAATGGATTGACAGACGATGATCATCCGTGCCAGGCGCTTGCCGACTTATTGACGATTTATGAAGTAAAGAAGGAGTTAAAAGGGTTGAAACTTGCTTATGTCGGCGACGGAAACAATGTCGCTCATGCGCTGATGATTGCCGCTGCCAAGGTCGGCATGGACTGCACCATTGCTTGTCCGTCTGGCTATGAACCGAAAGAAACTTATGTAAATGCAGCCGTGCAAATTGGGAAACAAAGCGGAGCTGCCATCGCGGTGACACACGACCCAATCGAAGCCGTCGCCGATGCCGACGTTATTTATACGGATGTATGGACGAGCATGGGACAGGAGCAGGAAAGCGAGCAGCGTCTTGCTGCATTCCAGGAGTTTCAGGTCAATGATAAATTAGTGAAACATGCGAAACCGGATTATATGTTTTTGCATTGCCTGCCGGCCCATCGCGGTGAAGAAGTGACTGCGGATGTGATTGATGGACCGAATTCATACGTATTTCAGCAGGCAGGCAATCGCCTCCACGTGCAAAAAGCGATTTTAGTTTCTTTGTTATAAGGAAGTAGCACCGGGAATATGCCCGGTGTTTTTTATGCCACCATTATTTGCTTGGTTATGAACAAACATGGAGGAGGGAATGATAAAAATGTACTCTGAATAAGGGGGAATACGACAATGGGCCAACAACGCCATTTTCAACCAGGAGATAAAGCGCCGAACAACGGAGTATACATCGAAATTGGCGAGACAGGAGATAATGTCAAGAACCCGAAAAAAATCAAGCTCAAAGCAGGAGATACGTTTCCGGAAACATCGAATCATAATCGTCATTGGACGTATATGCGCAAACCGTAACGACAATAAGCCGAGAAAAATCGGCGTCGCTATTAGTTGCTAAACGTTAAAGGGATAAAAAAGAACGTTTTCGTGATGGATTTTTACCCTCCATAAAGCCATTCCGGTCAAGGAGTGGCTTTCTATTTGAAATAACAAGCAAGCATCCGCTATAATATACATAAAGGTCAAAGAAGGTCAAAAAGGAGGGAAGTCAGTGTGGATATTCAAAAATTTACCGAAAAAGTGCAAGAGGCTTTGATGACGGCCCAGTCGACTGCTGTGAAACATCACCATCAGCAGCTCGATGTCGAACATTTGCTGCTGGCCTTATTGCAGCAAGAAGAAGGACTTGCCAAAAGAATATTCACACTGTTGCGTGTTAATATAGATGCATTCATTCATGAACTGCAAGTGTTGTTAAAGAAAAAGCCGGAAGTGCTAGGAGCGGGGGCAGAAAACGTTTATTTGTCTTCACGGCTGCAGAAGGTCTTGACGAATGCAGAAAAAGAAGCGAAAACGATGCAAGATGAATATATTTCCGTAGAGCATTTGCTGCTTGCAATGGCATCAGAAACGGATGATATCGGTGAGCTTTTTCGCCGCTACGGCATTCATCGTTCTTCATTATGGAAAGTATTGGTGGAAATAAGGGGGAATCAGCGCGTGACAAGTCCGACGCCAGAAGCTACATACGAAGCGTTAAAAAAATATGGACGCGATTTAGTCGCGGAAGTGAAAGCGGGAAAAATCGATCCGGTGATCGGCCGCGACAGCGAAATTCGCCGCGTTATTCGCATTTTATCGCGGAAAACCAAAAACAATCCGGTATTAATCGGTGAACCGGGGGTCGGAAAAACGGCAATTGTCGAAGGCTTAGCGCAGCGCATTGTCCGCAAAGACGTTCCCGAAGGATTAAAGGACAAAACGATTTTTGCGTTAGATATGAGCTCACTTGTCGCGGGCGCAAAATTCCGCGGCGAATTTGAAGAGCGTTTAAAAGCGGTGTTAAACGAAATAAAGAAAAGTGAAGGTCGGATTATTTTATTTATCGATGAATTGCATACGATTGTCGGCGCCGGCAGGGCGGAAGGCGCAATGGATGCCGGCAATATGCTGAAACCGATGCTGGCGCGCGGGGAGCTGCACTGCATCGGTGCGACGACACTGGATGAATACCGGCAATATATCGAAAAAGATCCGGCGCTCGAACGCCGCTTCCAGCAAGTGCTTGTCGAAGAACCGAGCGTGGAAGATACGATTTCGATTTTGCGCGGCTTAAAAGAGCGGTTTGAGGTCCATCATGGCGTAAAAATTCATGACCGTGCTCTCGTTGCCGCCGCGACATTGGCAGACCGCTACATTTCTGACCGCTTTTTGCCGGATAAAGCGATTGACTTAGTTGATGAGGCGTGCGCGACGATTCGTACGGAAATGGACTCGATGCCGTCGGAGTTGGATGAAGTGATGCGCCGCGTTATGCAGCTGGAAATCGAAGAAGCGGCGCTGCGAAAAGAAACGGATGAGGCGAGCAAAGAACGCCTTGAAGCGCTCACAAAGGAACTTGCGGATTTACGGGAAAAGGCAAACAGCATGAAAGCGCAATGGCAGCAGGAAAAAGCAGCAATTGGGCGTGTGCGCGATGTGCGCGAGGCGCTGGAAAAAGCAAAGCGTGAGTTAGAAGAAGCAGAAAATGAATATGATTTGAACAAAGCAGCGGAACTCCGCCACGGCCGCATTCCGCAGCTTGAGAAACAATTAAAGCAGCTAGAACAAGAAATGAACGAAAATAATGAGGGAAGGCTGCTTCGCGAGGAAGTAACAGAAGAGGAAATCGCCGAAATCGTTTCGCGCTGGACGGGAATTCCGTTGACAAGGCTTGTCGAAGGAGAACGGGAAAAGCTGCTGCGCTTGCATGAACTGTTGCATGAACGGGTCATCGGACAGGACGAAGCGGTGGAACTAGTGGCTGATGCGGTGCTGCGGGCGCGTGCCGGCATTAAAGATCCAAACCGTCCGATCGGTTCGTTTATCTTTTTAGGACCGACCGGCGTCGGAAAGACAGAATTGGCGAAAACGTTGGCACAAGCATTATTTGACAGCGAAGAACAAATGATTCGCATCGATATGTCCGAGTATATGGAAAAACATGCCGTTTCCCGCTTAATCGGCGCTCCTCCAGGCTATGTCGGCTATGAAGAAGGCGGGCAGCTGACCGAAGCGGTGCGGCGCAAACCGTATTCCGTCATCTTATTAGACGAAATCGAAAAAGCGCATCCAGAAGTGTTCAATATTTTGCTGCAAATGCTCGATGACGGGCGGATTACTGATTCGCAAGGGCGCACCGTTGATTTTAAAAACACGGTTGTGATTATGACGTCCAATATCGGCTCCCACCTGCTGCTAGAAGGGGTGACGGAAGGCGGGGAAATTAAAGAAGAAACGCGCGAACAAGTCTTGCAGCAGCTGCGTGCCCATTTCCGTCCGGAATTTTTAAACCGCATCGATGATATTGTTTTGTTTAAGCCGCTGACGATGAATGAAATAAAAGGAATTGTCTCGAAATTTGCCAACGAATTATCCAAACGGCTCAGCGACCGCCATATTTCGCTTTCTTTGACAGATAAGGCAAAAGAATATATCGCTGAATCTGGATTTGACCCGGTTTACGGAGCGCGGCCGTTGAAACGGTTTATGCAAAAGCAAATTGAAACCCCGCTGGCGAAAGAAATCATTGCTGGACGGGTGAAAGATTACAGTACGGTAGTGGTCGATTATGAAAACGGGCAAATTGTGATAAAAACGCAATCATAACAAAAGGCTGTCCACGATTTGGACAGCCTTTTGTTATGATGCAAGTGATTAATGATGGTGATGTTCTACCGGCTCATCCGGAATCAGACTGGCGACAATAAAGATGAGAACGGTCACAATGACGCCCAGTAAGGCTCCGGTAGAAAAATTATAGGTGATTCCTTGCATGGATCCCATTACATAGGTAGCCATCTGCACTAACAGAAACGTCCAGAAAAACGTCCAAAACAGCCGCATCTTCTTATTCCTCCCATCATTTCAAATTCCTTTTCTTATCTTACCACAACTTGCTCATTAGGCATATACCCATACGTTTTATTATGCGCCGCATATGGTATACTGTACAATTATGCATCGTAAAACAAGGGTGAATATCCATATGACGGTTCAACAACGGTTTTTTCAGCTCGATGACCAATGGTGCATTATTCATCTGCCGGAACGCCCAAATGGATTTGCTCTCTTTATTATTGGTGATACGAACCATTTTGTAAACGAGCATACAAGTTTTTGGATCGAGCATAAAGGTCGCCGCAATCTTCTTGATCAGATGCTCGAATATGGTTACACAGTATTTTACTCTCATCTGTATGGCCGGCATTGGGGAAGCTCCAAAGCGGTACGTCTAGCGAAGCAGCTGATTTACTACGTATTGAAAAGTGAAATTTTAAACAATCGCATTTACATTCTTGCCGAAGGAATGGGAGCGCTCGTTGCTTTGCAGCTTCTTGAAGCGATGCCGAAACAAATCCGTGCGGTTGTGATGTTAACCCCTTGTCTCGATTTGCGCGCCCAGCTCGAATATGAAAAGGAAAATCAATTTTTTTATAAGCGCATGGTAAAGGAGATTGCGCTTGCCTATGACATAGAAGAAGCAAACGTCGAAAAAGCAGTTCCTTCGCTGCTTCTCATCCCACACCAAGTTCCGGTTAAAATATGGCAATTATCAGGAGTGACCCATTATCCATCGTCGCTTCATTGCCGCAAGTATGAGCAATGGATGAAAGCGATGAACGATCGTGTTCTTGTTGTTTATTACTTACCGGAAAAGAACTACCAATTGGCACAGGAAATTATTAAATTTTTCAGGAAATATAACGAGCTCCCGTAAATTCCTCTATCTTCTCTAGACACGATAGAGGAATTATTTTGGTGGATAAAAAACAAAAAGCGCTTGCAGGCGTAACGGATACGGATTAGGGGTACAAAATATAAATTAGCATAACTATTCGTTTGGTAAATGGTTATGTAATTAGCGGCAAAAAACATTATCATTCGCAGCAAAAAGGCATTGTTAGGAAAAACAATGCCTTTTTGCTTTAATCTTATGTTATGTTGAACTAATGCGCCTGTTCGTTGAACAAGCGCCTATTCCAATGGTACGCACTATGTGTACAGCGCCCGACTTCTCTTTTGTTTTCTTTGATTTTCTCGCGCAATCGCACTGTTTGTCAACCGCAAAAACCATTTCCATTTGTCATACAGGGCTTGTAATATTGATAACCTTTAGAAAAGAAGGTCATTATCATCATCAGGGTAATAAAGGAGTGGAAATATGATTCTCTCTAAATTTGTAGATGAACTCCCCATTCCCCCTATTTTAAATCCTCGATGGAAAGATCAGTTTTATACTTATTATGAAGTGAATATGACGGAATTTAAGCAATCACTCCATAGCGAGTTAAATGATACAACTGTATGGGGCTATGAAGGCAGCTATCCAGGACCTACAATTGAAGTAGAGAGCGGAGAAAAAGTGTTTATTAAATGGATCAACAATCTTCCAGATAAGCATCTTTTGCCAGTAGACTATACGGTGCATGGTGCCCATGTGGATGTACCGGAAGTACGAACGGTGGTACACGTACATGGCGCTAGTGTTGAATGGGAAAGCGATGGCTACCCGGATGCTTGGTTTACAAAGGGATTCAAACAAGTCGGTCCATATTTTAGAAAGCAAATATATCGATATGATAATTACGATCGAGCTTGCACCCTCTGGTATCATGACCATGCGATTGGTATCACGAGGCTCAATGTGTATGCTGGATTGGCGGGTTTCTATATTATCAGAGATCATCGGGAACGTTTATTGAATTTGCCAAGTGGGAAATATGATATCCCTCTTATGATACAGGACAAGACTTTTAATAAAGATGGTTCTCTTTATTATCCGAAACAACCAGAAAAACCAATCCCGGAATTAGAAACGTCGATAGTTCCTGAATTTATTGGGGATACCATCTTGGTGAACGGAAAAGTATGGCCGTATCTAAAAGTGGAACCCCGTAAATATCGATTCAGGCTGCTAAATGCCTCTAATACCCGTTTTTATAGGCTAAAGCTTGATTCGGGACAACTTTTTTATCAAATCGGGACGGATGGAGGATTGATGGAATACCCGATAGGAGTCAAAGAAATCACGTTGGCACCTGCGGAACGGGCAGATGTAATCATTGATTTTACCAATCTTGAGGGAAAGAATATCATCATGACAAATGATGCCCCCGCTCCTTTTCCAACCGGAGATCCGCCAGATGAAAATACAAGTACTGTGATGCAGTTTAGAGTGACTCTTCCTCTTTCAAATATTGATACGAGTGTTATACCGTCTTATATGGGGCCTCTTCCAAAAATAAAAGAACAGTTAGCTTCAAAGATACGATACCTAACATTAAACGATAATGTGGATAAGTACGGTCGTAAACTCATGCTATTGGATAATAAACGGTGGGATGACCCTATAACAGAAAATCCCAAATTGGGATCAACCGAAATATGGTATCTAATTAACTTAACTGAGGATACACACCCTATTCATCTTCACTTAATTAATTTTCAAATATTAGACCGGAGAGATTTCGATGTAGAAAAGTATAAAAAGGAGAGAATTATCCATTATACGGGTCCGGCGATTCCTCCCGAACCACAAGAGCGGGGATGGAAGGATACAGTAAGAGCTAATCCTAACCAGGTAACTCGAATTATCATGAAGTTTGGTCCTTATACAGGGTTGTATGTATGGCACTGTCATATCTTGGAGCACGAGGATTATGAGATGATGAGACCGTATATTGTTATCCGATGATCATGTTGACACATCCATTTTATCGGTGACAATAATTATTATTATTCTGTTAATTGGTATGCTAATTTAGTTGCGATTTTATAATAAAACAATAAAAATAAAAAGACCAATTCCTATGCGAATTGGTCTTAAAATTAGATTGTTAAATATCTTTTTGTACTTCAAACCCGAACACGTTATTGCAGGCGGCGCTTTTTATTTTTTGAGCATGTCGACAAAGGAAGTGATTTTTTTCATTAACGGCTTTAATTGATCAAACGAGGCGACGAGTGTATCAATATTTTGGAGAAGCTGCATAAAATCAAGGCCTTGCTGTGAAGGGGCCTCATTTTGTATAGATGCTCCATCGTTTGACTGGCGAGACGGAGGAAAGGGACCAAACATTAAGCGGGAAAAACGGTCTAGCGGTCTGTCCTGCTGCTTTTGCTCTTCGTGATCAGCCATCGCACTGCCCTCCCTTTTCGTTTTCCTTATTAGCACTGTATGGCGAAGGAAGCGAAAGTGACTAGACAAATCACATGTTTTTATTGT